>JAEUIU010000086.1 GCA_016795065.1 Phycisphaerae bacterium
TTCGCCCAGCCGGGGCAGATCGCCGATGGCCTTGCGGAGACAGTCCGCCGGCCCATCGCCGAGCGGATCTGGTTCGTGAACCAGGACAACTGGCTCTTGCCCGCGGTCGAGACATGTCTTGAAGAGGCTTTTTCCTTCACCGACGCGATCCGAAGCCGTTTGGAATCGTGAGCGGTAGCATGGACCCGCGTGGAGGTTCCGAACACCCAAGTCACCCTGCTTCAGCGCCTCCGGAACCCGGCCGATGAGGGTGCGTGGACGCTGTTCGAGTCGCGCTACCGCGATCTGATAGTCCGCTTCGCCCGCTCTCGCGGTCAGCAACAGGCGGATGCCGAGGACATTGCCCAGGCGGTCATGACCTCCCTCTGCGGGGCGTTTGGCCGATTCGAGTACGACCGCTCACGCGGCAGGTTCCGGGACTACCTCTTTCGCTCGGTCCGCAACGCAATTGCGCGACATGCCGCAAAGCGGCGTCCAACGCCGGGTGATGGGCGGCTAGAGGAAGTGGAGGCGCCGGTCGGTGCCGATGGCGAAACGTGGGGCCAGCAGTGGGAACGGGAGTGGGAGCGGGAGTGGGAAGATCACCACGTCCGCCTTGCCCTGACCACGATTCGCCGGAGCTTCGAACCGATCAGCGTCACCGTGTTTGAGCGTTGCCTGCGGGGCGACGCGATTCGCGACATTGCTGCCGACACGGCGATGAGCGAGCAGGCGGTCCACAAGGTGAAGCAGCGGATTCGCGACCGGATGAAGGAACTCATCGCGGAGCAGATTCGCGACGAGGAGGAGTGATTGGCGAGTGACGATGCGAGCAGCCCAAACGAGAACTTCACGCCTGGGTCGGCGCTGGAGCCCGCGTTATCGCGATCGTTTGGTTTCGATGACGACGTCGACGCGTGGGTAAAGCGTGTCGCCGAAGCCGTTCGCGAGCCGTCGCCGGAGGAACTTGGGACGATCGCGGGCTATCGCCTGCTCTCGGTTGTCGCCCGCGGCGGGCAGGGCACCGTCTACCGGGCCGTCGAACCCGGGACCGAACGCACCGTCGCGGTGAAACGCCTGCATCAGGATGGAGGCGGGACCTCTGCCAGGGCCCGGTTCGACCGGGAGGCGGAAATCGTCGCCTCCCTGCAGCACCCTGGCATCGTGACATTGCTCGCTCGGCATGAGTCGGGCGAGCAGCGCATCCTGGTCATGGAGTGGATCGACGGCAAGCCGCTCGACCGCTGGGCCGATGAATTGCGGGCCAGCAGCGTTGGCGGATCGCAGCGCACGATCGTGAGAAGTTGCGTCGCCTTGGCCGAGGCCATCGCCCACGCCCATCGCAACGGTGTGATTCACCGTGACCTCAAGCCCAGCAACGTGCTCGTGGACCAGGACGGACAGCCGCATGTCCTTGACTTTGGGCTTGCGCTCCCCTTTGGCGGCGATGCGACCGTGATTACCCAAGCCAGCGGTTTCCTTGGAACACCAAGCTACGCGGCTCCAGAGCAAGTACAGGCTCGACATGTCGACGCCCGAGCGGACGTGCATGCGGTTGGCGCCCTTCTCTATCGGGCACTGACAGGCTCTCATCCATTCGACGAGACGGCTTCGCTCCCTGAACTCTTCCGCCAGATCACCGAGACCGATCCGGCCCCGCCGTCGCGCGTTGTCTCGGGCATCGGACGCGACCTGAGCCTGGTGTGCATGAAGGCCCTCGCGAAGGAGCCCGATCGCCGATACGAGTCCATGGATGCACTCGCTGCCGATCTGCGCCGCTGGCTTGCGAACGAGCCCGTGCTTGCCCATCCGAACGAGCTTCGATACGTGCTCGGCAAGGCGATTGCGAGGCACCGCCTAGCGTTCGGCACAGCCATGGTCGCCATGGTGCTGCTGCTGGGCGCGACGTTCATCTCGACCTGGCTGGCCCTCTCGCTCTCGGTGGAGCGCGAAAATCTGCTGAATTCCAAGGCAGAAGAGCAGATCGCGAAGGTGGCCGCGGAGGCAGGGGCAAGAGAAGCAACCCGCCGCGCCCACGAGGCCGAGCGTTCTCGCGAGAGCGCCGAGCGGGCCCGTGACTTCCTGCAGGGCATCTTCACCGCCATGCGCGAGGCCGGCCTCGAGGACTCTCGCATCTCGGCCCAGTCGACGCTTGAGCTTGCCAGAAACATGCTTTCCCTCGAGGATCGTCCAGCCGCGATCGAGGGCGAGTTGCGCGAGACGTTAGGCGGCGCATTCGACGAGCTCGGTGACGCCGCCGCCGCGGCCGAGGAGTACAGGCGGGCCGAGACACTCCTCGCAGGCTCGCCCGATGCCGACTTGGACGTGCTCGCCCATGCCCAACTCGGACTAGGTAAGCAGCTCGTCGCCCTCACGATGTTCTTGGAGGCCCAACGGCCGCTTGCCGCGGCAGCCGAGTGGTATCGCATGAACGGCGACGATTCCCGCTGCTCGGAGGCACTTCGACTTCTCGCCACGGCCCGAAAGGCAATCAGTGGGCCGACCGCCGCCCTCCCGCTCGCGGAAGAGGCCGTCGAGATGGCCCTGCGATCCGGAGATGGCCTGCGCACCGGATCGGCCATGAGTACGGTTGCCCTCTTTCAGGAGGAGCTCGGATTCGCGGCGGAAGCTTTCGAGACATCTCGAAACGGCGTGGACTGCCTTCGCGAGCGGGTGCATGACCGACATCCGGAACTGGCCCGAGCCCTGCACAACCATGCGTATCTGGGCCTGCTGGTCAGCCGCTTTCCCGAGTCGGTCGCTGCGGCGCGTGAATCGATTGCGATTCGCGAATCCAATTACGGGCCGCGGGCCGTCGCCACGGTCGGCACGTTCAGCGTGCTTGTCCGCGCGATGGCCGGAGCGGGCCAGCGCGACCAAGCGATCGAACTCGGTCGCGAATTCATCGACGCTATTGCCGACTCCGATGCCCATCGCTCGCGATACCTGAGCCTCTGCTATTTCTGGTTGCGCGTGCTTGAAGATCGGAAGGCTCAAACGGATTGGGTGGAGATCGCCGAACGGACGAGACCGCTGGTCGATGAGTCACTTCGCCTGGAGGGCGCCTCGGGTAGCCGCACGGTCGATCTCATCCGGGTACGGGTGAGAACCGTGTCGCGATTGGAAGGTCCCTCGGCGATTCGGGCGATGCTCCGCGACGAGCCGCAACGCTGGGCAATGCTGACCGGCGAGAACGAACTGGCTCCAGCACTCGCCAGGCTTGGAATTCTGCTCGGATGTTCGGATGTTCGGGCGTTGCCTCCGGCGGAACTGCTTGTGGAGGCAGAAACACTCGCTCCGACGCTCGAATCGATTCTCGCGCCGGATGCCATGCATCGGCTGGAGCTCCTCCGCATGCTCGGCGACGTGCGCGAACTGGGAGGTGATCTTCTGGGTTCGCTTCAGGCTCGCCGTGCTGCCGTCGCCATCGCCACGGCCCGCGCAGGTCCCGATGCTCGGGGCGTCGTTGGCCTGAGGCGGGCCATCGCTCGACTCGAGGAGATGGCCAGCCGCTGACGAGGCCTGCGATCGCCCGTTGGTGCGGGCACCCAGCCATGCCCCGTTCGCCTCAAACCGGGATCGCCCCGATGGCTGCGGCCATGCGACCGCTGACGGCGCCGTCTCGGCGGGCAGAGAAGAAGAGACCTCCGTTTCGATAGGTGCATATCGGCTCGCCGTCCGTTCGTTCTGCGGGCACGCCGGCGCGAAGAAGGAGGGCTTGGGCAGCGCGATGGCAATCGAGGTGCGGCCTGCTAGCGCCGGAACGGATGCAATGTCCAAGATCGGCGAGAACAAACTGTTCGGCTACCTCGTTCCCGACCTCATATGAATCGACGCCAATCGAAGGACCAATCGAAGCGATAAGCGACCGTCGCTCGGCCGCGGAAGGAGCCAGTGCGGCAAGGGCCGATTCGATGATTCCAGCCACGAGGCCTCGCCAGCCGGCGTGGATCGCCGCAACGCGGCCGGTACCCGGTGACGCGATCAGAATCGGAACGCAATCCGCGCAGCGCACCAGGATCGCAACGTTCGGATCGTCCGAGACGAGGGCATCCGCTGGTTCGAGTGGACCGGAAGCGAGTTCCGCCTGAAGCGCCTCGCCCGACCCGATCGCGCGCGAGCCATGAACCTGACGAACGCGCACCGCACGTCGTGCGCGCAGCCCGCACGCATCGAGGAAGAGACCTGTGTTCCTCTCGATGCGTGCGGGCTCGTGATGTCGCAGTTCGTCGGGTGCGTCCTCAGGCAGGGCCGAGGACATGCCCAAGTTGAGCGAGTCAAACGGTGCGGGACTGGAGCCGCCCACCCGTGTCGAGAATCCATGCGAGAAGCCGTATCTCGACAGCAGCGGGCTGGTCAGGACCCGGACCGTCATCCGGCCACGGCGTAGATGCCGCCCGCCCGACCCTTCTTGCCTTCCTTCTTCGATTCGGTGCCGACCTTCTTTAGGACGCCGCCACGAACCAGAATGGTGAAGTTGAGATTGCGGGTATCACCGGCATCAGAGAAGTACTTCTTGATCTGTGCAGTCGAAAGCTTTCCGCCCTTCGACGAGATGATCTTCCGTACTGCTTCGGCAACCGACATTCCCTGGTGCTTGCCGGGAGTGTTCGCGGCATTACGTCGCGTGCGACGGGCGCCTGCGGGACGGCCGCGGCGCGGAGCGGGACCATCCAGTGCCTGAAGCTGACGCTCAAGGTCCTTGCGAACGACGGCGAGCTTGTCATCCACCGCGCTGCGAAGCTTCAGGAGCGCCGTGATGTCCAAGTCCGATTTCGCGACCTGTTCCAAAAGAGTTTCGATGCTGGCCATAGTCGTGTGTGTCTCCATGCTCCTCTTCAGAAGGAGCGAGATCATGATACGACGGATCACGAATCTCAATTGATATGCGCGCCGCTTCCGCCGTAAATGGGCGAAATTGGCAGGCGAATGTGGGTGCTTTCACGCAAGGTGCGCGCGCTTGCTAACGCTTACCCTTGCTCAAGGGTCCACAAATTCAGGCATTCGCCTGCGTTGCTTTTTGTTCGGCCCACTCGATTGCTAGTGTCTGCGTCGAGCGCAACCGCGACAGGCTGCCGTCGCGACACGAACCCAGACCGGCACTCGTGGATCTCATCGGGGCCGTCGACGCTGTCCGATCGCTTGCTCCAAACCCTCCACAGAGCGAGAGTTGTAGCAGCAATTCGAGAGGTGGGTGATTTCCACCATTTTCCCTCAAGGCGTCTCACGCGTTGCGTCCTGGCGTGCATTTTGAGCCGACGAAGACAAGGCCTTCAGATCGGCCCTCGGAAGGAACCATGAACCGAGACTCCTCTCAGTCAGAACCTGATCGTCCTCGCGCACGTCGAATGGGACAAGCTCCTTCGCCTTCCGAAGGGGGCGATTCCACTCCGCCTTCATCACCCCCGGCGGCCTTCACGCCGGGCCATTTGCTTCCAAGCAACATGACCGGCATGTCGTCGGCATCCTGCGACGGCTCACTCATGACGCTTGAGCAAGCGGCGGTGCAAGCCGGCGTCTCCGTCCGAACTCTGGCTCGCTATCGGAAGAGCGGCGCCTTGGAGGTTGTGAAGGTCGGCCGGCGGGTCCTGTGCACCCTGGATGCGATCCAGCGAGCCCTGGTTCGGCGGTCACTTCAACAACTGTGGCGCGACATCGTCGATCCAACCCGCGAGAGCGATCCCCTGCTGGAGTGGCTTGAAGACCTCCAGGATCTCGCCGAAGCGAGCCCGGGATACGAATCTCCCAGGGTGCATCGGGCGTACATCGACGAGCTGAGCTCCCGTCACCCCACTTTCGCGGTTCGCGACTACACGGTCCAACACCTTCAGGCCGTTGCAACAGCACTGGAAGAGAAGGGCTGCCAACTCGAGTGCGCCCGTCACCTGATGACGTTTCCGCCATCGACGACGGTTATTGATGCCCTTAGAGGATTGCATCAACGATTGGGTCCGTGACCCGGACCCAATCACCGAAGTCAATCTCGGTAATCAGGTTTCCTCCTAAGGCGAACCACGACTCGCGCCCCATCTTGGCAGATTTTGTCCGACTGGGTTGATGTACCCACGGCAATAGCCGAAAGAGTACACTCAACCAACACTCCTTTCGCGAAGGGGTACGGACAAGCCGATCTGTCCGTGCCCCTTCATTTTTTTCCGCCGCAGTCGCGTCAGGAGAAGGCGCCCAGCAGGATCGCTAGGTCGCTTGCACCAACCGATCCGCTCAGGTCGAGGTCTGCAAATGAGTCGTTGGCCCACTCTCCAAGAAGGATCGAGAGGTCAGCGGCATTCACTGCACCGTCGGCGTTCAGGTCGGGAGAGCGAACAGCCCTCGCGGCAACGATGACCTTGATGACCTTCAAGGTTGAAAGCCCGGAGCTATCCGTTCCCTTCAGGGTGAGATTGTGAGCGCCCACCGAGAGGTTGCCGCTCGTAAAGAGCCGGCCCGTGCCGACCGGCCCATCGATATCCGAGGTCCATTCAATGGAGGATTCCGGCAACAACCGGTCCTCCATGTCCCATGCGGAGGCCTGGAAGACCACCGACGCGTGCTGTGGAACGGTGATGTTGTCGTTTGGGCTGACGATGTGGACATCTGGAGGGGAGCCAATCCCAAGCATCATGCCCTGCGGGAACTCGACGTCGCTTTGATTGAGGCCGTCGCTCACCCGCAGCTTCAATCTCCCGTTCGGGCCAACTGACTGTGGAAGGTTGGCGGTGGAGAACCTGGTTCGCTCCTCCGTCCCAGTGCCGACACGCTGCGATACCACCACGGGATACCACGCCGTCCCACCGTCGGGGCTATACAAAAGCGCTGCCTCCATCCTGTCCCCGTCCGCGTCGGACGCGGCCCATGCGACTTCGACCTCGCCTGCGAGCGCCTCGCCCGGCTTGTCGTCTGGAAGGGGCCCGCCGGCATCAATGACTCCAGTTGGGGCGATCGACATGATCGAGGCCACAGGAGCGTTCGGACTGCGGAGCTGGCGAGCCAAGAGGGCGCCACTCTTCACGTCTCGAATCTCTACGCGTGCTATCCACTGGCTGGCGATCGACTCGGGAAGCGTGACGTAGACCGGCGTTCGCTCGAGCTGACCGGTCCCCGCACAACTCTCCATGAGCGAATCGGTGCGGATGCGCAGCTTGCTCAGGAGCCGACCCGCCGCCGAATAGGCACGGACCTCAGCATCACCCATAGGGTCGTTCACGGTCGGCAGCGCCGAATCGAGTCGAAGAGACGGCTGCAGTGTCATCACTCCTCTGGCCCGGTGATACTCCCCCGCGAGCCGAATGCACTGCATCTCGCCGCTTGTTCCTGCGCTGCTCGCGGCATCGCTGGCTCCGCCCTCCCCTTCGCCTTCGCCTCCTGCGGCAGCGCATGCCGCTCGCGAATCACCAATGCAATCATTGAACGTCACCGCCGCAACCCACGCCTCGTTGGTGAGCAAGCCCGCGAACATCACATCCTTCTTTGATGTCGGCATCACGGACGCGAGGTTGAGCGGGTCCTTGAGTCCGTTCACGACGTCAAAGCCGATCGTTGCGATCGACGATGAGTTGTGCTGCTGGCCCCAGAGGTGCCCGACCTCGTGGGCGAAGGTCCGCTGGAATCGGTTCTCCTCGGAGTTCCCGAACGCAGCGGCCCCGGGGATGCCGATCGCCTGTCCATTGCCGCTGTATGGGTTGCCAGGAAGCCAACCGTAGATGAACTCCGGCTTTGGGTAACCAGCAGCCGGAATCGTGATATTGCGGATGTCGTTGAGTGTCGACAGGAGCGTGTTGTTCGAACTGTTGATGTTCGAGTTCCACGTGAGCGCGCCCAGCGGCGAGCGGTGGTAATTCCAGTCACCAGTCTTGTAGATCCCGCGAAGAAAGGCGTCGCCGACCCCGGGCTCAATCATCCACAGTGGCGGTTCTCCGCCTCCTGGCGTGTAGTTCACCGAGACGTAGGCGAGCTCCACCATCTTTCGACAGACAAAGTTCTTGTCGAGGAGTTGCCCGGAGTTGTTGGAGTAGTTGGTTTCCAGCACCTTGTGCAGCGGGTTCACGATGACGACGAAGTCGACATCTCCCGATTGCGGAGGCACGCAAAGAAAGTTGAGGGTGTCGTTCTCGTTGGCCAAGTTGGGCGCGAGCGGCGCGGTGATCGGCCCGTTCGATGAAAAGAATGGCGACCCCGGAATCTCAACGCCATTGGCGTAAATCCGCAGCTCCGCATCGACATTCGGGACAGCCGCCGCGGATCCGGCAACGCCCACCTTCACCCGGACGACCGTCGCGTTCTTCGCGACAAGCGTCATCGACCCGGAGTTGATCGCCTGATTCACCTCCACTGAGCTCACCGTCAGGTCGACGGCGGAGGCGCTTGCCACGAGAAGGGTCGGTGCGAGAGCCGTGATGGAACCGATCAGCCCGACGCAATGGCCGTAACAGCTTGAACGAGAGTTAAGCACGCGAGACGACTCCTCTAGGGCCGCGAACGTCAGTGGCGGCATTCGAATGAAACAGACCGCTCGCTGGACCTCGGTCTGCGTCGCGGTGTCTTCTGAATATAGGGCTTCACGGAACGAAGTCAGGCGGGCGCTTGCGATTCACACGAAAACCCGGGTAAGCAAGACCAATCGTGAGGTATCCGCCCCTCGCAGGACACCTGATTCTCAGCCGCGCTGTTACGGTTTGATCGAATGCCCCAAGACCACTGCGAGCCATCGATTGGCCCGCCCGAGCTCTCGCTCGTGGGGGTGTTCACTCGCTTTCTGCGGTTCGGACTGCTCGCTTGGGGAGGCCCAACTGCCCAGATCGACATGATTCGGCACGAGCTGGTCGAACGGGAACGCTGGGTGGATGAGCCGCGATTTCGCAGGGCGCTGGCCGTCTATCAGGCTCTTCCCGGACCGGAGGCACATGAACTCTGCTGCTGGTTCGGCATGCTCGCCCGCGGCCGGGCCGGGTCGATCGCCGCAGGTCTGGGCTTCATGTTGCCCGGCTTCATCCTCATGCTGCTTTGTGCGTCTCTCTACATGCACTTCGGCGTCCGAGGAGCGATCGTGGGCGGCGCGTTCGCAGCATCTCAAGCGGCTGTGGTTGGCTTGGTCATTCGTGCGACGGTGCGTCTGGTCATCGCCTTCGCCTCGGGTGCCCATCTTGGCGCCATCGCGATGATGGCGGGCATTGCCCAACTCATGTCGGTTCCGTTCTGGGTGCCGCTCCTCGTCGGGGGGATCGCTCACGCGCTGGCCCGAAGTCGACTCGCCGTACTCGCGGCACCGGCGATTCTGGGCGGGATCGCCCTTGCACTTTGGATCGGGTCCCATGTCTCGCTCCCGGCCGCGATCACCGACGGCGGTCGCAGCCTGACCGTCGAGACTCCCGGTGTCGTGCGCCTTTTCGGAACGGGCCTGACCGGCGGCCTGGTCAGTTTCGGCGGGGCATACACGGCCATCCCTGTCGTGCACGACGCCGCCACAGGCCCGCATGGCTGGATGACCGAGGCCCAGTTCCTTGACGGCATCGCGATCGGCGGCATCCTCCCTGCCCCTCTCGTCATCTTCGGGACATTTGTCGGTTACATGGGAGGCGGCTTCGTCGGCGCGCTGCTCGTGACGCTAGGCATCTTCCTTCCCGCATTCGGTTTCACACTCTTGGGTCATGGCGTGTTCGAACGGCTGGTTGCCAATGAGCGGCTGCATGCCTTCTTGGACGGCCTCGCTGCCGCCGTCGCTGGACTCATAGCAACAACGGCCCTCTTCCTGCTCGCGAGTTGCGTCGGCTTCTCGCTCAGCGGACAAGGGGAGACCATCGCCATCGCAATCACTCGACCATCATCGTTGGTGATTGCCACGGCGAGCTGCTCGCTCCTCTTCGTCGTGAAGGGCCGCTGGATCGTGCCCATCCTTCTCCTCGCGAGTGCGACGGTCGGAGCGATCCTCCTCTGACGACAAAAGCACGATCGCCCGCACGGTGAGGTGCGGGCGATCGGGACTGTCCGTAAGGCCGTCCATGGCCACCGCGCTGCTCACGCTGCGCGGGGACGGTCCGTGTCGTCGTCGCCGTCGGAGCTCAAGCCAAGTTGCTTGGCGAGCTCATCGATCTTGCGGCTAAAGGAATCGAAGAATTCATCGACCTGAAGCGAGGAAGGAAGTCGAAACGGGAGCGGCTGTCCTTCGAGTTCCACGTGCGTCCTCGGTCGACGGCTGAGTCGGGGGAACATCGCCGCGTATTGTTTGAATGGAATGGGCGCCGGCGGCTCCAGACCCCTGTCGAAGTCCGTGTCCGCGTCACCGCCCACAAGCTTCAGTCCGCTTCCGTCCATGGCAGGCTCCTTCCGTGGTGCCAGGCGGCATCCGCCGCTCACATTCGCCTGACCGTTGCTGCCGACCCCTCGCGGGGACGCAGGCCTGGCGCGTCATCCTGACCGCGATCCATCGGCCCTCGGAAGGCCTGACTTTCGTCGCTGTTGGGATCCGGAGGGCCAATCGCCGACAGGATCTGCGCCATCCACACGACTTGGGCCACTCACCCCATTTGCCTAACCAGTTGCCTCATCCGATCTGATCGTCAATTGAGCCAGCTCGCAGCCCATCCGCCTCAGAGCGTCGCTCCGAAGCGTTCCGCGTCCTCGAAACGACGCTTTGCACGAGCAATTCGCCCGAACACGACGATTCCGGTGATGAGGCCGAGCGTTGCCACGCCCGAGAAGAGGAGGCCCGCCGCAACGAGTCGATCCCATGGTCCCTGCTGCGGCATGAGCACCGAGAAGGTCATCCGTCCGGGAACCTGAGCGTTACCGGTGATACCCGGTCGCGGAACATCGCCCTTGCCCTTCGCGAGCTTCGCGGATTCGTTCACGAGCGTCGTAGCGAGCGTATCGAGGGCGACGGTTGCGGTCGATGCGTCGGGGCCCTCGGCCACGAGTCGCATGGAGCCGATTCCGTCGGAGTCGATTCGCACGCCATCCAGCCAGGCATTGAACTCTGCATTGTCCTTCATGGCGGTGACGCCGCGATCGGCAAGGCGCTTCTTGACCGCAGAGCGCAGGCCGTCGTCAGCGAGTGCCTCCCGATGGACCGCCTGGAAGAGCGCATCGGCCTCGGGCGTGAGCGTCTCGCCATCGCGCGCCTTCGCGGTCAGGTCAACACTCGCCACCGCGCCGCCCGGCAGCACCGCCGGGGCTGCGAACCACGCACCGGCGCCAAGACCAGTGACGACCAGCATGAACCACGCGGCGACAAGTGAACCGCGGTGTCGAGCGTAGCGGCTGACCATGTCGCGTTCGCTTGCGGCCAGCAGCTCCTGCACCTGACGCAGTTCCTCGCGTTGCCGCTTGACAAGGCGTTCCTCCTCGAGGACCCGCACCATCGCGTTCTCGGCGACCTGACGGACTTCGACCTCACGCTTGAGCTTGCGCTCGCGCTGAAGTCGTCGAGCGAGGTCGATGCGCCGCTTGCGGGTGGAGAGAAAGGACACGGCCGCAGCGAGCTTGGCCTCAGTCTGGGCAAGCGCTCGCTCCTGCTCGGAGCCGACTGTCCTATGCGATTCATTCGACGCGCGAGCTTCCGCAGCGGCCTGTTCCGCCGCGGCAATCTCAGCGCGCAGCCGCTCGATCTCATTCGCCGCCGCGTCAAGGGCGCTGGTATCAACAACCGTCTCGACCACTCGCTCGACGACCTTCTCGGGGACGACGTTTGCGGCAGCGATCGCCTGTTTCAGCTCGCCCTCCAGCTCGGCGATGCGGGCCTCGTGGGCGAGAAGGCGCTGTCGCTGCTCGTTCACCATGGCGAGAGCGCTTGCGCCGCGCTCAAGCTGGGGGGCGGAATCAGCCACCGACTTCGCCAACGCTGCCAGCTTGTCGCCGGCCGTACGCAGGCTGTGACGGGTCATTTCGACCTCGCGCTCCAACTCAACGATGCGACCGTCCCGCTCGGCGATCGTACGGTCCTTCGATTCGACCACTTCGTCGCGGCTCCGAAGCGATGACTCGGAGTCCTCGTTGAGCTCGCGAAGCTGGGTGATGGTCAACATCAGCGAGGCTTCGTTTCGCTCGGCGGCGGCAAGGGCCTCCGCCTGGAGTCGGCGCGTTTCGACCAGTTCGGCCTCTTCACTGCGAGCCGCTTGAAGCTCGCCCGCGAGCCGATCACGTTCGGCGCGGAGCTCGCCGACGTGCCCATCGAGGGCAAGAAGCCGCTCGTTGACGCTGGTGATCTCCAGCCGAAGGGCGTCTCGTTCGGCGGCAATGTCCGTGGCCTCACGACCCATCTCCTCGCGTGCCCGCTCGAGAGCTGCTCGCTCGGCGCTGACGAGTCGTGTCGCCTCCTCGACCGCCACCTCGCGCTCGCTGAGGGCGTTGTCCCGGTCGCGGAGCGCGCCGTCGCGCTCGGATTGAAGCCGTTCGCGCTCAGACAAGGCCCCTTCGCGTGATTCGACCTCGACCGTTCGCTCACCCACGCGCATCGACTCGGCGTGCAGCGACTCCCCCATTGCCCGGAGCTGGGCCTCGCGTGCAGTGAGGAGCGCTTCTGCGGAATGAATCTCCTGTTCGCGCTCGTCGAGCCGGCGCCCGCGATCGGCGAAGTGGGCAAGCTCCTCGGAGGAACGCACTTGAGCGGTGCGAAGCCGCTCCAACTGGCGCTCGACCTCGCCGATCAGGTCCAACACATCCTGATGGGTTCGCACCGGCTGGTCCGGCAGCGGCTGCGATGCCATGGGCTCCCCCATGGGATATTCAGCGTGACCACTGTTGGCCATCGGGAGCTGGTCGCCGGTTTCCTGTGTCGTGTCGGAGGTTGATTCGTTCCAGTCGCCGTTCATGTGGTATCGCTCCGGCATCGACCGCCTTGTCGATGCTGTGAACGGCTATCGGTCGCTGGAGCAACCGACTGAATCGGCACTGTCGTTCTCACCGGAAAGTTCGGCTGTTGTCCGCGCGAACCCCGCTCAAGTCATGCCGGAAGCGTCATTTCCGGCCCAGCGCCCAGCGCAACTCCGGCATCCGCAACAGGAACGCCCCTCCGGCGACGGCCATGGCCCCGAGTCCCATGAGGAGGCCCAGTTCGACGACCGCCGCCCCCCAACTCGAGCTTGCCGGAAGTAGCCAATGGGCAAGGAACATCGGCGCCGCCATGCCAGCGGTGACGGCCGCAGTGCGTCCCCATGATGCGAGCACCTCGTGGTCCACCACACGACCCATGCGTCGGGTGAGGATCCTGGCCAGGATCACGCACTGGATCATCGAGCAAATGGCGGTTGACCAGGCCAAGCCTGCTTCCCGCAGGCCGGTCCAGATCAGGGTCAGGTTCAGCGTGAGGTTCAGGAGCACCATGCCGACGGCGACGCGCGTCGGCGTCTTGGAGTCACCGCTCGCATAGAAGGCACGCGTCCAAACGTGCACCATGCAGTAGCTCCAGATCGCCGGGGCATAGCCGAGCAGAACGAACGCAACACGATCGGTGTCTTCGGGCGTGAACCGGCCGCCCTGAAGCATCACCGCAACAGCTGGACGGCCGACCAGCATCAGCCCGACGCTGGCCGGCAGTCCGATGAAGAGAGTGAGGCGAAGGCCGCGGCGCAGGGTGCCGAGGAACGCGGGAAGGTCCTTGGCTTGCCGCGAGAGCACGGGGAAGATCGCGCTGGCGATGGCGATGCCGAAGACACCCAGCGGAAACTCGTAGAGGCGCTGGGCGTTGGCGAGCGTCGACATGGCCCCATCCTGAAGCGGAAACGCAACGCCAAAGATCGTGGGCCCGATGATCGTCGGCCAGCTTGCGACGAGGCCGTCGAGGAACGTGTTGACCTGAAGGACGCCGAGCCCGAGCATCATCGGGAGCGCCTGGGCGAGCATCTCTCGCATGTGGATCCAGCTTGGGGCGGCGCGGTCACGCAGGTCACTCCACGCCCCGCGCACGCTCAGGTGAAGATGCCTGGCGGCGGCGAACGACCAGACGACCTGAAGCACGCCGGCGAGCACGACGCTCGCCCCGACAAGGATCGCGTGGGTGCCTTGGGCCTCGATGTCATCGCTTCGAAAGAGCGGCAGGAATGCAACACAGGCCCCGACGATGGCGAGGTTGAGGATCAGCGGACTTGCCGCGGTCGGACCGAAACGATCGTGCGTCTGAAGGACCGAACCGAGCACCGCGACGATGCAGACCAGCGGCATGTAGGGCAGCATGGTCATCAGCAGCTCAAGCCCCAACCGTGTCATGTCACCGGAGCCAGCGGCGTTGTGGTGCACGACGAAGAGGACGACTTCGGCCACGATGACCATCGCGTTGAGCACGAGGCCGAGGAGGAGCAGCGTGAGCGATGCGAACCGGCGGGCTTGTACGGGATCACTTGTATCGAGGCGGGCGTAGATCGGGAGGAACGAAGCGCTCAAGGCCCCTTCACCGAAGAGACGGCGAAAGAGGTTCGGCACCATGAAGCCGAACGAGAACGCGTCCATGACCGGACCGACGCCGAAGGCCCGGCTGAGTGTGGCATCGCGGGCCAGGCCGGTGAAACGCGAGAGAAGCGTCAGCAGCGTGAAGGTCCGGGCGTTTCGCTCGAACCGGTCGCCGGTGCCGTGAGCGCCACGGCCGTGGCGATCGGACGACCCGCTGGAATCACTCGGCGTTGGGGTGGGGCTGGCGGCCATCCTTGGCCTCGTGTCAAGCGGCGGACAGGTTTCGTGAACTCGCGGACGCGTCAGCCGGCGTTGGAGACAACGATCACGGCGCTGGACATTTCGGGGTCGACGCGCCGTCGTGCGATCTCGACCGTCGCCGTGCGGGTCCCCTTCTCAAACACCAGCTTCGCCTCGGCAGGGAGCATGCGCTGCTCGCGCAGGGTCCAACCGCTCGATGCGTAGCGGCTCATGGTCTCCTCGGCGACAGCGTTGATGTCTTCAACGGTGCCGGCAAGGATGAACCGGCCGCCGGCAAGCTGTCCGTCGATGCGGGCAATGTCGAAGGCGTAGCGCACGTCCATCTCCGGCGGAGCCGAAACGTCGCTGTCCAGGAGCGTCATGGCGTGGTCGCTGCCGCAGCCGCCCGCCATCGCCGTTAGGAGAGCGACCCCAACCGCGAGCGCCGACCCGAGGCATCGCGGCATGGAGGCGGAACGCGGAGTGGTCGACTGGAAGCGTGGGGTGCGTTGATAGGCGTGTTGGGGCACGATCGAATTCTACGGATTCCCCGCCTCGACGCGAACGAAGCCCGCCCCGCACTCGCCGCACCGGCCGACGCCCTTCGGGGCGGAGGTTGCTCGCAGGTCGTGGCCGCAGCCCAGGCAGGTCCGGCTTCCGTACTCAAGCCGCACGGCAATGCGATTTCGGCAACGGTCGACCGTCAGTGCGGCAACGATCACCAGGAGGACGATGTGAAAATTGGCTTCCATTCCGCGGGCTGGGCCGCGCAGCCATTCGTTGAGCAGCAGCACCGGCTCACTCGTCCCAACAACCCCCGCACTGAGCTGGATGGCGATGATCGCGAAGAGAATGGTGCCCAGACCACCGAGGACCGGCGGGGTGCAGGCCCGCACAATCGCGGAAGGAGCAAGACCGGGCATCGGAAACCACTGGCCAAGGAGCGGTGTCCGCCCACAGGCCGTGCAAGGGCCCGCTTCGCCTCCCACCGTCTGGCCGCAGCCGAGGCAGAGCGTTCGCTCCATCATCCGGTCCTCCATGGCCCGTACGGCGAGGATCACGTAGACGAAGGAAGCGGCGAGCCCCCCAAGCACGAGTCCGATGATGCCCGCCTGGACCGGCGTCGGCGTCTCGGAGACGCCGTTGAGCATGATCGCGGTCGGCATGCCGATCGTGACGCCAGCGGCAGCGCTGGCGACGAGGGCCATGAATCGCGAGGGCTCGCTCAGGACCAGATCGACGACGGCGTCGAACCTCTCCCGCCGCAGCCTGGCGATGGGGAGTCGAAGGGGACGCGTCGCCCAGAGCATCAGCGCCGTCGAGCCTGCCCCAAGCCATCCGGCCAGCATGTCCTCGACCGAGAAGCTCCGCCCCAAACCGGGCACCGCCTGGGTCACCTCATCGAGAACGATCCACGCGCAGGCGAAGAGGAGAAGCGCCCAGGTGCTTCGGAAGTAGCGACCCCGCGAGAGAAAAAAGGCCAGCCCTCCGAAGGCGACGAAATGGAGCATCTTGTCGACGGGATGGTTCGGGTCGCCGATCTGAAGCCGCGGCCAATGCGTGCCTGCGACGGCGACGCCGGCATAGAGGCCGAGGACCACGCGCGACATCGCGACGGCGCGCCGCGAAACCGGCTCCATCGCCGACAGGCGCATCACGAGGGGCTGTCCCCTTCGTCAGCGGCATCGACGTGAACGCCAACGTCGGAGGCGATACTCAGCGTGGCCGAGCGAATCTCGACCGCAGCCGGTGTCGTCGCCTCCGGGCCCGCATTGGGCTTGAGTTCGGGCAGTTGACCCCGAGCATTCGACCGTTCCCAGTCGCGGACAAACCGCTCGGCAAGCGTTCGGTAGTCCAACGCGCCCGGGCACCACGGGGCGTAGTCGAAGATGGTCTGGCCGAAGCTCGGGCTTTCGGCGAGCTTCACGTTGCGGCGAATCGCCGGGCGGAAGACCTGGGCTCCATCCCAAGGCTGTCCCGTTCCCTTCGAGGCTTCGAAGAACTGGTCGAGTTCGTTGACCACTTCCTTGCCATGCGCGGTCTGCGTCTCGTGCATGCAGAGGATCACGCCCGAGACGCGTAGGTCCTGATTCACCCCGCGCGAGACGATGGCCACGGTCTCTAACAGTTTGCTCAACCCTTGCATGGCCAGGAACTGGGCCTGCATGGGAACGATCACCTCGCGGGCCATCGAAAGGGCGTTGAGGGTCAGAAGTCCCAGGCTTGGAGGGCAATCGATCAGCACGTAGTCGTAACGCGAAAGCAGTGGTGCAAAGCGATCCTTGAGGATCCGATGCCGCGTCGGGTGACCGGCAAGCTCGCTCTCGACCGCCGCGAGATCGACCGTCGACGGCAGGCAATCGAGATTCGGCCGGGCCCGCACGATCGCGTCCTCGATCGGAAAGTCCGGATCGAGAAAGACGTCGTAGGCGGTGCGCCCGACGGTCGTGCCGTCAATGCCGAGGTAGAGGGAGAGGTGACCCTGCGGATCGAGATCGATGAGGCAGACGCGCCGGCCAAGTTCGGCGATCGCCGCCCCGATGTTCACCGTCGAAGTCGTCTTCCCAACGCCGCCCTTCTGATTCAGCAGAGCGGCGATGCGCGTCGGCGCGCCGCTCGCACTGGGCACAAGCGGATTCGGATCGGCGACATCGGTGGACATGGCCGCAGTATACGGAAGGCCTCGCCCTACCTGACGTCCTGCATGCCACTTCCTGCGGGCGGCATCGCGACCTCCTGCGTGATGCCCTCCTGCCAATCCGAGACGTCGATCTCAACGACCGGGGTCTCGGAGGCGAAGGTCGCGCGGGCCAAGACGGCCGTCGACTGCACGACCGGCGTGTCGCGGCGCAAACCCATGCTCAGCACCGCTCCGGTCACACCAGGTCGCGGCATCCACGAGTCTGGCAGTGTGAGTCGCACACGCCATCGGTCCGCAAAATTGCGCACGCCGACATCGACCAGGGCGTCGACATCGCCGTCGATCGTTCCGTCGCGGCGCACGGTGACCGAGCGGTCGCGCACCACGACGGTCAGTGAATCGGCCGCCGTCTCCGACGAACTGTTAGGTCGCGGCGTCATGCACTCGGCGAAGACTTCCCAATGTCCGTCGCGCCGGCGGAGGTTCGCCACCGTCGACCACTCCGGCGGCACCGCTCCCAATCGTCCGGCCTGCACATCGGCCAGGGTCATCGCCGGCACGAAGGCGCCGAAGGAGAGCGAAGGCGGCTTCGCACGCACCGCTCGCGGGGCAAAAGCCAGTCTCTTGACGGCGCTTCCAGACTCAAGTGCCAGGACGATCGGCTCGTGCGAATCGCCGGCGGACGGCCGTTCGGCCGGACGGTCAACACGCACGCGATCGATGGTGCGAAAGGGAACGAGTGTCGCCAGCGGCGGCAATGACTCGCCGAGCCACTGCATCGAGACCACCATCTCCTCGATGAGCGGATTGGCGAGTACGACCGTGACGCGTCCGGCGACATCCGATTCGACCCATAGGGCCATCGGTGTCCGTGCATCCATCCATGCCAGCACCGCATTCATGATCGATTCGTCATCCCGGTTTCGATCGAGCAGGATGCCTAAGAGCGATCCGAGCTCGGCGGGATCGGCGATCCACATTGCGATGCCGCTCCCGGGCGGGCCAAGGGGCTTGCCGTGGCCGAACGTCTCGTCCGGATCGCGTCCTGGCCAATGCACGGTGGCGGTCAACCAATCGCGCACCGAATCGGCCACCCCCTTGCTCTGCCGTTCGATGCGGGCCAGACCGGCGAGCCAGAGTTCCGCGACGTGACGGGCAAAGAGCTGGCTCGCGATGTCGCCCGGGGGTGCTGGCACACGCTCGCCGCGCAGCGGAGCGATGAGCGTCCACCGGAACCACTCGAAAGGCGATTGCGGATCGGGGCGATCGTCGCTCCACGGTGCCACACCCTCGGGATCGATGAGGCCCGCCTCACCAACGGCCTCGAGTGTTGGGCCGGGTTCGAGCCACGCGGGGGTGAGCGTCGTACCGCCGAGTTGCAGCGTTGCCGCCCCCGAGACGTCGGGGGTGTCGACCAGCAGGAGCGCTGCGTCGACGCTGCGGATTCGTTGGGAAAGCTCGACCTGAAGGAGCGTTCGGGGATCGACCCCATCTGCGACGGTTCGGACCACGGTCGGGTTGGCGCTCCGGGTCCAACGGGGCTCAGCCCGGTCAACGGGTGTTGCGAGGTAGATCACGCGACCGAGAACCTGTGTCGCTTGATCGCTGGCCGGGTCACGGATCATGAGCGGGACCTCAGCCGGAAGTCCTTCGCCCTCGGGGGGAAGTCGAAGCGGAATGGCCAGAATCCCACCCCGAACCGCCGTAGGGGCGACATTGATGGGAACGGCCTCACCACCGCATGCTGTTGACGAAACGGCCGATGAGAGTCCGGCGACAACCGTGATCGCGAACGCCCGCAAGCGTCGCTGACGCTTCGGCGTTGGCGGTTGGAATGGCAGTTGGCCTGTGGCCGTCATCGGGACGCGCATCGTAAGATCTGAACCGCCCATATCCGAGCTCTGGAGTCTCGCTGGTGAAAACGAACACCGCCCTCATTCGCATTCTGACCGCTTCGCTCTTTGTCACGGGGCTGCCTCTTGCCACCGCCATGGCCCATGTGCCCTCGACAAACTCTCTCATCGCCGCAGACCCGCCAGCGACGCCTCCGAAGCCTGAGACGCCGAAGCCGCCGGCTGACCCTCAACCGAATCCCAAACCAACCGAGCCGAAGCCGGGCGAACTTCCGCCCATTCCCAAGCCCGCAGGCATACCGGATGGTGACATGAAGCCATCGGTCGAGATGTGGGACGACAACAAGACACCCAAGTTCAAGTACGAGATGCGGAAGGACCCGGTCGACGGGAAGTGGAAGAGAAACGGATATTCACAGGCGTTCTGGCCCAACGGCGTGATGGAGCGGGAGGGCTATTACAAGAACAGCGAGCGCGTCGGCTATTGGCGGTTCTACGACAACGCGGGCAAGTTCGTGCGATCCGAAGAGCGCGGTGCAGGCAAGCCGACGACTCCGCCGGCACCGAAGTCGCCAGACCCGAAACCAGACCCGAAACCAGACCCGAAGCCAGACCCGAAACCAGATCCGAAGCCAGATCCGAAACCAGATCCGAAACCAGATCCGAAACCAGATCCGAAACCAGATCCGAAGCCAGATCCGAAGCCGACGGATCCCAAGCCCACTGATCCAAAGCCGGGCGCCCCCAAGTAATCGGGATCAATCTCGAATCAGCCAGCGGCGGTCGACGTTCCAGTCGGCCGCCGTTGTCGTAGCGACTCGAAGAACGCTCGACGGTAGCTCTCGTCGCGCAGGAAGGTCGGCAGCTCGCGATGGGCGAAATCCGGCTCGTCTCGGCCGCTGTTGACTGAGACCGATCGGTCGTCCTCGCTTGTCGCCTGCCGGCTGAATGCCGATGTGTCCATCGATCGCGGTTCCTGTCGTGCGGGGTCACCGACCGCCCCGAGGAAGAGGTCCACGCGGGTGTTCATCCGTCCGCCGGCGCTCGGACCTTCGCTCAGCGATCCGTCTTTGCGCTCGGGGGAAGCACCTTCAAACGGATCCGTGCGCGGCTGGACGAACATGTGGGCGGGCATTCCGATCCGGAAGATCGTCGACGTTGGGATGAGGGCGATCCTGCCCTTCTTTGTGCGCTTGTAGATCGAGTAGGGGAAGACTGCGAAGAGAGCTCCATCGGCCCTCACGTACTGCTCTGGGTCGGCGGGATCGACGTAGACCTTCGAAAAGCCGATCGGCATCGCCATCGGCTCGGGTTGCATGTTGCGAAGGCTGACGTCGAGCGGGCTTCGGTCCTCGGCGCCGGCATCGACCTGTTGGAGGCGCCTGCGATTGAGGATCTCATCCCGCCTTGAGTCGGGACCGCGACGGGCTTCGTCGATAGTCCGAAGCGCCTTCAGGTCTGCGATCGTCTTCGCATCCTGGTCCTCGGTGCCCTGTCTCGGAATCGGTTGGCTCACCGGTTGGCCAACGGGCTGCGATGCCGGTTGAGAGGTCGGCCCAGCCGGGCCTGATTGACCGACGAGAGAGAGGGTGATGGCGAGCCCGAACAGTCCGCTGGTGGCCATGATGGGTTGGTTATCGGCTCGCGGCTGACTGGAAGTGAGAATCGGTCATCCGATTCCGGTCGGTCGCCAGCTCACCACCGACGTCGTGGCCCTCGGCAGGATTCGCTGGCCGTCCACCGTCATCACGGTGATGCCCTCGAGGGGATGGGCCTGCATCACCCGCCCGGCAACCTCGCCCGTCGCGGTCGCAAAGGTCGCCTCGGCGCCGCGGAGCGCATCGCGCTGGAGATAGTCGGCGAGGAGCGTCGGAAGGAGTTCGTCGTCCCCCGTCGCCGCAAAGCGATCAATCGCGCACACCAGTCGGGTCAGGATGGCCAGCCGCGTTGCGTGACCGCCGCTGAGGCTCACGCTCGTCGCCACGTCAGCGAGGTGCTCAGGGAAGGAGCGTTGCGAGACATTGATGCCGATGCCAACCAGGGTGAGTCGATGGCCCGACGCCGGACGCTCGATGAGAATCCCACCGAGCTTCCGTCCACGACAGACCAAGTCATTGGGCCACTTGATCCCGATGGCCAACGGCTCGTCGTTGCCGGGAGTATCGGCAATGGCCCTCTCGATGGACCGGCAAGCTGCAACGGCCGCGAGCATGACCAGCACCTCCGAGCGCCGATCGGGCATGACGAATGTGACTGCAACGCCGTCCTGAGCGGTATCCGCCCACGCTCGGCCCTGTCGACCGCGACCGGCTGTCTGTCGCCACGCCACGATCGCCCCGCACTCGCCGCGCGAGAGCAATCGATGGCGAGCCTCGTCCTGCGTCGACGCGGTCTCACCGAGAACCACACACGATCGAAGCACCGTGCACCGCTCGCTCACCGTCATGGCCAGCGTCGACTCCCACTCGCCCCGGTCGCCGTCGGATTCGCTCACCGGCTCGACCCGCCCGCCGACGTGCGGGACTCATCGAGAAGGTCGATCGCCACATCAAGGGTGATCGCGCTATGGGTGATCGCGCCGCTCGAGATCCGATCGACGCCGGTCTCGGCGATGGCCCGAACCGTTTCGAGCCGAACGCCGCCGGAAGCCTCGAGTTCGACGCGAGCCCCTGTAGCCGCCCGCATCGCCACAGCCTCGGCCAGCATCGGCGGATTGAAATTGTCGAGGAGAACGATGTCGATCAACCCTCGCTCCATCGCCAGCACGACGCGGAGCTGCTCCAGCGAGTCGACCTCGATCTCGACGAATCGGAGCTCGTGGCGTCGCCTCGCCGCCTTCGCCGCCGCAGTGAGGGCGGGGCCGAGGTCGCCAGGCGCCACCGCGCCGAGGTGGTTGTCCTTCACCAGCATGGCGTCGTAGAGCCCGATCCGGTGCAACGTGCCTCCGCCGCAGCGGACGGCATACTTCTCGAGCTCGCGCCAACCGGGCAGCGTTTTTCGGGTGCAACAGATTCGGGCCTTCGTTCCCGCCACCGCATCAACAAACCGCCGCGTCAGCGTGGCGATGCCGCAGAGGTGGCCCAAGGCATTCAGCATCGTCCGCTCAAGCGGCAGGAGCAGCGCCAGCGGCCCGTCAAAGCGCACCAGAACCTGCCCGCGCGAGCAGCGTTCGCCGTCGTTGGCCGCGAAGGTCGCGCCGAGCGCTTCGGTCGCATCGGCCATGTCCAGCACCGCACGCACGACGGGCAAGCCGGCGACCACGCCCTCGGCCCGGGCCACGATCGCCGCCCGGGCTCGCGCATCGGGTGGCACCAGCGATGACGTGGTGATGTCACCGACCTCGCCGAGATCCTCGTCGAGGGCCATCCGCATGAGAAGCGACAGCCGCTCCGGATTCACCAGCGACTCGAAGAGTCGATTCAGGGGAAGGGCGTTGTAGTCGACGAGGCTCATGATCAGCCTAGTGCCGCCCGCACACGCTCGGCGAGTGAGGCGCCGCGTTCCGAGTCGAGCTTGCCCGCCTTCCAGATGATGCCTAGGCCCTCGCCCTCGATCTTCGGAATGATGTGAAAGTGGACGTGCATGACGACCTGATGGGCATCGGAGCCGTTGTTCTGAAGCACGTTGTAGGACGTGGCGCCTGTCGCCTTCATGACGGCCCGGCAGATCCGCGGCAACACGCGTCCGAGGGCCGCGGCTCCTTCGTCGGAGAGCTCGTGCAGATGGGCCTTGGCTTCCTTCGGGATCACCAGCGTATGTCCGGAACTCAACGGCCCGACATCAAGGAACGCGAGGACATGGGTGTCCTCGTAGACCTTGTGGCAGGGAATCTCGCCGTTGATGATCTTGCTGAAGATGGTCATGGGTGTTCCGATGCGGGCCTCGCTCCCGCGTTGCACGAACTGTTAGGGAAAGACGCCGCGCAGGTCGTAGACCTTGCCGAGACGTTCGCACGACGCGCAGAGCGCCGCGGCCCGCCAATCGCATTCGTAGCGGATGCGGGCCAGCTTCACGCGGCGCGCTGCGAGCGTCATCGAACGGGTCAACTCCTCTTCGACGTCCTCGGCCGACCAGGTCGTCGAGAGTCGGTTCTGCACCCACTCGAGGTAGCTGGCCGCCACGCCGCCCGCACTGCAGAGAACACTCGGCAGGACTTCGATTCCGCGGGCAAGAAGCACGTCGGCGCCGTCGGTGGTCGTGGGAAGGTGACCGCCCTCGGCGACGCACTTGGCGTTCACGCGAGCGGCCCGTTCCGCATCGAGGATGCCGTCTGCCGCCGCGAGAATCAGGGCATCGCAGGCGATCGACCAGACATCGCGCTCGGCCACCGACGTCGCGGCCGCGAAGCCGGCGACGCCTCCAGCGCGATGCACGTGATCCGCCAGGATGAAGGGATCGATGCCGGCGTCGTTGCGGATCGAACCGGTGTGGTCAATCACCGCGACAAGGGTCATGCCGCGATCGACCAGCCGCCGCGCCGACCAGGATCCGACCGTGCCGAAGCCGACGCAGGCGAAGGTGCCGCCCGGATAGCGAGCTCCGGTGTGCGGGGCGAGTTCGGGGAGCATCTCGGTCAACACATCGGCCAGCCCCAGTCCCGCTGCCCGATCGCGACCAAAGCTGCCGCCGATCTCGATCGGCTTGCCGGTTACCGCTCGGAACATCTCTTGTCGCCGCACGTCAGCGGTGGTCTGCACCAGCGTGTCGGCGAACCAAGCCATGACGCGCGAGTCGGTTCCGACATCGGGCTCGACCACGTCGTAGTCGGGTCCGACATAGTGGGAGAGCGAACTGGCGAAGCGGCGCGTGAGGCGCATCAGTTCGCCCTCGCTCAACTCGCCCGGATTGCACTTCACGCCGCCCATCGCTCCGCCGAAGGGGATCCGCAACAGCGAGGCCTTCATCGTCGTCAGCACCGCAAGGGCCTTCGTCTCGTCCAGCGAAAGCCGCGGATGGAACCGGACGCCGCCCTTGAATGGTCCGAGGGCATTGTTGTGCTGGACGCGATAGCCCTTGAAGAGCCGGTGATGACCATTGTCCATGAGCACCGGAAAGTGCACCATGACTTCGCTCTTGGGCTGGGCGAGGATGATCTGCTGGTGATGCTTGAGCCCGACGGCATCGGCCGCCGAGAGCATCTGGTCGAGCACCGTGTGAAACGGGTTGCGGGCATCGCGCACGATGCCAAGCTCCTCGAGGATGCGCTCGGAAGCGGGTTGCTGGGATGGGCGGACGCTCGCGTCAGGCATGTCCCAAATGATACGGGCTATTCCCGCCCTCGTGGCTTAGCGCTTCGCGTGCGCAACCAGGAGCGAGTACCCCGGCAGTGTGACTCGTCCGCGCGCAACGGCCAGCGGTTCGTTGCCGGCACGCTCGTGATTCACGACGATTGTCCACTCACCATCGCCTTCGCCACCTGCCGTTGGTAGCGAGAACTCCAACGCCGTCGGTTCGTCGTTGTAGACGACGAGAATGCGCTCCCAGGTATCCCGAGCGATGGCACCGTCGAGCGTGAAGGCCATCGTTCGTCCAGCCTCGAGGAATGTCATCGAGCGACGCACGTCGGTATCGTCGGCCATGCGAAACACCGGATGTTCGCGGCGGAGCTTCACAAGTCCGGCGACGTAATCGAAGACCTCGATGTACTCGGCCTTCCGCTTCCAATCGAAGCGGTTGATCTCGTCGCCGGCGACGTAGGTGTTGTGCTGACCCTCCTTGGTCCGGCAGAAGTCGCAGCCGCCATGCAGGAACGCAACGCCTTGGCTTGTCAGGACGATGCCGAGGGCAAGCTTCTGCATCGCGCGACGCTCGGCATCGCTCGCCGCTGGCTGCGTCTTGACGATCTTGTCCCAAAGCGTGAGGTTGTCGTGCGCCGACGCGTACGCGACGCTCTCGCCGGGCTCTTGGGCAAAGTCATCGATCGCCCCCATCACGCCGCGCCTGATCGCAGCGACATCTCCGCCCACGCCGGTCGCGAAACCGACGGTCGCGCCGTCTAGATCGCCCCGAATCGCGTTGCGAAGGTGATCGTTGAAGACAGCAATCGGAAGGCCCTTTTGGGCCCCCTTTCCGAATCGAACTGTCCCGCCGCCGGTCCAGGGCTCCCCATAAAGCGTGAGATCGTGTCGATCCTTGAGAAGCGCGTCGCAGATGGCCTTCACCGTCGCCGGGTCGTTGCTTCCGAGCAGGTCGAAGCGAAAGCCGTCGACGCGGTAGTTCCGCACCCAATGCCGAAGGCTGTCGACGATGAACTTTCGCATCATCGGCCGCTCATCGGCGATGGTGTTGCCGACGCCGGTGTCGTTCACGAGCCGGCCATCGCGCGTGGTGCGGAAGAAGTAGTTCGGCACCGCGGCGCCGAACGGCGAGTTCGGGCCGGCATCGGAGGTGTGGTTGTAGACAACGTCGAGGATCACGCGAAGACCCGCGCGATGCAGGTCAGCGATGGCTTCGCGAAGTTCGACGATCGGCGCGGTCGGATCGTTTGGATCCGATGCGTAGTTGGACTCGGGGACGTTGAAGAGGGTCGTCCAGTAGCCCCAGTTGTATTCGTCTCGCTTCGCGGTGAAGTCATGCACCGGAAGGAGATGGACGGCGGTGACGCCTAGTTCCTGAAGGTGTCGGATCCCAGTACTTGGGCGCACCCCGTCAGAGGCGTTGGTTCGACCGCGGCCGCGGGAGAGGCCGCGGTAGCGCCCACGGTCCTCCTCAGGGCAGGCGGCGTCGCGAATGGAGAAGTCGCGAACGTGGATCTCGTAGGCAATCTCGTCGGTCGGGTGGGCGCGAGGCGGGCTCGCCACGGAGTGCCAAGCGTCGGGCTTCAATCGGTCCATGTCGACGACAACACTGCGGCTGCTGTCGGATGTCGCGGCGAGGCAGTGCATGTCCGGCACCTCACTCGTGACGCCGTAGCAGGTGAAGCGATAGCGATACGCAAGGCCATGCAGATCGCCGCTCACATGGGTCGCCCAAGTGCCGCGCTCGCCGCGCATCATCGGCACCGCAATGGCCACCGTCGATCCTGCGGACTTCCACAGGATGAGATCCACGGACTCTGCGACAGGTGACCAAGTCGAGAACCACGTACCGGTGGCTTCGCACCGAGGACCAAGCGGATCGTCGAGCGCTGCGAACTCGGCGCCGTCGAGGACATCACGGGCATAGACCACCTGGGTCGGAAGGTCGTCGAAAAGGCGTTCCTCGAACGCCAACGAAAGACGCCCGACATCAGCGGGCGCCACCGGTTTGGCGAGGGTGATGTCGAGGATCGACTTCCCGCCGCTCGGCGCGGCTGGCTCGGTGGTGCCCACCACCAGCGCTGTGTCACTGCCCTTCACTCGAACGCTGATGCCCTTTCGCTGCCGCTCGCTCAGCGGCACTGTGGTCGCAAGGGTGATCCGGTCCCTCGCATCCAGGAACGCCCCAACCACCCGCAGGCTGAGATCGATTTCGCCCGGATCGCTGCGCACGCGGTCGTCGCCTGAGACGATCCATACTTCGGTGACCTCGCCCGCCCGCAGTTCAACGAAGCGGTCCTGATCGAAGTCCTTCTCTTCCCATTCGCCTCGACGCACGATGAATCCGGCCCTTGGTGCGAGCTTCGGAAACGGGACGATGGCATACCGACCGAAGACGTCGGACTGCTCAAAGGCAAACGCGGCACCGTCGCCGTGTTCAGGCCAACTCCAGAGGTTCCAGTTCGCGTACTTGCCGTCAGGCCGGTGGTAGTGGACGACGAGGATCGCCTCGGCGCCGAGGCGTTCAGGATCAAGCGTGCGGGCGATGCGTGGAGCGTCGACGGCTCGTTGCGGTGATGCCCAAGCGGCCGTGGGCGAGATCGCGACGATGCCCGCAAACGCGAGGGCGAGAAGCCATCGGAGAGAGACCATGACACGAGTCTACTCGGCCCGCATCCGAAACTACTTCTTTTGCTTGCGGCGCATCGCGTCCCGCTTCAGATGCATGTAGTCGAGGTAGCAGAGGTTGGCGAGGATGTCATCGGTGTTGGAGTAGGTGCACGCCAGGTAGAACTCGCCGATGGTCGCCCGGCGGTTCCGCAGTTCCTCCACCAGCCGGTGGACCAGCGAGAGCTTTGTCTCGTTGGCCAGCTCGAACTCGTCCCACCAGGTCTTCGCCGGGCCGGTCGTCTCGATCCAGGCGAGGTGCTCGACCTTGATGGCGTCGATCGACGCCCGAAGCTGCTCGGCCGACCAGCCGCTCGTGTCGGTCAGAAACTTCGGGTCATCGATCCCCGCCCCCGGTTCGCCATGCCCTTCGACTGGACGGCCGAGACCCTGCTTCTTCGACGCCGTGCCGCGAGGCTGCGGCGGCAGGATCGCAAGCGCCTCGGCCCGTAGTTGGGCATCGAGCCGATCGATCGTGAGGACACCCTTCACGCACTGCGGCTCGCTGCCGCTGGCGATCGACGCGCGATCGATGACCACGCGATGGACCCCTTCAGCGGCGAGCTCCGGCCAGCGGTAGTCAACGGAGTCAAGGGCCCGTCCGATGAGGCGGTGCAGACCACGAGCGCCGGTGCCCAAGGCCATCGCCTCGTCGACGATCGCCTCCAGGGCGTCGTCGCTCAAGACGAGCTCGATGCCGTGGAGCTTCGCAAGCATCGTGGCCCGCTCAAGCGCCGAGCTCTCGGTACGGTCGCTCACGATCGCCCGAAGGTCCGCGCGGGAAAGTTCGTGCAGCACGGCAACCGTGGCGAACCGTCCGATGAACTCGGGGATCATGCCGAAGTCGACGAGGTCGCGCGTCTCGGCCTGGCAGAGCGCCTCGTAGATCGGGTTGTTCGGGATCTTCTCGACATCCTCGTTGGCCCGCGGACGAAACCCGAAAGGAAGGGAACGCGTTCGCTTGACCCTTGCCTCGACGATGTCCCGCAATCCGACGAACGCGCCCGTGCAGATGAAGAGGATCCGTCCCGTGTCGACGGCGGAGTGACTCTGGCCTTCGTTCCCCTCGGACACGCGGCCGTCGAGCATGGTCAGCAAGGCGTTCTGCACGCCTTCTCCGCTCACGTCGCGCTCTGCCGTGTCGCAGCGGCGGATCTTGTCGACCTCATCGATGAAGATGATCCCCTTCTCCGCCTTCTTCGGGTCGCCGCCGGCCCGTTCCAACAGTCCGCGCACGATGGTCTCGACCGAGTTGCCCTTGTAGCCCGCCTCGACGAGTCCGGCCGCGCTGGTGAAACCGACCGGGACACCGAGGAAGTCCGCCAGTGTCTTCACCAGGAGCGTCTTGCCGACGCCCGTCGGCCCGATCATGAGAATGTGATAGCGACCGAGGTCCTTGCCGTGCCGGTCGCGCCAAGCCTGCGACAGGTAATGGTTGTAGACCGCAACGGCGATGTCCTGTTTCGCCCGGGTTTGCCCGCGCACGAAGCGATCGAGATGGGCGATCATCTCACTTGGCGTTGGCAGGATTGATCGCGTTCCGCTCATGCGTGGCATTCTCCTTCACAAACGTTACCACGCCCCATCGGCTCGGCAGATGCATATCGATCACGCCTTGCGGGCTCCACACCCAGTTGTCTTCGGGCGTGCTCGGAGTCTTGACATACTTCGGCGCCTCGCCCTCCGGCTTCGCCCCGCCGGCCGCGGGGCGCTTCGGCCCGGCGCGCTTCCCGTCCGCCCCAAGCTCCTCGAAGTTGTGCTTCCACTGCACACGCGAGAAGTTGATGCGCCACGATTCGCCCAGCTTCGGCGCCGCTCCACCGCGGGCCTTTTCTGCGGCGTCGACCGGCTGATCGCATGGCTGCGGCACGAGTGACGCGAAGGGAATCGCCCACTCAAGCGTCCAGCCGGTGTCCGTGTCTCGCGGCTCGTTGGCACTGCCGTGAACGACAATGCCTGTCCGCAGTCCCTTGCAGTTCCAGCCGTGCAGCGCCGGTCCGCCATCGCGATACATGCGATGGAGATAGAGATCGAAGATCGTCCCGAGGCAATTCACCTCGAGCTCGTAGTAGGCCTTGCCATCGCCGTTAGGATCGATGAAGACCTCGAAGTCGGGCTCGTGGAACACGACCTGGTCATGCGTGCGGTAGGTCGCCCAGACGTCCGGCTCCTCCATCTCGGCGGCGATGTAGAGCGTCGTGTCGTCCCAGAGCATCTTCATGCGGGTTCGATAGCGTGGCAGCGGTTTCGCGTCGCCTTCGATATCGACAAACGCATCGCTCCACGGCGCGTTCGCCCAACATTCGTCATCGAGCGTTCCGTCGATCGAAGGCGCCTTCGCGACATGCCGAGCCGAGTAACCCTTCGGCGACGGGAGCGCGGGCGGCGGCTCGGCTGAGGCCTGGATGGCGAGAACGGAAAGTGGGGCGAGGGCGAGAAGGGTGCACATCGAGCCCACATCATTCACCGAGTCGCGAGAAAGGGATAGTCGGTGTATCCCTTCTCGGTGCCGCCGTAGAAGGTCGCGGGGTCGGGTGCGTTCAGGGCGGCCTCTGTGCGGAACCGCTCCGTGAGGTCGGGATTGGCGAGGAACGGCACGCCGTACGCAACCAGGTCGGCGGCTCCGCCGGCGATGGCCTGCTCACCCGATTCACGGTCGTAGCCGCCGTTGATGATGAAGGCGCCGCGGTAGGCCTTTCGCATGAGGGCTGCGATCGGCGTGACACCGGCGGGCGGGGCAAGCTGCGATCCGGGGCGCCCCTCAAGCACGTGGAGGAAGCTCAACGGATAGTCATTGAGCATCTCCGCCGCCGGCACGAAGACGCTTGCCGGGTCACTGTCACGCATGTCGTTGAACGCGTTGGTGGGCGACAGGCGCACGCCGACGCGCGACGTGCCCCACACCGCGATGAGAGCCTCGACGATGTCGCGCAGGAAACGAATGCGGTTCGCGGGCGAGCCGCCATAGGCGTCGGTGCGCCGGTTCACGCTGTCGCGCAGGAACTGGTCAACGAGGTAGCCGTTTGCGGCATGCAGCTCGACGCCATCGAACCCCGCCTCCTTCGCACACCGCGCTCCGTGGCGATATTGGGCGACGACGCCGGGAATCTCCGAAAGCTCAAGGGCCCGCGGCGTCTCGGCATCGACCAGACCGTTCGCGCTCCACGCCTGCCCCTTCATCGCCACCGCCGATGAGGAGACGGGAGCCGCGCCGCCCTGCCATGACGAGTGGGACACCCGTCCGCAGTGCCAGAGCTGGGCGTAGATGAGTCCGCCCTTGGCGTGCACCGCGTCGGTGACCGTTCGCCACGCCGCGACATGCCTGGGCGTGTGGATCCCAGGCGTCGCCGGATAGCCGATCCCCTGCTCCGACACCTGCGTCGCCTCACTGATGAGAAGCGCCGCCCCGCGCACCGGGTCGGCCCGCTGCGCGTAATAGATCGCGGTCATCGGAACAACCGCCCGATCACCATCCGCGCGGGAGCGCGTCATCGGCGCCATCACGCAACGGTGCTTCAGTTCGTACGGACCCAAACGGTATGGAGTGAGGAGCTGCATGGGAGAGAAGGTTCACCGCAGGGGCGCGGAGGTTCGCGGAGGACGGAAGGAGTTGGATCCCGAGATCCGGGCCGGAGCCCACATCACGCAACCCATTGCACTCCTTTGCGTCGGGCTCCGGGATCTCAGCGTCTCTGCGGTGAACAAGCCGTCACTTCTTCTTGAGCGCCGGGCTCGTGCCGTTCTTCACCGCCGAACGGGCTGCGGCGAGGCGGGCGACCGGGACGCGGAAGGGCGAGCAGGAGACATAGGCCAGTCCGCACTCGTCGAAGAACGCGATGCTGGCCGGGTCGCCGCCGTGCTCGCCGCAGATGCCGAGCTTGATGTCCGGGCGCGTGGCCCGGCCGCGTTCGCAGGCGATCCTGACGAGTTGGCCGACGCCGGCGGTGTCGATCGACGCGAAGGGGTTCTCGCGCATGATCTCGAGTTCGGCGTAGCGGCCGAGGAAGGAACCGGAGTCGTCACGCGACATGCCCAGCGCCGTTTGGGTGAGGTCGTTGGTGCCGAAGCTGAAGAATTCGGCGGTCTCGGCGATCTCGTTCGCGGTGAGGGCGCCGCGCGGGATCTCGATCATGGTGCCGACGTGATAGGCGATCTTCTGCTTGGTTTCCTTCATGACCTCGGCGGCGGCGCGGTGAATGACCGCGACCTGGAGATCGAGCTCGCGCTTGAAGCCGACCAGCGGCACCATTACTTCAACCTTGGTCTTGACGCCTTCCTTCTGGACCTTCGCGGCAGCCTCGAAGATCGCCCGGGCCTGCATCTCGGTGACCTCGGGGTAGCCGATGCCGAGCCGGCAGCCGCGGAAGCCGAGCATCGGGTTGAACTCGTGGAGCTCCTCGACGCGGGTCTTGATCGCCGCAGCGCCGACCTTCAGCTTCTTGGCGAGCTCCTGCTGGGCCTTGTCGTCGTGCGGAAGGAACTCGTGCAGCGGCGGATCGAGCAGGCGGATGCAGGCGGGCTTGCCGGCGAGGGCCCGGAAGATTCCCTCGAAGTCGCCGCGCTGATAGGGCAGGAGCTTGGCGAGGGCGGCGCGCCGGCCGGCCTCGTCGCGGGCGAGAATCATCTCGCGCATCGCATCGATGCGGTCGCCCTCGAAGAACATGTGTTCGGTACGGGTGAGGCCGATGCCTTCGGCACCGAACGCGACCGCATTGCGGACCTGCTCCGGCGTGTCCGCGTTGGTGCGAATGCCGAGCCGACGGTACTTGTCGGCGAGCTTCATGATGAAGTCGTAGTACTTGAAGACCTGCGAGTCCTTGGCCTTCATCGTGCCGCTGATCAGGACCTGCTTGAGTTCGCTGTCGGCGGTGGCGATCGCCCCGGCGATGACCTCGCCGGTCGTGCCGTTCACCGAGATCGGATCGCCTTCCTTGAGCGTCTTCCCGCCGCAGGCGAGCGTGCCCTTGTGGTAGTCGATGTGGATGTCACCGGCGCCGGCGACGCAGACCTTGCCCATCTGGCGGGCGACGAGGGCCGCGTGGCTGGAGACGCCGCCGCGGGTGGTGAGGATGCCTTCTGCGGCGATCATGCCGCGCAGGTCCTCGGGGCTCGTCTCGATGCGGCACAAGACGACGTGCTTGCCCTGCTTCGCGAGTTCCTCGGCGCGGGTCGCGCTGAAGACGACCATGCCGGTCGCGGCGCCGGGGCCCGCGGCGAGTCCCCTGGTCATAACGCGGCCTTCCTTGCGGGCGGCCTCGTAGGCGCCGCGATCGAAGACCGGCTGTAACAGTTGGTTCATCGCCTCGGGGTCGGCCGATCCAATCGCATGCTCGGGCGTCATCAGCCCCTGCTTCACCATGTCGTGAGCGATGCGCACATAGGCCAGCGCGGTGCGCTTGCCGTTGCGAGTCTGAAGCATGTAGAGCTTCTTCCGCTCGATGGTGAACTCGAAGTCCTGGACGTCGCCGAACCGCTTCTCAAGCGTTGCCCGGACCTTCTCGAGTTCCTTGTAGGCCGGCCCGATGATCGGGTCCTTGGCCATCTCCTGCACGCGCTTCGGCGTGCGCACGCCGGCGACGACGTCCTCGCCCTGGGCGTTCACGAGATACTCGCCGTAGAAGACGTTCTCCCCGGTCGCCGGGTCACGGGTGAAGGCAACGCCCGTCGCCGAGTCATCACCCATGTTGCCGAAGACCATCGACTGGACGTTGACCGCGGTGCCCCACGCGTCCGGAATGCGGTACTTCTGGCGATAGACGATGGCCCGCTCGTTCATCCACGAGCCGAAGACGGCGCCAACCGCGCCCTCAAGCTGCTTCATCGGCTCGTTGGGGAACTCTCGGCCGGTCCACTTCTTGACCAGGGCCTTGTAGCGGACGACGAGTTCCTTGAGGTTCGCCTCGCTGAGCGACGTGTCCTCCCTGACGCCGAGCTCCCGCTTGAGCCCGTCCATGACCTCCTCGAAGGGCTCATGGTCATGCTCGTGCTTCTTCTGGATGCCCATCACGACGTCGCCGTACATCTGGATGAAGCGGCGGTAGCAATCCCACGCGAAGCGCGGGTTGCCGGTGGCCCTGGTGAGGGCCTCGACGGTCTTGTCGTTGAGGCCGAGGTTGAGGATCGTGTCCATCATGCCCGGCATCGAGTCGCGGGCGCCGGAGCGCACCGAGACGAGGAGCGGCGCCTTCGGATCGCCAAAGCGCTTGCCGGTTTCCTTCTCGAGGACCTCGACCGCCTTGGCCATCTCGGCTAACAGACCGTTCGGGAAGGACCGACCCGACGTGTAGTACTCGTTGCAGACCTCGGTCGTGATCGTGAAGCCCGGCGGCACCGGAAGTCCCATCTTCACCATCGCGTGCAGGTTGGCGCCCTTGCCGCCGAGGAGGGCCCGCATCGAACCATCACCCTCGCACTTGGCCTTGCCGAAGTAGTAGGTGCGCTTGGCGTTCTTGCCGTTCTGAGCGGAGGGCGATTTTGCGTTGGCCTTTGGGGAGGCCTTGGATGCCTTGGAGGTGGTCTTCTTTGACGGGGAAAGGAGCGTGGGCATGGTGAATCACTCGTGAGGGGCCATCCAGCGCTGACACGCGCGAGGCCGAACGGCGAAGTGTACAGCGCCCCCGCGTTATGATCGGTGCTGTGGCCGATGCCCCAATCGCGACTTCCGCTGACGCCCGAACCGACGAAACACCAGCGCCGATAGGGCCAATCGAGGCGCTCGCTCGCTGGCCGCGGGAACGGCCCCTCGTGGCACTCGTCTCGGGCCCGTCACTGGGACGCTGGACGCGGCGGTCCATCTTGGCCGAGCCGAAAGAGGTTCGGCACATTCGCCTTCCCGCCGGAATCGGACCGGCCGAAGCGCGGAAAGCCGTCGAGCGAGAGCTGTCGACGGTCCTTCGACGTTCGCCGCCAACGGCGTCACCCCACGCCGGTTGGATCGTCTCGTTCGGTTACGACCTTGGCCGCGTCTTCGAGCCGAAGGCCTGCGCGGAGCGCGGCGCGGTCGATGATCGCGACTGGCCGCTGGCGACGCTCTGCTGGTGCCCTGATGCCCACACCTTCGATCACGCCAGCGCGACCTGGTCGCGCATCGGCGACCCTCCGCCGCTGGCCAACGAGTGCGACGAGCGCGAGCGCCGCTTTGCCGTCGGCCAGCTCGAAGAGACCCATGACCGCGCAGCGTTCGAGCAGTCGGTCGATCGCTGCGTGCGCCTGATCCATGACGGCGACCTCTTCCAGGCCAATATCGCCCGTCGCGTCTCCTGCCCCTTCAGCGGCTCGACGCGGGCCCTTGCGGCGCGAGCCTTTGCCGCGAGCGGGGCATGGTTCGGCGCTTACATCGAGGCCGACCCCGGCCGGGCCATCATCTCGATGAGTCCGGAGCTCTTCCTTGATTTCGACGGGCGATCGCGGCGCATCCTCACGAGGCCAATCAAGGGGACGCGACCGCAGGGCGAGGATCCGCGGTCGCTGGTCACGAGCGCGAAGGATGCCGCCGAACTGGCCATGATCGTTGACCTCATGCGCAACGACCTCGGGCGGATCTGCGCGATCGGCTCGATCTCGGTTGACGCCGCCCGCACGGTCGAGACGCACCCGACCGTGCATCACACCGTCGCCGAGATCTCCGGTCGCGTGCGAGACGGCGTCGACCTCGTCGCCCTGCTTGCCGCGACGTTTCCGCCGGGCTCGATCACCGGTGCCCCGAAGGTGCGGGCCATGCAGGTGATCGACGAACTCGAAAGCGTGCGCCGTGGCCCCTATTGCGGCGCGACCGGCCTCATCGCCGGCGACGGGAGTGTCACCCTCAACGTGGCGATTCGCACTATGGCCCTCAGCGGACGAGGTGACCCGCGCCGACCCGACCATCTGGACGGCACGCTCGACTACTGGGCTGGCTGCGGCATCGTCGCGGAGAGCGTCCCGAGCTCGGAATGGGAGGAGAGCGTGACCAAGAGCGAGGTACTCCTGCGCACGCTCGCCACCTAACGTTTCGCTCATGGCGACGTCTGTCAAGCACTCATGGGAGCGCTGATCGCGTCGTCCACACGCGATAGGTCCGGTCGCCGCTGGAGATTGCCAGTCGCAGGCCGTCCGGCGAGAAGCGCAGCGCCCAGACGTAGGCATTCGGTCCGACGAGCGAGACGACCTCGTCCCACGTCCCCGTGTCCCAGACACGGATGAGGCGATCCCGACCCGCCGAGAGCATCCGTCGCCCATCCGGCGTGAAGGCGATGGCGAAGACCTTTCCCGCGTGACCGCGCACCTGTTGCAGCACCTCACCGCTTCGGGCATCGCGGATCACGATCGTGCGTCCGCTCTCGTCAGGGTTGTCGGTGCCGTCGGCGGTCGCCAACACAGTGCGACCGTTCGGCAATGCACCGAACGCCGCGGCGTCGCCGACATCGGTCGGCACATGGTGGAGTTCGTCTCCGGTTGTTGCGTCAAGGACGCGAACCGAGTGCGCTTGTGAGGATCCGCCGCCCGTTCGGTTGATCTCGGGCGCGTCGCGGACGCGTACGAGCGTCCCGTCGCGGCTCGATGCGATGCTCGGACTGACCATCCTCGGCAGCGGCGCGGCGACCGGCTCACCGGACGACAGCCAACGCAGCCGCTTACCCGCCGGCCCATCGCCCGCAATCAACGCCATCGCGCGGCCGTCCTCGCTGAATCCGACACCGACCGCCTGCGAGATCGCGACGGCCACGGCGCGCGGCTCCCGCCCGATCGACTCGATCATGGTGATCGTGCGGTCCTGGGCGATGCCCACCACGCATTCACCGTCGGGGCGCAACGCAAGATCGAACATGGCCGCTTCGGCCGGAAGATGCGGATCGGAGACGACCGACGCCCGCGGCGCGGCAGCACCGACATCCCACATTCGGATCCTCGCCCAGGAGTTCTCGGCGACCAACCTTCGGCCGTCGGATGAAAACTCAACAACGCCCGAGCTATTGTCGGGAACGGCGAACTCGCCGACGAGCGCGGCAGGACTCGAAGGCCAGAGCCGTAGCGTGTGGTCGTCCCCGAGCGAGACGATCCACGCTCCGTCCGGGCTGAACTCCGCCCATTCGACCGTTGCGCGATGCCCGACGAGCGTCGCCACCAGGGACATGCCCGCCCGGGCGGTCGGCACCGACCAGAGTCGAAGGGTGCCGTCGACACTCGTCGAAAGGAGGCGTTCGCCATCCGGCGCAAACCGCAGCGCCATGACGGAATCCTCGTGTCGCCGTTCCATCTCGATCTGGGCGCCTCCGAGGTCGAAGAGCCGAATGGTCCGGTCGTGTCCGCCGCTGGCGAGCCGCTTCCCGTCAGGACTGAATGCGAGGGCCCGCATGTCGCCCTGATGTCCAATGAGTTCGATCATCGCACCGGACTCGGCATTCCACAGCACCGGGGTTGATTGTGGCCCGCCACCTAACGCGACGTTCGCTCCGCTTCCGACGGCCAGCGGAAGCTCGCCGCGCCGGGCATTCTCGACTACGAGAGTCCGCTGCTCCCCGCCGCCGAGCCGCACGAACCATGCGAAGCGCTGTCCCGAGGGCCCGATCGCGATCGCCGCGATCGCGTCGCGCTCGAGATTGAAGGCAAGCGAGGCGATTCGTGAACCGACAGGGACCGCGACCTCAATCGTCTCGTCAGCCACCGATGTCCCGCTTCCGTCGCGACGCCGTACGACCACGAGCGGCCCGCGCTGGCCCGTCGACCCGCGAGTTCGCTGCGAGCCGTCGATCACCCACGCCTCGAGAGCATGCTCGCCGTCCGCAATCCACCATCGCGCTTCGACACCCTCATCCTGCGGGGCCCGCTCCGCGAGCGGCTTCACGCGACAGCCGGCCGGCCAGTTGGCGGGCAGGTCGTGATCAAGCGCGGAGACCGTGGGCCAAACCGCGCCCCATCGCGGAACCCGCGGCCCAAAGGCAGTCACGTCCGCTCGCCTGGGCACGCTCACTCGCCCCGTACTGAGGTCGATCTGGGCCGCGAGCAGTTGCCATTCCCAGGAGCGGAACCGATCGTCGGCGGCCTCAAGGTGGCGCCGCGCGGCCTCGGCATCGTGATTGAGAAGTGCAGCGCTCGCCGCGGCGATCGTGGCCCGATACGCGGTCCAATCGGCGGCGTCGCGGGCCCGCATTGCGCTGAGGGCAAGCGACGAGGTGGTGATGATGCCGACAAGCAGGAACACGAACGCGCCGAAGGTGCCCGCCACGAGCGGTCGGTTACGGCGCACGAATCGGGCGACACGTTCAACGCGCGTCGGCGGCCTCGCCAAAATCGGCTCGTCGCGCAGGTAGCGGCGAAGTTCGTCGGCCAGCGCTGCGGCGCTTGGATACCGTCGTTCGGGCGACTTCTCGATCGCCATCGCCACGATCGTCTCGAGGTCGCCTCGCAGGCGTTCGTCGATGCTGCCGATGCGGGTCGGCTCCTCGTCGCGGACGATGCGGGCGGCGTCGGCGATCGGCCGATCCCGAAGGTCCAGCGGCGGCCGACCGGTGAGCATCTCGAAGAGGATGACCCCGATCGCATAGACGTCAGACCTGGCGCCAACCGCATCGGCCTCTCCCACGAGCTGCTCGGGGCTCATGTACGCCATCGTGCCGATGATGAGTCCTGGCGACGTCGCCATGGTGAGCGCCCGGCCGGTCTCGGGCAGCAGGCGGGCCACGCCAAAGTCGAGGACCTTCGGCTGCGGGCGACCTTCTTCGGTAGCCACCAGGATGTTCGCCGGCTTGAGATCGCGATGGACGACGCCTCGCTCGTGGGCGTGCTGTACCGCCTCGCAGACCTCGACCAGGATCGCGGCGATCTCGCGCGGAGCGAGCTTCTGTCGACGCACATGCTCATCCAGCGCCGCCCCTTCGACCAGCTCCATCGCGATGTAGGAGACGGTCACTCCCGAGCGCTCGCCGTCGATGGCGTTGCCGGCCTCGTAGATCTGGGCGATGCCGCGATGCCGCAGGCGCCCCAACGTGTCGATCTCGCGCCGAAATCGGCGGGCCATCTCGCGGCTGGCCATGTCGCCTCTCAGCATCTTTACCGCGACGCGGCGCTTGGGACTGGCCTGCTCGGCCTCGAAGACGACTCCCATGCCTCCCTCGCCCATGACTCGCAGCAGTCGAAAGGGCCCGAGCATCCGCGGCAAGGGACCGTTCACGTCCTCCTCGCCGTCACCGTCTTCGGCGAGATCTGCCATCGCGACCTCGTCGAGAAAGCCTCGGGTCCGCTCGGTCGTGTCGAGTGCCTCCAGCAATGCCTCGATGCGGGCCCGCAGCGCCGCGTCGCCCGCGCATTCGGCGTCAAGCAGCCGGCGCCGCTCGTCGGCATCGCACTCGCTCAGCGCGTCGAAGATCTCTCGCTCGCTTCGCCGTCGATCGTTCACGACAGGTCCGCCTCGTCGCCCGTCCGTAGCGCTGCAGCCTCGTCGACTTCGCCTTTCGCCCGCAGCTCGGCGTAAAGCCACGATCGGGCGAACTTCCAGTCGCGCTCGACGGTGCGCGACGTCACGCCGAGCAACTCCGCCACCTCCTCAACGGGCAAGCCGGCGAAGAAGCGAAGCGTCACGACGTCGTGTGCCCTGGCATCGGCTTCCTGGAGACGAGGCAGCGCCTCGCTGATGGCAAGGATGGTTGAACGTGCCCCAACGGCTTCCTCCGAGCGGCTTGCGTTGGCTCGTTGCTCCTCGACGATGCCATCGCGATGGGCGTCGCGTCGAGCTCGCTTCCGGGCACGATCGCAAAGGACGTCCCGCATCGCCCGACCCGCGGCGAAGAAGAAGTGACGTCGGTTGTCGAAACGCATCGAGCCGCCGAAGAGCTTGAGATACACGTCGTGGACGAGCATCGTCGGCTGAATCGTCGCACCGGGACGGGCTCCGCGGAGTTTGGCCCGGGCCATCGCCCGCAATTCGTCGTACACGAGGGCGACGATCGCATCGGCCGCTGCCGCATCGCCTTCGCCAGCCGCGATGAGAAGCCGAGAGAGATCGTCCGAATCGTTGCCCATGTCCATCCATGGGCAGGGTAACGGACGCAGTCGTGCCGCGCGGCGGCGCACGGAGAAGATTGACCCACCCTGCGGAGGCGACGACCCGGATGCGCTTCGGGTGCCCCTCCCGCCAGATTCACATCGGCATTCCGTGTGTGGCGCTCTCAGCACGGGCCCCACGCACCCAGCAGGACGGCGAGATCGCCGCCTTCCACCACACCATTGCTGTTGAAGTCGGCCGAGCCGGCGCCACCCCACTCGCCCAGGAGGATCGCGAGATCGCCCGCGTCAACCGCCCCGCTCCCGTTCAGGTCCACCGGGCAGGGCGCCTCGCACATCGACGTAGCCTCATTGACGCAGACCCAGTCCCACTCGAACTCGCAACAGAACGAATCGATGGAACAGACCTCGCCGCAGCAGTTCGCGTCCGAACAGCTCGGCGTGGGGTGCGAGACGAAGCAACTGCCCCGCCCGCCGCTTCCACAGATGCCGTTGAGCTGAAGTGAAACGTCCCAACTCGCGTCGCTGACGCCGCTGGTCATGAGCGAGCTTCCGAATCCCTGACCGGACGCCTCGAAGTGGAGCGTGTAGTCGCCGGGCACAAGCGATCCATCGCCCGAAAGGTCGATGGACGGAGGCGACCCAGTAAACGCCTCGATGACGTAGGAGAAGACAAGACCATCGGGGCCGGTGAGCGTGAGCGCGGACCAGCCCGGGCCGTTGTAGCCGAAGCTCGACACGAATGCTGACATCGTGCCGCTCAGCACGTAGCTCATGCCAGGCGGAACGGAGAAGCTCGTCGTGTATTCGGTGCTGGCGGTGTTGCCTGCGGGCCAGTGGGCGTGGAGGCTCCCGCTCATCGCCAGCAGATTGGCCCCGATGTCGGAGGATTGCGACGCACTGGTCGAGCCGGAACTGACTCCTCCACTCCAGGGGCCAAAGGCGCTGGTTGATTGCACAGCCGCATTCGCCTGGACCTCGCGCGTGGCGGAGGTGGGCGAGATGCTCTGGGCAACGCAGGTCGAGGCGAGGCAGGCGACGGCGACCGCCGCGAGACGAGGTGAAATCGAATGGGGGCTCGAGAACATGGGAGATCTTCCGGATGGCAGTTAAGAATGGGGCCTTCCCGCGCACGGCGTGGACCACGCAAACTCCAGCCGCCGGAAGGCGCAATGGACCGACACGATTTCTCCGGATTGTCGGATCGTTGCGCGAGGACCAGGCTAACCCGCCGCGCAGGCCTCGACCCGTCCCTCGTGCACATGGCCATTCAGCGTCACGAAGAGGTGCCCCTCGTTCACGGAGATGTCCATCTTCATCCGCCTGTCGAGCTTGGCGGTGAGGTCGGTCACCAGGCTGCGATCGAGCTGATAGAACTCGATCGCCTCCAGGCGGTGCACACGCTCGCCGGCGAGTTGGCCGAGATAGGGCCCCGGCGGCCGGTGGAAGTAGACGGCCACGCGCTTCGTCGCCTTGCTGGCCTTGTGCAGCCGGTCCGCGGCGGGTGTTCCCATCTCGATCCAGTCGGTGACCTGTCCGGTGAGGTCGCGGATCATGATCGCCGGCTCATCTGTTGAGGAGACGCCGCGGGAGAACTCGATGCCTTCGCGATACTCGAGGCAATAGGCGAGGAGCCGCCCGATCAGGAAGTCGTCGCTCTCCGAGGGGTGCTGGGCGACCTTCAGCGTGAGGGACTCGTACACGCTGCGGTCGACGTTGGCGATGTCGATCGCAACGTTGAGAATGGTGTGAGACAGGGCCATGCCTCGCGGGATTGTCGCGATCTTGGCGCACCCCGCGCTGCCGGGGTGACGGGACGGGGGTGACGGGACAGGGCGGGCCGATCGCCGCCCCGCCCCGTCACCACTTCAGCGGTCGGGCGTCCTCAGTAGCACTGGCACGGCGCGGAGCACTGCGCGCCAGCCTCTTGCACGCAGATCGAATCCCACTGCGACTCGCAACAGTACGAGTCGAGATTGCAGACGCATGCCGTGCACGCGGGAAGGTCCGAACCCGGCGTGGCGTGCGGAGAGCAGGCACTGCTGCCGGGACAGGGGCCCCACGCGCCGAGCAGCACGCTCAGATCGGCGGCGTCGACGATGCCGTCGACATGCAAATCAGCCGCGGCGCCGAAGGAACCCCACGATCCGAGTAGCACACCGAGATCCGCGCCGCTCACGAGGCCATCGCCGTCGAGGTCGCCTAGGCACGATGCCTCAACGACCGAGTGGGCGGAAACCCAGAGCGGCACATCATTCCAGCCGCCGCTCGCATTCACGACGACGAAGTCCTCCCCGTCGCCGGCATCGTTGGGCTCGCCGGAGTTCCAGTTGGCGAAAGGAAAGGAGAGGCCGGTTTGCCACTCGAAGAAGCCCTCGAAGAGCTGGTCCTCGGCGCCGATGAAAAACGTCGTCGGGCCGATCGCCGCGTTACCGAGGTTGAGACGGATCCACTCGTTCTCCGCCGCGGAGTCGATGGTGACCAAGTGGCCGCCGAGCATCATCGCCCGCTTCTCTGCCTCGGGCCACACCGCGGACTCGAGCAGGAAGTAGCGGTGCTTGGTGACGGGATGGATGAACGGACCGGCAAGGACGTCCGGCGCACATGACTGGTTGGCCAGCCCGACGCAATACGCGTCCCACGCACCCTCGCAGCAGAAGGGCTCGATCTGGCAGACGACGTTGCAGCAGGACTCGTCGGAGCAGCCGGGACCGTGCGGCACGAAGCATGAGCCGCCCGTGCCACACGCGACGTGCGATCGTTCGATAAGTCCCATGCCCTTGACGTTGCCCGACAGGTCGTTCCAGCGGCCCATCTCGCCGATCTCGACGTAGTTCTCTGCCGCGCCACCATTCGGCTGGCCGGGTTGCCATGCGGCGTAGCTCAGCGGGTCACCGTCGGACCAACGCCACGCCCCCTCGCGCGTGGCGTCGTTGAGGCCGATCCACGTCGGCTCCACCACGAGACTTGCGATGCGATCAACAAGCCAACGATTCTCGAGACCGTCATGAATGGTGACAAGCTGCGCCTGGTTGGTCAGGGCGTGCAGGCGGGCGACCTCCCAGGTTGCCAACGTGGTGAGAGCGTGCGTGTGGCCGGTCCAGGGATCGATCACCTCGCTCGTGAAAAGCGGGGCGACGCACTGGGCCAGGGCGAGATTCGCGCACTCCGTGTCCCACGCGACAGCACAGCAGGCCGGGTCCACAGCGCACACGCTGCTGCAGCAGCCGGCGTCGTCGCAGTATCCACCAGCGTGAGCCTGGAAGCAGCTCCCTGCATTCGTACCGCACAAATCGACGAACGCGATCGCGAAGTCGATGACGCTGTGAGCGTTGACGCCATTCACGACACTGCTCCCTCCTGCGATGGCCGAGGCGTGCAACTCGATGGTGTACTGCCCGGGAGGAAGGCTAAGGCCTGCTCCGAAGCCGTGGGGCTCGTTGAACGGCGGCGATGCGCCAACGAAGAAGACCACGTTGTTCTCGCCGTCCCGGATTCGCAGGAACCCGCTCCCCGGACCGACGCTAGTGGCCGATTGGATGAGTGTGAGAATCGTGCCTTGGATCTCACACGCCCCGCCATACGGCAACGTCACCGTGGTCTTCAGTTCCGCGTCGGCGTGATTGCCCGCCGGCCACACGGCGTGGCCTTCAGCGTGGCCCTCGATGAGGGTCGGAGCGAGGGTCGTGAGCTGTTGTGCCGAGGTGGGTCCCACGCCGACGCCCCACTGCCACGTCCCTTCCGCGTTGGTGGTCGTAGAGGATGTGTTGGCGATCACGGTTCGCACACTCCCAGAGAGTGACTGGCCCTGAGCGGCGAGGGCAATGAGGCTGGCGGACGCTGCGGCGAGGATGAGTGGCGTGGTGCGCATGAACGGAACCTGGCGGTCGAGCGGCGGGACCGTCCACAACCGGAGCGGCCGATCCCAAGCCGAGATTCCCGGCGCCGACGGACAGCGAAAGCGCGGAGATTTCGGATTTCGGTGGCGCGGAGCGGTTGCGTGGGCGGGTTGGACGCCCTCCGCGATGGAATCGCATTTCTGGAACACCGCACTAGGGCGGCACTCCTGACCGCGTTTCTGGGGGGTATGCGTACGCCCGCCCCCCGCCGATCCTGCCGAGCGACCCTCGGACTTGCCTTGCTTCTCGTCCTCGGCCAGCCCACGCTGGCGGCCGACTCGCCCCGGTCGGGTGAGCGGGTATCACCTGCCAGAATCGTTGAGGCACCCAGCGCGAGCGGTGGCTCCAGGGAGGGTCAGGGCGGGGTCGCGGGAGGTCCGATCACCTTGCACGTTCACGGTCGCTTCGCCTTCGAGCGGATCGTCGAGGCGTCGCCTGCACTCGTCGGAGCGGCCCGGATGCGGGTCGAGGTCTGGGATCAGGACGACTTCAGCGATGAGCTCATGGCGTCGACCTACACCGACCTTCAGGGCTTCTACGACCTGACCTTCTCCTGGGACGACTGCGACATCGTCGGCTGCGATGACCCGGACATCTACGTGATCGTTCGGGCGATGAACGACCACCAGGACGTGCAACGCGACGATCTTCTCCAGACAACCTATGCGTGGTCAAGCGAGGCGGCGGTGCTCGAGGACGTCACCGTCACGGACGTCAACATGGGCGTGCTCATACCCGGCCCGACGGATGAACAGGGCGCGGCCCACGTGCACACGATCCTCGCCTTGGCCCGCGACGCGCTGGTGCCGGTCGGCATCAGTCCGCATCTTCCGGCGCTCGAAGTGGACTGGTCGGCCATGGCCAGCGACAGCGGGCAGGACGGCACGCGGATCAGCCTCAGCGGTCCGGATGGCTGGTCCGAGGTCGAGGTCGCCCGACTCTACCTTCTGTACTTCTTCGAGCATCGCTTCAACGAACCGTTAGACAACCTCTGCAACGGCATCTGCGACGACGACGGCTGCGGGTCATGCCTCTGGTGCATCGAAGCGCCGGAGGCGGCGTGGCGCATCGGCGCTTCGACTTGGTTCGGCGACGCCCTCAGTCGGGCGATTCCGGCCACGACCGGCGCCCAACCGCTGGTGACATTGCCCGAGATCGACGCGGTCTTCCCCTGCCCCGACGGGCTGCCCGTGAATCCGTCGTGGGTTGCGGGATACGCGGCGGCAATCCTGCGTGACCTTGAGGACAACGTTGAGATCCTCGATGTCGATGGCGACGGCGATGATGACGCGCCGGCCGAGACGAGTTGCGAGCGCGACAGCCTCGGTCAGGGCTTCACCGCCACGCTGGAGCTTCTCTTTGAGCTCGAGTTCACCGACCTCGATGACTTCGCCTCGTTCCTGCCGGTGGCCCTCCCCGACGACGGCGCGGTGTGGCGCACGCTGCGACGGATCGGCGGCGATCAATGGACGGCCGCGGACACCACCGCTCCGGTCGTGACCGGCGTCCTCTCCTCGACCCATCCCGACGGTAGCGGGCAGTTCCCGCTTGCCGAAGCATCGCTTTTCGCCGTCGATTTCGGCAGCGGCGTCGCCGGCTACAGCGTCGACTGGTCCGTCGGGGGTGCAATTCCCGACACCGTCGTCGACTTGGTCGCGTCGCCTAACACCTTGACCATCACGGCGAGCCCTCTGATTCCGTTTGGCTCGCAACTCATCCTCACGGTGCGGGCTGTTGATTGCGTTGGCAACTGGAGTGCTGCTGCGGCCTTCGGTCCCTTCACGGTCAGCGACTGCGACTTCGACGGCTTCCCCGACTTCTGCGCTGTCGGGGCGTGCGACCTCTTCCCCGGCTATTGCCCGGAGTCGCTCTGCGGCGCCGTCGCCGATTGCGACGGCAACCTCGTTCCCGACTCCTGTGACATCACGACCGGCGCGACCGAGGACTGCAACCAGGATCTCATTCCCGACTCCTGCCAAGGCGAGGTCAACAACTTCCAGCCGCCGCCGGGATTGCCCTCGCTCTGGAACGTGCCGAGCTCCTGGTCAACCGGCGCCCTGCCCGGTGCGAGCCAGATCGCTTGCCTCGACCTCAACGCGGCCAACTGGGTGACGCGCCTCACCGGCCTGCCGGCCCAAGTGTTCGCGTTTGGATGCGACCACACGCTGGAACTCCTGACGACGCTCTCGATCAGCGCGTCCTCCAATACGCAACAGCTCAGCCTCCTTGGAGGCACCATCACCGGCACGGGTGACCTGCAGGCAAACAACATCTCCTGGTCCAGCGGCACGATCGGGCAGCCGGCGGGAGCGAGCGCGTCGCTTCTTGTCGGATCGATCACCACCTCGACCAGCGGAAGCAAGACCCTCAACCGCGACACGAACGTGTACTTCGGCATGGACCACGAAGCCGGCCCTCTCGTCCTGAACAACAGCCGCGTTCTGCATTTGCTTCTCGGCACCTTTAACACGATCGGCGGCAACACCTCGATCGTCTGGGGCAGCGGCAACCGACCGACGCTCCTCAACGAGAGCGAACTCAGGAAGGTCGGCCCCGGCGTCGCGACGGTGAGCTCCGTGAACGTCACGAACGACGGGTTCCTGTACATCGACGAGGGACGACTCGATGTCGGGCCGGGCTCCACGAGCGGAGTGATCGAGATCGCCGACGGCGCGACGCTACGACTCGCCGGAGACCTGTTCACGGCGGCGTCCACCTCGACCATCACCGGCGGCGCGGTCGAATGCCAAGCGGGTACGAAGACCCTCGGTGGCTCGGTCGACGTGGACACGTTCGCGATTGCCGGAGGCAGCGTCGTTCTCGATACCGGTGTCTCGATGACGGCGGACGTTCTTTCGATGACCTCGGGAACGTTGGAAGGCGCGGGAAGCGCCGGCGCCGGACTCTTCGAGTGGTCGAGCGGCATCCTCGCTGGCAGCGGCGAACTCCTCGTCGAGGACACCCTCTTCACCGGCACCGGCCAGAAGAACGTCCGCCGATCGCTTTCGATCGGAAGCGTCGCCACGCATGCCGGCAGCAGCATCGGTCTCTCCGAAGGTGGAACCCTCCGGCTCCTGCCGGGCGGACTCATGGACATCACCGCCAACGGCGGATTCACGTGGATCAGCGGCAGTCAGGCGGGGACCTTCATCAACCAAGGCACGGTGCGCAAGTCGGGACCGATCGGCGTCTCGCAATGGGCACTGGTTGGCGTTGAGAATCCGGGCACAATCGACGTTCAGTCCGGCACCATTCGACTCACCGGCACCTCGGTCCATTCAGGCAGCGTCCTCGGCGCTGCGGACGCCACGTTCGACCTTGGCGCGTCGAACCATGGGTTTGGCACGGCGAGCACCGTCGACGTCGGCACGTTTCTCGTGAGTGGCGGCACCGTCGGCATCTTCGGTTCCTTCACGCCGGATCTCCTCGCCATCACCAGCGGTACCTGTGCAATCGAGGCAACGGCGAGCGCCGAGGTCGACGCCATGACCTTCACCAGCGGTTCGCTCAGCGGGGCCGGACAACTCACCGTGAACGGCCCGCTGACCTGGAACGGTGGATACATGGTCGGCACTGGCATGGTCGAACTGTTGGGCATCTCGACCCTGAGCGGCGCCGGGCAGCGAGCCGTCCGGCGTCCCGTCACGGTGCGCGGCGCCATGGAGCACCTCGCCGGCGTGCTTGGCGTCGACGTTGGCGGGACACTGACGATCGCGGAGGGTGCCGAGTTTCGCGCCGGCGGCGGTACGACCCTGACTTGGATCGCCGGCGGGGCGCCCGGTGCGATCGAGGTCGACGGCACGCTTCGCAAGCTGAACGACACGGGCCAGGCGAACTGGAGTTTCGTGCCGGTTACCGTCGACGGGACGATGAGCCTCGAAGGCGGCACGTTCCAGTTCAGCGCGCCGCTCACGGTGAACGGCAGCGCGATCGGCGCCTCGGCAAGTGAACTCCACTTGAATGGTGCCGGGCCCCACTACTTCGCCTCATCTGCCAGCATTGATCTCAGCACGCTGCGGCTCGGCTCAACAACCGCGACATTTGATGCACCAGCGTCGGTCGATGCCCTCATCCTGCAGTCCGGGACCGCGACCATCAACGGCGAGACCAACGTCGGTTCGTGGACCCAGACCAACGGCGTCGCCAACGGCAGCGGCTTCCTGACGGTAACGGGGCCCTTTACGTTCAACAGCGGATCGATCAACGGATCGAACTCGATGGATGTCTTCGGACCCGCGGCGTTCACGGGCCCAGGAGGACGCTCGTTCGGTCGCCTCGCCCGCTTCCACGACAATGTGCTTTGGTCGGCGGGGACCATCGCCATCAATCAAGGCATGCAGCAGGGCACAGCCTTGAACGGTTTCGTGAGCATCGAGCCGACGGGCAGCCTCACCGTCGCCGGCGCCGGACTCAACGCCACGTGGGCGGTCGGCAGCAGCGGAGGCGCGTTCCTCAACGAGGGGCTGATGACGCTTCAGCCAGGCAGCGGCACGACCACCTTCAGTTTCCTCACGTTCCTCAACGCCGGAACGATCGACGTGGCGGGCCCGCGCCTCTTCGTCAACGCCAGCCCGCAAGTCCTCCAATCGAGCGGCACGCTTCTGGTCCGGGCGGGATGCGAGTTCGAGACCAACTCGGTCTTCCATGTCAACGGTGGCACGCTCACCGGCGATGGCAGCATCGATTCAAACGTCCTGATGAACGGCGGCTCGGTCGCTCCAGGCGTAGGGATCGGCACCTTGACGATCGATGGCACGCTCACGCTCGCGGCACCGGTGACTCTTGACCTGGCCATCGGGAGCTCCGAACAGGATCACCTCACAATCATGGGCAACGCAGCGCTGAACGGCTACCTGCGTCCGTCGCTGATCGATGGCTTCGTGCCTGAAATCGGGGCGTCGTTTGAGATCCTCACCTGCACGGCGCGCACCGGCACCTTCATCGATGTGGTCCCGCTCACGCCGCTCCCCAACGATCGCCGCTGGGTTGCCGTATACGACCCAGACTCGGTGACGATCCTCGTTGTTCCCGCCTTGCCCTGCGCGGGAGACCTGGACCTTGACGGCAATGTGGGACAGATCGACCTGGCGATCCTCTTGGGGGCGTGGGGCACGGACGGAAGTCCTGCGGGCGCGGACCTAACCGAGGATGGTGTCGTCTCGGCGCCAGACCTTGCGATCCTGCTCGGAGCGTGGGGCCCCTGCCCGACCGGTGACACGGACGATGCGAGCGAATCGGCGGGTGGTATTGCCATGGCCCAACCCGAGCAGGATCCGCCCGCCCGAACCGCAGCGGCGAAGGGTCGCCGAGCAAGATCGCCCCAGGATGCGCAGGCGCCACGTTCCAGCGATCTCGTCGACCTCGCTCACGGGAACACCGCTGACCTCACGCCGACGTTCGTTGACGGGGATTTCCGCTTGGACGCCGAATCGTTCGAGAGTCGACTCGTCACTTCGCTCATCGTGACGGAGGATGGCTGCGCCATCGATGCGTCACTCCTCCTGATCGACGGCGAGGCGTCTCTTGAGGGGACACTGACCTTCACGTTGGACGACACGCTCGAACTCGAGCCGGGGACATGTCTCCGCGTCCTCATCGCACGTTCCATCGTGGGCGTGCCGACGGTCAAGGTGTTCCACCGCGACGCGCCGATTTCCGTCGACGTGGAGGTGGGTGTGACAACGCTCGACCTGCATGTGCGAGGGTCCGAGTGAGCGCTTCACTGGATGCCGTCACGCCGCCTTGCGCTGCTGGCGATCGCTCTCCTCGATCAGGCGCTTCGCCTGCCGCTGGAGATCCTGCTGGGTCATGATGTACTGCCGGATCTGCTCCGCAACGCATCGCTCATGCGCTGGATAGAACGAGAAGTCGAACTGCATGCCGGCATAGGTGCGCATCGCGCTGTCGATGTGGGTGTGCACCACCTTGCCCGTGCAGCAGACCGGAACCTCGAGTTCAGGCTTCAGGTTTGCCCGCAGCCAGAAGACGCGGTGATGGCTGAAGTACATCGCGTCCTCAGGCTCGACTCGGAGGCCCATGCCGCCGCCGCCGAGATTCATCAGGGTCGCTGAGAAGCGCGGCCCGACGGTTGGCATCATCGCCTCACCGTCCACCGGCTCGTGGTAGGGGTCGCCCTGCATCGACGCCTCGAAGGCGACCTCGTTGTATCGCTCGGCCACGACCACACTCTTGGGATCCAAGAGCGGCCAGATGTCGATCTGCGGAAGCTGAAGGCTCGCGGTCTCGACGCGCATTTGCCGGCGGATGGAGCGCTCGACATGGTCGGGCATCTGGATGCGCATCGCCTTCACCGGGCGCGGTCCGCGCAACTCGGTGAGACCGATGTGGACGGTGCGGAAGGTCCAACGGTTCTGTCCGATGGCGATCGCGCCGACGAGATCAATGCCCGCGTCGAAATCGATGGGCCGCCCGAGGGCCGTGGGCTGCTCGACGATGATCTGGTCATCGCTGATGTCCAGCAGGCGAACCCGCCAGACAATGTCACCGCCCGAAACATGGGCCAGGGGCTCGTTGCATTGGGACTCGGGACGGGCGATGGCGATCTCAATCGCTCCGCCACGCTCAAAGACCTGTTGCAAGCATCGTCGCCACTCGTTTGTGCGAGATCGTGAGGCGGGCACGGGAACTTCCTTTCGGCCGCGGTTCTCCCCCGAACACTGCGGTTTGTCGTACTTGCGGCCCCTCTGGACAATGGCAGGCCGCGCTTGGCTTGGTAACCGATCGGTTCCAAAGCTCCGATCATCAAGCGCCGAACCCTGCTCTTTCCTCTCTCAGCGTGGGTCGTGTCGCTCACTCCGCATCGTCTGGCTGGGCCGAGAACTGGCCGCTGACGTCATCACCGGCGCAACCCTCCCGACCGTCCTGACGACCTCAGGTCCGCCACGAGTGTGGCAATCCGGCGATGTCCGTCGGGACCGATGTCCCGGTTCGAGTAGCGGATGAGGTAGTAGAGCTCGACCAGCTCGGCGAAGGTCGCCGCCACCGGGGTATTGAGATCGGCGATCGCCTCGGCATGGGCACGCGGCGTTCGCCACTCAGGCTTGCCGAGTCCACGGGCATCGAGAGCATCGAGGGCGTCGAGCCAGAATCCGAGGTCTCGCAGAATTCTCCGTCCGGCGGCACCGCGGGCGGTCAGTCCCGTGGCTTTGCGAAGTCGCGCCAATCGGCGACGTACGCTGATGACAGCCACCACCGCAAGCACGACTGCGAATCCGACCAATCCGAGCCAGAGGGTACCGGCCTGGCCAAAGGCGAAGAAGTCATTCAGCCGCTTGAGGGCGGTCTGGGCTGTCTCGATCCATCCGCGGAAGGTCTTCTGCCACGCTCCGGTGATCGACTCGGCCAGCGCCGCTTGCGAGCCTGAGTCGAAGGTCACGATCTGGCTGTTCCAGAAGAACTCGAGACGGTCGTATATCCAGCGGAAACTATCGGCCCACGAGCGGCGACGCTCCTGGAGTCTGGCAAGCGTCGCTGCGGGCGTCGGGTCAAGGCGCATCCACGAGAACTCGCCTACGCGAACCTCGGCCCACGCATGGGCGTTGGATTCACGCACGATGTACTCGTTGGCTGAATCGTCGTACTCGATCGCCAGGTAACCGGTCACGATCCGCGACTCGATCCCGAGTGACTGGCACATGGCCACGAGGGCGGACGCGAAGTACTCGCAGTGCCCGAAGCGGTAGCGAGCGAGGAAGCTGTAGATCGGGTCCTCACCGGTGACCTGGACGAACTGCCCCAGGTCGGTCGTGTATTCAAACTCGGGTCCCTGGAGCCACTCGGCAAGGGCTCGCGACACGCGGCGGTTGCGCTGCCAGAGGGCTTCGGAGTCGTTGCCATCGGCGGCAGCCGGCACGTCGACGGCGATCTTCAGCCGCTGGACCAGTTGATTGGTGAAGTCGACGACCGTCTCGACCGGGAAACCGGCTTCGCGCGAAATCGGACGGAGCTGCCGGCCCAAGGAGGCGACGGTCGCCTCGCTCGGGAAGGGCTGGACCTTGATCGCGTAGCTGTAGAGCCGACCCTCGCCGCTGCCGGGTCGTTGCCGCAGAAGGAGCGTGGACGGGTCGAAGTCAAAGTGTCGCTCTTCGGCGCAGGCGATTCCGGTCGGCGCCCAGGCACAGAAGATGACATCCGACGCGAGGCTTCGCATCGTCACCCGCTGGATGTAGGACTGGAACCGCTCGTCGATCGGTCGCTGGGTCAGCGGCTGGAACTGGTCAAACGAATCCGGCTCACCGGTCGTGGAGATGTCGACTGGTGCGACGTTGCGGCGGCTCTTCTCCCAGCGGCGGTTCTCACGGTTGTAGCGGACCTGCACCGAACCGCGAAGGTAGAGCGGCTCGGCGAAACGCATCGTCTCGCCTCGCTTGGCATCGCTCCACGAAACCGAGAAGACCTCCCGCTGGCTATCGCTGATGAACTTGTTCGTGATCAGTCGGACTTCCTCGTTGAAGCCGACGCGCGGGGCTCCGAACTGGGCATCACGACGGGCGAGGTCAGCGAGTTCGCGAGGGAAGATAAGGAAGATGACAAACGAGAGGACGAGCCCTAGGGCCATCGCCGCCGCTCCCACCGATCGGAACTGCCAGAAGAGCGAGCGACCGAAGACGGCCTGGACCGGCGGGGTAAGCGTTGTGGCGGAGGCGTTCCCGAAGGCCTGGCGGGCGGTCTCGATGGCTCGGGAGCGGTTCTCGCGGACCCGTTCGCGCGATGCCCAGAGTTGATAGAGGAGAACCGTCCACACGGCGAGGCCGGTGTAGATGAATACCGAGATCGCGAAGGCGAAGTCGACCGCCTGCAGCGTTCCCGCCATCACGAGGACCGCCGAGAGGGAGATGATCTGGGCGTAATCGCGCCGCGACTTCCGTCCGAAGAGTTTCACCAGCAGGAGCCACTGGACGAAGCGACCGAGAAGCCCCATCGTCTCGGAGGAGTCGGGCAGGCGCGACGCCTCGACACCAGCCCAAATCAGGAGGACCAGAAGAAGGATGTTCTGCACCGTTCGCGAGATGGCCCAACCGCGCGGACCCTCGGTGACATACCAGGAGAGGATTCCCAGCGGCAAGGTCAGGAGGAGCAGCGGGATGTTCCGAATCCCGAGGCAGAACGCGACCATCGCGAAGAGGACGAGGACCAAGGCCGAGAGACGGAAGCGTTCGACGAGGTTCACGTCGCCCCTCCGATCCGGGCCGGGACGGCCTTCGCGGTCGAGGTGCCATCCTCCGCCTCCGACCTGGTGGCAAGGAGTGTCTCCAACTGGGTCGCGACCAGGTGCCACGCTCCCTCGGGGGCGATCGACGGGGCGGCCCGATCGGGGTGGACGGCGACGATCACCGCCCGGTCGCGATCGGCTTCGGGCAGATGGGCCTGCTCATCTCGATCGGCGTCGAGGTCGACGGCCGCGAGCATGGACATGAGCTTCTCGACGTGCCAATGACCGCGGCGGATCGGGGAGCGGCGCAACGAGAAGGAGGTGTCGGCGTGGCCGTGAAGGGCCATGCCGAGAATCGTGAGGCCAACCTCGTAGCCTTGCTTGGCGGCGAGGGCGATGACCGAGGCAGCGATGGCGATGGCCCGCTCCTCGAGGTCGCGGGCGTTCGGCCCGTTCTCGGCCACCCGAAGGCGCGCCGTCGCCGTCCGTAGGTTCAGGACGACCCGCACGCGCGGCGGCGTCGAACTGCTTCGTTCGATGCTGACGATCCCCTGCCCCATCGCCACCCGCTTCCAGGCGATCTGTCGCACGCTGTCCCCCGGCCGATACTCGCGCACGCCGAAATAGTCCTCGCCCGGGCCGGGACGCGAACTGAGCTTGAAGCCGCCCAAGCCGCCGCGGGTGAGCGAAGAGAGGAGATCATCGCGCAGCGGAAGGACGCGGGGATGGACGAGGAACTCGGTCCGCTGGTCGAAGGTGACGCTCTTGCGAACGAGGCCGAAGGGGAATGTCGTCCAGATCCGGAACCGATCGAAGAGGAAGCGACCGCGACGCTCGGGGAAGAAGACGACCTCGCCGTGAACGGTGTCGCCCGGACCGACGTGCAGCACCCAACCGTCGGCGGGCCGGGCAGCCGATTGCCACGCCGCACAGCCAGCATGAACCGGGTCGTCGGTGGACGGTGTGGTTCGGACCGCCCGCTCTTCCATGTGGAGGTTGAATACCGGCCACCAGCGGCTGCGGTTGGTGACGGCGTAACGGACGACCAACGGTTCACCGACGACGGCTCGCCGCGGGTCGAAGCGCGTCCCGCGAATACCCATCAGCATGCCGCCGCTGACGATGCCGCTGATGAGGACGCCGGCGAGCATCGCTCCGAAGACCCAGACCAGCAGGTTGTTGGGCCGGTTGGCCGCCGCGACGCCCACGAACAGCGTGAGGGCGACGTAGAGGATGCCAGGGAGATGCAGGTGGTAGCGGCGACGCACGGGGTCAGAAGGGAACGGCTATCGGTATCGCTTCGCTTCGTCGACGACCGAGGATCCGCTCGGCATCGAACCGATGTTGCCGTTCCAGAGATCGTTCGTGCCGGGTCCACGATCCGTTCCCGGTGCAAGCAAGATCAGGAGCGATTGTCCGCCCTGCAGGCGACCGATGTACTCGGCCCGGCCCGCCCCGCGCCGCTCGGCGACGATGAGCCAGTCCTCGTCGGTCCAGCCTGCACCGAAGGCGTCGAGCTTGATCGAGAAGCTCCCGTCGGCCTGGGAGACGCCGTTGCCGACGACCTCTCGGCCGGGTGACAGCGGGTCACGGGTCACCGAGATAGCCGCCCCACCGATGGGCTCGCCGCCGCCGGCCGAGCTACTGGAGTTGACCCATTGGATGAAGCTTGAGTCGCCACGCAGGACGCGCCCCTTGATCGTGCCGTTGGAGCAACCGGCGAGGAGGACCGCGACAGCACCGGCACATCCGAGCGTCACGCGGGTGCGAAGGGTGAAGGAAGTCGTGTTCATGATGCTCTTCGGAAGACCTCGATCAGGAAGCCGATGATCGCCAGGGCAATGCCAAGACCTGCGATCACCAACAGGGAACGATTGAGCGAAGGGCCTTGGTAGGCACCGGTCTGTCGGCAGCCGCAGGGAGTACCGCCGCACCGGCCACGGTTCGGCGCACATGCTCCGCTCGAGCACGCCCCGTCTGAGTCGCTGTTGGGGTCGCTGTTGGGGTCACCATTCGGGTCGCCGACGTCGATGGCGTCCCAGTCAATGTCACTGGCCCGTTGGGGAAGGTCCTCAAGAAGCTCCCGGGCCTCGGCCTCGTCGCCGCGGGCGACGTGCACGGCGACGCCACGAGCCTTTCCCGTCGTGAGGTTGGGGATGTTGGGCAGTTGACCCGCCCCAAACGTGTGAGCGGGAATGCCCGCTTCCTCGAGGACGATCACCAACGATCGCGCGGCAAACTCGTTGGGAGCCTCGCAGAGGATGACCAGATCGGCCCGGCTGGCATCACCGTGGACGTCTCCGTTGGCAGTGCGATTCCGCATGAGGGCAGCGTACGCGGCGACTCGGACCAAAGCAGGCGTCGATCGGCAGATTTGGGGCCGGTCGACTCCAGCATGACAGGCTGCGCCCCCCCGCCGCACCTCACAGGTGTGGCATCGACCGCCGACGCCTGGGCCGTACCAACAGCGACAACAGCAGGCACGCCGCGCTCGGCGCCGGGATCGTTGAGAAGTACATGTTGTCGACGAAGACGGGGTCGATGGGCTCGCCAATCAGGTCTATTGCCTGCAAGCGATCGAACAGCAGTGTGGATGTGACGCCGCTGAAAAAATGTGGTCCACCGCCTCCAAGGTATCCCGTCTGTCCAACAAAGGTGTCGCCAAGGTAGAGCCGAAACTTCACATTACCCGGGTGATGAAACGCCACTGCCGTAATCGGTGAAGCGAATGTCGCCTCGATCATCGCCAGTCCGTTGACGCCAGCACCGTCTAGGTACCCGCCAGCTGGACCCGTAACGTTCGGGTCATCGTCCGTGAAGTTGACACCGAGCGACAGATACTGGTCCGTCACAATCGTAAATGCCGGAACCTCAGTGAAGGTGATCGTGGTGAACGGGCCCGCCGCTGCGGTCCAGTTGTCGAAACTCTGGTAGACGGTGATGCCGGCTGAACAGGAGGCGTTGAGTGACAACGACAGCGCGGCCAGGGACGACGCGCCGAGCGTGATGAGGCTCGACGCGCCGCCTGTATGCCAGATGGATGGTGAAGACCGCCTGCGACGTCTCATGAATCACTCCCTCTGCATCACGACCCTCACACCTTCACCGAGGTCCCGCTTCGGGCAACCAGCCGACACACCTATCGCCGACGTCTCGGCCGCACCAACAGCGACAACAGCACGCACGACGCGCCCGGGGCCGGGATCGTCGAGAAATACATGTTGTCGACGAAGACGGGGTCGATCGGATCGCTTAGCACGTCCGTGACCTGCATCCTGTCGAACCATTGTGTCGAAACCACTCCACTGAAGAAGCTAGGGCCGCCACCCCCGAGATACCCTGTTTGCCCCACAAAGGTGTCGCCGAGATACAGGCGGAACTTCAGGAATCCAGGATGGTGGAACGCCACAGCCTTGATTGGCGACCCGAAGGTTCCCTCAATCATCGCAAGGCCGTTCACTCCAGCTCCATCAAGAAAGCCACCTGAAAGGCCCGTCACGTTCAGATCGTCATCAGTGAACTCTACACCTAGCGACAAGTACTGGTCGGTCACGATTGTGAACGCAGGAACCTCGGTAAACGTGATCGTGGTGAATTGATTCGCTGCGGTGCTCCAAGTGTCAATGCTGCTATACGTCGTCAGACCTCCCAATGACGGTGACGTCCAACCAATCGCCACTCCCGCAGTAACAACGCTTGCGCCCAAGTATGGCCGTCTTGCAAGAGTTACGAGCTTCATGCCCCACCCCCGGACGAATTCGTCAGTCCGAAAATCTTGGTGCACATCGCGGTGAGATCCTCTGGCGCAACCGACAAGCCCCACACAGCGAATGCATCTAATGAGGGAAAGCCCAGCGACTGCACGGCTAGCTCAAGAGTCATTCCATTCTGGCTTTAGCCCAAACTCACTTGAGCTGACTGAGCCATTGCTCCGGAACAGTTCGGGATCTCTGGAGGCTCGCACACACACGACGCACCCCAAGCCCCTAGCAAGATCGCGAGATCAGAGGCTCCAACGTTACCGTTTGAGTCGAGATCGGGACCTGTTGAACAGAGCGGACCGACACCCCAGTCGCCAAGCAAAATCGCAACATCACTCGCATTTACCAGTCCGTTGAGATCAAGGTCGCCAGTGCACTCGAATGGCAGGGGTCGGACGAGAGCGGCTCTCTGCGCGCCCTCACACACAACTGTCCCAATCAGCCACCCAGCGCGATTTATCTCGTGCGCAGCAACCACCTGGCTTGCAAGGGGAGAGAGTAGAGAGTTGATCGTGGCCACCGACCATCCCCCAGCAAGATTCCGCGTCCAGAGCAGGCCAATGCTGTTTTCTGCATCCCTTCCCACCACCCGAACCACTCCGTCGCACGTTCGCTCTTGAATGCCGAGCGCCTCGGTGTTCACTACGCCGTACCCCCCGATCGCCCCAAGATCGACCGGTTCAGACCAGTCATCCTCCCAGTACAGCGCATGGGTTCGACACTGGTTACCGACCGGATAGAGCCGGTATCCGACCAAGGACCCGAAGTCGTTGCGGTCGGTGACGCGAGAGGCGTCGGTGGACGGAACGAACTCCGGGGGAAGTGCCGCGAGTGAGCTTGAACCTGCTTCCCACGTCGCTGGGTCGTATGACGGGTTGCATTGCTCTGCTTGGCTGCCACAGTCGACGATGAAACCGCTCACTGGAATGGCCGCGTTGGAGGTGCTCCCTGGGTGCTTGCAACAGCGAGGGCGTAGGACTCCTCGGCGAATACGGGTTCGAGCTGGCTCACACAGGCTGGCTCCTATTTCCCTCCCGTCAAGCCCGTCCGCACACCGGAGGAGCGGATTCTTTGACATCATCGAAACGAGCCTCTCGTATTCGCGCCGGGCAGGCTCAGTGGGAGATCCTTCATCCCACCGTACGGAAATCGGCGCTCCGTTCAACGCGTCGTTTCCAAAAAAGAAACTTGCTGTGACCGGACCGCTGACTTTGGCTACGAATGCCCGATCGCCGCTCGATACTCGTCGATCGCCGCGAGGAGGCCGCTGGCATACTTGGGCCCGAACGCGCCGGTGTGGAGGAGGACGCGCCAGTCACTGACCTGGTCGCGATCGATCGTGACAACGCTCCCCAGTCCCAGTTGGGTGGCGATCTGCGGCGTGTTGATGAGCTTCGCCTCAACCGCGTTGCCGGAGAGCCGGCAGACCTCGAACCAGAGGTGTTCGCGGCCGCGGTTGGCGTCGTCGGGGTTGGAGAAGGGTGCCTTTACGAGGAAGGTCGGCGGCGAGATCGATTCGCCGTGGCGCATCGCATCAAGCGATGCCCGATCGGCGGCGGCAAAAGCGGTGGCGAAGTCGGTCCAGGTCGCCCGCGCTCGTCGAGCGAGTTGTTCGGTCGAGCGCTCGGGGAGGTAGATCGCTGCGCGGTCCTCTTCCAGTTGCGAGATCGCCCGCTCGGGCCACGACCAGATTTTTCGGTAGCTCCCCTTGGGCTCGGCGTCGCAGAGAACGGCCCGCACACCCATCAGCGGGTTCATCGCGCCTGGCTCGTTCGCAGCCATGCGGTCGGGCATAGAGCCAACGCTTCCGGGGCTCAGGAAGGAGACGACCTCTTGCCAGGGCCGGAATGCGACGCGGAGGTTCTCACCGATCACGGCCACCGAGTCGGGACTCGGCAGCGGACCGATGACAGCGAGTGCGGCTGTCCCGTTGAGGAGCGTCACCGCGGCGCTCACGTGCTTGCCGGGGACCTCGATGATCTCAAGTTCCGGCTTGCCGCATCGCCAGAGTCCGACGGTGTAGAGCCAGATGCGGTCGTCGGAAGAGATGTTCTCAGACTGACCGACGGCATGGATGCGCCACAAGACCTCTTCGGTCGCCGCCGGATCGTCGGCGAGAAAGAGGAGTTCGATTTCGGACCGCACGAACCACTGCCGCGTCATCCCGTCGAGCACCGCCGGCATGGTCTCGAAGGAGCCGGCGAGGAGACGCATCAGCGCGATGTAGTCATCGAGCGGGGCGCGATCGGAGAGGAGCGACTCGCAGCCGACGACCCAGCGGCACTCGGCCAGCCGCGCGTCGGGAAGGTCGTCGGGGCCGATCGCTCGGGCCCGCTCGCCCCACACGATCAACGGTGCAGCGAGGCCGGGCACCGAAAGCACCCGGTTCCACTCAATGGAGTCGTCCTCTGGCTCGAGTTCCTCCAGAACGCCGATCGGCTCTCCCACGAAGTTCGAGAAGGCCTGAAGCACCTCGTCGGCGGTGGGAAGGCTAGGGCCGGGAACGAGTCCGATGATGGAGGTCGGAAAGACCTGTCCCAACTGCCACGCGTCGTGTCCGCCAGCGAGGAGACGATTCTCCGAGCCACGGGGATCCTGCGAAGCTCGGTCCGCCGGGGGATGTTCAGAGTGGGAATGATCGCTCACGTGCTTCCGCCTTGATGCACTCGAACCGATGCCAACCAGAGTTGGCTCTAGCAGCCCGTGGCGAAAGTCATTTGGGCTGCGGACGAAGGGAAAGGCTGATTTCTTCGTCGCCGCAACTCGCTCGTATCGCTGCGGATACTGCTTCGTTGCAGCTTCTCGAACTCTGCCTTTCCCTCCGCCCTCGCTTCCAAAGCACTTTCACCACGGGCTTCTGGCTGTACGACCAGATGTTGGGCCGTGCGCAGTCGCACGACGCAACTCTTCTACGGTCGAGATCGAATGTAGATCCGATTCAACGGTAGGAAACCACCGCATTCACATTTCGTGTGAAGATTTGACGACGGTGACGCAAAGTGCGCACGTTGCCATCTGGTCGAGGGGGCTGTGGGCAAGATCGACGAGCTCCGATGCAGCGTTCACCCTCCGAACAACCGCCAAGCTTGAGCGACACGACACGCGCGCCTGCACCGAACTCGGCTGTTCCCTATTGCCTGGGTTGCGGCTACGAACGGATCGGCATCGAGTCCGCCACGGCGTGCCCGGAGTGCGGCACGGTCACAGCGGACGACGTGCACGATGAGGCGTTGATGCGATTCCGGAATCCGCTGCAACGAGCGCTTGCCGAGTCGCGCGGTCGGGTCCCGCTCGGCTGGTGGTGCCTGCTCTCACCCGACCATCGCCTGGCGGCTCGCGTTCAACTCGTGAAGTGGTTGACGCTGAGTACCTTAGCGCTTCTCCTCTTCTTCGCCGGAGGCGCCCACATTCGCCTTTGGTTCGCGGCTCATCCGATCCGAGTCGTTACGAGGGCGACCGAGGAGTCCAACGGGACCGAGGCTGTCCTCATCGACAATGCCATCCTGAGTGGGCTCCTGCCAGGAGACCTCGGCTGGGCCCGGACACCAGGCGCACGCCCCTTCCCCTACACCTTCCCGGTTGGCCAACCACCGTCGATCCCGCGACTTGAGTTGGTGAAGCCGGACTGGACGCCGTTCTTCATCGCCTCGGTGACATGGGCCGCCTGCCTTCCCTCGGCGGGGCTCCTCGGCCTAAGGTTCATTCTCTTTCCGCTCGCCCTGCGGGTCTCGCGACGGAGCTTGAGCGACGCGACCCGCCAGGCCGCCGGCGTGGCCGCCGACGCCACCGTCGCCTCGGCTGCCATCACCTGCACGACCACCACGATCGGCTGGGCGACCCTGACGTTTCTCTTGAGCTCGGTGCTGCCCAACGCCTCGGCGATGGCCATCGTCCGCAGCAATCCGATCTCGATCCTCGGCCTGCTGCTCCTCCTGCCGCCCTTGCTTGTCTCCGTCGTCGTCTGGCACGATCGCGCCCGCCGCGTCTTCGCCTGGCCGAAGCTCGCCGCGGTCATGACCTTCGTGAGCTACTTCATCGGCGTGGCCTTGGCGATCGGGGCGATCGCCGCGACGTTCAGCATTGCGGTGCGGGTCTTGGCGTAGGAATGCGCTCAGGGCCTACGCACTGCTGAGCGAACGGCGCATCAATTCCAAGGTCTTCAATTCGGCTTCCGCTTCGTCTTTGCGCCCGAGCTTCTGGAAGAGGTCTGCTCGTTGCAAGCGGAACACGGGCTGTCCCGGCTCGATCTCGACCGCCTTCTGAATTGCCTCGAGCGCCTCAGGGAAGCGTTCGAGCCGCTCCAACGCCGCGGCGAGGCCGGCCCACGCGGTGCAATTCCGCGCGTCAATGCGAACCGCCTCGTTGAAGTGCGATTCGGCCTTGTCGAGCTTCCGTTGGGACATGGCAAGCTGGCCACGCATGGTGATCACATCGCTTTCGCGCCCATGTCCCTCGATGCGCTCGGCCCCGCGCAAGTGCAGTTCCATTTCTTCGTAACGGTCCTGGCGGAAAGCGATGCTTGCCAAGAGCAGCCGAGCCTCGATCGAGTTTGGTTCCGACGCCAGGGCTCGTCGGGCTTGGTCGGCGGCCTCGTCGCGGTGGCCAGCACGCATGAGTCGTGCCGCAAGGTCCAATCGCGGTCGTGCGTCGTTGGGCGAAAGCCGCACGAACCGCCGTCCGACGTCGATGGCCGAGCCCAGGAATCCGGCGTGATCGTAGAGCTCTGCCAGGAGGAAGTGTCCGGCGATCGATCGCGAGTAGTTGTCGAGCCATTCCTGAAGCCACCGCGCGGCTTCTTGTGGGTCCTTGGTGTTGCGCAGGCACGCGACCTTGACGAACATCGCCGCCTCGGAGCCCGGTTCGATCTCGAGGGCCCGATCGGCGTGATAGGAGGCTCGATCGAAGCGATCTTGGGCGACAAGCGCCTCGGCCATCAGGAGGTGGCCGTCGCAGTTGTTCGGCGCCACACGAAGGACGTGAGCGACATGCCGCTCGGCCGAGGTTGCGTCGTCGGTCTCAAGGCTCGCCCGCGCCAACACAAGTCGGTGATCGACGGCGTCGGGCTGCTGCTCGACCAGAGGGAGAAGATGCTCGAAGACCCCGGCCCAGTCCTTTCGGTTGCTGCACAGGACCCCACGCAGGATCGAGGCCGACTCCGCAGGCAGGCCCGCAGCGACGGCGGCATCCACCGCCGCAGCGGCCTCGTCGTCCCGGCCGGTCGAAATGAGGAGGTCCGCCCGGGACTCAAGCAAGCCGACCGCATTCGGTGTCCGTTTCAGGCCCTCGTCGAGCGTGCGCTCCGCCTCGCCATACCGCCCACGATCCATCCAGTATCGAACCAACTCCCGGCGCGCGTCGACATCCTCGGGATGGTCGCGCAGAATCGCCTTCAGCTCCTTGTCACGCGGCTTCATGCGTGTCCCCTTTCGAAGGCATGTTGAACCGACCCAACCCTGAATGCAGGCGTTCCCGCTCACCAGGAGCCCCACCGACGGACGACTCGCTTACGAGGAACCCTGCCTCATCCGATCGAGGCTATCGGGGAACGGATAGGTCGCGAAGACGCCGACCGAAGCGTTCTCCCACATCTGCACCGCCGGATAGACGTCGCCCTCGAAGCCGGCGGCGTGCATCGCCTTGAGCACGGCCTCGAAGGTCGGCTCCTGGCCGCGATGATCGACCAATCGATTCGACTTCGCCCCGAGGAAGGAAACGCTGGCGCAGGGCTGGCGATCCATGCGGCCCTCGAGCATCTTCGAGACAGTGCGGAATCCGCGGTAGATGTCCTCCAGCGTGAAGTGATCGCGATCCTGCGGGCGCATCAGGGCGAGGACGAGAATTCGGTCGAGATCGAACTTAAGGACGTAGGGCTCGCGGTCTTCCTTGGCGTGCAGTTGCACCGCCGAGCGGAAGGTCTTCGCGTAGCTGGTCACCGACGAAAGCGTCCACTGCGAGGTGGGTACGAGGCGGAGGATCTCGCTCAGGATGCCGTGGCTGTTGTCGGCGTCGTTCACGCCGCAGATCACCGTGCGATAGCGACCGCGGGCGATGTCATCGAGAAGATGCTGTCCCCACTGGATCCGGATGCGCCGGTCCAGCGCGACCGTGCGCGGGTCGCCTGCCGGCACGATCTCGATCTTCTGCATGCCCTTGGCGACCTGCATGAGCTGGTCGCCGTCGTCGTTGTAAATGCGCGGAGCTGACATGCCGCGAAGTATTGCATGGATGGGGCACCCGGGTGTCCATTTCGGGCAGTTTTCGGCGCCGGAGATTTCCACAGCGCATGCCCAACGGCCTCACCGCTCGAACGTCCGGAACGTCCCGCTATCGCTCGATGGCAATGCCGGCCACGGCCCAAGCCACGAGCGCGTCATCCTCGCGCGGGGCCGGCACCAGCACGTAGTCGGTGTCGAAGGTCGACATTGCAAAGGCCGGAACGCCCGCTTCGGCGAGGGCGGTCGTGATGCGGGCGAGGATGCCGACGAGGGCGAACTCGAGCGTTCCCTTCACGCGGTAGGTCGCGAACGGCCCCTGCGGATGAAGGGCCTCCGGGATCTTCTGGAACTCGACGATGATCGAGAGCTCCGTTGGCGTGCGGGTCACGCTGTGGATCGCCCCGCCCTCAGCCCACGTCGGCACGACCGAACGGTGCGGCAAGCGCATGATGCCCAGGGCGATCGGCACGCGCTGGAGCGTCAGCGGCTTGGACGAACCGTTAGACGACAAGATTCACCATCCGGCCGGGAACGACGATGATTTTCTTCGGCGCCCGCCCGCCGAGCTGCTTCTGCACCTCGTCGTTGGCCAGCACCGCGGCCTCGACCTCCTGCGGCGTGGCCTTGGTCGGCACCATGATGCGGGCCTTGATCTTGCCGAGGATCTGGACGGGCATCTCGATCTCATCGTCGACGAGCATCGCAGGATCGACCTTCGGCCAGGCCTGTTTTGCGACGGTGTCGGTGTGCCCGAGCCGATGCCACAGTTCCTCGCACATGTGCGGGGCGAAGGGAGCGAGGATCAGGACGAACCGCTCCGCCTGGTCGCGGGTAAGGCCGGACTCGGTCGGGTCCGCGGCGCCGGTGGGACGCGTGGCGGCGTTCACGAACTCGATGAGGAGCGCAATCGACGTGTTCAGCGATATGCGCTCGATGCCCTCGGCCACCTTGTGGACGGTCCGATGGAGCAGCCGTTCGATCTTCTCGTCTCGCCGCGAGGCAAGCAGGAGTTCGCCGCTGCGCTCGTCGACGAACAGTCGCCACGCCCGCTGGAGGAAGCGGAACGAGCCGACGATGTCGCGGGTGTTCCACGGCTTCGACGCCTCGAGCGGCCCCATGTACATCTCGTACAGGCGGAAGGTGTCGGCGCCGAAGTCGGCGATCACGTCGTCGGGGTTGACCACGTTCTTGAGCGACTTGCTCATTTTCGCGGTCACCTGGGCCAGGCGCTCGCGAGTCGCCTTCTCGATGAACGCGCCGTCGACCTCCTCGACCTCATCGGTCGGAACGAGGGTCTTGTCGGCACGCTGGTAGGAGAAGCTCGTGATCAGCCCCTGATGGAAGAGCTTCGCGAAGGGCTCGGGCGTCGAGACGTGCCCGAGATCAAAGAGCATCTTGTGCCAGAAGCGGGCGTAAAGAAGATGCAGCACCGCGTGCTCGGCGCCGCCGACGTAGAGGTCGACGCCGCGCTCGCCCATCCAGTAGCGCTCGGCTTCGCTCGAGACGAAGCGGCCCGACTCCTTCGGCGAGCAATAGCGGAGGTAATACCAGCAGGAGCCGGCCCACCCCGGCATCGTGTTCGTTTCGCGTCGCACCGGCGTGTTTGGCGGAAGAAGCGACGGATCGACTCCAGCGGCCCCTGCGGTCGTGTCCACCCAAGCGATCGCCTTGCCCAGCGGCGGCACCGGCGCGTCGCTCTCAATCGGCTGGTAGTCGGCCAGCTCCGGCAGTGAGAGCGGTAGCGACGTCGCCATGACCGGATAGTGCATGCCGTTGGCGTGCACGACGGGGAATGGCTCGCCCCAATAGCGCTGACGGCTGAAGAGCCAGTCGCGGAGCTTGTAGTTGATGCGCCGTCGGCCGATACCCTTGGACTCAAGCCACTTGGTGATGGTCGACTTCGCCTCGGCAGTCGGCAGGCCGTCGAGGGAGATCTCGGCGTTGCGGCTGTTCACACCCACGCCGTCTCCCGCCGTCGCCCGCTCGCCGGTCCAGGGCTCGTCCTTCATCTCCACGACCTGGCGGATCGGCAGGGCGAAGACCGTCGCGAACTCAAAGTCACGCTCGTCGTGGGCCGGCACGGCCATGATCGCTCCGGTGCCGTAGCCCATGAGAACGTAGTCGCTCGTCCAGATCGGGATCGCTTCGCCGGTCGCCGGATTGCGGGCGTAGAGCCCGGTGAAGACGCCGGTCTTCGTTTTCGACTCGGCCATGCGATCGACGTCGGCGCGGTTGCGGGCGATCTCGACATAGGCGCTGAGGGCATCCAAATCGGTCTCGTCAACCGGATCGGCCAAGAGCGCAGCGATCAGCGGATGCTCCGGCGCGACAACCATGTAGGTCGCCCCGAAGAGCGTGTCCGGGCGCGTCGTGAAGACCTGAAGCGATGACGCGGGATGCTCCTCGTGCAGGAGCTTGTCCAGCTTCGACACCCGCAGGACGTCGACCTGATGCTCGTCGGCATCGACAACCACGACCTTCGCGCCGAAACCTCGGACGCGGCCCTGCAGGGTGAGGATCTCGCCGATCCGCTTCGAGTTGAGCATCTCGCCGGCGAGCGAGACCTGGACCTCGAGCCCCGGCGATGCCCGGCACTTCTCCTCGATTTTGCGGAGGAATCCGCCGGTCGTGTCGTGCAGGGCCGCTTCGAGCTCGGCGATCGGCACGCGGGCGCGGAGGTGCGAGAGGCCCAACTCATCGCTGGAACGCAGGACCTCGAACTTGATCTCGGCGCCTTCGCTGCGCCCGACCCATTCGGTCTGCATCACCCGCGTCGACTCGGGCCAATCGACCATTCCCAGATCGGAGAGGAGCCGCTCGGCGTAGGCGGTGATGCGGAACATCCACTGCTTCAGCGGCATCCGATAGACCGGATGGCTACCGCGCTCGCTGCGCCCGTCGATCACTTCCTCATTCGCCAGGACCGTGCCGAGCTTCGGGCACCAGTTGACCGTTTGCTCGCCGAGGTAGGCGAGCCGGAGGCCGTCGAGATACGCCTGCCGCTGCGGCGCCGTTGCCCGCGACCAGCGGACGCGCTCGCCGCCGATGTTGACCAGAGCGTCGGACTTCTCGAGCCGGTCGACCAGCTCGCCGATCGGTCGGGCCCTCTTCAGTTGCGGATCGAACCAACTGTCGTAGGCCTGCAGCCAGATCCACTGCGTCCAGCGGTAGTAGTCAGGATCGATCGTCGCGAATTCGCGCGACCAGTCGTAGCAGAAGCCGAAACGCTTGAGCTGCCGACGGAAGTTGTCGATCGCCTTCTTTGTCGTGATGACCGGATGCACGCCGGTCTGCACGGCGTACTGCTCTGCGGGGAGCCCGAACGCGTCCCATCCCATCGGATGCAGGACGTTGAAGCCCCTCATCCGCTTGTACCGGCAGATTATGTCCGTCGCCGTGTAGCCCTCGGGATGGCCGACGTGGAGTCCCGCGCCCGACGGGTACGGGAACATGTCCAAGACGTAGTACTTCGGCCGGCTCGCGTCGAAACCAGGCTCGCCCGGATTGGGCTGGCGGTAGGTGCCTTGCTCTTCCCACCACTCCTGCCATCGAAGCTCAAGCGTCCCCGCGAGCTGCGCGGTGTAACGATGAGGCGTCTCGGTGACGATGGTCGTGGCTTCGGACATGGGTGATCGGAATGGTAAGCGATTCGCGTGCGGGTTCACCGGCGGAATCGCCCCCCCGGGGATCACCGATGGACCAACGACGGGACCTTTCCGCCCTTCTCGCGATCGAAATGGGCGAGATGCTTGAGCGTCTCCCCGACGAGGTAGAAGCTGCCGGTCACGCACACCAGATCCTCGCGACTCACCGCTCGCGTGGCGAGTTCGAGAGCCTCGGGAAGCGTGCGGGCGACCTGACTCATCTTGCCGCTCCGCTCCATGAAGAGCCGCTGCAACTCATCCGGATCGGCAGCCCGAGCGTTGGACTGGGCTCGCGTGAAGATCACCTTGTCGGCGCCGAGGTTGACCCGGTCAAGAAGTGTCGGCACGTCCTTGTCGGCACAGCAGCCGAAGACGCAGATCATCGAGTCGTAGGGAACGTGGGCTCCGACGCAACGCATGAGGGCACTCATCGCCGCCGGATTGTGGGCGCCGTCCACGAGGACGCGGGGCCGATCCCACACGAGCTGCATGCGACCGGGAATGCGTGTCTTGGCCAGGCCTGCGGTGATCTTCTCCTCGGGGCAGTCGAAGCCGACCGTCTTAAGGTGATCGATGACTGCGAGGGCAAGGCCGCAGTTGCTCGCCTGATGCTCGCCCGGCAGCGGAACCGGAAGGTGCTCGAGGCGGCTCGTCTTGGAGTAGAGGCAGACGCGGGTGTGCGGGCCGAGGTCGTCGGTCGAGCAGAAGCGGCTCGAGAACTCGATGTCCTTGTTGACGATCTTGAGTGTCGCCCCGACCGAGGTGGCGATCTCGACCATCGTCTTCTCGACGGCGGGCTCGCTCTCGAAGATGAACGCGGGGACGTCCTTCTTGAAGATGCCGGCCTTCTCGCGAGCGATGTCGGTCAGCGTGGAGCCGAGGAGCTTGGTGTGGTCGTAGTCAATCGAGGTGATGATCGTCGCCTCGGGACGGATGACGTTGGTCGAATCGAGACGCCCGCCGAGGCCGACCTCGATGATCGCGATATCGACGGCACGCTCGGCAAAATAGAGGAATCCGATGGCGGTCACGATCTCGAAGAAGGTCGGCTCACTGTCGAGCTTCGCGGCCGCGTCAGCGACTTCCTTCAGGAGATCGGTGAAGTCGGACTTTTCGATCATCACGCCGTTGATCTGGATGCGCTCACGCAGGTCGACCAGGTGCGGGCTGGTGTAGAGGCCAACCGCGTAGCCGCACTCCTGGAGCATCGCGGCGAGCATCGCCGTCGTCGATCCCTTGCCATTGGTGCCCGCGACATGGACCGAGCGGAACTGGTTCTGCGGGTTGCCGAGCTTGGTGAGCAGCGCCCGCATGCGATCGAGCTTGAAGGTCTCCTCGCTGTACTTGACGACACGCATCCGCTCGATGTCGGTGCGCTCGAGCAGCCAGCGCACCGCCGTGGAGTAATTGGAGATGTCCGATGCCTTGGTGGCGATGCCCGCGACAGCGCCAGGCTTGAGCGAGGTGATGGTCTTGGCCGCATCGATGGGCGGCTTGGATGCCTTCGCCGCAGCGCCGGCGACCGACTTCGATGCGGCGGCCTTGGGTGCAGCCTTCTCGGGGCTCTTGGCAGCGGCAGACTTGACCTCGGGCGCCTTCGCCGGCTCGGCCGCCGCAACCTTCACGGGCTTCGAGGTCGGCTTGGTGCTGGGCTGAACGATCGGCTTCGCCTCCGCCGCGATCGAGGGCTTCGCCGGCGCCGTTGCCCCGATCTTCACGGTGCTCTTTGCGGCGGCAGGCTTCGTCGCCGTCGTTTGTGAAGCTGCCGTTGGGACCGCGGTGGGCGCCGCGCTCAGAGGAGTCGGGGCTGGGGTGGAAACGGTGGAGTCGCTTCCCTTCGAACGCTGCGCCGGCTGCTTTGGCATAGGAGGGGCAGTCTAGCGATCACCGCCCTTCGGTTCAAATTGCATGGCCTAACGTGCTGCGGCATAGCGATTTACGTCGCCCCGCGCTCGAATCGCCCGCAAATGCTCACGAAACGCCTCGCGGCGCAACGCACGACTCCTCCTCCGTTCTTCAACCTCGGGTGCGGAACGGTCGAAGTTACCGGCAGCAATGACCAGAACAGAACGAAAGCACGCCGTCGCCAACGAGGCATGGCGTGCCCTGCGCATCATGAGTGAGTTCGTCGATGCCGTTGACACGATGAGCCGCATCCCCGCCGCCATCAGCGTCTTCGGATCAGCCCGCACCCAGCCGACGGACCCCTACTACCTCAAGGCCGTGGACATCGGACGCAAGCTCGTCGCGAAGAACTTCGCGGTGATCACCGGCGGCGGCCCGGGCATCATGGAGGCCGCGAACAAGGGAGCGCTCGAGGCGAAAGGCGTCTCGGTCGGGCTGAACATCGCCCTGCCGATGGAGCAAAAGCCCAACCCCTACCAGAACATCGAGCTCGACTTCCGGTACTTCTTCATCCGCAAGGTGATGTTCGTGAAGTACGCCCGCGGGTTCATCATCTTTCCGGGCGGCTTCGGAACGATGGATGAGTTCTTCGAGGCGCTCACCCTCATGCAAACGCTGAAGATCGAGCCCTTCCCAGTTGTTCTCATCGGCACCGACTTCTGGTCGGGGCTGCTTGACTGGTTCAGGAAGACACTGGACGCGAAGTACCACACGATCTCGCCCGGTGACTTCTCGCTCTTCCACGTGACCGACGACATCGACGAGGCGGTGCGCATCGTGCACGAGACCTACATGGGAACGCTCCAGGTCGCCGAGGACCTGCCGCGGTTCTCCAGCGACGTCGAGGCCCGCGAAAGCGGCGAAGGCACGCGACGCGGCGTCTTCCCGCGCCGCAAGGCCCTCTCCGAGCCGCCATCCGACGGCGCCATCTGATCGGTCGACGTCAGCGCCACTCGTGCTTGGGATATCGCCTGCGCAGTTCGTTGCGCAGCTCGGGATAGAGCGTCTTCCAGAAGTTCGCGAGGTCGCTCGTCACCTGCAGCGGCCGGTAGTTCGGGCCGAGGATCTCCAGCGTCAAGGGCACCCGGCCTCCGGCGACGGTGGGCGTCTTCTCCTCGCCGTAGAAGTCCTGAATCTTCGCCCGGCCGCGCGGCGTGGCTCCGGGCTGGTATTCGATCCGCATGCGAAAGCCCCGCTTGAGTTGCACGTGCTCTGGCGCCATCTTGCGGACGAATTCCTGTTCCTCCCACGAGAGGGCGTTGCGCACCGCGTCGATGACCGGCTTGTCGCGCACCTCGCTTGAGCGAACGCAGCCGCCAACGATCTCGTGACGGATGATGTCGAGATCCTCGTCGGTGTAGGCGATGAGTCCGCGATCGGGGAACCACTCGGCCACGCAGCGGACGCGGGCGATCCACTGCTCGACCGCTTCGTTCCACTGCTCGAGGACAATGGTGCCGTCGTGGATGCACGCCACCAGCAGGCGCTCGGCGGCCGCGCTGGGCTTCGCGGGTCGGGCAGTCGTCGCGATGGCGATCGCCCCGAAGCGTTCCTCCTCGATCTCGTCAACAGCCTTGGACGCCGCGTTCCAGCGCGTCTCGATCACCCGCGTCAGCCGCTCGGGCATCATCTCTTCGATGATCCGCCGCTCCACTGGGCTGACCATCGAAAGCGTCGCTAGGCGATCGTCCCCTTGGCCGGTCTCGCGCACGTCCAGCGCCAGGAGGAAGCCGGCGTCCTGAACGATCGACTCCTTGTCGACGACGACCTTGCGCCGGCCCTCCATGTGGCAGTGCGGGCGCAAGCGGTCCGGTCGCCACGCGACGTGATCCGGAAAGCCGGCAAGCAGGCAGTCGATGCCCAATGCCCCCTCGAACTCACCCTCGGCAGCAGCGCTGCCACGACGTCCGCTTCCCTCGCGTTCGGCAACGCGCTCGGCGATGCGCGTGAGTTGCTCGGCCGCCTGCGAGCACTCGCGGGCCGCGACCGGATGAATGTCGATCCGTTGCCGCAGGTCGCGGATCCGGCCCGTTTCCCAGAGTGTCAGCACGCGCTCGCGGGCCAGGACATCCGAGATCGGGTCGTTCCTGTCCAACGCGTCGCGAAGTGCCGTCGGGCTGGCTTCGACGACGAACTCCTTCTCCGCGGCGACCGCCGCGAGCCGCGCCGCCAGTCGAGGTTGCCCTCGCCTCGCACCCTCGATGAGGACGCGGGCAAGACGAGGTTCGGCGGGCACCCGAGCCATCGACCGACCGAGCGGCGTGATCGCGCCGCTCGCGTCGGTTGCACCGAGCATGTGCAGGCAGCGTTCGGCCCGCTCGACCATCTCTGCGGCCGGTGGCTCAAACCAATCGAAGTCGCCGTGGCCTGCGACGCCGAGGCTCTTCAGCCGAAGCGTCGGATCGGCGAGGTCGACGCGAGCGATTTCGGCGTCGGCGTAGGCCGGTCGCTGATGATGGTCCTTCTCGGTCCACAGGCGAATGCAACGGCCGGGAGCGACGCGACCGGCGCGACCGGTGCGTTGGTCGGCAGTGGCTCGCGAAACGGGCTCGACGCGCAGCGTGTTCAGGCCGCGCTTCGGATCGACACGATGAATGCGGGCGGCGCCGGAGTCGATGACCGCCCGAACGCCTTCGATGGTGATCGAGGTCTCCGCCACGTTCGTCGCGACAATCACCTTTCGTCCGGCCGCAGGCTCGACGGCCCGATCCTGTTCGGCTGGCGGAAGCGATCCGTGAAGCGGAACGATGAGAAGTTCGTCGCCGCGCCGCTTCGCCACGAGCCGACAACACTCCATCGTGCGGTCGATCTCATAGACCCCGGGCATGAAGATGAGAACATCACCTTCGCGCTCGAGGTCCAGAACGCGGTCGAGGGCCTCGGCCGCAAGCTCCCACATCGGCTTGGTCGGCGGACGGTCCAGATGGGTCACGCTGACGGGATAGAGGCGACCCGAAGCCGACAGCGTCGGGGCGTTGTCGAGGTAGCGAGCGACGCGATCGGCGTCGAGCGTGGCGCTCATCACGCCGAGGCGGAGATCTGCACGCGTTCGCTGAAGCCGTTTCAAGAGTCCAAGTGCCAGATCCGCATCGATCGACCGCTCGTGAAACTCATCCAAGAGAACAGCGCCGACGCCACTCAGCTTCGGGTCCTCTTGGAGAAGCCGCAGGAAGACGCCCTCGGTGACGAAGCGAATCCGCGACTCAGCCGAGACCCGCGACTCGAAGCGGGTCTGGTACCCGACGAGCCGCCCGACCTCGCTTCCCATCTCGAAGGCGACGCGCCGGGCGGTCATCCGGGCCGCCAGTCGTCGCGGCTCGAGCACGATGACCGAGCCCTTCACATGCGGCGAGCCGACCAGCATCTGCGGGACCTGCGTTGTCTTGCCGCTCCCGGTCGGCGCGGTCAGGACGAAGCGGTTTCCGCCCGCGACGGTGGCGAGGATCTGGTCGCGAATGGCCTGGACGGGAAGCACGAGGAGCCTCGGATTCTCGCCGAAACCGGGACCCGCCGCCCAGCATCCCGTGGGGAGTTGCGCTATGAAACGCGACCGCGTCACGGACAGGCCGTGACGCGGTCGCTGGTCACACATGGAAGGACGCGGATCCCGCGTCTCACGGCGTCCGGAGACACCGTTCTCTCGGATTACGGGGTCACGCAATCCGTCTCGATGGTGAGCTGGTAGTTGCCGGCGGTCGACTGATTGAAGCCGGCGACGAGGATGTGGTAAATGGAGCCAGCGCTGGCGTAGAAGTCGACCTTGGTCTTGCGGAAGTTGCCGTTCAGCGTGCAACTGGCCGACTGGGTGTCGTCCTCGCAGGCCTTGAGGTCGCCGTCGCAGCCGGCGGCGAGCGTTTCCTTCCACACGGCCAGAACCGTGTCGAAGTTGGTCCCGTCGTTGCAGGTGCTCAAGAAGACGTGCTCTTCCTGGCAGGTCGGGATGTAGGTGATCCATTCGCCGCGCGAACCCTGATCCGTGCAGGGCGGGAAGGTCGTGAAGTTGTCGACGGTGGTGCCGGTGACGGTTTGGGTGACGCCGTCCGCGCCCTCGATGAGGATGCCGTCAAAGCACTGGGAACCAATGCTCTTGAAGGTGAGGTTCAGCGTGCCGCTGCCCGTGTGTCCGTTCCAACCGCCGAGACGGATCATGTAGGTCTTCCCTGCCAGAACATCGATCGACAGCTTCGACTGAACGGAGGTCGCCCCGCACGAGTCGCTGTCGTCGCTGCAGCCAACGAGGGAGACGAGCGAGACTCCGCTCACCGGCGGGCAGGCGGAACCGATCGGGAGGATCGATGCATACGCGGCGATGATCGTGTCGAAGTCGGCGGTGCCGCAGGTGCTCAGCGTGAGGGTGCCGTCGCCATCGGCAACGTACTCGTACCAGAGGTCGTTGGTGATCGTTGTGGTGGACGATCCTTCGCAGGCGCCGGCGCCGAAGGACTGTCCGGACCACGTTGCGTTGACGTTGCAGAACGGAATGGCGTCGCCGTTCGCGACGGCGATCGCGCTAGCGCACTCGTCGTTGACGGGAGCGCCGCACGGTCCCCACGATCCAAGAAGGATCGCGAGATCGGCGGCGTCAGTCGTGCCGTTGCCGTCCAGATCGCCGCCGGCGCCGCCCCACGCACCGAGCAGGAAGGCGAGGTCGCCAGCTTCGATGCCGCCGCTGTTGTTGTAGTCGCCGTCACAGGAGCAGCTCACGCCGGCGATCCCTCCCTGCTCCTTTCGGGGCTTGGCCCGCTGGTCGGCGGAGAGTGTTGCGGCGATCGAAAAGGTGGCGGCGACGGAAAGGACGATGGTGCTTGAGCGAGTCATGGCGATGAATTCCTGATGCGTAGAGACGTGTTTGAGAGATACGGCCGGGCAGGGCTACACCCTCCCGACAGCCCACACACGAAATCGAGATGTGGGCGGCGCAACGGATTCGGGGATTGCCGAGTGGGCTTGTTCCGCCGTCGCACCCATCCCCGACCTGACCTGCAGGCTCGCTACGCTGCAACGCCGCCCGGACGGCATCCCCTCCCGTCGGAACCCCGACCATGCTTAATCAACCCACCTCTCGTCGTGACCTTCTTCGCACCGGCCTAGTTGCCTCCGCCGGCGTCATGGCCGCCGGAGCGCATGCCGCGACCGCAAGAGTCGCTCCGACTACTCCCATGCACCACCGCTATGGCCCCCACCCGGGCATGTTCCACGAGCATGCCGGCGACCAGATCGAGGACCAGATTGCCTACTTCGCCGATCAGGGCTTCACGGGCTTTGAGGACAACGGCATGAAGGGACGCAGCGTCGAGGAGCAGCGAGCCATCGCCGCGGCTCTTGAACGGCGCGGAGTCATGATGGGCATCTTCGTCGCCACCGATATCGACTGGACAAACCCGACGCTTACCACCGGTGAGGCGTCGCATCGCGAGAAGTTCGTCGCCCAGATGAAGGAGTCCGTCGAAGTCGCGAAGCGGATGAACACCAAGACCTGCACGATCGTGCCGGGCGTCGAACACCGGAACATTCCGCATGGCGCTCAAACCGCCCACGTCGTCGAAACGCTCAAGCAGGCAAGCGCGGTGTGCGAGGCCTCGGGCCTGGTGATGGTGCTTGAGCCGCTGAACTGGCGCGACCATCCGGGCCTCTTCGTTCGCTACAGCGATCACGCCTACGCGATCATGAAGGCGGTGGACCACCCCTGCTGCAAAATCCTCTTCGACATGTATCACCAGCAGGCGACGGAAGGGAATCTCATCGAGAACATCGGCCGCTATTGGGATGAGATCGGCTACTTCCAGATCGGCGACAACCCCGGGCGGCGCGAGCCGGGCACTGGCGAGATCAACTATCGAAACGTCTTCCGCTTCATCCACGAGCGAGGCTACAAGGGCGTCATGGGGATGGAGCACGGCAATTCGAAGGGCGGCAAGGATGGCGAGCTGGCCCTGATCGAGGCGTATCGGACGGCGGATAGCTGGTGACGAACGGCGAGGCGGCGGCTTCCGGTCCGAACATCGTCCAAAAGTGCCACTTTTGTCATCTTATGGCCGATATGGCCATATAGTTGCCAGAACTGGCATCTTATGACGAGCCCATCACCATCCTCTGAAGCAGCAGTCCTTCGGCTCCTTGGCGAGCGGTTGAGCCAGTATCGCCTTCGCCGAAACCTGAGTCAGGAGGCGTTGGCACAGGAGGCTGGCGTCTCCGAACGAACCCTGGTTCGGCTGGAGCAGGGCGAGTCGACCCAACTGGCGAATCTCGCACGCGTGCTACGCGCCTTGGGACTCCTCGCGAGCCTAGGCGACCTTGTGCCGCCAGTGCCGCCGAGCCCGCTGGAACAGTTGCGCACGCAGTCCAAGGTGAGGCGTCGAGCCGCGCGGCGAGTCAAGCGCGCGAAGTCCGATGGCCCGGCGGAAGGCGGCTCCCCACCGTGGACATGGGGCGACGAACGGGGCGCTTCAGGGGAATCGAGTCAGCCATCGAACGGGAGTGACGCATGACCGTCGCCGAAGTCCGTCTCTGGGGCACCACCATTGGAGCAGCTTCCGTCGAGGGCCCCGGACGCGTCGCCGCGTTCGAGTACGACCCGTCGTTTCGCCGAAGCGGCATCGAGGTCGCGCCGCTCATGATGCCCCTCGACGATTCGATCTACAGCTTCCCCACGCTGCCGACCAAGTCCTTCCACGGGCTTCCGGGGCTCCTCGCCGACTCACTGCCCGATGCGTTCGGAAACGCCGTCATCGATGCATGGCTGACATCGCAGGGACGCCTGCCGGGCGAGATCGACGCCGTCGAGCGACTCTGCTACACGGGATCGCGCGGCACCGGCGGGCTCGAGTTTCATCCGGCCCGCGGGATAACAACAGGTGCCTCCACGCCGCTGCACGTCGACGCTTTGGTGCGGCTCGCGTCGGACGTCCTTCGCGATCGGCAGAGCCTGGCTGCCTCCTTCAACAATCCTGACGCCGCCACCGCCGTGCAGGAGATCCTCCGCGTCGGCGCATCGGCCGGTGGAGCGCGGGCGAAGGCCGTGATCGCCTGGAACCCCGCAACGAACGAGGTCCGTTCGGGACAGGTCACCGCGCCGCCCGGCTTCGAGTACTGGCTCCTCAAGTTCGACGGCGTTGCCGCCGCCAACGAGCAGGGCCTTGGCGACCCGCGGGGCTTCGGGGCGATCGAGTACGCCTACTCGCTCATGGCCCGCGCTGCCGGCATTCGTATGACCGAGTGCCGGCTCTTTGAGGAGAACGGACGAAGGCACTTCATGACCAGGCGTTTTGACCGCCTGCCGAACGGCGACAAGCTGCACATGCAGTCGCTTGGCGCCATGGCCCACCTCGACTTCAACAACGCGGGCGGGCACTCCTACGAACAGGCGTTCGTCGTGATGCGACGGCTTGCACTGGCGATGGAGGACGTCGAGGAACAGTTCCGCCGGATGGTCTTCAACGTCGTCGCCCGCAACCAGGACGACCACGTGAAGAACATCGCGTTTCTCATGGATCGGCGGGGACGATGGTCGCTCTCGCCGGCGTTTGACGTCAACTACAGCTACAACCCCGATGGCCCGTGGACGTCGACGCATCAGATGTCAATCGCCAATCGCCGCGACGGATTCACCATGGACGACATGCGCAGCGCGGCGAACGCCGCGTCGATGAAACGAGGTCGGGCTGAAGCGATCGTTGGCGAGGTCTGCGCCGCCGTCACCCGCTGGGAGGACTTCGCGCGATCCGCCGACGTCGACCCAGCCAGGGCGAGGGCGATCGGGGCGGTGCACCGGATCGACTTGGCCAAGGTGTAGCCCATCGTCTCCGGGCGCCGAAGACACTCGAAAGAACGACGGCAGCCACGAGCCACCCCGCTCGCTTTGGCGGCATCTTGGGACCGACGTGACTCCAGCCCTATGAACACGCTCCTCATCACCCTCGGTTCGCACGGGGATATCCACCCCTTCATCGCCATGGGAAAGTCCCTTCGCGAGCGGGGGCACGGCGTCGTAGTGGCGTCGAACCCCTACTACGAGGAGCAGATCGCACGGACGGGACTCCCGTTTGAACCGTTCGGCGAACGGCTCGACTTGAAAGCCATGATCGAGGACCACAAGGTGATGGACCCCAATCGCGGTCCGCTCAACGTGTTCCGGAAGCTGGTGCTCCCGTACGTCGGTGATTTCGTGAGGTGGACGCGCGAGCTCATTCGAAGGCACCGCCCCGATCGCGTCATCTATCACCCGATCGTCATCGGAGCGCCGTGGGCCTGCGCCCTGGAAGGCGGAGTGCCAACCGTCTCGGTCACGCTATCACCGACGCTCTGGGCCTCGGAGGGTGATCCGCTGGTCATGCTGCCGTTCCATGGTGTCGCTCCGGGACGAACCGCCGCGGCCTTCGACCGGTTCATCGGCCGATGGTTCATGCGCTTCGCCCTCGATGGCGGGCTGAACCGGATCCGTCGGGAGTTGGGGCTCACCCCGCAGCGCGACCATCTGCGCCGCCACGGCCGGGACGCGTCGCTCAACCTTGGACTTTGGTCGCCGGTCTTCCGTCCGCCGCTGCCCGGTGATCCCGCGAACTCCGCCGTCGTCGGCTTCACGTGGCACGATCGTGATCACACCCAAGAGGTTCCTGATCGTGAACTTGTCCGTTTCCTGGACGACGGCCCGCCGCCGATTCTCTTCGCCTTGGGCTCCACAGGCGTGCACGCTGCCGGCGCGTTCTTCCACCACGCAGTCAGCGCGGCCCGAACCCTCGGCGCTCGTGCCATGCTGGTCATTGGCCGCGACCAGCGTCCACCCACCAACCTTCCCGGCGATGGCTCGGTCAAGGCAGTTCCGTATGCCCCGTTCTCGGCCGTCTTCCCAAGAGCAAGCGTGATCATCCATCACGGCGGCGCCGGCACCACCGCCCAGGCCCTCGTTGCGGCGCGGCCCACACTCATCACGCCGATGGCTCATGACCAGTTCGACAACGCCGCCAGGGTGCGGCGGCTCGGAGCCGGCGAGACGCTGCACTTTGCGAAGGTGACGGAAAGGCGCCTCGTTCGGTTGCTGGGCACTCTTCGTGACGATCCGAGGTACGCCCAAGCCGCAGCGGCGATCGGACCCCGCATCGCCGCCGAGGGCGGCGCGGCGCGCGCCACCGAGCTCCTCGAGGCGATGTGAACCTGAATGAGCACGACCGCGGTATTCCCAGGCCGATGTTGCGACGGGAATGATCAGAACGACAGCCTGCCCCGGGCCGACGCCAATAGACCTTGGGCATAGCGCCGATAGGGTTCGAAACGTCGTCGCATGCTCGGCTTTCTTGGGCAATGCAATCGAGGCCTGCGAGATGCTCGAAGTTTCGGTAACCTCGCCCAGGACTTGCTGCCCCTGAAGCTCGAACATTCGTACGCTTTCGACAACAACGCCATGCATCGCGATTCCGTCCCTCACCTCGAACCGCTTCCCATCCACTCGGCGACGGGATTTCAGCTCGTTCGGAACGCGGGCATCTACCTGCTCATTTGCTTTCTCATTCTGACCAGCATGGCGGTCTCCCAGATGATGAACGGCCGACCGCTTGTGACGCGATGGCCGCTCCTGATGGCCGCCTTCGTCCTGCCGATGGGAATCTATCTCGTCGTGACGCTGCTTGGTTTCCTCTCCACACGGAGCAAGGCGATCGCCTATGCACCTGTGGCCGACCGACCCTGGACTACGGCGATTCAGGCTTGTCTGGCACGCGACTCGATCACCTTCTCCAAGGCCGCCAGCGCCCGCATCTGGAACGCGCTCCTGCAACAGCCAAGCCGCCCGTCGGTCGTTGCCGACGCCAGACTTGCTCAGCGGTTTCAGCCGGCGCCGGATGCGCTCCTCGAACCGGAGTCGATCGAGCCGTCGCAGCGCGGCATGGTGATCGTCGCCTGCCTCTTCCTGGTGCTCGCAGGCATGTCCGCCATGGATGCGGGCGCCAACCGCTGGTGGAACATCACGATCTTCTTTGCGTTGTCGGCCTTCTTCCTGGCCAAGCATCCGAAGGTGCGCAATGCGTTTCCGGGGCTCCGCAACACCGGGCGCGACCTCATCGCCGGCCCGGGCTGGGTGACCGCCGCGAAAGAGAACACGCGATGGACGATCGAGGATTCGATCATGCTCGTCCAATGCAAGGCGGAACCGCCCAAGTCAGGCGCGTCGCCGGCGATCGTCGTCCGACTCATCGGGCCGCCCGGCATTCGGGACATCCAATTCGCATCGAGCGCGGACCCCGACTTCCAATTGCTCTGGCAACGCTGGACAACGCCGTTGCCAAGACTGGACCTGGATGGGCGATAGGGAACCCTGGCGGGGGGAAGCCCTGGATTGCCACTACACTGCTCCCGTGGACCCTCGCCCGGTAACGCCTGCCGAGTTCGACGACGAGCGACTCGCTGCCGCGATGCGGATGACGATCGAAGAGCGGCTGCTGATGGGTCTCGAGCTCTTCGATCTCGCCGTCGAGTCGATCGCCGCAGGTGTAAGGGCGGAGGGACGCGAGCCGACGCCGGAGGAGTTGCGTGCGGTGGTGCGTGCAAGGTTTCGACTGGGGTCGGACCATGACGAGTCGGATTGAGCGACATGAGCGAAGCCAGCAAGTCCATTCGCAGTGTGCTCGGCGCGCTTGTTGACCTAGGCATCCCCCACATGCTCACCGGCTCGCTGGCGAGCAATGCGTACGGCCTGCCCCGCATGTCGAAGGATGCCGACTTCGTGGTCGCGCTTCAGGCCAAACAGGTTCCGGCGCTGGCGAAGCGCGTCGCGCCCGGACTCCTGCTCGACGAACAGATGTCGTTCGAAACAACGACGCTCACCTCGCGCTGGCGGCTGCTCGAGACTCGTGGCGGCTTCGAGATCGAACTGTTCCAACTCAGCGACGATCCGTTCGATCAGGAGCGGTTCAAGCGGCGAGTGGCCACGGTCTTCCTGGGGCTTGCGACATTTTTGCCCACCGCCGAAGACGTCGTCGTCCAGAAGCTGCGGTGGGCAGTTCGGGCGCATCGGCCGAAAGACATCGACGATGCGTTGAATGTCATTCGCGCTCGCAAGGAATCGCTCGATTGGATGTATGTCTCTCGCTGGTGCGCAAAGCACGAGTCGCTCACGCTGCTTGAGTCGCTGCGCGCAAGGGCGTAGGTCTACCGGCGCGCGAAGCCCCCTCTGTCCGCTCCGCGGACATCTCCCCCGCAATCGCGGGGGAGAGCGGCCGCGCTGCTGCGCTGACCCGGTGCCTCTGAGGGTTTTCGGAAGTCGCCGTACCCCGACCTCACGCATACTCCGCCATCGGCGGGCACGCGCAGACGAGGTTCCGGTCGCCGTACGGGTTGTCGACCCGGCCGACGTGCGGCCAGAACTTGAAGTCGCGGAGCCACTTCGCCGGATACGCCGCCTTCTCGCGGGAGTAGCCGTGCTTCCAGGCGTCGCTTGAGACCGCGGCCGCGGTATGCGGGGCGTGCTTCAGGACGTTGTCGTCCTTCGGCGCCTTGCCGTCCTCGATCTCCTTGATCTCGGCGCGGATCGCAATGAGCGCGTCGCAGAAGCGGTCGATCTCGGCTTTCGACTCGCTCTCGGTCGGTTCGATCATCAGCGTGCCGGGCACCGGCCAACTCATCGTCGGAGCGTGGAACCCGTAATCGATCAGCCGCTTCGCCACGTCGTCGATCTTGATGCCGGCGGAGTGGTCGAAGGGACGGCAATCGATGATGAACTCGTGGGCCTGACGGCCGTTTCGGTTGGCGTAGACGACCTTGTAGTGGTCCTTCAATCGATGGGCCATGTAGTTGGCGTTGAGGATCGCCGCTTCGGTCGCCCGCCGCAGGCCCTCGGCGCCCATCAGGGCGATGTAGACCCACGAAATCGGCAGGATGCTCGCGCTGCCGTAGCCGGCGGCCGACACCGGCTGGATCGCATGGCGACCGGCCGATTCGGGGCGCGACACCGGGTGACCGGGGAGGAAGTCCTTGAGGTGAGCAGCCACGCCGATCGGTCCGACGCCAGGACCGCCGCCTCCGTGCGGAATGCAGAAGGTCTTGTGCAGGTTGAGGTGGCAGACGTCGGCGCCGATGTCGCCCGGCCGCGTGAGGCCGACCTGGGCGTTCATGTTCGCGCCGTCCATGTAAACCTGCCCGCCGTGCTTGTGCACGACCTCGCAGAGTTCCTTGATCGACTCCTCGAAGATGCCTGCGGTCGACGGGTAGGTGACCATCAGGGCGGCGAGGTGCTTCTCGTGCTCAGCCGCCTTCGCCTTGAGATCGTTCAGGTCGATGTAGCCCATCTCGTCGCAGGCCACCGCGACAACCTTGAGGCCAGCGACGACGGCGCTGGCGGGATTCGTCCCGTGGGCGGTCTCGGGAATCAGGCAGACGTCACGCTGCACGTCACCGCGGTGCTCGTGGAAGGCCCGAATCACGAGGAGACCGGCGTACTCGCCCTGCGACCCGGCGTTGGGCTGGAGCGACACGGCGGCAAAGCCGGTGATCTCGCTCAGCCAATTCTCGAGCATGCGGCACATCTCGACATAGCCCTGGGCCTGCTCCTTCGGCACGAAGGGATGGATCCGCCCGAACTCGGGCCAGGTGACGGGAATCATCTCGCTCGTTGCGTTCAGCTTCATCGTGCACGAGCCGAGCGAGATCATCGACTGGGCCAGCGACAAGTCGCGCGACATCAGCTTGAAGATGTAGCGGAGCATCTCGGTCTCGCTGTGGTAGCGGCTGAAGACCGGATGAGTCATGAACTCGCTGGTGCGCCGGAAGCTCCCGACCGGCGACGCGGCGTTGCCGAGGGCGCTCACGGCCGGCGCCGACTTTCCGCCCGCAAAGCAGGCGAGCAGCGTGGCCAATTCCTGCTCCGTGGTGCACTCGTCAAGGGACACGCCCACCGAGCCGTCGGCATAGCTGCGGAGGTTCATCCGCTTGGCCTGCGCCGCAGCGTGGACATCGCTGGCCTTCACGCCGCCACCTAACTTGACGCGCAGCGTGTCGAAGAACGCCTTCGTGCCGACATCATGGCCGAGCTTGCGCAGTCCCTCGGCCAGGGCGGCGGTCATCCGATGGACGCGCGTCGCGATCGCCTTCACCCCCTCGGGTCCGTGGTAGGCGCCGTACATGCCGGCGATGATCGCCAGAAGCACCTGGGCGGTGCAGATGTTGCTTGTGGCCCGCTCGCGGCGAATGTGCTGCTCGCGGGTCTGAATGGCCATGCGCAGGGCCGGATTGCCGTGGCTGTCGCGCGACACGCCGATGATGCGGCCAGGCATCTTGCGAACGAATTCGCTCTTGGTTGCGATGAACGCGGCATGTGGGCCGCCGAAACCGAAGGGAACGCCGAAACGCTGGGAGTTGCCGATGCAGATGTCCGCGCCCCACTCGCCCGGCGGCGTGATGAGGGCCAGCGAGAGCAGGTCGGCGGCGGCTATCACCATGGCGCCCGCCTCGTGGGCCTTCGCAGCGATGCCGCGATAGTCCTCGATGCGCCCGTCGGTCGTCGGATACTGGACGACCACCCCGCACGTGGACGCGCCGAAACTCGCCGTCGCGACGTTGCCGATCACAACCTTGATGCCGAGGTGTTTCGCCCGACCCTCGATCACGGCGATGGTCTGCGGATGGCAATCCTCGGCGACGAAGAACTCGTTGCGTCCGCTCGTGCCATCGGGATCGACGATGCCATGGGCCATCGTCATCGCCTCGGCGGCCGCGGTACCCTCATCAAGGAGCGACGCGCCGGCCAGCGGAAGGCCGGTCAGGTCGGCGATCATCGTCTGGAAGTTGAGAAGGGCTTCGAGACGGCCCTGGGCGATCTCGGCCTGGTACGGCGTGTACTGCGTGTACCAACCAGGATTCTCGAGGATGTTCCGCAAGATCACCGGCGGTGTGATCGTGTCGTGATAGCCCATGCCGAGGAAGCTGCGGAAGACCTGATTCTTGCCGGCGACCCGCTTCAAGGCCTCGATCGCCTCGAACTCGCCGCGCTCCGCGAAGCCGCCGCCATTGGTCGGATCGGTGATCTCCAACGCTCGGCGCAAACGGATGCCATCCGGAATAGTCGCCTTCAGGAAGTCGCCCATCGACGAGAATCCGAGGGCCTGAAGCATCGAGGCGATGTCAGCATCGGATGGTCCGACGTGGCGGCGTCGGAACGTGTCGGCGGGCGGGAAGGGATGCGTCGTGGCGGCCGAGGCGGCGTCCAGAGTCGATTGCGGCATTGGCGTGGGACCCCGTGATGGGGGATGATGTAGGCGAGGTGGGAGTGAACCGTAGTGCGAGCCCATTCGTGGGCCACCGCCGATTCATCACCCTGCAAGTGGAGACGGGCTTGCGTGAAACGGTGAGTATAGAAGGAACCCTTGCACGAAACCCGTGCTCGACGTGCCGCCCGCCGCACAATCGCAAGCGCCGCAACCATGGGGATCCCATCGGGTAGGCGAATTGGCCCAACTCCGCCCAATTGGTTCAGCAAAGCTGAGTTGGGATAGCGTTCGGGGGGGTAGCGTTCGGGGCCGCACTTCGGGTCAAATCCCGAACATCACTCGCCCTCGCCGTCCGACCGAGTCGCACGGTGGGCTCCCGACCGAGTTCGGGACTTCCGACTTCGGTCCGTCCCGACGGGCCGCCAGGACTTCCGCATGCTCAACGACACCATCCGCTTCGCTCGCCTTGGCATCGCATCGACATTGCTTCTCGCCTGCGGGTCACTCGCTCTGATCCCGAGCGCATTGCACGCGCAGGACGCGAAGCCGGCCGAGGCGACGAAGGAACAGTCCGGGCCGCAGCGCGGAACAATCATCCGAGAGGCGGTCAATCCGTATCGCTTCCAGCCGAAGGAAGACGCGATCACGGTCGACGCCTCGACGGCGAACATCCGCAAGCTCTTCGAGGATCTCGGGCCGGATGCCACCGAGTGGTATCAGCATGTGCAGACCCTCTCGAACCCATGGTTCGAGGGCCGCGCTCCCGGCAGCCCCGGTCACGAGCGTGCGATCGAATACGTCGAATGGTGGATGAAGCAGAACGGGCTCGCCCCGGCCTTCGGTGGTCCGAGCGCCGGAACCGACCCGAGCTATCGACAGCCGTTCGATCTCACCGGCCGCGAGCGACAGGTCCGATCGGCGAAGGTCGCTGTCGCCGGCAAGGCGCTCGAGCGTGACAACGGCTTCGCGGTGATGAGCGTTTCCGGTTCCGGTGCCGTGAGCGGAAGCCTCGCCTTCGCGGGCTACGCGATCAGCGCGGGCGAGAACGGCTACACGAGTTTCGACGGTGATGATGACATTCGCGGCCGCGTGGCGATCTTCCTCCGCTACGAACCGCTCGACGCCGAAGGCAAGAGCCGTTGGGCGGGGAATCGCTTCTCGCAGTGGTCCAATCTCGCGGGCAAGCTCACCGAACTGCAGAAGCGCGGCGCGTCGGCGATCATCCTCGTCAATCCGCCTGGCGCGAAGGAGGGGAAGACCGGGCTGGAGAACCTCCGCTCCAGCCGTTGGGGCAGCGATCTGACGATCCCGTTCGTCCAGATCACCACCGAGGAGGCGGACGCCCTGGTGAAGAAGGCCGATCCCAAGGGCCGCGATCTCGTCGCCCTGCGGACCGAGTGCGACGCGGGTGACCTCAAGGACTTCGCGATGAAGCCCGATGTGCACGTCACCGTCGAAACCGACGTTGGCGAGTCGAAGGTGCCGACGGCCAACGTCGGCGGCACGATCGCGGGCAAGGGATCGCTGAAGGACGAGTGGATCGTCATCGGCGGCCACTTTGACCATGTCGGCTACGGGCTCTTCGGCGCCGATCCGACCAACCGCGGCAAGCTCCACCCCGGCGCCGACGACAACGCCAGTGGAACGGCGGGCATGTTGGTCATCTCGCGGCAACTCAAGAAGATCTACGACGAGGCCCCTTCTGATGCGAACCTGCGCAGCATCCTGTTCCTGGCGTTCAGCGCAGAAGAAAGCGGCCTCGACGGATCGCGGCACTGGGTGAAAAATCCGACCATCGCCGCCGATCGCATCAACGTGATGCTGAACATGGACATGATCGGCCGTCTTCGCTCTGACACGCTCTCGGTCGGCGGCGTCGACAGCGCCGAGAATTTTGGCGAGATGATCGATCCCCTCTTCGCCAAGAGTGGCATGGAGATCCACGCCGATCCGAGCGGCCGCGGGCCGAGCGACCACTCGAGCTTCTACAACGGCGGCGTGCCCGTTCTCTTCTTCTTCACCGGAACGCACGACGTCTATCACAAGCCCGGCGACAAGGGCTGGACGGTCAACCCGGGAGGGGCGATGAAGATCGTCACCCTGGTGCGCGAGATCGCCATGGCGGCGGTGTCCTCAAGCGACCGCCTCCGGTTCAAGTCGAGCGAGGGCGCCGCCACGCCTGACCGCGGGTACGCACGAGTCCGTCTCGGCGTGATGCCGGCGATGGGCGACACCGACGTCGAGGGCGTGCTGGTTGAGTCGGTTTCCGCCGACACCTCCGCCGCCGAGGCGGGCATCGTGAAGGGCGACATTCTCGTCACCTGGAACGGAAAGGAACTCACCGGTCCCGGCGACATGATGGCGAAGTTGCGCGAGCACAAGGCCGGCGATGAGGTGGTGATCAAGCTCACCCGCGAGGGCAAGGAGATCGAGGTCACCGTGAAGCTGAAGGCAAGCCAAGGCCCGCCGCGCCAATAACCGCGACGCACGAGGTTCAGCGAGCCGATCGGACTACCATGCCGATATGGCCGCCCCACCCATCGACCGGACCGCCGTCGTCGATCGTTACTTCATCGAGCATCGCGCGAAGCTGATCGACCTCGCCGCCTACCTTGATCGCGTCGACCGCGCCTCGCCGCGCAGCGGCGGCAACGGATTCGATTTCCGACACGACGCTCTCATGCGGGCGATCGCGATCCTCACCGACGGCAAGCCGGATCGAGCGAGGCGCATCCTCGAACACTTCAGCGATCCCTCGACGGAGCCGATCGCAAAGGCCCCGATGAAGGGCGCGACCGGCGCCCACCCGATGGGCGCGAAGGGCGGAGCGTCATGACCTACATCGATCCGCACATCCACATGGTCAGCCGCACCACCGACGACTACGAGCGGATGCGGCTCGCCGGTTGCGTGGCCATCACCGAGCCGGCGTTCTGGGCCGGCTACGACCGTTCGAGCGCCCAAGGCTTTTACGACTACTTCAAGCTCCTCACCGAGTTCGAGCCGCGCCGCGCGGCCCAGTACGGCATCCGTCACCACACCTGGCTCTGCATCAATCCGAAAGAAGCCGAGGATCCGGCCTTCGCGCGCGAAGTGTTAGCCATCATCCCCAGCTTCCTCGATCGCCAGACGGTCCTGGGCATCGGCGAGATCGGCCTCAACAAGAACAGCAAGAACGAGCTCATCATTCTTGAGGAGCACCTCCAGCTCGCCGCGAAACACAACCTGCTTGTCCTCGTCCACACCCCGCATCTGGAGGACAAGCTGAAGGGGACGAAACTCATCCTCGACGCGGTGCGCAACCAGGGCTCGCTCGATCCGGGGCGTGTGCTCATCGATCACGTCGAGGAGCACACCGTGCGGCACGTACTCGACGCCGGCTTCTGGGCGGGCATGACCCTCTACCCCGACACCAAGTGCACGCCGCAGCGGGCCGCGGACATCATCGAGGAGTTCCAAGGCGAGCGGCTCTGGATCAACTCCGCCGGCGACTGGGGAGCGAGCGACCCGCTGGCCGTACCGAAGTGCCAAATCGAACTTCGCGGACGCGGACACACCGAGGATCTCATCCGGAAGATCTCCTTCGACAATCCTGTGCGGTTCCTCGGGCAATCCGGCCGATTCCGCACCTCGTGACGCGCTCGACCCAACTCATGAAGCGACCCATCATCGGACTTACCCCCAGTGTCGATCGCGTCGGCGACCGCCTTCGCATTCGTGTCAATGCGGCGTACCTCGACATGCTCACCGAGGCCGGCGGCGCGGGGGTCATCCTGACGCCCGAGCCCGATCTCATCCCGAGCTACCTCGCCTCGCTGGACGGGTTCCTCCTCACCGGCGGACCGGACATCGACGTGACGCCATTCGGCGGCACGCTGCATCCGAAGGCCGAGGTCATGGAGCGCAAACGGCAGGAGTTTGACTTTGCCCTCCTTCGAGCCCTCGATGCCGCGCCGCGCCACGCGACCTTGGGCATCTGCCTTGGCATGCAGGAAATGGGTGTGCACGCCGGATGCCGCCTGATTCAGCACATCCACGACGAGATCGCCGACGGCTCGCGGCACGGCGACGATCGCATCCATCCGGTCACCAGCGCGTTCGGCGACGGACCGGTGCGCAGCTACCACCACCAAGCCCTTGGCGATGCGGGCCGGTTCGAGGTCATCGCGACCAGCGACGACGGCGTCATCGAGGGAATCCGCGACCCGCTCCGACCCTTCTACGTCGGCGTGCAATGGCATCCCGAGCGCACCGAGAATCGGACGCTCGGCGTCGAGGTCATGCGTCGCCTGGTCGAGGCGGCACGGGCGTGATTCGGCCTGACCAGATCGCCTACTGCACCAACGTTCACGCGGGAGCGGACCTCGCCGAAACGGAACGTCAGCTTGCCCTGCACGCGACCGAGGTGCGACGCCTGGTGTCGCCGGACGGAATGCTGAGAATCGGCCTTTGGCTCTCGGCGATCTCGGCCGGCGAACTGGGTTCGCGCGACGCCGTTCGGGCGTTTCGCGATCGCCTCGCGGTGATGGGGCTTGAGGTGATCACGCTCAACGGCTTCCCCTTCATCGACTTCCACGATCACGTCATCAAGCATGCCGTCTACGAGCCGCACTGGGGTCGCCCGGAGCGGCTCGCGTACACGATTCGGCTGGCCACGATCCTGGCCGACCTGCTGCCGGAGCACTGTCGCGAGGCGTCGATCTCGACCGTCCCGATAGGTTGGCGACCGACCTTCACTAACGAGGGTTGCGGGTCGAGCGTTGGCATGGCCGTCTCGCAACTCGAGGCGATGGCCGCCCACCTGCGGCGCATCGAACGTGAGCGAGGCGTGCGCATCCATGTTGATCTTGAGCCGGAGCCGGGGTGCCTGCTCGACACCGCGCAGAACGTCGTGGACCTCTTCGACCAGTGTTTCAGCGGCGACTCCGACCTGCGGCGATATCTGGGCGTCTGTCATGACGTCTGCCACAGCGCGGTGATGTTCGAGCCGCAGCGCATCGCCATCGACGCCTATGTCCGGGCAGGAATTCGGATCGGCAAGATCCAGGTCTCGAGCGCCGTCGAGGCCGATGGCTCACGGGCATCGCTGGAGGCGCTGCGCGAATTCGACGAGCCGAAGTACCTGCACCAGACCTGCGTTCGGCTCGAGGGTTCCGGCGAGGTGCGATTCTGGGAGGACCTTCGCCCGGCTCTCGGCCTTCCCCCGAAGGGCACCTTCCGCACGCATTTTCACGTTCCCATTCACCTCGAGCGCGTTGGACCGCTGCGCACCACGCGCGACGAAATCCGGGCCTGCCTCGCGGCCCTGCCCGATGATCTCGCCCCGACCATCGAAGTCGAGACCTACGCCTGGGGCGTCCTGCCGGAGTCCCTTCGCCCCGCGACGCTGGCCGAGGGCATCGCCGACGAGATCCGATGGTTGCGCGGAGTCGTCTCGTGAGGTTGGGTGAGAAGGTCCGTGCCTTTCTCGAACTGTCGCGCATTTCGAATGTCCCGACAGTCATCAGCAACGCTTTCGCGGGAAGCGCCGTCGGCGCGTTGGCGATCGGAAACACCTCGCTGTCGGCCGTGGCCGGCAACGGCACAGTCGTCGCAGCGGCGTGCAGCCTCTTCTACATCGCCGGCATGGCCCTCAACGACCTCGCCGATCGCGAGATCGACCGCGCCGAGCGTCCATCTCGCCCGATTCCTTCGGGACGCGTCACGCCGGAAGCGGCATTCGGATACGCCTGCGTCCTCATCGTCGCCGGCCTCTCACTTCTCCTACTCGTGGACGCTGCCGCGCTGATCACGGGTGGCGTCCTGGTCGCCCTTGTTCTTGCCTATGACCTGCTGCACACCCGGACGCGCTGGAGCGTGCTTCTCATGGGCGCCTGCCGCGGGGCGGTCGTCGTCGCAGGCGCGCTGGCATTCGGCATGCCGTCGCAACCGATCGTCGTGATGCTGCCGGCGGCGCTCCTTCTCCTGTACGTCGCCGCGTTCAGTCTGGTCGCCCGTCACGAGGCGGACCTGTTGACGCCCAAGCCGAAGGAGGAGTGCCCGCGATGTTCCTACCCGGCCCGGACAGCCTCAGAGCGTTGCCCGGAATGCGGCACGGACTTCCTCCCCAAGCCGCCTACCGCCGACGACCTACGACGACGGGCTGTCTTCGGCCGGCTTCTCGGAGGACTCCCGCTCCTCTCCGCGGTTCTCCTCCACTCCGCGTTCACGCCGGCACGACCGCCGAGCGCAATGGACATCCTGATCATCGTCCTGCTCATCACGACCATCGGGTTTCTGCTGGCGTGGACGACCACTGCGGCACGGCTGGTCGAACAGACGCCGCCCAAGATCGGTCCTGCCGTGACCATGTGGATCGCGGGGATCAGCATTGCCGACGCCTATCTTGCCCTGCTGTGCCGATCGCCCTCGGTGGCATGCCTCTGCATTGCCTGCTTCTTCCTCACTCGCGCCGGGCAGCGGCGCATCGCCGGGACGTAGACTCTCACCATGAGACCGGTCGCGGTGCTCAACATCGTCGGGCTATCGCCGTCGCTCCTCGGGAACGACGCTCCGAGGCTGCGCGACTTCGCCCGATCTTCGGGTGGCGTGCGACTGCTCAAGCCGCCGCTGCCTGCGGTCACCTGCACCGCCCAGTCCTCGATGCTGACCGGGCTGGATCCCTGCGATCACGGCATCGTCGGTAACGGCTGGTTTCAGCAGGAGCTTCAGGAAATCCAGTTCTGGAAGCAGTCCAACCGCCTCGTCTCGGGCGAGAAGGTCTGGGAGACCGCGCGGCGCGAACATGTGGGCAAGGACTTCCGTTGCGCGAACCTCTTCTGGTGGTTCAACATGTACTCGAGCGCCGACATCGCGGTGACGCCGCGACCGATCTACCGCGCCGACGGACGCAAGATCCCCGACTGTCTGTCCTCGCCACCGGAGCTGCGCGACGAACTCCAGGCCAAGCTCGGACGGTTTCCACTCTTCCGCTTCTGGGGACCCGGAGCCGACATTCGTTCGACCGACTGGATTGCCGCGGCGGCGATGCACACCTACGAGCGATCGAAGCCGACGCTCACGCTGGTCTACCTTCCGCACCTGGACTACCCGCTGCAGAAGCTCGGACCTGGGCACCCCGAGATACATCGACACGTGCGCGAGATCGACCGTGTCTTCGGCGCCCTGCTTGATTTCTTCGGCAACCGAGGCGTGCGCGTTCTCGTGGTGAGCGAGTACGGCATCGTTCCGACCTCCTCGGCGGTCGAGCCGAATCGCATCCTGCGCGGGGCCGGACTGCTGGCGGTGCGCGAGGAGTTAGGTGGCGAGCACCTCGATGCCGGAGCAAGCGAGGCCTTCGCGGTATGCGACCATCAGATCGCCCATGTCCATGTCCGCGACAAGAATCGCATCGAGGAGGTCAGGGCCCTGCTTGCCGGCCAGCCGGGCATCGAACAGGTGCTCGATGCCGAGGGCCAGCGCGAGCAGCGCATCCACCACGCCCGAAGCGGCGACCTCGTTCTCGTGAGCTCCGCCGATCGCTGGTTCGCCTATCCCTACTGGCGAGACGGTCACGAACCCGATTTCGCCCGCACCGTCGACATCCACCGGAAACCCGGCTACGACCCGTGCGAACTCTTCATCGACCCGGCCATTCGCTTTCCGAAGCTGGCCATCGCGTGGCGGCTCTTCAAGCGCTCGCTCGGCATGCGCACGCTGCTTGACGTGATTCCGCTCGACTCCCGCTTCGTGCGCGGCTCACACGGCAGGGTCGAACAGCAGCGCGGCTTCGAGCCGCTTCTCTTCGGCGAGGGCCTCGACCACTTCGATCCGCCGACCCACGGCCCGCTCGTTGCGATGACGTCGGTGCGGGAAGCCATCCTCCAGGCGATGCGAGGCTGACCATGATGCGGGCGTTCTGGCTCTTTCTCGCGATCCTGATCGGCGGCGGCCTGGCAGCGTGGCTGATCGGATCGACGGGGTCGACGCCGGACGTTGCGGAGAAGCAGGCGGCCGCTCCCAATCCCCTTCCGGATCCTGCGTCGCCACCGCCGCCCGCACCCAGCCCGACACCAGCCCCGACGCCAAAGCCTTCACCACCAGCGCCAACCGACCAATCGAAGGCGGTGCGCGTTCTCGATGCCCGAACCATTCGGCTGAACGACCGGTTCGATGTGCTCGGTCGCGGCAGCGTCGACGACCCCTTCCGGGTGAACTGGCAACTGCTCAGCGCCGCGATGGAGTCGATGGATGCGACTGTCGGGGATCTCGCCGTGCCTCCCTGGCTTGAACCGCTTAACGGGGCGTGGATCGAGATCTCAGGCTACTTCGCACCGACCATGCAGAGCGAGGAGACCGACGAACTCCTCTTCACCATGAACCGCTGGGATGGCTGCTGTATCGGCCTGCCGCCAACGGTTTTCGATTCCCTGGCCCTTCGACTTGACCGGCGCATCTCGCTCATGGGGCAGCACCTCATTCGCTTTGGCACGATTCGCGGCGAATTGCACATCGAACCTTTCGCGGCCGGCGGCATGATGCTGGGGCTCTATCGCATCGAGCACGGCACGATCACGACGCAGACGGGCGGCTGAGCTTCATCCGCACCGTCCGGCGATCGAGGTCGAGGAGTCGACCGGTTTCCTCAAAGCTGCCGCATCGCCGATAGGTCATCGCACAGTAGCGTGAGAGGAGTTCCTCGGCGGTGATCTCGCTTCGACGAAGGAGCCCCACGAGTTCGTCCGCCTCGTCCGGCGCGGGCACCGCGCGAACCGGTCGATAGGAGCCTCGCACCAGGACGTTGCTCACGACCTGCTCGAGTTCGCGCACGTTGCCGGGCCAGGCATAGTCCATGCCGAGATGCTCCCGCACGTACCGCCCCACCTCGGCGGCGAGTGCCTCGCTGTCGCCTGGCAGGAACCGTCCGGCAATGAACGCGAGAAGCGTGTCGAGCTCGGCAGGATCGTCATCGATGCGAGCCTTGAGCGACGGTGCCTCGATCATGTCGGCACAGAGTCGATAGTAGAAATCCTCACGCATCCCGCCGTCGGCCATGGCGGCAACCAGGTCGCGATTCGTCGCGGCCACGAGCTTTCCGCGGAAGTGCCGCTCGCGCGACTCGCCGATCCGCTGGAAGGATCGCGATTGGAGGACTCGCAGGAGTTTCACCTGGATCGCCGGCTCGAGCTCCCCGATCTCGTCGAGGAAGACCGTGCCGAGGTCCGGGCAGGTCTCGAACCAGCCTTGGCGATCGGCGATGGCGCCGGTGAACGTGCCTCGCTTGTGGCCAAAGAGTTCCGACTCGATCAGCGTTGGCGAAAGGGCGGAAAGATTGAGGGCGAAGAAGGAGTCCGCGACGTCGCTCTCGTCAAACGAACCGGTCGCGCGATCGAGCGGGACATAGCGGGCCAGGCCGATGGCACGGGCGGCGAGTTCCTTGCCGCTCCCCGACGGACCGGTGATGAGAGTCACGATGTCGGACATCATCGTGAAGAGCGAGCGGCGGTAGCGGCGCACGTCGCGGGTGAAGATCGACTCCCAGATTGCGGCGCGAAAGTCCGACGTCGGCCGCGAGACGCCGATCACGCAGCGGAAGATGGACCGGAACGCCCGGCTCACCTGGTAGAAGCACGCCAGGACATGACCCGCGTTGCGAAGCGACTCGAACTCGTGGCGGCCGACCGCAAGGTACTCGGCGAGACATTCGGTGAATCCCCGTTCGGCGCGGGCGACACCGCGGCGCGGCGCCCCTCGCCGGGAGCGTTCGTTGGGCTCGAAGTCGAACCGCTCGCGCCAGTCGTGATAGGCGAGAAAGACGACGATGTCCTCGTACAGGGCAAGGTCGGCGTCCGCAGCCGCGTTGCCGCGAACGAGCCCGTCACGAGCACGTGCGGCGAGGGAACGGGCCAGCGCCACCAGCCGCAGGACGTTCGGGTGATCGTCGATGAGTTCACCTTGCTGGTTCCACGGCAACGATGATTCCACGTACGCCGCTCCGAGCGCGATCCGCTCGAGTTCGATCCGGCGAGGGCGAAAGGGATTGCAGTAGGTGAGTTCGGCCAGCGCTTCCGCTGTGCGTCGATCGCGGGCGGTGAAGAGTGCCATGGCGGCGAGCGTACGACGCCTGTACATATTTTGACCATGGCCGAGCAGAAATTGTCCTGGCCCAAAGGGGCGGGAGCGAGCGGCGCAACGCCGCCCCTCAACGGAAAGGACCATCCCACAGCGACTTGCGGGCATCGCCCCACCCTGGCGCGGGGTTCGCTTTGGACGGGCCAGCGGCCGATCGTCGCCGCCGCGCTTCACCCGTCATCCATCTGGAGCCTTGACCCATGCTCGCCTCCTCGTTCTCTCGCCAGTCGCTCGCCCGCACCGTGCTCGCCGGCATCGCCGCGGTTGGCGTCACCCTCTGCGCCTCAGCTTCCGCAGATGCCGCAGGCACCCTCACGCCGGTTCACTCGCCCGACCAGCCGATTGCGATTCGCAGCCACAACGTCAAGGTGACCATCAACAACGGCTTCGCCCGTACCGAGGTCGAACAGGTCTTCTTCAATCCCAACGCGACGAGGATGGAAGCCATCTACGCCTTCCCCGTGCCCAAGAGCGCGAGCCTCTCGGAGATGAGCATCCTCTCCGGTGAGATCGAACTGTTAGGCGAGGTCGTCGCCAAACCAGAGGCCGAGCGGATCTTCGCCGAGGAGAAGGCACAGGGCAACGACGCGGGCATGGCCCGGAAGGAGAGCTTCCAAACCTTCGAGTTCCTGGTGGCGAACGTGCTTCCATCAGCCGAGACGCGCATGCGCTTCGTCTACTACCAGCCGCTGGAGATCGACACCGGCGTCGGTCGCTATGTCTATCCGCTCGAGGACGGCGGCACGGACGAGAAGGCCCAGGGATTCTGGAGCCGCAACGAGAAGGTCGACGGCCAAGTCTCGATCGATGTCGACGTGCGTACCGCGCTGCCGATCGAGGAGCTTCGAACCCCGGGCTTCGAGACTGTCGCCACGATCGATCGCGTCGCCGAGGACCACCATCGGCTGCACCTCGATGCCACCGGCGCTTCCCTGAACCGCGATTTCGTCCTCTATTACCGACTTCCGACGAACCTCCCGGGCCGCGTCGAGGTGCTGTCGTATCGCCCTGACGCCACGAAGCCCGGCACCTTCATGGCGGTGGTCACTCCCGGCATTGACCTGCAACCGATCACGACCGGCGCCGACTGGTGCTTCGTGCTCGACGTCTCCGGCAGCATGCAGGGGAAGATCCGCACGCTTGCCGACGGCGTCTCCGGCGCACTGGGCCAACTGAACGCCCAAGACCGCTTCCGCGTCATCACCTTCAACGACGCGGCCCGCGAGATTGTTCCGGTCCAAGCGGCAACACCGGAGAACGTGAAGGCGGCGATCGAACGGGTGCGCGGCCTTGCCACTAGTGGTGCAACCAACCTCTACGGCGGCGTCCAACTGTCCCTCAACAGGCTTGACGCCGACCGGGCGACGAGCGTCATTCTGGTCACCGACGGCGTCACGAACACCGGCGTCGTCGAACCTCGTGCGTTCCACACGATGCTGGGCACCTGTGACATCCGCTTCTTCGGCTTCCTGATGGGCAACGGCGCGAACTGGCCGCTCATGCGGACAATCTGCGATGCAAGCGGCGGCTTCTACGCTGGCGTCTCCAATGAGGATGACATCATTGGGCAGATCCTCCTGGCCAAGAGCAAGGTCACTCACGAGTGCCTGCACGATGCCAGCCTCACGATCAGCGGCGTGCCGACGCACGACTGCACCGATGAGTTGCTCGGCAAGGTCTATCGAGGCCAACAGGTGGTCTTCTTCGGCAAGTACGACCAGGCCGGCGAGGCGACGCTGACGCTGAAGGCCAACCTCACCGGCGAAGACAAGACCTACACGACGCGATGTGCCTTCCCCGAGGTCTCAACGGAGTACCCCGAGCTCGAGCGGCTCGCGGCCCTTCAGCGGATCGAGGAACTCGAAGTGAAGGAACTCGCCGGCCTGATGGACCCGGAAGAGTCGAAGGCGACAATCGCCCAGTTGGGGATCGACTATCAGCTGGTCACCGATCACACCTCGATGATCGTCCTCATCGACGAGGCCCACCAGCGCCACGGAATCACGCGGTCGAACCGCGATCGAGTCGAGCGGGAACGGACTGCCCAAACCCAGCGTGCAGCGCAGCCGGTGGTCAACCATCGCGTGGATGCCGCGCAGCCGATGTTCAACCAACCCGCGCCGACGGTGAGCGGCCCGAGCTCATCCGGAACCAAGTCGGGTGGAGGCGGTGGTGGCGGTGCCCTTGACCCGTTGAGCGCTCTCCTGGCCTTGGGGGTCGGTGCCGTGGTCGCAGCGACCGCCCGACGCCGTCGCAACAGCCAAACGGCATCGGCCGCGGGCGGCGGTCTGTGAGCGCCTCGCTCACCCATTCGTCGAGCCGGGCGGGCGAACGCTTGAACGCGTCCGCTTTACCGAGCTCGGAGGGGGCGAGGTCCTGGCCATGGATCTCGCTCCTTCTGACCGGAGTGGTCTTGGCGATCGCACTCCTTGGTTTGGAAGAGGCCACCGAGTTTCGGCGAAGCGCGACCCGGGAGGGCGAACTCTGGCGTCTCCTTACCTCGCACTTCAGCCACTTCGGCTGGAACCACCTGGTGTGGGATCTTGCGGTGTTCGGGGTGCTCGGGGCTGTCGTCGAACGGACGAATCGAAGAACGTTCCTGCACGTCCTTCTGTGGCCGGCGATCCTCATTCCGCTTGCAGTGGGCTTGGGTGAACCAAGCATCACCCACTACCGGGGGCTTTCAGGTCTGGACTCAGCGCTGGCGGCATTCCTCGGCATGACCCTCGTCGCCGACCGCACGGTCTCACCCACACTCCGCACCATCGCGTTCCTGTCGCTTGGGGGGCTGGCTGTCAAGATCCTCGTCGAATGGACGAGTGGCTCGACGATCTTCGTTGACCACGTCGCTGCGGGGTTCCATCCCGTGCCGATCGCACACCTCGTTGGCGGAGCGGTCGGCGCCGGAGTCGCCGTCGTTGCCTGGTCGCAACGGCGACCTTCAGCATGACAATTCCCACAAGCGGATAAGCTCCCCGCATGCGTTTCCGTTCGCTTGCGGTGCTCGGTGTGTATGCGTGTGCGGTGTCCTCGCTGCTCGGCGCCGAGACCCTTCCTTTCGTCTTCGAGAATGCCCTGACCGTGAGCCAAATCGGGCGAAGCGCTCGCTCGCCGATCCGGTTCGACGCGGTCGAACACCAGATCGTTACCGGGGCGTTCGCTGCACCAACCGACGGCGCACCTATCACCGCGCCCGACGGAACCGTGCAGGCGTGGGGCACGCTCAAGGCCGTCGCGAAAGGCGATTTTCCTGAGTTCGCCGATCCGCGCCTCAATGGCGGCTACCTCTTCGCCACCTTCGAGAGCGACGAGGATCGCAGCGCCTTGCTCGAGGCCCAAGGGCACTCGATGGTCTACGTCAACGGCGAGCCGAGAATTGGTGACCCCTACTCGTACGGCTGGCTTCGCATCCCGGTGGTCCTGAAAAAGGGCCGGAACGACTTCCTTTTCGCCTGTGGCCGCGGCCGACTTCAGGCTCGGCTGACGCCATGCCCGTCGGACGGACCGTTCCTTCTCGCCGCCGACGACACCCTTCCAGACCTCGTTGCGGGCGAAGACAACGACCTTCCGCTCGGATTGGCCGTCGCAGTGCCAACTGCCGCCCAATTGCTGAACGCGACGCTCGAGGTGCGTTCGCCGGAGGGCACCGTCACATCGACGCCGCTCCCGTCGCTGCTTGGTTCCACTGCGAGCAAGGTCGCCGCTCAGGTGAAATGCCGACCGAACGCTCCCGGACCGATCGCGTTAGATGTCACGCTCAAGGTCGACGGCCAGGTGGTCGCCCAGCGGTCCGTGGAGGCCGTCGCCGTCGGGCCGCACGATCGACGGAAGATCACGTTTCGAAGCGGAATCGACGGCAGCGTCCAGTATTACTCCTGCGTTCCGGCGAGCGGCGAGGGGCAGGTGGGCCTGATCCTCTCGCTGCACGGGGCAAGCGTCGAGGCGACATCACAGGCCGCGTCGTACAGCCCCAAGAGTTGGGCCCACATCATCTGCCCCACCAACCGCCGGCCCTTCGGGTTCGACTGGGAGGACTGGGGCCGGCTCGACGCCCTTGAGGCCCTTGCCGATGCCCAGCGTCGCTTCAACACCGACCCGCGCCGACAGTGGCTGACCGGACACTCGATGGGCGGTCACGGCACCTGGCAGCTTGGCTCGCATTTCCCTGATCGATTTGCGGCCATCGCGCCGAGCGCGGGATGGATCTCCTTCTCCAGCTACGGCGGCGTGACACTCGCCACCGAGGGAGCCGAGTGGATGTTCGCCCGGGCTTCCAGCGCCAGCGACACGCTCGCCCTGAAATCCAACCTCGCGCACTTCGGCATCTACATCCTGCATGGTGACATCGACGACAACGTCCCGGTCGCCCAGGCACGCCGGATGCGTTCCGAGCTGGCGAGCGGCGAGACCGCTTTCCACAGCGATTTCGTCTACTTCGAGAAGCGCGGGGCCAACCACTGGTGGGGAAGCGAATGCGTTGACTGGCCGCCGCTGATGGCGTTCCTTGCCGAGCGAACGCTTCCGGAAGCGAAGGCCGTCGATTCGATCTCGTTCTCGACGGCCGCCCCAAGCGTCTCGAGTACGTGTCATTGGCTGGCCGTTGATCAGCAAATCACGGCATGGGCCACGAGTTCGGTTCAGGTGGCGCTCGATCGCCTGAAGCGATCGATCAGCGGAACGACTGGCAATGTGGCTCGCCTGCGCCTTTCGCCTCCGATCGAGGCAGGCCCGCTTGCCGTCACGCTCGACAACACCACCGTGGAGACCACGCTGGGTGCCGATGGCGTCCTTTGGCTGGTTCGTGAAGGCGACGCCTGGAAGGTCGGCGAGGCTCCCGCTCCCGCATCGAAACGGGCCGAGCGATCGGGGGCGTTCAAGGATGCGATTGGTCGGGACCTCGTCATCGTCTATGGCACGGCGGGAGATGAAGCCGACGATGCCGCACTGCGGGCGAAAGCTCGCTTCGACGCCGAGACGTTCTGGTATCGCGGCAACGGATCGCTCGACGTGATTGCGGACATCGACTTCGAACCAAGCCGCTACGCCGATCGCAGCGTTCTTCTGATCGGCAACGCGGAGACAAACGGGGCGTGGAACGGCCTTCTTGGCGGCGCCCCAATTCTGGTCCGCAACGGTTCGGTCAAGGTAGGTGATCGCGAACTCGCGGGCGACGACCTCGCCTGCCTTTTCGCCTATCCGCGCCGCGATAGCGATGTCGCCTACGTGGCCGCGGTGGCCGGAACCGGTCGAACCGGCACTCTCCTCACGATGCGCGTTCCCTATTTCGTCAGCGGCGTCGGCTATCCAGACCTGTGCGTCCTTCATGCGAGCACGCTTCTCTCCGGAGCTGCAGGTTTCCGCGCCGCTGGCTTCTTCGGAAACGACTGGTCAGTTGAGAAGGGCGATTGGGCAACGAGTCCGAACCCGTAGAATCGCGGCGTGTCCCTGCGAATCGGTTCACTCACCCTGGAAACCCCGCTTCTCCTCGCGCCGATCGCAGGGCATTGTGACTTGCCCTTCCGAATCCTCTGCCGCGAGATGGGTGGCGTCGGTCTGGCAAGCACCGACCTTCTGAACTCCCGGGCGATCCTGAAGAGCTCGCAGAAGACGTTCGATTTGGCCGCCACGAATGGCCTCGATCAGCCCTGCGGCATGCAGTTGTATGGGAACGCTTCAGATCCGCTCCCCGAAGCTGCCATCTGGGCGATCGACCACGGAGCCCGGCTCATTGACATCAACATGGGCTGCCCCGTCGACAAAGTGGCGAAGAAGAACGGTGGGTCGCTCCTCTTATGTGATGTCAGTTCCACCGTGGCTCTCGCCTCCCGGATCGTTCGAGCCGTCGAGCGGCATAGCTTCGGGCGAGTGCCGGTGACCGCCAAGATGCGGCTGGGCTGGGATCCGGAACACAAGGTGGCTCCGACTCTTGCTCGAGCTCTCGAGGACGTGGGGATCGCCGCCGTGACCGTGCACGGCAGGTACACCGTCCAGCTCTTCTCCGGGAAGGCTGATTGGGATGCCATCAGCGACGTTGCCGCAGCGGTTCGATCGATCCCAGTCATTGGAAATGGCGATGTGACCCGCCCAGAGCAGGTTCCGAACCTCTTAGAGCAGTCAGGCTGTAGCGGCGTGATGATCGGCCGCGCCGCCCTCCGGACGCCGTGGATCTTCGAGCACGCCACTCGCCTGCTCAGAACCGGAGAACTTCCGCCCGAGCCAAGCGTGAACGCCAAGCTCCGGATGATCCTTCGACATCTCGATCTGTCGATTCGTTATCAGACTGAGCGCATTGCCATTCTCTCGATGCGGAAGCGGATCGCCTGGTACGGGAAGACGCTTGGCCACATGCGACCTCTTAAGGAGGCGATTCGGCTTGGCGAGTCGTTGAGCATGATGCGGGATGCAATCGAATCTTGGGTGCGTCCAGAATTCGATCACGTCAGTTCCGCCCCTCGAACTACCGCGAACGCGGCATGGGATACGTCCGAGAACGGAACGCCCGAGAGCGCCAACGGCCAAAACGACCCGATCGACACGTTCTCGGGCCTGCCTGCACAGGCTGACCGATCGGACACTCCAAGGCAGATCGTCTAAAGGCGAGAGTTTCACTTGCTGGGGTGCGGAGGCTGTGGTACGTTCACGGTGGGAAAAGGGCGGCGCTTCGGCACCGCCGGAATTCGTTCGCGCTCCTTGGGAGGGAGCGTGGGCGGACCTCATCGGAGGAAGGGGTCTAAATGGTTGCCGCAAAGAGACTTTCTGTACTGTCAGGATGTGGCTGCGCGTTCATCGCGCTTGCTTCAGGGTCGGCTCACGCCGATACATCCGTTATTCCTGACCTGATGATGCGTATCGGCGTCGCAGGTCAAACCTACGAATACAACGCGGCAACAACGGGGAACGCGTGGTCGAACGGCAATAGCACGTTCGGCTACAACGGTACCGTTACCAGCCCGTTCGACGACACTGGTTTCAACTTGAGCTGGGGCCTTCTGGTGAATCCAGACCCGTTCATTGTTGGCAACCTGGTCGTCACCAACACGAGCAACTCGACGCAGACGTTCTTCTTGGACGTCTCGCTGCCGATCAATGTTGCGTTGGCTAGCAGCCTCATCGGCGGCTCGATCACCGGAACGGTGACCGACCTCAACGGTGATGGTGCAACGGTCTCGGCGATTGGTGCCAACGACGCGATCTATCGCGCGTTCACCGATGTTGCTCCGGACTTCTCGACGGGAGATCTGGCGGGGTCACTCCTCGTCGGCTCGTCGGCGTCCGCAGGCGCGTTCCTTAGCCAGACGATCGGACCGGACACCTTTGGTGGCCCGATCCCGTCGCAGCCGTACGGCGCTGTGACGACGAACATCGCGATTCGACTCCAGTTCACCCTCACTGCGGGTGACTCGGCGTCCTTCACGAGCCTGTTCGTCGTGGTGCCGGCTCCGGGTGCGCTCGCGGTGGCTGGCTTCGGCCTGCTCGCCGGTCGTCGTCGTCGTCGTTCGGCCTAACCGCAAACGACGAGGATGGCTCACGGAATCGGAGGGGTTGAAAGATCTGTATGGTCTTTCAGCCTCTTCCACACGACTCGCGGCATTCGCTCTTGGTGAGCGGTCCGCACGTGACAAGATCAGCGGTTCGGCTCTCGGGAAAAGGGTCGGTCCGAAATCAAGCGCCGGTCAGTGTTCGCTGATCGGCGTTCAGAAGGATTGAGGGAGGGAACTCACATGCTCCGTAATCGTCTTCGCGGATTCATCGCTACTGCGGCGTGCGCTCTTGCCGCTGGCGCGACCATGACCGCAACGGCTGACGGCCCCACGGTGACGCTTGGCATCACCGCTGATGGCAACAATCAGTCGCAGGATCTCATCGGCAGTTCGACTGCCACCCCCGACGTCTTTAACTACCAAGGCTCCGTCGTCGACGGCTCTGGTGCTTGGACGCTGGGTTGGAACTTCAACGCGTCGAACAACCAGGGTGGCAACAAGGCGTTTACCGCCGGCAACTACGTGATCCAGAATCTCTCTGATCACGCCATCCAGTTCGATCTCACCGTGTCGCTTCCGGTTGCCCTCTTGGGCAGCACGGTTTACGGCGGCTCGGTGAGTGGTGGTCTCACCACGACCGCTGCGGGCTTCATTTCGAGCCTGCAGATCCCGCTTTGGACCGGTGCGACTGGGGGCTCGACGATCAGCACCCTGTTCAACAACCCGTTTGACGTGACCCGCACCGAAGCCGGTAGCTCCTCGCTCGGCGCCGACTCCTTCGGCAGCCCGATTCCGAGCCTCCCTGGCCCGGATCTCGGAAGCGATCTGCGGATCACCTTCTCGTTCCTCCTCGGTGCGAACTCCTCGGCTTCGTTCACGAGCGTGTTCGTTGCCCAGGTTCCGGCCCCAGGCGCGGCTGCCCTCCTCGGTCTCGCTGGCCTCGCTGCCTGCGGTCGCCGTCGTCGGGCTTGATAACGGTTCTCCGTCCGGGCTCACCCTGCCCAGGCCCCGCTTCAGACCTTTGGCGCTCTTGCCCAAGGGTCCGCAGGATGCCTCGGCCCGTGATTCCCCATCGGATCGCCCGGACAACCCTTCCTGATCCTCACAGCCACGACCGGTCACTCGGTCGTGGCTTCTTTGTTTCTCGGAATGCGACCCCCCTGTCTACAGAGCAGGAACTAGGTAGTTCCTGACGGGAGACATTCGGCCGTGCCTCTCTGTTCGTCCCCAGCGAGTCGGGCGCTTCCGCTATCATCCTTCCCCCCGCGTTGTCAGTCACGAGGAACCTGCTGTGCCCGCTACCTTTCGCTGCTCCATCGTCACTCCGAGCCTCTCGCTTCTCAGCGCCGATGCGAACTACGTTTCGTTTGAGGCGTGGGACGGTCAGCGGGGTGTCATGGCAGGAGCTAGCCCCTTCCTTGCGTCGCTCGGCGTCGGTGTTGCCAGGGTGGAACTGTCCGATGGCACCGCGAAGACATTCTTGGTCGACAGCGGCTTTGCCCAGATGCGGGGAAACGAGCTCACTCTCGTGACCGACTACGCCGAGGATGCCGCGAATCTCAATCGTGCCCAGGCCGAGCGCGAGTATGCAGACGCGAAGGCGAAGGCGGTTGAGATGGGGATGACTTCCGCGGAGGCCCGAGCTCAGGTGGAGCGGGCTCAACGCGTGGCGGCAACGAAGGTCGCACTCGCCCGCGGCTGACTTTGGCGCTGTTGGAAGGGGTCCGCCCGGCAACGACATGCCCCAACCCGAAAATGGGGAGGGAGACGCTCAGGTTACGCCTTGACTGCCTGTCGACAGCGATGGGCCGAACCCATGGGTGTGGTAGCCTTTTGCCATGGTCTCCAGTACCGAGGAAGTTGTCATCCACGCCGATGCCTTTCAGCATGAAGCTTCGGACGAGGGGGTAGCCTGTGCGGGGTTTCCGCTGGAACAGCGGCTGGAAGTTCTTCTCCTCGCGTCGGATCGCCCGCTCACCGAAGCGCGGCTGATCGATCTGCTCGGCCTCATGCCAACTCCGAAGAACGCCTCAGGGCGTCGGAAGAAGTCCAAACCTCAATCGTCTCGCGGTGACATGCCCCCCGAGCCTGACATGGAGTTGGACCCGCCCGCGGAGAACGATGACCCTGCAACCGCGCGGGCCCGCAAGCATGCCATTGGTCGCCTCACCGAGGCCATCAGCCATCTGAACGCAAACTACGAGGAGACCGGAAGGGCGTTTCGAATCGAGGCGTTGGCAAGCGGTTACCAAGTTCTGACACTCCCGACCTTTGGGCCACTGCTGGCACGCCTGAAAGGCGAACGTCAGCAAAGTCGCCTCAGCCAAGCGGCGCTCGAGACGCTGGCAATCATCGCCTATCGTCAGCCCATTCTCAGGGCCGACCTTGAGTCGATTCGCGGAGTCGCCTGTGGCGAAGTACTCAAGAGCCTGATGGATCGGCGGCTTGTCCGTATTGTCGGTCGCGCAGAAGAGGTCGGACGCCCGATGCTCTACGGGACGACCCGCGAGTTCTTGCGCGTCTTTGGCCTGGCCAGCCCGACGGAGTTGCCCCAAGCGAAGGAACTTCGCGCCAATCCGATCTGAGCGGATCAGCACCACGACGCGAAGTTTGGTCAGCTAGAAGTCGAGACCTTGGGCAGACATCACAAGGCAACTGCTATCCTCAAGGTGAACCGATCGGTTGAGGGCGCCGATCGCATGTGCTATTGACAGTCTGAAACGACGCGCAGGCAAAGCCCGCATCGTCACCGGGCGACTTCCTCCATCGAGTAAGCAGGAGTGTTGAGATGACCATGTTCTCTATCGCATTCTGCCTCGCCTTGGTCACAGCCGAGCCGCCCCCACCTCCTGCCGGCGTCTCGATCACCGTCTACTCCTCGGCGGATCCGCGCGGCTTCGATCCACAACAGTTCGTCGCTCAACAGCGGGAAGGCCGTGACCCCACTTTCGCCTGGCAGGTCCCCGGCTTCGGTGTGGTGCGAGAGACACGCACCGTGAAGCTGAAAAAGGGCACCAACGCCCTTTCCTTTGATGATGTCGCTGCGTTCATCGACCCGACCACCGTGGGCTTTGCGGACCTCACGGATCCGAAGACCTCCGTTCTTGGCCAGAACTTCGAGTTCGACTTGGTAAGCCCATCGAAGCTCTACGAGCGCTATCTGGGACGTGAAGTTCGCCTTGTTTCCCACGAACGGCCCGACCAGACCGTCAGCGGCATCCTCCTCTCTGCCAATCAAGGACAATTCGTCCTCAACGCGGCGAACGGCATCACGGTCGTTCCGGAAGCCGGCACGCGAGTGGAGCTGCTTGGCGAGCTTCCCGGTGGCCTGCTGACGCGGCCGACGCTGGTGTGGCAGGTGAACGCCGAGACCGAGGGCGAGCACACCATCCGAACGACGTATCAGACCGCCGGCATGACTTGGCGTGCGGACTACAACCTGGTCCTCGACCAAACCGACACCAAGGCCGCGATCACCCCGTGGGTCACCCTCCTGAACGTCAGCGGGGCGTCGTACCAGAACGCGCAGCTAAGGCTCGTGGCCGGCGACGTACAGAAGATCGTGTCGCCTAGGCCGGATCGAATGATGAGGAGGGGAGCCGGCGTTGCTGCGGCCCCTGCCGAGGCCAGTTTCGAGGAGGAGCAGCTTCTCGAGTACCACCTCTACACACTCACACGACCTGCCAACGTGCTGCGAAACTCCAGCCAACAGCTCGCCCTGTTCCTCCCTGTGTCAGACGTCAAGGTGAAGAAGCGGCTCGTCTATGTGGGTGCGCCGCAGTACTGGGGACACCAATCGTCGACGGCGTGGACCGACGAACTCAACAACGGGAACTCGAACCGGAAGGTCGGAGTTTTCCTTGAGCTGACCAACGACGAGGCCAGTGGTCTCGGCAAGCCCCTCCCGAAGGGAAGGGTGCGCGTCTACAAGTCCGCCTCCGATGGCACGCTTGAGTTCGTTGGCGAGGATCTGATCGATCACACGCCCAAGAACCAAGCCGTATCGCTCAAGCTCGGCGATGCCTTTGACGTAACCGGCGAGCGGGTCCAAACGGCGTTCCGCGCCAACAACCGCGGCCGCGAAGTTGTCGAGAGCTTCACCATCACCCTTAAGAACGCCAAGCCTGCCCCCCAGGCGGTGGAGGTCCGCGAGTACATGTATCGCTGGACGAATTGGGCGGTGACCGAGAAGACCCATGAGTTCCGGAAGCTCGATGCCCGCTCGATCGCCTTCGACGTGACTGTGCCCCCGGAGGGCTCGACGACGATCGGGTTCACCGTGAAGTACAGTTGGTAAGGGCTCCGTGCAGACACTCAGCGAGATCAAGGCACTACTGGCGGCGCACGGCATTCGGCCAAAGCACCGCTTCGGCCAGAACTTCCTGCACGACCACAACCAGCTTCGAAAGCTGGTTGATGCGGCCGCGGTCACTCCTGGCGAGTTGGTGCTTGAGGTCGGCCCAGGCACGGGCACGCTGACCGAGACGCTGGTCGAGGCTGGCGCAAACGTGATCGCCTGCGAGATCGACCCGGACATGCGGGCCATCGTGCAGGGACGACTAGGTGAACGGGTCACGCTTGTCGCAGGCGATTGCCTTGACGGCAAGCGGGCATTGAGCCCTGAGGTCCTGGCAGCCCTGCACGGCCGCCCGTTCGTCCTGGTGGCCAACCTCCCGTACAACGCGGCGAGCCCGCTGATGGCGATCCTTGCCGGGCGCCACCCTGAATGCCGAGGCCAATTCGTCACCGTGCAGAAAGAGGTGGCGGATCGGGTCCGGGCAGCAACCAATACCCGCGACTACGGTCCGCTGACGGCCCTCCTCCAACTCACCTCCGACATTCGCGAAATCGCAGTGGTCAAGCCAGGCAGCTTCTGGCCTGCGCCGGATGTGATCAGTGCGATGATCGCCTTGGTTCCCAAGCCGACGCCATTCGCGACAGCGGACGAACTCGATCGCTTCGAGCGATTCACGCATGAGCTCTTCTCCAAGCGGCGAAAGCAGCTTGGATCGATTCTCCGCGACCTCCACGGACGAACAGACAATGGTCTTTGGCCCGCTGGCATCACCTCGGACCTCCGGCCCGAGGTGCTCTCACCGAACCAGATTCTGGAACTCATGCGGCTTCGCGAAGGCCCGGAACAACGGCTCGATCAGGACTTGCGGTAGATCATCCGCAGGTGGTTGCCCGGCTTGAAGTAGAAGACGTCAGTCATGTAGGCCTTGATCAGCATGATCCCGCGCCCTGAAGGGATCTCGATATTCTCGTCCTCGGTCGGATCGGGAACGGTATCGGGATCGAAGCCAGGGCCTTCGTCGCGCACGTCAAAGAGCGACTCAGCATCTCCGATGCGACAGCCGAAATGCACGGCCTTCGAAGGGTCGCTCTTGTTGCCGTGCCGAAAGCCATTCACGATCGCCTCTTCAAGGGCGAGACGGATGGCCCATCGCGACTTGTCGTTGTAGCCGTGCTTTTCAAGCGCCTCGGCAACGACCGCCTGGACATGATCAACGTCGTTACCCTGGTCCCGAAGGAGACACTCAAAGGTGAAAGCATTCCCCCCGGAAGCGGAGGAACTGCCACCCGAGGGATTGCTCCCGGCGGCACTCATGGGTGAATCGGCGAATAGCGGGCGGCGGCCATGATCGTGTTGATCGGTGTTGATCGGTTTTGATCGTGGAGGACGTGAGGAAGTGGAATCAGGCGAAGCTCGCGAGCGCCTTGTCGGCTGTCTCGTGGATCTTGAAGATCTTGTTGAGCTTGGTGATGACAAAGACCTCGTAGATCTGGGTGTCAATGTCCGAGAGCCGAAGCTGCCCTTCCTTCGAGCGAACCCGGTTGTTGACCGTGATCAGCGTTCCAAGGGCAGCGGACGAAAGGTGCTCGACGCCCTTGAAGCTGATGAGGAGCTTCGGGTTCACCTGACCGTCGATGAGCCTGGCCAGCTCCTCGCCAATCTGCTGGATGTTCGTCTCGTCGAGAATGTTGCGGTCCACGAACTCGACGCGCGTGACGCCGTTCTGGACGCGCACATTGAGTCGAGATGCGACAGATCCCATGCCGTCACACTCCAAAAGGGGCTGAAGCGGATCGCGAAACGACCTGCACGCCGTTGGTCCCGAATTGACGGGGCTGCTCGTCGCCTGACCGCGCGTGCGGTCGAGCGCACCGGTTCGCCTAAGGCCATACGCGGCCCGACACACCGGACATACGCGGACTGTAGCAGGTCGACCCGCGTCGAACCTGCGCATGAAAGCGGACGGCCCGTGGGGGCCGTCCGCCTTGGTTCTTGCCGAGCGATCTGGCGACTCGGTGGGCCGATCGCCAATCAGGCCCAGCCAATTATTGGGTGATCACGCCGCCGCCAAGCTGGTCACGAAGGCCCGGATAGAGCGTGTCTTCGTCTTCCTGCTGGATGATGACTTCCGGTCGGATAAGGAGGAGCGTTGTGAGCTCGACCTTGCTCGTCACGCGGTTGGTGAAGAACCGGTTGACGATCGGAATCTTCGAGAGCACCGGCACGCCGGTCTCGACCTCGAATTCGCGGAGCTTGCGCTGTCCGCCGAGGAGGATCGTTCCCTTGTCCGGCACCGAGACGGTGGTGGCGATTTCAGTACCTTCGAGTTCGGGGAGCTGGAAGGTCGCCTCGAAGGTGCTTGAGCCACGGCCGACAAGGTCACCTGCACCGGCGGCACCGCTGAAGGTGACGTCGCGGAACTTCACGTTCTCGTTCAGGCCGAATTGGACGGTCATCGTCACGTAACGGCGATCGGCCGAGATGACCGCTTCGACGTCAAGCACGAAGCCCTCGTACACCACGCCGACGGTCGGCTGGAAGGCGCCGGAGGAGTCGCCAGTGATCGGCGTCAGGCCAGAGATGAAGCTGACGGCCTTGGCCACCGACACCCATGAACGCTGCCCGTTGAAGAGGGTGACGCGCGGAGCGGTCAGGACGACGTTGCGCTGGTCGGCCTGGGTTGCCTTGATGATCAGGTCGACCTGGATGTCATCGAGGTAGCTGATGCCGATGTTGAGGGCCGGCGTGCCGAGGGCGGCGGCGCCAACCGGGCCGACGGCCGCGGTCGCGAGGGCGTCGGTGAGATCAAGCGACGACTGCGAGACGCCGATCGGGGCCCAGCCGCTCTGACGAGCGATCGGAACGCCAACCGGAGCGGTGACGTACTGGATCGCGGTCGGATCGTTCGGGTCCACCTGACCGAACTGGGCGCCAGTCGCGACCGTGTTCGCGAAGGGGTTGTTGAAGCCGCCGTCATCGCCGGTCGGGAAGGAGTCGAACACCAGCGGCTTCTTGAGGTCGCCGTTGTTGAACGCGCTGCCCGAGGGCTGGTTGTTGTAGAAGAAGTCACTGAGCTGGAAGTTCGGATCAACCGCCTTCGCAGCGCTGTACATGTTGTTGTTGGTGTTGAAATACAGATCGAGGTCGATGCCGATCTGCTCAAACCACTCGAGGGAGACGTTGATGAGTCTGCTCTCGATGTTGATCTGCAGCGCTCGAATCGTGCGGAGCTGGGTGAGCAGTCCCTCGATCTCGGCGTGATTGCGGGGCGTGTTCGTGATGATGAGATTGCCGTTGAGCTCCTGAAGCGCGGCACCGCCGTCACCTTCGAGCCAGCCGTTCGGGTCAACCTGCTCCTGGATGATGGTGACGATCTGGTCGATCATCTCCTGACGGTCGCGCCGCTCGGGATCCTCACCTTCGTCGCCGAAGATGTTCCCGCCGCCGCCACCGCCACCGCCGCCGTTGCCGCCACCACCACCGCCGCCGAAGCCGCCACCACCACCGCCGCCACCGAATCCGCCGCCGCCACCGCCGCCGCCTTGGCCGCCGCCACCCTGACCACCCTGGTTGGCCTGCTGGATCGACTGGCTGAGGTTGAACTCAGGGGCGTTGTCAAACATCGGGACGTCGAACAGGAGGTCCCGAATGTCGTACACGACCGTGATGGTCTTCTTGCGGAGGGCCGCATCGGAAGAAACGACGACGACGCCGTCCTCAATCGCCACGAGCGGGCGCGATTCCTCATCGGAACCAAGCTGCTCCAGAATGCGGTTGAGGGCAACTTCAGCCGGAACGTCCTTCAGGTCGAGGGAGATCGTGTCCTCGGCCGAAACGTCGAGTTCCTCGAGCGCCTTCCAATCGGCGTAGAAGTCGAGTCCAGTGACCGACTTCATGTAGTTGATCACCTGATCGAACTGGTTGTTCGAGAAGTTGACGCTGACGACCTTCTGAAGGTCGAACCGGGTCTGCTGGTCGCGCTCGCTCTCGCGGTAGCCGGCGGCTGCGCCGCGCTGGATCGAGAGCTGGGGCCAGTCTTCCGGATACTCAAGGAGACCGGTGACCGACCGCGGGCCGGAGCCGCTAACGTTCGGACGCGGCGGGACCATGCCCTCGAGGGCCTTGTGCGACTCGGCGGCGTAGGCCTCCCAGCGGCGCTTCTCGACATCGCTGTACTTGCGGTACATCTGGCTGGACGTGATGACGTCCTTGAGCGCGAGAGCGGCAGGGTTGTGCGGATCAATGAAGAGGATCTCGTCGAGAACCTGGATGGCCTCGGTGTACTTGAGCTCCATCTGAAGCTGCCGGACGCGCTTGAGGCTCTCGTTGATGGAGTTTTCGCGGTTCCGGGCCTCCGCGGCCTTTGCATCCTCGGCGGCCTTCTTGGCGTCATCGCGGGCCTTGGCGGTCTTGTTGAGGTCGCTCAGCGTGCGCTTCTGCGAGACCTCTTCGGTCATCGTGACGAGCTCGGCCTTCATCGTGGCGTATTCGCCGGCCGGAAGGATGCCCTTGTCGTTGTCGAGCTGAACGCCAGCGGTCAGGAGCTCGCGCTCAGCCAGCCGGAAGTTCTCTTGGGTCAGGTAGTCCTGAGCCCGCTGCTTTGCAGCCGCAAACTTTTTCACCGCTCGCTCGCGGCGAATGGAAATGTCCTCGGTCACGCTTGCGTTGGTGCTGGGCGTGTCGAGGGCGGTGCGGGCCTGAGCGATGGCGGTCATCGCTTCCGCGTCACCGGGATTGGCGTTCAAGATCGCCGTCCAGAGGTCGATCGCCCGTTGCCACTGGCTGCTGTTCATCGCTTCACGGGCCGCATCACGATCGGCATCCTGCGAGCGGGCAGCAGCGGAGGCCGAGCGGGGACCCACGCTGGCGTCCAGCTCCGCAACGAGATCACCGAACCCCTCGAGTCCTGCGACGAATTGAGTGAGCGAGGCAACCGGCAAACCGCCGATCGTGGTGGCCATCACGAACACCGAAAGAGCGTTCGAACGGCGGACCGGAAGAGTGCAACTCGCAGGGGACTCGAACGACCGATTCATGCGGGACTCCGATTGGCTTTCGCGTGGAGGACGGTACCTCACGAAATCGTGGGGTACGTCATGTGTGTGGGGACGCAGTCGTTGCCGCGGACATCTGCTTGGAAGGCCAACCGGATGGGCCGTGCGAATCGCGGCCCCGCCAATCGACCTGTCCTTCAGCCTTGCAAGGGGGCAGGATCTGAACATGTCGTGCAACACACGGCATGCGGAATCCCAATATCCCCAGACGCGGGGCTGACATCCGTGGAACTCGCCTGCGCAGTTCCAGTGATTCCGTGGGGTTGCAGCTGTTGAGGAGATTCGCGCACAGTGGCGACCGCCTCAAACGCTGCCTCCAACACGGGCGGGCAGACTACTTCGATGCTGGGGCATTCGCAAGCCTGCATGCCGTGACTTCTTGCGAGCAACGTCTTTTGGCACAAGAAGTTCGATGGACTCATGCCGACCGCGCGTGAGCCCGACTCAAAGGCCTTCCCGACATCGCACATTGCACGGGGAAACGCGTGATTGTGATGCGTTGCGGGCGCTCCCGCGTGAGCACTGCGAAGCGCGGTGGAGCAACCTGGAGATCACTCGGTGCCGCTTGACTCAGGCAATCGCCCCGCCTTCTGTCTCGACGGCGCAGCACATGACCTGCGAGTGGTGCTTTCATCGCGCGACCCCGACGGAGGGGGACCCATCGGCGCGAGGCTCACATGGTCGGTTCGACGCGCTGGGCATCAGGAACCGGTCATCGCGCGCTGGTTACTTCATCGCCCAGGGTGGCGCGACCACGCTCATGGCCCTGCCGCCCTGATCGACCCACCTGGATTGCCTTCAATTCATTGACAGACAATGGCTTACGACTGCCCATCATGGCTACGAATGCGTCGAACAGGTACGCCGAATCGTGCGGGCCAGGGCTCGCTTCGGGGTGGTATTGCACACTGAATATCGGCTTCTCTCGGTGTCGGAAACCGGCGACCGTGCCGTCGTTCAGGTGAAGGTGCGTCGCTTCGCCACCGGCCGCGGCGAGCGACGCCTCGTCTACGCAAAAACCGTGGTTTTGGCTGGTGATTTCGACGCGCCCAGTCAGCAAGTTACGCACAGGCTGGTTCGCCCCGCGATGGCCGAACTTGAGTTTCCAAGTCTTGGCCCCGAGCGCCAGTGCGAGCAGTTGGTGACCCAGGCAAATGCCAAAGGTGGGCACTTTCCCAGCTACTTCGCGAAGGGTCGCGATGGTGGTTTCGACGACCGCCGGATCCCCGGGGCCGTTGGAAATGAAGAGTCCATGCGGATCGTGGGCGAAGATCTCCTGCGGCGAAGCATCGAAGGGAAGAACGACGATTTGGCAGCCGCGGTCGACGAGGTTGCGGTAGATATTCCGCTTCGCTCCGCAATCGAGAGCGACGACGCGAAAGCAGTCGCCCTTGGCTCCGCTCGATGGCGTCAGCTCGTCCATCGGTTCCGGCGCCCAGATACCCAGATCTTCACTCCATGAGCCGCAGCGGTCGGTCGGGCTCACTTCACTGGCGAGATTTCGACCTGCCATGGAAGGACTCGAACGGGCCATCGCCACCAGATCGGCGTCGGAGCGAGAGGCGTCGGAGCTGATGACTCCACGAAGCGCCCCCTCGGTGCGGAGCATGCGGACCAAGGCTCGCGTGTCGATTCCTTCGATGGCCGGAATGCCGGCGTCGTGGAGCCACGATCGAAGGTCGACCGTGCTGCGGTAGTTCGAACGAACCCTGCTCAACTCGCGAACGACAAAGCCGGCCACACACGGGCGAGCGCTTTCGTTGTCGTCGGGAGAAATTCCGTAGTTGCCGATCTCCGGCGCGGTCATCACCAGGATCTGACCGGTGTAGCTCGGGTCCGTGAGCGCTTCTTGATAGCCGGAGAGCGCTGTGTTGAAGACCACCTCGCCACACCCAAAGCCGCCCTGGGCCATGGCCGGATGGCCGTCTTTCGCGTTGACCGCGGATCGGCTTCCCGATGTCGGGGAGGAGGCCCCAACGGTCGCTCCGAAACCGATCCCGGAGAACACCGCCCCGTTCTCGAGGGCGAGACGGGTGGGCAAGGACTCTGCCGTGTGCTGCATGGCCGAGATCGTAGCAATCGCGACTCGGGATTTCCGGTTGATTCATGTAGCTGCCCGACGCGGGCTGTAGATTGGCCGCGTGGAAAGCCTCTTTGGCGAATCTCCGGTCGGTAGCGACGTCGGAAAACGCGGCGCGAGATCCCTCCGCCGTGGGGTGCCAAAGCCGAAGCAACCGAAGGAGCCCATCGCTGGCCACGTGCTCGTCGCCGTCGAGCGCGGTGTCGATCGCTATCCCGAAGGACTTCTCTACGCACTGCCTGAACGGCTGGCAGAGGTCGCAGAGGGCGATCGCGTCACCGTGCCTCTGGGCGGAGGCGACCAAGCCACCGAGGGCGTCGTCGTTCGTCTGGCCACCGACGAGGAGATCACCAAGCTAGATCCGGATCGCGTGAAGGCGGTCCTTGAGCGAAGCTCGCTCGCCCGCCGCCTGCCGAGCGAACTCATGGCTCTCGCCCGGTGGGTCAGCGGCTACTACTGCTGCCCGATCGGGATGACCATCGCAGGGGTCCTTCCAGCCGCCGTTCGCAAGGGAATCGGGGCAGTCACACGCACGTTTGTCGATCTGGCGGCGCCAGATCGGCCGGTCCAAACGGAGCCGACCGGACTCTCCAAGAAGCAACGGCATCTGCTCGACGTCCTCGCCGCGATGCCCCTCGGTGAGCGTCCGATCGAACTGCGGCTTCTCCTGGAGCGAACGGAGATCGGAACGCCCGGGCCGGTCAAGGCCCTGGAGTCGAAGGGCTTCATTCGGCTGGAACGGCGAACCGATATCGAGGCGACGTTCGAGCGCGGCGGGATGGAGGCGGGCCCAGCGCCCCAGACGACCAAGGCCCAATCGGAGATCATCGAATCAATCGGAAATTCGTTTGCGAACGGGTTCTCGCAACACCTTCTCTTCGGCGTCACCGGCTCGGGCAAGACCGAGGTTTACATTCGCCTCATCGAGCGCGTTCTTGCGGCCGGGAAAAGAGCCATCGTCCTTGTTCCCGAGATCGCCCTGACTCCGCAGACCGCGGGGCGCTTGGTCTCGCGTTTCCCCGGGCAGCGGGTCGCGATCCTCCATTCCGGTCTGACCGCGTCGCAGCGACACCGGATGTGGGCGAATGTGGCCGGCGGCGAGTCCAACCTCGTGATCGGCGCCCGAAGTGCGATCTTCGCGCCCGTGCCGGACGGGACGCTTGGCGTCGTCATCGTCGATGAGGAACATGATGGCTCCTACAAGGCCGATCAGGCCCCGCGATACCACGGGCGCGACGTCGCGATTCGTCGGGCCCAGATAGCGAATTGCCCCATCGTCTTGGGCAGCGCCACGCCGTCGCTTGAGAGTTGGAGCAACGCCACGCAGCGCGGCGTCTCGAGTCTGCACCGGCTCTCGGAACGGGCTCCGGGCCTGAACGTACCCCGCGTCGATGTGGTCGATTTCAACGAGGAACGCAAGCGTTTTCGCGATCGGCGCGTGAACGTGATCGGCCCAACTCTCCGCCAGGCGCTGGAGGACACGCTTCGCGCCGGCGGGCAGGCCGTGATCCTCCTCAACCGGCGCGGCTACGCCAACTACATCGCCTGCGCCGACCCCACCTGCGAGTGGGTTCTGCGCTGCGACCAGTGCGACGCCGGCATGATCTGCCACCGCGACCGTTACGCGACCGGCGACGGCGCGGTTGGCTTGCGCGAATACACCCGCTGCCACCATTGCGAGAGCGAGGTGCGCCTGCCCAAGACCTGCCCCGCGTGCGGCAAGCGGGTGAGCGTCTTCGGACTCGGCACGCAGCGAGTTGAAGAGGAGTTGTCGCGGCTTTTCCCGAGCCTGATCGAGGGCCGCACGATGCTGCGGGTCGATGCCGACGCGATGCAGGGCGAGACCGATTTCCGCGATGCCCTCGAGCGCTTCGCCAAAGGCCAGGTGCGCGTCCTGTTAGGGACGCAGATGATCGCCAAGGGCCTTGATTTCCCCAATGTCCGCCTGGTCGGCGTCATCAGCGCTGACACTGCCCTGCACCTGCCGGACTTTCGCGCTGCCGAGCGGACCTTTCAATTGGTCAGTCAGGTGTCAGGTCGGTGCGGTCGAGGTGCGGCAGCGGGGCGCTCGATCGTGCAGACCTTCCAGCCGAAGGCCCCGCCCATTGTTCTCGCGGCGAAGCACGACTTCGAGCGATTCGCGGAGCTGGAACTTTCCCAACGGGCGAAGTTCGGCTTGCCTCCCGTTCGACGCATGGCCCGGCTCGTCGTGCGGGATGCCGGGGAGAGCAGGTGCGCCGACATTGCCACCGGGCTGGTCGCCTCGATTCGAGCCCATGCTGGCGAAGAGATCGAGATTCGGGACCCCACCCCCTGTCCGATTGCCCGAATCGCAGGTCGGTACCGACAGCAGGTCGAGATGTACGCCGCAAACGCAGCGACACTGACCCGTTTCCTGACGGTGATCCGGAACGCCGGCTGCCTCCCTTTGGGCGAGGTCGTTGCCGTCGATGTGGACCCGATTGCTCTCCTGTGATCGTCGCGGCGACTGTTCGTCCAACGACCTCCGAACATCGCCCGAACTTCAGCTCTGAACGTGGCGATGTGGTTCCGTGGGAGCGGTGTTTGCTTTAGGATGGGAAGACTTCGGATCGCTCGGTCGCAGCCCATGTTGGGCGGTGCGCCGCGATATCCGCGCGTCCGCTTTCGGAGCTGTCATGTCGTCTGAGTCTGCCCACGAGCGCGCCGGCAACGGCGCGGGACCCTCGCGCCAGCCCGCCACCCCCGCCCTCGCGTCGAACCAGGCCCTCAATGGCTGGTCGATGGACTTCGTTGAGGCGGAGTATCGGCGATGGAAAGCGGATCCGGCTTCCGTCGATCCGCAATGGCAGCAGTTCTTCCTCGGCTTCGAGCTTGGCACCGACCGAACCGGCGGACCGCTGACCGGTGGGAGCGAAGTCGAGCTTCAACGGCGGGTCGACCGCCTCATCGAGGCCTACCGAGCCCGAGGCCACTTCGCCGCCCAGATCGACCCGCTAGGCACCGAGCGGCCCTTCCCCGCGGCGCTCAACCTTGAGGCATTCGGGCTGACCGATGCCCACTGTGAACTCGTTTTCGACGCAGGGACCTTGCCGCTGGCCTCGCCCGCGAAGCTCGCAGACATCCTCGCCTGCCTAGAGGACACGTATTGCCGAACGATCGGTGTCGAGTTCTCGCATCTGGGCGACGACGACCAGCGCGAGTGGATCCAGCAGCGGATGGAGGCTGTTCGCAATCGCCCCGTCATCGCCGACGACGTGCGCCTTCGCCTGCTCTCGAAGCTGGTGCAAGCGGATGTCTACGAGAACTTCGCCGAGAAGCGATACACCGGCAAGAAGCGTTTCGGCCTTGAGGGCGGCGACTCGCTGATCCCACTGCTGGATCAGATTGCCGAACTCAGCCCGCAGGCCGGGGTGCGCGAGATCACGATGGGCATGGCCCACCGTGGCCGGGTCAATGTCCTGGCGAACTTTGTCGGGAAGCGTTGGGAGCAGATTTGGACCGAGTTTGACGAGTCTTGGCACGGTGACGCCGAGTCCTCCGGCGGGGTCAGCGGCGGCGACGTGAAGTACCACCAGGGCTACTCGTCCACCCACACGACCAGTTCCGGCGGCTCCTTGCGGATCACCATGACCGCGAATCCGTCGCACCTGGAGTTTGCGGCGTCGGTTGTTCTTGGGCGTTGCCGCGCTCGCCAACAACTGATGGGCGATTCGAACCGCACGCAAGTCGTGCCGATCATCATTCACGGCGATGCCGCGTTGCCCGGACAGGGAACGGTGAGCGAGTGCCTGAACCTGATGAAGCTCGATGGCTACCGCGTCGGCGGCACCATCCACATCGTCATCAACAACCAGGTCGGCTTTACGACCGACCCTTCGGATGACTGGAGCGGAAACTACTGTACGGACATCGCCAAGTCGTTTGAGGCGCCGATCCTTCATGTGAACGGCGATGACGTCGAGGCCTGCGCCTGGGCGGCGCAATTGGCCATGGAATGGCGACAGACGTTCGGGACGGACGTGTTCATCGATCTGGTCTGCTTCCGCAAGCATGGCCACAACGAGACGGACGAACCCAACTACACGCAGCCGCTTCTCTATGCCCGAGTCCGCAAGCAGCGACCGGTCATGCAGAGCTACGCCGAGCGGCTGATCGAGTCCGGTGTGCTCACGGCCGAGCGGTTCCAGGAGATGACCGCGGCGTTCTTCGCCCAGCTCGACGCCGCCCAGACCGCGGCGCGGGCCAAGCCGGAAATGCCGGGCATTCCGCCGTTCCAGGCTCACTGGTCGGGCTACGTGTCCCAGTACAGCCACGAGGCGGTCGAGACCGGTGTTGCGCCGGATCGCCTGCGCCAGATCGCCAAGGCGCTCGGTCACATTCCGGACACGATCGTCCCCTTCAAGACGATCGTGAAAACGCTGCACGGGCGCGAGCAGGTCGGAGCCGACGACGGCGGCGAGGTCGATTGGGCGATGGGCGAACTGTTAGCCTACGGTTCGTTGCTGCTGGAAGGTCACCCGATTCGACTGACCGGCCAGGACGTCGAACGAGGCACATTCAGCCATCGACACGGCGTGGTCCGATGCCAGCAAACCGAGACCAAGTACGTCGCCCTCAATCATCTGCGCGAGGCGGCCGGCACGGATCAGGCGATGCTGCAGATCCACAACTCGCCGCTGACCGAAACGGCCTGCGTCGGATTCGAGTATGGCTACGCCCTTACCGATCCGCGCGCCCTCGTCATCTGGGAAGCGCAGTTCGGCGACTTCGCCAACAGCGCTCAGGTGATGATGGACCAGTTCCTGGCCTCGGCCGAGGTGAAGTGGCGGCGATCCAACGGCCTCACGCTCTTCCTGCCACACGGCTACGAAGGCCAGGGACCAGAACACAGTTCGGCGCGACTGGAGCGATTCCTCCAGCTTTGTGCCGATGACAACATGCAGGTGGTTTACCCGACGACTTCGGCCCAGATGTTCCATTTGGTCCGGAAGCAGATGAAGCAGCGGTTCCGCAAGCCGCTCGTCGTCATGACCCCCAAGAGCATGCTCCGCCTGCATGCGGCAATGAGCCACTTCGCCGAGTTCACCGGCGGTCATTTCCGCCAAGTGCTCCAGGATCCGATGTTCGTCACTGGGCGCGACGGCGGCAACGATCCCGCAGGCGTGACCAAGGTGCTCCTCTGCTCAGGCAAGATCGCTCACGAGCTGATCGCGTGGCGCGAAAAGAGCGAGAGCCGCTCGACCGCTGTCGTCCGGCTCGAACAGCTCTATCCCTTCCCGGATGCCGCCTTGAGCAAGGTGCTTGCCCTATACCCGAAGGCAGAGCGGTTTGTCTGGGTGCAGGAAGAGCCCCGTAACATGGGCGCGTATCGCTATTGTCAGGCCCAGTTGAAGGAGCTTCAGGGCATCGACGTGAGCTACGTTGGCCGAGCGGACAGCGCGACGCCGGCGTGCGGGTCCACCAAGGTCCACGCCGCCCAACAGGAGAAGATTCTTCTGGAGGCGATGGCCCCGGCTGGCGGATCGGCGAAGGGTTCGACGACCCCCAAGTCAGGCTCGAACGCAAAGTCGGGCAAGTCGTGACCCGAGAGAGTCGCTGATCGAGACAATGACGCTTCCGGGGCCTGCGTCGCCCTGGACTCCTGAACCCGTTCACTCTTCCAGCCATGCCCATCGACATCACCGTCCCCAGTCCTGGCGAATCGATCAGCGAAGTCACCCTTGGCACGTGGTCCAAGTCGGAAGGCGATTGGGTGGACAAGGATGACTTGCTCGTTGAGATCGAAAGCGACAAGGCGACGCTTGAGTTGCTTGCACCGGCGAGCGGGCTTCTGAAGGTCGGCGCGAAGAGCGGGAGTGAACAGAAGGTCGGCGCGATCATCGGTACGATCGACGAAGGCGCCCAACGACCCGGTGGCGCCGGAGGCGGAGCAAAGTCGACGTCGGAGACCAAGCCAGCGAGCGCCGGCGCGACCCAACAGGGCTTGGCGCCCGGAGCGGACGTGCGGGCCACCTCGATGGCAAAGAAGATCGCGGCCGAAAAGGGCGTCAGCCTGACCGGGGTGCCGGGAAGTGGACCAGCCGGCCGGGTCATGAAGGCCGACGTGATCGCCGCCAGCGGTAAGGGACAGGCGCCGGCCGCGATGCCGGTGCCATCAAGCGCCTCACCTGTCCAAGCGGCCCCAGCGACGACGGTCAAGCCGATCTTGGCCCCAGGAGCGCCGATCGGGACTCGCGGCGTACGTCGCGAGAAGATGACAAAGCTCCGGCAGCGCATCGCCGAGAGGCTGGTTGAGGCCCAGCACACGGCCGCCATGCTCACGACCTTCAACGAGGCCGACATGAGCGAGGTGATGCGACTTCGATCAGAGCACAAGGACGCGTTTGAAAAGGAGCACGGGGTGAGCCTCGGGTTCATGAGCTTCTTCGTCAAGGCGGCCACCAGCGCCTTGCGGAAGTTCCCGCGCGTCAATGCCTCCATCCTCGGCGGACAAGGGCTTGGGAGCGGCGACGAGATTGAATTCCATGAGTACTGCGACGTGGCCGTCGCCGTCGGTACCGAGCGCGGCCTGGTCGTGCCGGTTCTCCGAAATGCCGAGGCGATGTCGTTCGCGATGATCGAGAACACGATTCGCGAGTTGGCGATCAAGGCCCGTGACGGCAAGCTGACCGTGGATGAGATGACCGGCGGGACGTTCACGATCTCCAACGGTGGCGTCTATGGCAGCCTGATGTCGACGCCCATTCTGAACCCACCGCAGTCGGCGATTCTTGGCATGCACACGATCAAGAAGCGACCGATCGAAGATCCGAGGAATCCGGGCCAGATTGCCCTTCGCCCGATGATGTACCTCGCCCTGAGCTACGACCATCGGATCATCGACGGGGCCGAGGCGGTCGGGTTCCTCGTGCACATCAAGGAGTGCATTGAACGGCCCGAACGGCTGCTGTTCGCGTAACGCACACAAGGGCGCCCTTCGCCTCGGCAGGAACCAAGCGGGTTCCGAAGCTGGCTGCGTCGATTCCTGCTCGTGCCGCACTCGCCCTGCGTTGGCGAGGCCAAGGCTCGGCACGTTCTTGGAGGCTACGCCGTGCAGAGCATGGCGCCTCGTCTCGACAAGCGTCCTCGCCGGCCCGTTTGTCCGCTTGAGCAGCGAATCACCGGATCAGGGAGTCGCCGTACTGGCGAAGCGTCGGTTCGCGCTCTGGTGGGTCATGGGTTCTGATGTATTGGATTTTGCTGCGTCGGTTGATCGGACCCGAGCGATGGTTACGGGCGCGTGGACAGTTCGCTTCGCCCGATCCGTCAGCGGAGTGGCCCGTCAAAAGACGGTCCGGGCAAAGTGCAGTAAGGTGCGCGGGCGGTCGGCGGAGATCGCGGTCGATGGGAATGTGGCCATCGAGTGAACGTGATGGAGTGTCCCTGCCAGCGATGCCGCTGGCCTGAACGCGATGTCCAAGGCCTTCCATAACCGCGCCTTCTCGCACGTAGCGAACTTCACCGGCTACATGGCCATCGCGACCGATGCGATGTGCCGCGAGGCTCGGCCGGGCGGGCGCGTGCTCGACATGCCCGCGGGGAACGGCATGGTGAGCGATGAGCTACGCCGTCGCGGGTTTGACGCGGTTCCTGGCGACATCAACCGCGAGCGAGCGGACTTCGTCTACACCGACATGTCGAAGCCCCTCCCATTCGAGGATGCCAGCTTTGATGGTGTGATGTGTTTGGAAGGGATCGAGCACATGCTGGAGCCGTATGCGCTGATGCGGGAGATGTTCCGCATCCTCCGGCCCGGCGGGATCTTGGTGATAACGACCCCGAACGTCATGAGCCTCTATTCTCGACTTCATTTCCTCCTCTACGGTTCGCCGTATCAGTTCGCGGCGACACAACAGCGCCGCGTCCCGCCTGAGGTGATGGAAGACCGCGGGCACATCGCCCCCATGAGCTACCTCCACCTCCGCTACTACACCCACTGCCTAGGCGGCGAGGTCGTCACGGTCGAAGGCGACAAGACCAAGCGCAAGGTGCTCTACCCGGTGTACCTCCTTCTCTGGGGACTCGCGTGGGTCACGTCAAGGGGAGGGGCGTTCCGACCGGACCCACGGTGGCCGGATCGAAGTTGGGAGCAGGCCCGCGACCATGTCCTTGGTCGGCCGACGATGCTCGCCCGATCGCTCGTGTTCGTCGCACGCAAGTCTGGTTCAAGAGAGACGACAGAGGCGCCGCTGCCGCCGGCATCTCCCGGATGAGCGCGGGAAGAGCTCGTGATGACCGCCGCGCCAGGCGGTACGTACAACCAGCCAGCCGCGTCTGTCGCATCGACCCGGAAGCCGAGCAATTCAGAGGGAACAGTGGCCAGACCCGCTGCCGCACGGCGGACAGGAAATCCATACGCGAGCCCGCACAAACGCCAACACGGGATCCAGTGCAGGGGCCTCCACGCACGCCAACACGTAGGCCAACACGTACGCTGGCACATACACCAACACACACGCCAGAACGCGAGTCTCCAAGCGAACCACCGTTCGGCGCCACGTACCGGGAGATGCGCCCCGTGTCTGAACCTCACCCCTCCGACGCCCATACTGAGATGCGCCTTGCCGATGACGTACGTCGGCAGTTGATGGACGCATGTGGGTTGCCGAGTCTGCCGTCGCTCGATGACCGGCTCATCGCTGACCTGGGAATCGACAGCCTCGAACTGCTGGAGCTGACCCTGACGCTCGAGGAGCGCTACGGCATCTCGTTGCAGGAACCACCCGACGCCGACCTGCCGCTCAAGACGATCTTCACCCGCGATGACTTCCGAGTGCGCGACCTGGTGGAGGCCATTCAGACACTGCGGGCGCGGAATCTGACTCCGAGCCCACGTGAAGTCATCGGCGTCGGAAAGGCCAGTGCGCCGCCGCCGACGGCATCCATCGCCTGCGAGCCCTTCACGCAGTTGGGCGGCATCTGGCATGACACGGAAGGTGCTGGGCCCTGCGATCGCGAAGCCACGACTGAACACGGCAAGGGCGCTCCGCGCGTCGACAGGCGCTCGCTCGGTGCCCCGCCGTTGCTGGACCAGCTCGGCATCGTCTCCTCGTTGCGGCACTATCGCCGCCGCAGCGATGGCATGCGGTGCATCGCGCTCCCCGAGACAGTGTGCACGATGGGCTCTTCGGATCCGAACTCCGATCGGGATAGCCGACCGACGCACGTGGTCCCCTTGAGCACGTTCATTCTGGACGCCGAGCCGGTGTCGGTTCTTGCGTACTCGCGGTTCCTGAACTCGATACGAATGGACGATGAACAGGTCCTTGCGGACTGGTTCCTCCTTGCACCGGTCGATGATCGCGTCGGGTTCGTCCCCCTTCGGCGCGTCGATCGCCAAGGTGATGATGTGTACTGGGAACCCTGCGACGGTGTCGCCCATTGGCCGATGATCCTCGTCTCCTGGTTTGGCGCAAACGCCTATTCGCGTTGGGCAAATGGCATCGACTGGCGCGAGTACCGCACGCTGGCGTGTGATGGGCTCGGACGCTCCACGCTCCCCTCCGAGGCGCAATGGGAGTACGCCGCTCGCGGACCCGAACCGAGACGATTCCCTTGGAGTAGCGACAATCCAGATGGCAACGACACTCCGGCCACCGGCATGGCCCAGGTCGGTCGGCATCGTCGCGGCATGCGCTACACGCTGCCGACCTTGCCGCTGCGGCCGACCAATGAACGCCTCGGCGTCTCGCCGTTTGGCATTCTCCACATGGCTGGAAACGTCTGGAATTGGTGCGCGGACTTCTACGACCCGCGCTTCTACGAGTCGCCCGCCGCACGTGCTCCGAACGCACTCAACCACACCGACACCGGCGTCCGCTCCGAGCGCGGAGGCTCCTGGGTCGGAACGTCAGCCCTCGCGGAGTCGTGGTACCGACGAGGTCGGGTACCCCAAGCCCGTGGCCGCTGCCTTGGCTTTCGCTGCGTCACGATTGCCTCATAACGGCACGAGCCAGCGCACCGTGGACACCCCCGAGACGCCTCCGCCGATCAACCGTCCGGTTCGACGGATACGAGCGACGCGACGCGTCCAGCTTCTTCGGGTCGTCCCGCTGCACGGAGCGACTCCGCGAAGCGAATGATCTCCTCGCGAGGTGTTCGAACATGCGCCTTGCCGACGGAGAAGCCCGAACCCTTGGCGAAGGCGAGTTTGGCCAGATCAGCCCGGCGCTTCTCGGCAAGCTCGCGTGCCGTGGCATCGGCGTCGGGAAAGAGCGCCACCACCGCCACCGGCTGCTCCGCAACAAACCACTCGTAGAGTCGATGGGCGTATCCGAGCGCCGATGGCACCTCACCGGCTGAACCCGTTGCCCGATCGGCGCTCGCTCGTCGGGCAAGCTCGATGATGGCCGGTTGAACCATCGTCGGTTCCTTCAGCATCAGACCGAGCTCGATCGTGCTGTCCAAGTGCGCAGTCGAGAGATCGGCTACCTGTCCTGCGGAAACCCGTGCTTCCAACTCCTTCCGCAACGCGATGGCCACATCGGGCGTGCGGACAAGGGCAAGCTCGCATTCGAGTACATCAGCGTGTGCGCGGATGTCCGCTTCCTCCGGTGAGAACCGCTCCGCAGTCAGGCGGGCGGCCAGTTCGACATCTCCTGCCCTCATCGCCCTGTCCGATTCGATCGATCGCTCCAGAGCCCGTCGCTGGCGGTCCGATCGCGACACGCTCACCGATGCCGTCGTTAGGGGTCTTCGATCCGACTCACGGCGGCGTTCGAGAAACTGCCGACTGAGCCGGAGGTCGCTGAACACCGCCTCCTGCGGAACGGCTCCAACCGCGATGAACGCGGAGAGCGAGAGCGTCGCGATGGCCAGTTCGCCGTCGGAGGTGAGGTGCAATCCGTCGGAGGCGAAGAGACGTCCCGATTCCCTCGCCGTCAGCTCGGCGACTCCGATGTTCACGGTTTCGCCGCGCCGAATGTCCTCGACAAGTTGCTCCAAGGAAAGGACGAGCACGTTGGGATGGTGTCCGGCCCACTCCGCGATCTGGCGGTTGAGTGCCGAACGATCGACCTCGCTTGGAGCGGCCGCGTCTCCGAGAAGCCTCGCCACCGCCCCCCTCATGTCGGGGAGGTTGCCAACGACGATCGGGGCTTCGATTGATCCAAGCGATTCGCAACAGGATTTGAGACGTGCTGCCCGTTCGGCACTCGATGCGGCCGGCCCATACGCCGCCCAGAACAATGCGTCGATCGCAAAGACCGCTGTTGGCTGAACCGCCTTGGCCAAACGCACCTGCCGTGCAAGCGATTCGGCTGGATGGAACGCCATGGAGCTCTCGGCGAAGCTCTTTGTTTCACCGTGTGTTGAGGCGATGCAGGCGTCGATTGCCTTGGCGAGTCCCACCGGCTCGAGACTCGCGTCGTTGGGTATCGACTCTCCCTCGCCGGGACGCATTCGCCCGACCAGCGCCGATCGCTCTCCGCTGGAGACGCTTGCCCCAAGGACCACCGGCCTTGCCAATGGGCCGGTTGGGGCCGCGCACCCGACGACTGCGACCGCGACGACCGCGAGTACGACGAACCGAACGGAGTTGATGACAACCGCCCGGACGTTCCTGCACGACGCCGCCAGGTCGGTCGGGGTGCCCCCCAACGGCATGGTCACGTCCTCGACACCCTTCCGCGCGGCGCGCGAGCCAACCAGGCACCATTGAATCCCATCGTGCTCCACGAACGACTCCCGTCCCTTGGAAGGACTGATTCGATCGGCCGATCGTTTGCCCAATCCGATCCCGATCGCGTTCGATCCTACCGCGCGATGTCGGCCGTCCTGAAAAAAGGCCTCACATTCCCATTCGGAATGTGAGGCCTTCGGTCTGTGGATATCTCGTCACTCGCGGGTCAATGCGCCGCGGCGAGCTTCGACGTGTCCTCGGTTCGTTCCGGGGGGATGCCCATGTACTCAAGCACCGCGTTGGTGATATGCGCCGCCGCAGGTCCGGCGATGGCGCCGCCACCATAACGGTTGGCACCGAGCATGTACTTGTCGGGATCTTCGATCACAACCACCACCGCTATGCGCGGGCGCTTGAACGGGGCCGCCGCGATGAAGCTCGAAACGTATCGATCCTCGTAGTAGCCGATGTTCTTGCCGGACGCGGTTTTCTTCGGAAGCTGGGCGGTCCCCGACTTGCCAAACATCTCGTACTTGGCGATCGCCTCGGCCTTTCGGCCAGTGCCTTCGGTCAGAACGCCGCGCATTGCATCGCGGGTCATCAGGGCCACCGGCTCCGGCAGGGCCTGCACGGTCGTCGGCCGCTGATTCGGGGCCATGCGGTTCAGGGTCAGGTCCACGATCGAGCCGTCACGGCAGAAGGCGGTGAACGCCCGGACCATCTGGACCGGCGTCACGCCGATCTCCTGTCCGATTGCCACCGAGCACTGCGTGTAGGCCATCGTCCAGGCCTTCTTCGAGGTGATGATGCCGGCCGTCTCACCCGGGAGCCCGCACTTCGTCCGGAAGCCGAAGCCGAAAGTGGCAAGGGCCTCTTGCATCTGGCTCGTGGAGATCTTCATGGCGGCCGTGGCCATGCCCGCGTTCTGGGATCGCTCGAGCACCTGCTTCCAGGTCGAGGGACCGTAGTACTTCACGTCGCGAATGAGGCGGCTGGCCCGTCCGTCGCGCACGACCAAGCCACCAGCTGATGGAAGGTCGAGCCGACTCTCCGGCCGAAGCTTCCCGAGTTTGGTCACCCACGACCAGACGAAAGGCTTGAAGGTCGAGCCTGGCTCGTATGGGTCGGTGACGCAGCGGTTGCGCCCGAAGGCCGGGTGCTTCTCGCGATCCTTGTCGACGGCAATCGGCGAACGGCCGGTGTGCGTTCGAAGCGTGTCGTACATGGCGAGAATCTCGCCCGTGTCGACGTCGACCAGAACGCATCGTCCAGCCGCCGCGTTGGTGTTGGCGACGAACTCGTCCATGACATCCTCGACCATGGCCTGGATGTTCATGTCGATCGAGACCTGAATCGGCTCGCCGGACTTGCCGGGATTGAAGCCCTCGGACGGGACCGCGATCGTTTGCTTGCGGTTGTCGACCAGCCGGACCATCGAGCCCGGATCGCTATCGAGGGTCTTCTCGAAGCGATGCTCCAAGCCGCCGAGGCCGCTGTGATCCGTGCCGACGAGTCCGACCAGACTTGCTGCCCGATTCTCGAAGGGATACTCGCGAACGGGCATCTCCTCGACGGTCACGCCGGCGACGCGCATGCCGCGCATTGCTTCGAGATCGCCATCGGTCAGGTCCTTCTTGAGGACGACATACCGCGGCAACTTGGCGAGTTCCTCGTCGCTAGCGTTGGCTCGAAGGGTCTGCAGGGCGGCGGGGACTCGCTTGGTGACCTCGCGCAGCATCGACTGCGGATTCTCCCCCAGGCGGTTGGCGACAGCGGCTATGGCATCACCAAAGGGGTCTAGCGAGATCTCCAGCATCGGCTCCGGAGTGCCGTCCCTTCGGGCCTTGGCGACGCGGCGATCGTGGTCTTTCTGGGCCTTCTCGGCGGCTTTCATCGCCTCGCGATACACATGCCTCGGATCGATGTAGAGCCGGTGGCCCGGCACATCCATCGCAATGACCTGCCCGCGTCGATCAAAGATGGTGCCGCGCGGCTGGGGCTGCGCCCGGCGCAGATACTGGATCGGCGTGCCGTCGTTGTGGAGCATCGCATCGGTGAGACGCGGGTCAGCATCGGTCTTGAGCTGGGCGACGCGAGCGATCGTCGCGACGATCGAGATGCCCACCGTTGCGAGCATCAGCCGGGACCAGAAACGGGTCCGCTTCGCCCGAAGAAGGGATTCGCGAAGAAGCGGATCGGCGCCGATCGTCGCGCTGGGCTGCGGCCGAGCTGGTGACTCGGTCGCGGGTGCGTCAGCGGGCATGACGGGGGTCGCTTCCTGGGATTCGGTCATCGTTCACCTCGCTTCGCCGCTTCGGAAGCGACTCGTTGCGGGGTCTTCTTTCGTTCGGGCATCGAGCCGCGACTGCCGCTGGTCGTCTTGGGGCGCGGCGAGCCGGCCGGCTTTCCGTTGAGGGTCGGCCGCGTTGGGGGCAACACCGCGCCGGCGACGGCGCGATCGGGACCCGAGGGCGACTGGAAGGGATCGAAGCGATACGGGATCTGCTGCCACTCGACGGGCTGGGCAAACGCGGCGACGCGCAGCTCGTCGGGACGGATGGCGTGGGCCACCGCGGCCTGCAGGCGCATGATCGTCTTGTCGTGCATCGCCATACGAAGCTGCGAACGGGCGATCTCGGCGACTGCGTCGATCCGCTGCTGTCGGTTGACGAGGAGCGCGCCGAAGGCCGCGCCGATCGAGATGATGATGACTGCTAGCTTCGCGACCATGCGTTGCTTCGCCTCAGGCGCCTGATGGCGTGAATGTGCGTGAACTTCGGGAAGCGACCGACGCGGCGCGATCCTTCGCGCCGCGTCATGTCGGGTTGCCTAACCATTCATCGGTTGGATGCTCAGCATGGGGTCATGCGTCGGTGGTGGTGGCGCTGGTCAGGGCCCCAGCCCGCTCGGGAATCCGAATCTGCATGCCCGGATGAAGATCGTCCGAGCCGCGCAGAAGCTCGTTGTTGGCCGAGCGGAGCTCCTTCAGCCGGCCCGAAGTGCCCATCTCTCGCTCGGCGATCCCGTACAGGGTGTCGCCTTGCTTGACCCGGTACATCCGGAACGCGGGCTGGACGGCCGCGGTGCGGTCGGAGGCGGGCTGTTCGTTGGAGGCCAAGCGGGACGGCGTCGCGGTCGGGTCCAGCTCGCCGATCGGCGGCAGCTTGACGATCGTGCCGACCTTCATCCGCGAGGGGTCGATCCCGTTGAACTCGGCAAGCTTCGTCCCGAGCGAACGCTTCTTGTATTCGCGCTGGGCGATCGCGGCGAAGGTGTCGCCGGACTTGATCGCATAGGTCTTGACTGAGGGCGCTTCGGGGAGCTTCGTCGGCGGGACCGTTGGGGCCTCGCGTTCCGGCTGGGTACCGCGTGCCATCCGGGTGTCCCCTTCGGGCTTGGCCGGATCGACGATCTGAGGCGGTTCTTGCGGCAACGCCTGGGCGCCGTTCTCGCCCTGAAGCACCAACTCGCCGCCCGTGCCCGGTCCGGGCAGCGGCGGCACGCCCACATCGGGGCGCTTGTCGATGTTCGTAGCGATCACCGGGGCGTTTCGCGCCGCCATGTGGTCGGAGACCAGGATCAGGACGAACAGCATCAGGCTAAAGCCCAACACCAACGCCAGTTTGCTTTCGCGCGTCATTGCCTCAGCGTCCCTGCCCGAAGGCTCTCGTGACCCTTCCCGCTCTCCCGTTCGGGCTCTCCGAACCCGCAACACCCGTTGCGGCCTCGCAGCTCACTTGCCCGCCGAACCTTCTGAGTCGGAATCCCGATCGGGGTCCGGTCCAAGGTCCGAATTCTGCACCGGGGCGCCGACCATGGCAACCCGGACCAATCGTAACTTCGCACTTCGTGACCGCGGATTTTCCGCGGATTCTTCGTCGGATGATACCACTGGCTTGCGCGTGCGGATCTCGACGAAACCGTCTTCTGCCATCTGAACGAAACTGTGCTTGACCAGTCGGTCCTCAAGCGAGTGGAACGAGATGATGCCGACCCTCGCGCCCGGATTGAGCCACCCGTCCGCCGAGCCTCGGCCGTCACTCGGCCCGTGAGCCGCTGCCTGCGCGCCCGAACGAATCGCTTGCAACAGGCTCCGGAGTGCGCCGAGCTCGTCGTTAACGGCGATGCGCAGTGCCATGAAGGTCCGGGTAGCCGGATGCAGCCGGGATCGATGGGCGCGCGAGCCATAGGCTTCGCGGACCAGTCGCGCCAGTTGCGCCGTCGATTCAATCGGTTCCCTCCCACGAAGTTCAACAACTTTCCGGGCGATGCGTCGAGCGAGGGGCTCTTCGCCAACGCGGAAGATCAGCTCTGCCAGTTCGCTCTCCGGGAGGGACCGGAGCAGCTCCGCCGCAGTGGTCCCCGACGTGGGATCAAGCCTCATGTCGAGCGGTCCATCCGCCATGAAGCTGAATCCCCGTCCCGGATCGTCCATCTGGGTCGAGCTAAACCCGAGGTCGGCGAGAACCACATCCGCCTTGACCACCGTTTGTCCACCATGACCCACCAAGGCCGCAGCGACGCCCGCAAAGGTGCTACGAATGGTGAGGGGTTCGCAACCGGCCTCGCTGCGAACGCGATGCGCTGCGTAGTCGAGGTTCTCGGCGTCGAGATCGAAGAGGATCACCCGACCCTCGTGACCCACCCTTCGCGCAAGTTCGACCGCATGGCCACCTCGACCGGCGGTGCAGTCGACGACCGTCTCCCCTGGCTTCGGGTCCAGGAGTCGGAGGCACTCCGCAAGGAGAACCGGGCGATGACCGTGGGGGGATGAGGCTGCCTCGCCGTGCCCATGCGCAAGGCCGTCGGGCCCATCGGAGTCGTCATCGGTTGGAACGCTGGCTGGCACCCCGGCGATGGTACGGCCAAGCCCCGTCCCGCACTATCGGCTAGCGAGGGCTCTCGGGAGTCGGTCCGTTGGTCGTGGCGTTCGCGGCCGCCGCTTCGGTGGACGCCATCCGGTGGGCCGGATCGGTCTTCATCCCATCCTCCTCAGCGGCATGGGCGGCCAGTTCCCATTGCTGCCGGCGAGCGATCTTGATGGCGATGGCTGCGACGAAGGCGAAGAGCACGATGGCGATGGTGTACGCGACGAAGACCCGCAGCCCCGTGTAGAGCTTGATCGCCGCGACTCCGACGCCGATCGCCGTAAAGACGGCGGTGATGCAGTAGAGGGCGAAGACCGCCTTCTTGACGCCTCCGAGTCCCCGTTTGAGCTGATGGTGAATGTGGTCGGAGTCCGGTGCCGACCACGGCCTCCCGGCGAGCTTGCGTCGCACGATGGCCAGACAGGTGTCCATGATCGGCAGGGCAAAGATGATCAGGCCGGCTATGACGAGCGGGGTATTGCCTTCCTCGCCGAACATCAGGATCACCACCACCGCGAGGTACCCCAGAAGAAGGCTGCCGCAGTCCCCTAGGAAGATCACCGCCGGGTTGAAGTTCCAAGGCAGGAATCCGAGCACCGCTCCCAACGTCGCCAAGCAAATGACGATGCGCGCCCCCGCCAGCGAGTCCGTCGCCCCCGCGATCGTCTTCGAGGTCGCCATCATCAGGCTGACCAAAAGAAACCCGACCATCATGATCGCGACACTTCCCGAGAGCAGGCCGTCAAGGCCGTCGATTAGGTTGGTCGCATTGCATCCGCCGAGGACGAAGAGGGCGATGAGGGCGGTTCCGACCCAGTAGTAGAGCTCGGCGTTGGGGACGATGAGCGACCCGATCGTGACGAGCGTTTCGTTCGGCGCCCCGAAGAGCGGGACCAGGACCCCTTCCGCGACGTGGACCCCAATATCGTTCATGGCCAGGGCGGCTGCCGCAACCAGTTGGCCAGCGATCTTCAAACGCGGATCCCAGCCGTAGGCGTCGTCTGCAAGCCCCGTGAAGGTGATGGCGAGGATGCCGATGACCACTGCCAAGGGCACGTGCTCGAAGACATCCGCCGGGGACTTGTCGATGAAGAGACTGGTGATGATCGCTGCCGTCACACCCATGAAGACAGCAAAGCCGCCCAGATAGGCGATTGGAAACCGATGGAGTTTCCGAGTCTGGTCTGGCTTGTCGATGATCTCAAGCGTCACAGCAACGCGGCGGATGACCGGCGTCGCAAGCAATGTGACAAGGAACGCGACCAAAAAGACCGGCCCGTAGGCGTTGAGAAAGTCAAGAGCACGCCAAGGGGCCGCCATGAACACGTCGTCGATCGGCGCCGATGGAATAGGCATCGTGCGTGGGAAGATCGAGGCAAGCTGCAGGAGTTGCGACGTCACAACCTGCCCCCCGAGGTCCCCGGCAACGCCTGTGTTGAAGCGGTTGCCCGACTGGCGGCGCCAGGTCGTGCAAGATCTGGCGCATCGGCCTCCGGGCGAACCCGGAACTCGGCGGCGATGTCGCGGATCGTCTGTTCAAGCGAAATCGATGGACTGAAGCCGACCGCCGCCCGGACGCGGCGCAGGTCGGGCTGTCGAACGAGCAAGTCATCGAAGCCGGCGACGAAGGCCTCTTCATAGGGCACGAATCGCAACGGTGCCTCACGGCCCAAGGTCTTGAGCACCGTCTCGGCAAGCGAGCGAATCGAGATCGGCGTGTCGCGCCCGATGTTGAAGACGCGACCGGCGTGCTGACCGTCGGCCACGAGTCGGATGAGCGCCGGAACGGTGTCGCGCACATCACAAAAGCAGCGGCTTTGGGAACCGTCGCCATGCACCTCGAGCGGTTCGCCGCGGAGGGCGGCCTTCACGAAGCGCGGCAGGACCATGCCGTAGCGCCCCACCTGTCGCGGTCCGACGGTATTGAAAAACCGGACGATGGTGACCGGCAACCGGTGTTGAGCGTGATAGGCGAGGGCCAGATACTCGTCGATCGCCTTCGAGCAGGCGTAGCTCCAGCGGGAGAGCGTCGTCGGGCCGTAGGTGACGTCGTCGTCCTCGCTGAAGGGCGTCTTCGCGCTCTTGCCGTAGACCTCGGATGTGCTGGCCAGGAGCAACGGGACGCGACCCTCCGCCGCGAAGCGGAGAATGGCGCTCGATTCGTGGACGTTGGTCTCGATGGTGCGGATCGGCTCCTCAATGACCAGGCGTACGCCGACCGCTGCGGCGAGGTGATAGATCTCGTCGAACTCGCGCGGGTCCATCGTCGGCAGCGCGTCACTGACGGTCCGCACGATGACCCTCAGACGCGGCTTGCCGTCGGAGGAACGCTCGGTCGCATGGGCGGCGTCAAGGTTCGAGAGCCGACCGGTCGAGAGGTTGTCGATGACGGTGACGTGGTCGCCACGCGCAAGCAGGCTCTCGACGAGGTGCGAGCCGATGAAGCCCGCCCCGCCGGTCACGAGAATTGCACGTTGTCTTCCGACGCTCGTCATGGATCCCTCATCAGGTGGACCGTCGAGGACGCGTCGCATGCCAGGGCATACGAACGAACTCAGCCCTTGGCGTAACCGGCCATGACCTCGTAATTCTTGCGGAAGTAGCCGCCGGCGGTGTTGCGCGGTCGGTTAAGAACGAGCCCGAGAAGCTGGCTTGGCATCTCGTTGAGCTGTGAGCAGAGTCGTGCCACGAGCCCGCGTTGTTCCTGGAAGGCCCGAACGACCAGCACCGTGGCCTCAACCTTCCCCGCGAGCACCAGCGAATCGCCGGCGACGATGGCGGGCGGGCTGTCGAGCAGGATGATGTCGTAGGACTCCTTGGCCTTGGCGAGGAACTCGTCCACGGCGGAAGTCGACAGGCGTTCGAAGACGCGACTCTCGGGTGTGCCGGCACCGACGAAGTCAATCGAGTCGCCGATTCGGGCGATTGCCTTGGCGAACGGGATCTTGCCGGCAAGAACATCGCCGAAGCCAGCCTGGGCCGGATCGACGCCAAACGCAGCGGAGAGGCCAGGTCGGCGGAAATCGGCATCCACCACGAGGACGCGCCGACCGCTTGAGGCGATCGACTCGGCAACATTGGTAAGGATCGCGGTCACGCCGGCGCTAGGCAGGCCGCCGACGAAGAGAATCGTCCGGTGGTTCCCCGTGCGCACATGCTTGAGGATGTGCGAAGTCGACTGGCGGATGCTCTCGGCAATCACCGATTGCGGCGCCTCGCGGATCGCGTTCTCGGCCCGCTTCACGCCGGTCGGATCGTCGTCCACGTCGGGGACGACACCAAGGAGGCGGCCACCTACGCCGATCAGGTCACTGGTGTAGCGAACGCGGTGGTCGAGGAGTTCACGAAGGAACGCGACGCCGAGCGTCAGGAAGATCCCGAGGAGCGCGCCGAGCGGGATCATCATCTTGAGCTGCGGGAAACTCATCTCGCGCGGGGTCATGGCCCTCGCCTCGATCCGCACCGCCTTGGCATCCTCACGAGCCTTCAGGGCGGTGAGGTCCATCTTCAGGTCGAGCAGCTTCGATCGCTGCTCCTGCAGGCGCTGCCGCTGGTCCTTCTTCGCCTCAAGCTCGGAGAAGTCGGCCGTCATTTGCTTGAGCCGCGTTTCCTGCTCGGCGTAGTCCTTCTCGTAGTCCTGGAGGAGCTTGCTCTGGCTCTCCGCCATATCCGTGTACTGCTTCAGGTCGGCCGAGAGATTGCGGTTCAAGATCTTCTTGAGCTCGGTCGCATGCTCCCTGCGGGCGGCCTCGGCATATCGCTCCGCGTTGCGGAACTCGGGATGCTCGACGCCGAACTTCGTCATCATCGACTCGCGGTAGACATCCGCATCGTTCATGGACGAGCTCAGCTTCATTAGAACCGGGTCCTCTTCCGCCTGCCGTACGTCGTCCTGGCTGGGGTCAAGCCGCCCGTTGAGCTTCGAGTTAGTCTGATCGCGGCGACTCTCGGCCATGGAGAGATCCCGCTTCGTCTCGTTGATGCGACGACTCGTGTCCTCCATCCGCTGCACGACGTCGGCGGCGTAGTTGTCGCCGGTCATGTTGTTGGTCGTGATGAACTGGCCAATTTCGAGATTGAGATTCCCGAGGGTCGTTTCAAGATCGGCCAGGCGAAGGTCGGTGGCCGTCAGGTTCTGACCGAACCGGGCAGCGTCCTTCGAGGCGTTGACCTCGATGTAGGTATCGGCAATCCGATTGAGGACAACCGGGATGTCCGCCTTTTCGCCGGTGGTCCACACCAGCTTGAAGTACTGAGTTCGCTTGAGGTAGACCGCGCCAAGATCCTCCTCAAGGTCGTCAACGGCGGCTCCAGAGTCGAAGTTCCCGCTTGGATCGCGGAATCCCTGCGCCCAGACGGTCGCCTCGACCTCGCGATTCTGAACCACCCGTTCGAGGAGCCCGCGGTTCAGAACGCGCAGCGCCTCGGTCTGGCCTTGCCGTTCGACCACGTCGTCGTTGGCGGCCGCCTTGGGCATGGCGTCATTCGGGTTGTCCAGCGCAGCCTGAAGCTCAAAGACGACCCCGCCAGAATAGCGCGGATAGACGATGGCAAGAACGAAGTGGGCACCCACGCCAACGGTCGCACCTATGACCAGGCCAAGAATGATCTTCCACTGGTTCTGGCGCAGCACCCGAATCGGATCCAAGCGGAACCCCGGCTGGGTGACGGCGGCTGCCCCGCGAGGGGCAGACCGATCGGTGGGGCGGGATGGCGCGGCTGTACTCATTGTTCGTCCTGTCCCATGTGGGGGGAGCGGGGTCTCAAGGCGATGGTCCGTGTGATATCGGTCAACGAAGTCGTTCAATGAGGTCGTTGATCTGCTTCTGTGTTGCGGAATCGGGCTTCAGGTCACCCGCGGCCCGGAGATGGCTCCGCGCTTCTTCCTTTTTTCCCTGCTCCAGCAGGATTTGCGCAAGATGAACGTGGGCACTGGCATTCGGCTTTGCCTTGATGGACAGCCCGTAACTCTCAATTGCCGCATCACGAAGCCCTGCCTTGTCTTGGGCATACCCAAGCGTGTCAAGAAACTCCGACTGGTTCGGAGCCAGGCGATTGGCCTTCTCGGCGGCGGCGACCGCGTCCTTCGGATCGCCGCACTCGGCGGCAAGGAACGCGTAGTTGTTGAGAATCGAAGGCTCTTCGGGCATGCCCTTCAACGCATTTCCGAACGCCGCGAGCGCGCCTGGGCAATCGCCGGAGCCGAACCGAACGCTCCCGATGATGTCGTAGAGCCGCGACGTGTTCGCCAAATCCACCTTATCGTCGGTGGCCAGGGCCTTCTCGGCCGTCTCGATGGCACGACTACCTCCATCGGGGCCGGACTCGAACCAGAACTCGGCGATCCAACGCAGGTCGCGGGTCGTCGGCGCGTCGTCGCTGACCTGGCGAATGAACTTCTCGGCTTCCGTCGTTCGAACGGCCGGGAAGATCAGCCGAAGGTTTGCAAACCAACTGTCGATCACCGCCGGATTGGCCTGCCCGACCTTGATCCGCGCATAGGTCGCGGCATAGGAACTTCTCATGACCTCCAGGCCATTCTTGACGTCGCCGCTGTTCGCCAGGGCAACTCCGATGCAGGACTGGAGGTAGGGGGCTTCGCGCACGTCCGCCTCGCGCTCTCGGAGCGATGCGAGGATCGCACTCCAGTTCGGCCTCGGCTGCCGCATCCTCAGGTCGGTGAGCCGACTCAGGATTTCGGCACTCGGACGAAGTCGGTCCGCCTGTTCGTACGAACTGATGGCAAGCTCGGGCTGATTGGTGGCAAGATAGACGTCCGCAAGTATGAGTCGCCATTGTGGATCGTTCGGCGCGATGGAGACCGCTTCCTTGCCGAGCTCGATCGCCCTGGCCGTATTTCTGGCTCGCCCATAGAGCAACTCGATCAGCCGGCGCCGACCTTCAGCGACCGACGGGGACGCCTTCACGAATCGTTCGAGTTCGTTGATGGACTCAGCGACGCTTCCCTTCGCCAGGAGCAGCTCTGACTTGGCCTGCGAGCCACCCCAATAGTCGCCGCGCAACTTGACCGCACGATCGGCGGCTGCAATCCCCGCGTCGATCGCTGCTACGTCGCCTGAAATCTCGAATCTGAGCCCATGAAGGCCTGCTTCCTGAACCGGAATCACAGGATTCGCAGGTTGCTTGCCAGCAGCGCGCTTCGCGGCATCGACGCCCGAAGCGAGGACTTTCAATGCTTCTTCCTTCTTGCCCTGCCTTGCAAGGTCACGGGCCTCGTTGTCCGCAAGGCTCGCCTGCAACTGGTCAAGGATTACGTCCTGGTCGTTCTCCGGCGAGAGCTTCGACAGCATCTCCTTCGCTTCGGCGAAGCGGTTCAGCCGCCCATAGACCTCGGCCATACGAAGCTGAATCTGCCGATCCTGACGACGCTCGAAGACCCTTGCGAGGTGGTCCAAGCAGGGCTGCCAGGCACTTCGCTGGAAGTAGTACTCCGAGATCGAAATGTCGGCCTCTCGCTTCGAGTCGTCCTGGAGCTTGACCGCCTCGGCGAACGCTTCCGTCGCCCTGACATTCTCGTTCATCTCGGCGAGATGAACGCCGAGCGTCACCCACATCTGGGGCGAGACCTTGTCGCCAGCGTCCTTGATGAGGGTGCGTATGGCTCCCTCGCCAAGTTCATACCGGCCCTGCTTGCGCGCTGTCGCAGCTCTCAGCATGACGACTTCGAGCCCCAAAGGGTCGCTCGCGATCAGCTTGGTGAAGATCTCATCGCTCGCCGCCTGCCACTTCTCGCGCACCCGCTGGATCTCGGCCTGCCGGGTCTGTTCGTCGAGGGCACGCCACGCGTTGTCGGTGTACTTGACCTTGTCGTCCGAGCCGACGATGTCGGCTCGGACGGGTTCGAGCTCCGCGAGCATAGTGGCATACTTCTTGGCGTTGGTCCGATCGCCGGGGACCAGTTCATAGCGGAGCTTCCGCTGGTTCCTAGCCAACTGCCGATCGCCAATCTCGCGTTCAAGGTCGAGCCAGCTCTCCCCAATGTCGAGGTCCTCTCCCGAGATCTTCCGCGCTTCGCGCAGGACATTGAGGGCAACCGTCCGATCCCCGGACCGAACGAGCGTTCCGACATAGAAGCGCACGATCGAAAGGTCCGTTGGCTTGCGCCGATATGCCTCCGCGTATGACTTGAGTGCCGACGCCGGATCGCCCATGCGCTCGTAGGCACTTCCCAAGAGCTGGAACATGGCGGCGTCGTCGTAGTTGGAATCGATCGCCTTCTGGAGGATGGTGGCGGCCTCACCGTTGTTGCCCTTCACCAGGGCAACGCGTGCCTTGAACATGGCCTCGGTCGCCGGCATCGATCCCGCACGTTCCGCGTCCGCGACCACAGCTTCGGCGGCGGGAATGTCGTTGGAGACCAGCGCGTTCGTCAGCCGGAAGTCGAGCCATGCGGGATGCGCTGCACCCACAGCGTTGGCCTTTGCGGCCCATTCCTCGCGGGCCGCCTTCATTCCAGCAAGGCCTTCCTTGCGAAGTGCCGCCTCCGCTGGGCTTGAAACCTCGAGGCGCTTGATCTCTGCTTCCACCGTCGTGAGCACCTGAGCCAACCGAATCGCCGTCCAGACGGTTCGGTCCGGCTCCTCGGGGTGTTCTCTCGCGACAGTCGTCATGACGCGCACCGTCGGGTCATCGCTTGAGATCAGCATTTCCACCGTTCGGAGCGTGGAGTTGCCGGGCGACTGCTTGTACCCGCGCTCCACCAGTGCCTTGGCGGCATCGACATTCTTGGCTTGTGCCTCACAGAGCGCTCCAAGGATGATGACCCGGAGGTTGTCGGGGTGCTGCTCCAGGAGCGGATGCATGATCTTCAGCGCCCCCTCCGTATCACCCTTGACGCGAAGCATGTCCGCATCGGAGAGCTTCCGCATGATCTCCGGCGTTGAGGTGGGATCGTCGGCGCCAGTCGCTGCCTGGGTGGCGGCGAGCAGGCGCTTCGCTTCGGCATTCGAAGGATCACGGGCCAGGATCTCGGAGAAGATCGCCCGAGCAATGTCGAGTTTGCCGTTTCGAAGCGCGAGACGACCCTTCGTGAAGGCAAGCGCTGGGCTGCCAGGCGCGAGTTCGAGGCCACGCCCAATGAACTCCTCGGCGAGTCCCGTTTCGCCTCGCTCCTCAGCAAGTATGGATAGCAGGAAGTAAACCTCCCCGTCCGCAGCGACACCCTTCCGAATGACCTCATTGAGCTTGACATAGGCGGTGGATGCATCGCCGGCCACATAGGCCCGCTTGCCTTCCGCCTTCAGGACGGCGGAGTCGTCACCAAGTCCGCGAGCCAGGTCCTTGATTCTCGCTAGTGAGGCATCGAGCTTGGTCAGGACCGCATTCCTCTCGGGGCCCTTTTCAAGGCTGGATGCCCGACTGAAGTCGAGATCAAAGAGCTGCATCGCCGCTGCAACGCGCATCTCACTCTGGATTGCAGCCTCGAAGCTCACCGGAAGTTGCGGCTGCTCGATGATGGCCATCGCCTCCCGCTCGGCAGCCGCTGGCTCGTCCTGGGAAAGGGTCAGGGCCAGTGCGCGGCGGTGCGCGACCGCGTTCGGGTGCTTGTCGACGTACTCCTTCAGAAGGATGGAAGCCTTTTGAAGCCCTTCCGGCACCTGTTCGTTCGCCACCGACTTGGCGGCCTCAAGCACAGAGAGCGGTGATGCGATCTCGAGGGCGCGGGCCAGAAGTCGGTCGACAGCCAGTGTGATGTCACCGGGCGTAACAGGAGTTCCCCCTACCGCCCCCGGGTTCGTTACGCCGGCGATCAATCGTTGCAGCGAGTGCTTCAACACCTGAAGCCCATTCGGCTGGCTGGCCACAGCTCGCTGATACACCTCGTCGAAGACCTTCCATGCGTCGGCGGCGGCACGCTGCTGGCCGGAGCGCGTCGCGCTTTGGGCTTGGGAGAGCCGAATGGTAAGAAGGCCGCCAAAGGCGAGATCCTGATCCTCTCCCGTCGCGTTCTTTGCTGTGTCCTCGAGGAGGACGACTGCCTTCTCAAGCTCCTCCGGCGTCAGCGCGGATCGATTGCGGGCGAGCGCGTAACCCAAGGCGGCGTTCGCCATGAAGCTGAGCTTCGGGTCGTCCCTGACGATATCGAGAATGTCCGACTTGGCCAGATTCGCAAGTGCGTCCCAGCCCGATCCGCTGTCGTTGAGCTCGGATTGGAATTGTCGTTCCGTCACGATGCGACGCCAAAGCTTCTCATCGGTCCGGGCAACCTGAGCCTGCTTGAGCAGGAAGGCGGCCCACATGCTGTAGCTCTCGCGAGCGTCCTCCATGGACGTCGGGACGACCTTCCCCATCGCATCCAGGTACTTGGCGTAGAAGGCGATCTCGCCTGACCGCTTGCCGACGGCCCGACCATACTCGCCGGCAGCGCGACGGAACTCGCCCTGTGCGGCGAAGGCATCCCCGGCGCGGATGTGGCGCATTGGGTCCCCTCGCCATTGCTGGACGACCACCAGGGCAACCACGCCAATGGCGATCGCCGTGCAGGAGGAGACAATGACGAGGAGTTTCTTGTTGACGCGAGTAGCCATGGTGACGACCGGAGGTGGACCCGGGAGGGAACTGGTGGAGTGAACGAATCGTTATGGAACGGAGGGACCTGCAGGCGCGGATCCCTCTATGTCGGCAGCGCGGCGCTCGACCGTAGGCCAGTCGGGAAGCCGAACCATCAGGTGCGGAAGGAGAGCGACGAAGAGTTCATTGGCGCTCTCGCGAAAAAACGGGATCGCCGAGTCTTCGTCGTTGGAGACGTTGATCTCCATCGAGAACTGCACCTTGCAGTAGTAGGCGAACCGCTCGGTCCGCTCGAAGGCCAGGGCCCGCACGCCATAGGCGTCCGAGGTGAGCCGGCCGTTTGCGATGAAGAGATAACCGCCGAGAAGGCGACGCTTGGGCTTCCGCGGATCCTGGAATTGGGTGATGCGGAGGCGATAGTCGCCCAGCGGCATCGAGACCTCGACTGGCCGCCCGGTGATCGGATCGGCTACCGGCACGGTGGCGTACTCGAGACCCGTGGAGCGATTGAAGACGCCTGTCGAGAGCTTCCAACCCGTGCGGTCGATGGTGAGATCAACTACTTCGGAATCGCCGAGCTGTTGGTATCCAGCAACGCCCCAGCAGCGCTCTGGCACGTGCGGCACGTCGTCGATGGTTCCGGTGTAGTAGGCGACATGCACCTGGACTGGTCCGCGAATCTTGCTGGAGCGGCTCTCGGTTCGAGCATAGAACCGATCGAGGTAGTTCTTCGTACCGAGCTCCTCGACCATCGTCGCGCCGAGGATGTTGTCCTTTCCTGCCCGATCCCAATCCCCGAGGTGAATCGGAACCGTGTCGATCGGCGCCCGCAGCGGCACCGGCTCCTTGATCAGGTAGTAGCCGAGGTAGGTCACGCCAGCGCGGAATCCCAACGACGCAAACAGCAGCACGCCGAATGCGGCGGTGTAGGCGATGCGAGCCGGCCGCAGGAATCGGAAGCCACCTTGATCCGGCGACAATGTTGACGAGTCGATCGAAGGGGCTGCCGTCTCGTCGTCAATGATGATGTTCCTCAACACCCACATGACACCCATGTAGAGGACGAACGCCGGCACCAACCAGATGAGCCCGACGATGTTGTGGAACTCACCTGCGGTGAAATTGACGTCCCACAACGAGAGAACGCCGAGCGACATCACCCGAAGGACATTGACGCCGACCGCGATCGGGATGCCCGCTCCGATGAGAAGGCACCGTTGCCACCATCTCGGCAGGCCGGTGTGGGCGATAGCAACGCCGAGGGCAAGGAACGCAAGCAGCATGCGCATGCCCGAACATGCCTCGGCCACGTTCAACGGCTTGGGAACACCGTTCGCGAAGACCGTGAGCACGTTGCCCGAACGTTCGGTATCGACGCCGACGAGGTTGAGGAGAACCCACGCGCCGCGAGCCGAGACGTCCTGAAGCTCTTCCGTCACCGGCTTGATCAGGGCATCCGAGATGACCTGTCCGAAAACGACCCAATAGGCGAGCGGGAACCAGAGGTAGCGCAGCGATCGCCAGCCGAACAGCAGGATCGCCACGCCGAAAAGGGTCAGACCAACGCCGGCACCGCGGGCATTCGCATGCACCAGGAGCGACTTCGGTCCGAGGTACCCCAGGAAGTAGATCCCGATGCCAATGGCCATCGGGAGTATGCCGAGCCAGCCGGGTCGGAACGGTTCGCGGAGGAGGTCGTCCCGCTTCAGCCAAATGAAGTAGCCGCTGATGAACGGGATCACCAAGACGTGGCCCCAATCCGCTGGCGAGTGGAACGCGCTGCGGACCTGGGCCTGGAAGAAGAACCAGAAGACGCCGACGAACACCGCAAGGAGCGCAGCAGCCGCCCCCGCTGCCATAAGCGGCGACAGCGTCAGCCCTCCAGCGGGCTTCAATGCCACGCCGGGACTTGCCTCGTCGGTCCCGTTCCTCATGCTGTTCTCAATCGGCGATCCTCGTTCGAGCGTTCAGAGTCACCGAGCTCTCTCGAGACCATCTCCGGAACCCCAAGACATGAAGTCATGGGGCCTGACCATCGATCTCTCGCCCGCCTCCCCCGATGCGGGCCGGCTCGGCGCCGGCGATCGTGGGGTGGTTTCAGCCCGGAAACCACCGCACGAGGGGGTGACAGGGTACGCGAAGGGTGAGGTCGAGGTTCGGTCGTTACGAGATCAGATCGACGCTGAAACGTGGTTGGGTCGTGATGCCAAGCGAAGTCGAGATGGGGCCGGGATCTCTGTAAGGCGGTGGTGCAACGGGTCGGGACGAGTGGAGGTCCGACACGGGGCAACAAGCTGTAGCTCCTATAATCACAGGCGCCTGAGTGTCGTCCTTTGCGAATTGCGCGAAGGGGACGTCAAGACTCAGTTGCCAGCCTGTCCACCAATCGATTCCGGTGGCGCCCCGAAGACGTCGCTACCGAAGTTGCGGTCCATGAGGAATCCGAATCCGTAGGTCATACGGAACCCGTTGCGAATGACCGCCAGCGGAGTCGCGAAGAAGTTGGTGCCGACGATGATGTGGTCGTCAGGCTTGATCAGGATGTCCGGTTCGGCTCGGTTGCGGATCGCCGCCAAGTTGACGCGAATCACTGCCTCGCGATTGGGACCGACCCGTCGAATGAGGTCGACTCGGTGCGGAATGGCGATCTGGCTGAGGCCGCCCGCGACATCGATGAGCCGCGACAGGGTGAGTTGGCCGTTCACCGGCAGGTCAAAGACGCCCGGACGGTTCACTTCACCACCAACAACCACCAGTCCTTCCACCGGCGGCTGCACATAGATCTGGTCGCCAGGTCGGACGATCACGTTGAAGTTCGATTCGCCCTTGGCGAGGGCCTTGTAGTCGATCTCGATGATCCGCGTGGCGAACGAGTTCACCGGCGTGGTTCGGTCGGTCGGTCGGGCCGGGCCGGAACGCGAGGGCGACGCGCTCGGCGTGCCACGGACCCATTCCTGCTTCTGCGGATCCCACACCCAGCCATTGCCGCTCTCAGTCGTCTTGGGCTGACTCGGAGCCTGAGGGGTCTCCGACTTGAGTTCGTCGACATCGATCGGCGGCTTGGCACCGGTGTCCTGACCATCCTGAACGCGTCCAGCGATCATGCCCGGAGCACCAGCGGGCTTCTCAGGTTGATCCGTTGGGTTGTCCGTCGCGGGCTTGCCGTCCAGTTGCTTGATCAGGTCGTCAATGCTCGTGCCCGGGTCGCCGCCTTGTCCGGAACCCGGTCCAGTACCGGGGTCGGTGGTCGGCTTCGTGCCCGAGTCGTTGTTTAGGTCGCCGCGCGGGCCGCGCAGCGGATTGTCCAGGGAGTCCTCAAGCGGCTGCGACCGGATCACGTAGATTTTGTCGGTCGAACTGAAGGTGCCGCCGGCGAGGGCCATTGCTTCCATCAGCTTGAAGTCGGGCCTGGTCAAGCCGTACACGCCGGTCTGGGCGACCGCGCCGTAGATCACGAAGCTGAACCCTTGGCCTCGCTCGAGAATCACGCTGACCAGAGGATCAGCGATAAGGCCTTTGAGCCGGGTTTCGATGGCCTTCTGAATCTGAGCGATGGTGGAACCGGCGACGGGAAGCTCACCGATGGTCGGGAGACGTATGTTGCCGCTCGGATCGACCGTGCGGACCATCATCTCGGTTTGGCCCTGGGAAACCAGCTCGAAGATCTCGACCCGGACATCATCGCCCGCGGCAAGTCTGTACTGAAGTTCTCCAGGTTGGAGATCGTCAACGGTCGGTTGGCTGAGTTGGCCCCAGCCGGTCGTTTCACGCTCGATGACATCAAGTCGCGTGAGCACCGGGAGCGTGGTCGGCGTCGGCTCGAAGTAGCCAACCTTGGTCGGATCGAAGAAGCCGTCCGTCTCGCATCCGGACAGGACCAGGCAACTCGCGGCGCTCGCCGCAAAAGCAATGCGCTTGAGCGAGATGAGGGACCGCTTCGACTCTTGCGTACGCACGCCGCTCTCCTTCTGTAGGAACTATCCGGCGCACCACCGGTGGCGATTGGTGTTGCCGACGGTCATCGACCGTGGCGACAACACCGCACAGGGGCGCGTTACCGGCCTCTTGATCGGCTTCAGGAAGAGGGGAAGTTGAGGAAAGGCGGGATCTTCGCCTTGCTTCCCCAAACGGAACGACTGGAACCGACACCCCGCGGCCGGGGCGGCGAGCCTCAGGATTCTCGAACACAGGCGTTCAGGACGGCCATGCGGGTGGCGACACCAGCAGTCACCTGGGGCAAGATCCGGCTGAAGCGCGGGTCGTCGGCGACCGCGTCGTCGATTTCAACCCCCCGGTTCACAGGGCCCGGGTGCAGGACCGCGCACCGCTCAGGAAGACGACGTGCTCGGGCCTCGGTCAGGCCGTAGAGCCCCCGGTAGTCCGGGGCGACCCCCGAGCCGGCGGCCCGCTCCATCTGAATGCGTAGGAGCATGATCGCATCCAGCGATGGCAGCACTCCGTCAAGGTCGTGGCCGACCTCAACCCGTCCCTCACCTTCGGCCAGCGTCGTGAAGTCCGAGGTCACGAGCGTGGGCGGACCGACCAGATGAACTGTCGCGCCCAGCGTCACCAATCCATGGGTCGCCGAGCGGGCAACGCGGCTATTGGCAATGTCCCCGACGATCGCGACCGTTCGGCCCCGAAACTCACCGTTCCCGAAGGTCTTCGCGAAATGTCGCTGCAGCGTGAGAAGGTCGAGGATGCCCTGGGTCGGGTGTTCGTGGCGGCCATCTCCGGCGTTGATCACTGGCACCTCGAGGTGTCGGGCGAGCATGATCGCCGCGCCCGAGATGGCCGAGCGGACGACAACGGCGTCGACACCCATCGCCTCGATGTTCTTCGCGGTATCCAGGAGCGTCTCACCCTTGCTGGCGCTCGAACCGCTGGCTCCGAGGTTCGACACCTCACCACCGAGCCGCTTGGTCGCGACCTCGAAGGAGACGCGTGTCCGGGTCGAGTCCTCGAAGAAAATGTTGGCCACCACCTTGCCCGCCAGGGGCAAGGGCGTCGGATGGTGTCGTTCGCCCGTCGCGAAGGGCATCATCCCTTCGGCGGCGTTCAGCCATCCGAGCAGTTGCGAAGCAGAGAGGCCTTCCAGAGCCAAAAAGTCACGGGCGGTCGCGGCCATGCGGGGAGTGTAGAAGCGGCGGAGCGCCGCTGCCCGGCAACCACCTGCGTGTTCCCAGATTCGTCAGCGGGCCGCCAACGCGGGGTCGGCGACCATCGAGAACTCCACACTCTTCTCCGCGATGGCCTGGGATTTCTCGTCGCGCACCGAGACCTTCATGACGTAGGTGCCGATCGTGAGGAACTCCGAGAGCGTCACCTTCTCGCAGACGAAGAAGTCGTCCCTCCGGACCGTGCTGACATCGGTCACGGCCTGCCAATTCCGACTCCAGACTTCAGTTCCGTCGTGCTTGGCGAGGATCTGCACTTTGGTAGCCAGACTGGTGACCCACTCGTTCTTCTCATTGCGGTCGCTGGTGAAGCCGTCAAGCTCGGTGTAGAGGATGATCTGGTTCTGGCGACCGGGAAGAAACCGCCGGTTGGCGATGGGTGCGAGCTGTCCGAAACCCTCGACCTTGGTCGCGAACTCGGATCGCTTCACCAAGAGCGGCCGAACGGGTTCGGCTGACTTGATCGCCTCGGCGAGCTTCGCCACCGCCTCTCCGATGGGCTTGCCGGCAGAAAGGTCACGCCCGACCGAGGCACTCGCCTCGTGGAGTCGCGTCACGAACGCCCGTTCGTCTTCTTCGAGGTCGGTGTAGGCGTTGACGTCAAATGCTCGAGCCGGGTCGCCGATCGCCGCCAACGCCGCCGAGACAGCCTTTCCAACGGATCGCTGGGCCTGGTCGGCAGGCGTGTTCTTCTGGAGAACCGCAGTGATCGCGTCCGCGAGAGCATGAGCGGTTTCACTCACGTCGCTCTCACTCACCGCAGCCGTTGCTGGCGGCGTGGTCGCAATGACGACCGGCGGAGCGGTCGCCGGGATGACTGCCGGGACGACGGGTTGGACTGTCGGTGACGGTTCGACGGGCTTCGCAACCGGCGGTGCCGGCGGGGCCGTCGATGGAGAGGTTGCCGTCGGGATTGGCGTCGGGGTTGGTGTCGGGGTTGGTGTCGGGGTTGGCGGAACACCACCCTCCTCCGTCGACATGCCCGCTCGTCCCTTTTGGGCGATCTCGTTCGCTTCCGCTGTGCGGGCTTGGAGACGCTGAAGCCGATTGGGCATCTCCACGCCGTCCGCGGCCAGGAGCGTCAGCAACTCGTTGGTGCCAACCCGGCGCGGAGCAACGTCGGTACTCACACCGGATGTTGGCGCCTCCTCAGGGAGCTTTGCGGATCGCTCTGCGAAATGCCGGCTTCCATCGTCCGCGTCGCCGGGGAAACTCACCTGGACGTCACGCGGCTCGTTCACCGCCGCCATGCGCGGACGGGCCTGCTGGTCTGCCGTACACCCGACCAACTGAAGGGCCAAGAGCCCTCCGATCGCGCTCGCGGTCGCTTGAAGCGAACGGAGCCTGCTGTGGCTGGGCGAGGCGGATGGAATCGAGTTCGGCGATGCGTTTGTTCGTGTCAAGGACAGCCTCCTGCCGTCCCCTCGTCCCGACGCTCGAAGCGCAAAGGGCGAGGTGATACCCATCTCCCTTCCCGTTCCGTGTCGCGCTTGGCAGCGCTTTGGGCATCGGGTTCTCCACGCGACAAGCCTCCGGCGTTGCCCGCGCTTTCGAAACCGAGCCGCTATCGGGTCAATTCGTCGGTCAGCTCGACCGTGAAACTTTGCAATCGGCGCGGAACATCGCGCGTCACCCCCCGGCGGATGCCCACATCGATCCCGACCGCCGTCCTGAAAAGCTCCTCGGCGCGCTGCGGCGAGAGGCGCCGGGCCGCTTTCAGGATGAGGGCCTGTGCTGGCCCCCAGAGTTTCAGCGTCTTTCCGACCGCGAAGTCCGGCTCACCCTGACTCAGCAGCCGGGCGGCGTCGTGGAGCTTTCGCGCAAGTTCGACCATCGACCAGATGACCATCTGTTCAGGGGCCTGCGAGACCTCGAGCAGGTCGCGCAGCTTGGTCAGGGCCTGCTGCGGATCGCCGGTCAACAGGGCGTCTTGGATCAGCCAAGCCTGCTCCTCGCGACCGACGCCGACCATTTCGGCGACGTCCTTGCGGGTGATGCGCGGTTCCGGGCGATCGCACACCGTTGCCGCGAGCTTGCCCAACTCGGTGTCGAGCCGGGCGAGATCGGGGCCGATGCGCTCGACCAAGAGCTCAGCCGCCTCGCGATCGATTGGAACGCCCCACTGCTTCGGGCAGCGCTTCTCGCAGAAGTCCTCGGCCTTGTCGTCGTCGGGGGGCTCACACTTGATGATGCCGCCGCCCGCCTTGGCGATGCCCTTGTCGAGGTTGCCGGGTCGCCACGTTGACGCCCGCATCAAAAGCGACGCGTCGGCCATGGGCTCCTCGACATAGCGTTCGATCGCTCGTCGCCGTTCCTCGACTCGCAGGAACTCGTCGGCGTTGTCGAGCACCACGAGCTTGTGCCCGCCCATGAGGCCCCAGGAACGAAGCTCGTCCAGGACATTGGACAGGGACGCGGTCGCGCCGTCGAAGGTGAACTCCTCGATACTGCCGAATTTCTCATCAAGGGCCTTGCGATACCTCTTCAGGTGCTCGGTCAGGAGGTAGGAGTCCTTCCCGTGCAACACCGCGACGCGCATCGAGGCGTCGAGGGCATGTGGAGCTGACGCGGCCTTGGCCATGAATGGGATCGTACCGGGTGGCCGCACGAGTACGATGACCGCGGCCCCCATGCTGACGCTGCACGTCCTTCAAGGTCCCGACGCCGGCAAGCGATATCCGCTGCCGGCCAATGAGCCCCAGCTCATCGGGCGATCGACCGAGGCGATCGACATCACCGACAAGACCGTGAGCCGCCGGCACGCGGAACTGACGCCGGACGACGGCGCTTGGTTCGTCCGCGACTTGGAGAGTTCCAACGGCACCTTCGTGAACGGCCGCCCGGTCTTCGATCGCACACCGATCCAGGCCGGCGACCGGATCCGATGCGGCGACACGCTTTTCGTGGTGGCGAGCGAGGCGGAACTGCCTGAAGCCGCTTCACCGACGGCGCGAGCACCAGCGGTCGTGGCGATCGAGGCCCGCCTGCCCGCCAACGCGCCCGCGGTGGCCGATCCTCGCTTCCGGATGCTCCAGGAGCTCGCCTCACTCGCCGACGACGCGGCAGACCGCGCGACGCTCATCGACAAGGCACTCCGGATCGCCCGCGAGGAGTTCGGCGCCGAGCGTGCCGCCTTCGCGATCCTGGGCCCGAGTGCGGCGCTGATCGAGCGAGCCGATTGTGCGGAAGGCAAAGGAGCCCCAGCGATCCCGCGCGAGGCGGTCGAGGAATCGATGCGCACCGGTGCCGGACTCCTGACGCTCGCAGCCGGGATCGACGGTCCCGACACCTCCAGCGCGTTGTGCGTCGCCGTGCGTACGCCAGACCGCACGCTCGGCGTCCTCTGGCTTGAGCGAACGGTGAAAGCCGGGGCTTTTGACGAACGGCACCTGCGGCTTCTTCAGGCAGTCGGCGCGCACCTGGGCCTGCTCCTTCGACACGGCGAATTGGTCGAGGCCACCCTCGCCCGCGAGCGGCTCGCGGCCATGGGCGAGACGGTCGCCAACCTCTCCCACTCGATCAAGAACATCCTCCAGGCCCTGCGGGGCGGCGCGGACGCGGTGGAACTGGCCCTGTCCCGCGGCGATCTGGGCATGGCCCGCGAGGGCTGGCCGATTCTCGGCCGCAACCTCGATCGCATCCACTCGCTGACCCGCAACATGCTGGCGTACGCGAAGGAGCGGGCCCTCGACCTCCTGCAGCAGAACGTGAACGAGATCGTTAGCGAGGTAACGCTCCTCCTCGAACCCGCGGCGGAGCGAAAGCGGGTCAAGCTCGTGGTTGAACTCGACCCGGCGATGCCGCCGATCGTCGTTGACCCGGACGCGATCCATCAGGCCGTGATGAACCTCGTCTCCAACGCCCTCGATGCCGTTGCCGATCGCGTCGGTCGGGTCACCGTTCGAACGCGATACGTTCCGAAAGGAAGCGAAAGCGATTCCAGCCACGTCGAGATCGCCATCGTCGACAACGGTCCGGGCATTCCCGACGCGATACGTTCCAAGCTCTTCGAGCCGTTTACCTCGAGTAAGGGCCAGCGCGGGACGGGACTCGGTCTCGTCGTCACCAGGAAGATCGCCGAACAGCACGGCGGGGCGATCGAGGTAATCACAACCGGTCCGGACGGCACGCTCATGTGCCTGACGTTGCCCGATCGCGGACAGCCTCTTGATTCCGAGGGCACTCATTTCCCAAAGGCGATCGGCGAGGCCGATTTGGGCGTCGAGTTCGGTCCGCCAGAGTGAGTACGCTCTGACGGAGCTTCTCGCATCGAGCCGACCGCGATGAATCTCCAAACCCGCGCAAGAACAGCCGAAGATTCAAAGCTTCCTTGCCGATGAAGTTCGCGGGCTTATTATCCCCTCCCCGTTCTGCCGATGTCGCTCGAACGCGACTCGCCCTCTCGCATCCGCGGTAGGGCCCCTCTTTCGGAAACCGAATCCATGTCCGACTTCGCTCGGCTCCACGCCTCGTCGGCCCTCACAATGGGCTTGCCCATGAGTGCCCCTCAGGCCGGCCACCTGACCCCCGACATGCTCGCGAGCATCAACTACCAGCGCACGCGGGAGATGACCATCGACGAGCTTCTGCTCGAGAACCGCGTCATCTTCCTCGTCGGCGAGATCAACTACGCCTCGGCCGCCCGGGTGATGATGCAGATGCTCTACCTCGAGAACCAGAAGCGAGGTCAGGACATCAACTTCTACATCAACAGTCCCGGCGGGTCGGTGGACGACACGCTCGCGATCTACGACACGATGCAGTTCATCTCGAGCGAAGTGGCCACCTTCTGCATCGGTCGGGCCTATTCGGGCGGCTCCGTCCTTCTTGCCGCAGGCACCAAGGGCAAGCGGTTCATCCTGCCCCACGCCAAGGTCATGATCCACCAGCCCTACGGCGGCGTGACCGGCCAGACAACCGACATCCAGATCCAGGCCGAACAGATCATCAAGGCGAAGCGCACGCTCAACGAGATCCTCGCCCGCCACTCCGGCCAGAGCGTCGATCGCGTCCAGAAGGACGGCGAGCGCGACAAGTTCTTCTCAGCCGACGAGGCCAAAGCCTATGGCCTGGTCGACGAGGTCTGCGTTTTCCCCGACAAGAGCCTGCCCACGGGCATCGCTAAGAAGTAAGCCGGAGCCTTCACCCCATGACACTCATCCCTATCGTCATCGAGAAGACCGGCCGTGGCGAACGCGCCTACGACATCTACTCGCGTCTCCTCAACGACCGCATCATCTTCCTCGGCGGGCCAGTCAACGATCAGATGGCCAACCTGATCGTCGCCCAGCTCCTCTTCCTCTCCAACGAGGATCCGAAGCTGGAGATCTCCCTCTACGTCAACAGCCCGGGCGGCAGCGTTACCTCCGGACTGGGCATCGTCGACACGATGAACTTCATCCCTTGCCCCGTCGCGACCTACATCATCGGTCAGGCCGCGTCGATGGGCTCGGTGATCGCCTGCTCGGGCGCGAAGGGCAAGCGCTTCGCGCTGCCCAACAGCGAGAACCTCATGCACCAGCCGCTGCTCGGCGGCGTGCTCGAGGGTCAGGCGACGGACCTGGAGATCGAGGCCCGGCACATCCTCCGGATGCGCGACCAGATCTACTCGATCTACCGCGACGCCACCGGCCAGAGCAAGGAGAAGATCGCCGAGGACTGCGAGCGCAACAAGTGGCTCACGGCGGAGGAGATGCTCCAGTACGGTCTCGTCGACAAGGTCCTGACCAAGCTCCCCGGACGCTGACGTCCGACAGACAGCCCCCACAACGGCCGGCGCCTCGCGCTGGCCGTTGTGCATTTTCGGTGAATCAACGCCTACATCGCCCGTGAACCCTGCCAAGCCAGGGCGATGTTCGCCATGTTGAAGAGCGCGTGGGCGATGATCGGAGCGAGAACGCCGCCGGTCCGTTCGCGCAACAGTCCCAACGCAATGGAGAGGAATGCCAGACCGGTGAGGGCCGAGGCGGCGGCGGCGGTCGGGATCGCCCCCAAGTGCATGATCGTGAAGAAGGCGGAAGTCAAGAGGATGGTCGCCCACGGCTTGATGTCGAGGGCCCGCATCGCCCCGTGCAGGCCGCCGCGATAGGCGATCTCCTCGAAGACCGGCGCGCCGATCGTGACGGCCGCGATGACCAGCCATGCCGTCGGATTCGATTGCTGTTCGACGATGGCCCGAAGCGTCTCATGTCCCAACTGCGGCGGCGTGATGCCCGTGACGAGTTGCTGGATGATCGCCGCGAGCTGCGAGCCGAGGACGATGATCGGCGCGATGCAGACCAGTCCGATCACCCCGGCGAGGAGCGGTCGAGAGGTCGTGACCATCGGCTGCTCCGACGGACGAACGGATCGGGCGACGATGGCGATGGCGAAGGGAAGTTGAGCGGCGTAGGAGAGCCACTGAAGAAGGGCACGACCACCGAGCGTGTCGGTGTCGATCGCTCCGCGAAGGGCCATCACCGGGATCATCGGGGCGAGAATCTGGAGAAGGAAGAGGCCCAGGAACCACGCTGCCGTATCGACCGGAACCGGACCGGCCTGGCTTGGATGGGCTGGAAGGCGCAACCAACCGCGTCGCACGGCGACGACAACCACCGCGAGAGTGAGGATGGTCGAGATCGCCAACAGCGGCCATCGCTCGCCGAGCTCGAGGCCTGCGTCGTCCAGGCTCTGTGCGTCCGGTGGTGTGGCGGCGGGATTCTCCGATGTCGGAATCGGCACCGGAACGGCCGAGGAGTCGAGGGCCGGGGGCTTCTCCTGCGTGATGGCGTGGTCGCCTTGCGGGCTTGCGGCTATAACGTGCCCCTCACCGACGCGGGCGGCCACGAGGACCGTCAACGCCAACGCGACGGTCCACGCCCAACGCCGCCCGCCCCGGAGGTCCCGGAGCATGCCGGCCAGCAGCTTCGGCAGGAGTCTCGTCATGGGTTCGCCGCTGGATCGCATCATCGCCCGCAAGCGAGAGGAAGTCGCTCGGGCGAAGGCGGCGGTGCCGATCGAGGCGCTGCAGGAGCGATGCAAGGGCCTTCCGCGAGCGAGAAACTTCTTCCGATCGGTCGTCGATGCCCACCACCACGAGGAGTCACGCGTCATCGCGGAGGTGAAGCGCAAGAGTCCTTCAGCCGGGATCATTCGGGCTGACTTCGACCCCGTGGCCATCGCCAAAGCCTATCACCACGCTGGGGCGTCGGCGATCTCCTGCCTCACCGACGAGGAAGACTTCGGCGGAAGGCTTGAGTACATCGCGTTGATTCGGGATGCCGTTCCGCTTCCCGTCCTTCGCAAGGACTTCGTCGTCGATGAATACCAACTCTGGGAAGCTCGCGCCGCGGGTGCAGACGCGGTGCTGCTCATCGCCGAGGTGCTCTCGGAAGGTGAGATCATTGACATGCAGATCCTCGCAACCGAGTTGAGCATGACGACACTCGTGGAAGTGCACTCGGTCGAGAATCTCCTGAAGGTGCGCGACCACATCGGCTTCCCACATGCGGGCTACTCGCTTCTGGGGATCAACAACCGCGACCTCTCGACGATGACGACGAGCATCGCCCACACCTTCCGCTTGGTGGAACTGGTCGAGAACCGCGACGTCCTGGTGAGCGAGTCCGGAATAACCAGTCGTGACGACCTCAAGAGGCTGCGCGAACACGGAGTGAACATCGCCCTGATCGGCGAGTATCTCATGCGGCAACCCGATCCGGGCAAGGCGCTTGGCCGGTTGCTCGGCGAGAACGAATGAGAGAAAAGGACCAACGGTCCCAACCTGCGGGGTCCCTATACTCGACCCTTCCCAGCCGGCGTTCGAACGTCCGGCATCAGCAAGCCTGCGAGCCATGACGAATCCAGCCACCACCGCCGTCGCACCCCCCACCGCTCCCGCGTCGCCTGCCAAGTTCCTCGGCTCGGAGACGGTGACCGACGGCGTTCGCATTCGCGTGGCCCCGAGCTACCTTTCGGCCCAGTCCGACCCGGCGCAGGGCAAGTACCTCTTCGCGTACCACATCACCATCACCAACGATGGTGATCGGCGAGCGACGCTGCGAAGCCGCCACTGGCTGATCGTCGACGCCAACGGCCAGCGCCACGAGGTCAAAGGCCCGGGCGTGGTCGGCCAGTTCCCCGAACTCGCCACCGGCGAGAAGTTCGAATACAGCTCCTTCTGCCCGCTCGAAACCCCATGGGGCACGATGGAAGGCAGCTACGAGATGGAACGCGACGACGGCTCGGTGTTCCAGGCGCTGGTGAGTCGGTTCTATTTGGTGTCGTCGCAGAGGTGAGCGGATCGATAGGCGCTGACACTCTCCGCTCCTGACCCCCTCCGCCCTCTCAGCGCCTCTGCGGTGAACTGCGCGACTCCAGTCCTCACCACCCCACACACACATTCTTCGCTTCGGTGAAGAACCGCAGCGCCTCATCGCCGCCCTCGCGGCCGACGCCGGATTGCTTCATGCCGCCGAAGGGGGTTCGCAAATCGCGGAGCATCCAGGTGTTGATCCAAACGACGCCGGCGTCGATCTTGGCGGCCATGCGGTGCAGGCGTTCGATGTCGCGGCCCCAGATCGAGCAGGCGAGTCCGTACTTCGTGCAGTTGGCGACCTGCACCGCCTCGCCGTGGTCGTCGACGCCGTGGATCGTCACGACCGGTCCGAAGATCTCTTCCGTCGCGGTGCGGCAGGTGGGCGAGAGGCCGACGATGACGGTCGGCTCGTGGAACCAACCGTTCTTGCAGCGCGGGGCGGTGAGGTGAGGCGCTCCGCCGCCGCAGACGACCTTGCCGCCCTCGATCTTGGCGAGGGCGACGTAACTCTGGATCTTCTCCAGATGCTGTCGGGAGACGATCGCCCCGATGTCGGTGTCGGTCGCCTTCGGGTCACCGACCTTGAGCGAGCGCACCTCGTTCACGAATCGCTCGGTGAATTCCCTCATGATCGAGCGATGGACGACGATCCGCGATCCGCAGAGGCAGATCTCGCCTTGATTCTGGAAGGCGCTTCGCACGATCAGGGGCACGGCCTTCTCAAGATCCGCGTCGTCGCAGACGATCGTCGCGTTCTTGCCGCCGAGCTCGAGCGAAACCTTCTTGAACATCGGCGCAGCCACCGATGCGATGGCCGCGCCGGTCGAGGTGCCGCCGGTGAAGCTGATCGTCGGCACGTCAGGATGCGAAACGATCGCCGCACCGACCTTTGAACCCAGACCGTGCACGATGTTGAGGACGCCCATCGGCAGCTTTGCCTCGCGGCAGATTTCGCCGAGCATCCAAGCGGTGTAGGGCGTGACCTCGCTCGGTTTCGCGACGACGGTGTTGCCAGTCGCCAGGGCCGGAGCAATCTTCCACGTGAAGAGGTAGAGCGGCAGGTTCCACGGTGAGATGCAGCCCGCGACGCCGCGCGGTTGGCGAAGGACGTAGTTGATCGCCCGATCATCCGTTCGGTAGAACTCGCCCCGCTCATGCTGGACCGCTCCCGCGAAGAAGCGGAGGTTCGCGGCCGAACGCGGGATCTCGAGCGTGGTGGCCAGCCCGACCGGCTTGCCCTGGTCGCGGGATTCGGACTCGGAGAACTCGGTGAGTCGGCGCTCGATCCCGTCGGCCATCGCGTTCAGGTAACGAGCCCGCTCCGCCGCCGGAGTTTGCGACCAACCGGGGAACGCTGCCTTGGCCGCATCGACCGCTCGCTTCACGTCCCGTTCGTCGCTGTCGGGGATCGTCGCGTAGGCCGCGCCGACCGCGGGCTCGAAGACGTCGATCCGACCTCCACCGACCGCGTCGGCGTCCTGATTGGAAATGAAGTTCGCAAGCCTGATCATCGATCTGGAAGCGTACGCGAGCTTCGTGGCACAATGCGGCCCATGGCGACGTCGACCAACGACCACTACAAGCAGGCCGTGCTCGGGCAGTTCGAGGCGGCCCTGGACATGCTGGCCAACTGCCTTCAGCGCTGCCCGCAGAAGCATTGGGACGGGATCATCGGCAAGTACCCGTTCTGGCAAGTTGCCTACCACGCTCTCTGCTTCGTTGACCTCTACGCGTCGACATCAAGCAAGGAGTGGCAACCGCACGAGGCCTTCCACCCAAAAGGCATCCAGGAATTGCGGAAGGAATACCCGAGCCGGACCTTCACGAAGAAGGAGATCCTCGTCTACCTGGATCTCTGCAACGAGAAGGTGCGCGAATCGCTCGAGCGCGAGACGAGCGCCTCGCTCGCCGGTCCGTCGGGCTTCTCGTGGCTCAAGATGCCACGGTATGAGGTGCCGATCTACAACCTCCGCCACCTTCAGCATCACGTCGGCCAGTTGAGCGCCTACCTACGGCGAGCGAAGGTCAGCACCAAATGGGGATGGCGCGGCCGCGTCCTCGTCAAGCCCGTTACTGCCCAGCCAGCCGGGCGCCGTCGACGGGCAAGTTCACCCCGTTGACGTAACTCGCTGCGGGACTTGCCAGGAAGAGAGCCACCGCCGCGATCTCCTCGGCCGAGCCAAAGCGCCCGGCGGGAATCGTCGCGATCGCGTCGCGCTCGACCTCGTCGATGGTCGAGCCGGCTCGCGTCGCCTTGCCCTTCATCAGGGCATCGAGACGTGCCGTCTTCGTGAAGCCCGGCAGGATGTTGTTGACGGTGATGCCGAATCGGGCGAGCTCGGTCGCCAGCGTCTTTGTCCAATTGGCGACGGCTGCCCGTACCGTGTTGGAGACGCCGAGCCCCTTGATCGGCGTCACGACCGAGGTCGAGGTGATGTTGATGATGCGCCCGTAGCCCGCTGCCCGCATGCCGGGAGCAAAGGTCTGGGCGAGCGCTTGGAAGCAACCCAGGTGCATCGACATCGCGTTGATGTAGTCTTCAGGCTTGGCGTCGATGGCTGGGCCTGCTGCGGGACCGCCGGTGTTGTTGACGAGGATGTGGACCGCTCCGACCTTCGACAGGTGAGCCTGGGCCGCCCGCTCGACCGCCCGCCAGTCGGCGAAGTCAACCTGCACCGTCCCGTGTTCCTGGTTCGCAGGTCGAGGTAGCTCCCGAAGCACTTTCGCCAGCCCGTCGGGGTTGCGGCCGATCAGGTCAACGGTGGCTCCAGCGGCGGCGAAGGCCATAGCAATTGCCCGGCCGATGCCTTGCGTGCTGCCCGAGACGACGGCCCGTCGACTGGTGAGCGAGAAGTCCGGCGTGACAAGCGATGGCGTAGCGTTCGTCAAAAGGCATGCTCCTCCGCGCAGGGTTCAGCGCGGAGGAGCAGCGTACAGCGGAGATGCGTAAGCGAGCGGGCCGTCGAGGCGAGCCTAGCTCCAAGCGCCAAGGAGAATCGCGAGATCAGGCGCTCCAACCGTGCCGTCGTCGTTCAGATCGGACGGACCGCCTCCACCCCAATCGCCTAACAGGATGGCCAGGTCCGATGCACCCACGACGCCATCACCATTGAGGTCGCCAGTCACTTCGCAAGCGTCAGGAATGCCGTTGTCGTTGGTGTCCTGCTGAGTGCCCGCGACAATCTCTTGCCAGTCGAAGGTGCCGTCGCCGTCGCAATCGGCGAAGTAGTCGGGAATCACGCGAATGAAGATGCCCGAGGCGAGCGAGCCTTCCCCAACGACGCTGTGGTCGGCCTTGGCAAAGTAACTCCCTGCCGGCACCTGCCCGACCCACACTCCCTCGGGAGGAAGGGGCGGCGGTGGGAGAATGTTGTTCTGGGCGACGGGGAAGAAGATGTTCCACTCGACGTAGACAAAGGTCGCCTCGCTGAGCGTGAACTCCACATCGAAGCCGGAGTGGGCGTGGGCCATCATCTTGCCGCCGAGGGTCACGGCGTCGGCGGTGGCCGAGGTCGTGATCGAAATCGGCGTTAGGGCAACGTTGGCGGTGGCGAACTCGACGAGTTCACGGTTCTGAAGTTCGCAAAGGAGCGAACACGCCCCCGAGACCAGGGCGTCGCAGGAGTCATCGCACTCGTCGGTGCCGACGTACGAGGTGGCGGTCTGCACCGTGAGGGAAGAACCAAACGCGGTGGCGGACAGAACCGCCGCGCTGGCAAACGACATCAGAAGCGACTGACTGCGCATACAAGTCTCCCGCCGATCGGATTGGCATTACAGGTGAGGGAACCGATGTCGACCTGACCCCGGATCACACCAACACATCACGGGGTCAAAATCAAAGCGTGGGCGCTTCTCCACGAACGCGAACGCCCTCGCGAGGCTAACCCGTCGCGAGGGCGTTCGCCAGTCGAATCTCGGCGATAAGTGCAATCGGACGCTGGCCTCTGCGCGCCTTGAGACGGCGCTCATGCGGCGCACACCGATTGCACGTCGGCACGCGTCGTTTGTGCGCACTCACACAACGAGGCTCAGCGGCCCCAAGCACCCAGAAGTTGGGCCAAGTCCGCAGCATCCACGGTGCCGCTGTTGTTCAAGTCCGCCGAGCCCGGTCCGCCCCACTGTCCGAGGAGGATCGCGAGATCAGCCGCATTCACCAAGCCGTCGCCGTTCAGATCGCCAAACACGGGACAACCTTCGGTCGAGTAGGTGCGGTCACGGCCTGAACCGACGTTGCCGGCACGGTCCGTGGCCACGACGTGGTAGACAACCTCGTGGCAGGGGCCAACATCAGGCAGCTCGGCGCGGAAGTTCCAAGCGCCCACCCACTTCATCGGAAGCTCGATGGGATCGCCGCCGTCGACGGAATAAATGAGCTTCACGGCGCCGGCCTTGAACTCATAGCCGCGATCGTTGGCGGACTGATCGAAGATCTGGGCCCGCACGGCGAACGGCCCGGACCCCGCTCCCGGTACGACCTGTTCGGTGAGCTTCACGGCCGGAGCGAGCGTGTCCAGCGCGCCGGTCAGGTTGGCGTAGATCTTGTTCGTGAAGGAGCCACTCTCGCCCTGTGCGGTGACGATGTCTGTCCGGCCATCGCCGGTCAGGTCGGCCACCTTGCAGTCCATCGTGGAATCGGAACCCGACGGGAAGACGCCAGCCCCGGTCGCAAAGGCACCGGTACCGTTGTTGTTGTAGTACCGATCGCTTCCGCCGAGCGCCCCGACAAAGAGGTCGAGGTCGCCGTCCATGTCGTTGTCAAAGAAGCGGCTGTCGTTGTCGTCGTTGGCCGGATTCGGCGAAATCGAACCAGAGACGTTGGTCCATTGTGTTCCCAGGCCGTTCGAGTTCTTGAGCAGAAGCTCTTGCGAGCTGGGGCCGCTGTTCACCCCAATGAAGTCCATGTCACCGTCGCCGTCAATGTCACCGGAGTCGTAGGAATAGCAGCCGCCGCCGACCGGCATGCCGCCACCAGTGCTTGGCACCTTGGTGTAGGTGCCGCTGCCGTTGTTGAGCCAGAGCTGGTTGTTCGACGCTCGTGAGCCGACGAAGATGTCGAGATCCAAATCGTTGTCGACGTCGGTGAAGAGAATGTCCATCTGCTCAGCGATGTTCGCCGCCGGAATGGTCGCGACATCGGTATAGGTACCCGTGCCGTTATTCAGATAGAGGCGAGGACGACCGTTCGTGCCGAAGCGGCTGGGGGTTCCTGAGTTATTGAGGACCAAGTCCAGGTCCCCGTCGTTGTCGACGTCGCCGAACTGGGCGCGAGCCGAGCTCAGCGTCAGGGCCGGAAGCTGTGCGGAACCGTTAGAGAAGACGCCAGCCCCGTTGTTGATCAGGAGGATTGGCTTCTTGTTGAAGTCTTGGGCAAGGATGAGGTCCGGATCGCCGTCGCCGTCGCAATCGCCAGCTTCAACGCCGCGGAACCAACCGGTGATGCCCGCAGCCCGGACATCGGTCTCGTCGGTGAAAATGCCCGTGCCGTCGTTGATGTACATCCGCGGCTTGAGGGCGGCGCCAGCCGACGAGTAGCTCTGTCCGTTGGCCCACACGATGTCCAGATCGTCGTCCCCATCGAGGTCAACGAAAGTCATCTGGTTGGTGTACTCGTTGTTTCCGGTCGTCGGAAAGCGAGTGGACGTTTGGTTCTGGAACTGCTGGGCAAAGGCTGACGAGCCAAGGGCCAAGACAACAGCGGTGACAAGCGGCGAAAGTCGAGTCGAACGCACAGGCTCCTCCGGAGGGGATAGACGAACACCGTGACGGATTGAACCGAGCGTGCCTGCGGTCATCGTCACGGATTGGTGGGTGCTGCTTCCAGCGTCTTGCAAGTCTGATAACGCGCCCCGCACTTCCATGACTTGCGTGATGAACATACCGCCTACACCGCGGAAGGCACGTCTCTTTTCGGAGTTTCGGGACGACTGGCCCGGATCCGTCGGTTCTACCGAATGAAACGGAGCTTCCCGAAGTTTGGGACCACGCTCAGGTCCTCTTTCGACGGGTGCGAGAGCGGTGCAGGGAAGTAAACGCTCCAGCCGGGCCCGAGGAGAAGTTCCCTCGGCACGACGAAGGGTGAGTCGACGCCGAGTTGATCCACCACCAACTGGTGGGGCCGACCCCACACCCGACCGTCCCGACTGAACGCTGAGTTGTCACCCATCATCAGGAATTGGTCAGCGAGGATCTGTGCAGGGTGCGCGAGATCCGTTCCGAAGGCCAATCCGGCGACCGCGGGGCCGTTCGATGCGCATTGTTCGTTGGCGGTCGCTATCGCCGGACGGTAGTACAAGTCGCGGTACACCTGAACGTGATGCAACGTGACAGGGCTACCTTCGAACTTCCACGACAGGAGCGCGGCTTCCGGTTGTCGGGCCACCGGGTCCGAGCGATAGGTTTCGAAGGCGATGTCTGGAAACGAGAATCGCACCCGGTCCTCGACCGACCAAGTGTCGTACTGGATCTCCGCCACCTGCGCTCCATTGAGCCAAAGCGACATGGTCTGGTCCACATGCCAGAACTCGACCTTCATCGGAGTGCCCGCAGCAGGCATAGGAAAGTTGGTCTCGGACCTGGCCACCTCGGCCCCCGAGGTTCGGTTGTTCAGAGCAAGCGTTGCCTTGCCGCCCGCGACCTTCCACGAGTAAGTGTGGGATCGGGCCTCAAGAACGAACTCGGTGCTCAGAGCACTCGGGTCGTCGGCTTCGACCGCGGCAACAACACGCACATCACTCACCGAATATGGACGTGACTGCCCCTGTCGCACCGAGTTGTAGTTGGAGCGGTCATCCAACGGAATCAGGGTCGACTTCCATTCCAACGTGCTCGCCTCGGCGGAGTCGCAGCGATACGCGGCAGTGGTGGTGTCCCACTGCGGGCTGTTCCATGGAGGCCCCTCGTAGACTCTCCCCATGCGGCGGCCGATGCCGTTGGTGTCGATCGGCACGTAATCGGAGTCGTGGACCAACTGCCAAACCGCCCTTTGGACGTGCTCGGGCTTCCGTTGGATCCGGAACCCGGAGAGATCGCCTTGGTCACCGTCGGTCAGTGGAGCGGTCCAGATGTCGCCATCGACGGTCAGCAACCGTTCATTGGGCAGCCCCACGAGTCGCTTGATGTAGTTCTGCGTCTCGCCGATGGGGTCGGTCGGGTTCTTGAAGACGACGACCTCCCACCGTCGCGGCTCCTGGACAAGGTAGAGGTACTTGAGCACCAAGACCCGGTCACCCATCTGCTCCTTGAATCGCCACGGATCGACTCCCTGCACCGCGACGCTGGGATTGACCATGGGATCGATGAATCCGATCGCCATAGCCTTCCGCGTCGTCCGCGATCGCTCGAGGATCGGGTAGAGGTACGTGAAGTCGAAGGGATACTCGAAGCCCGTCTCGGCCGAGCGATAGGTGGAATGGGCACCGAGAAGCGTTGGGGCCATCGACCCGGTCGGGATGACGAAGCCCTCCGTCACGAATGAGCGAACGGTCATCGCCAGTGCGAACGCCACGGTGAGCGACTGGAGCGTGTCGATGATGTTGGTTTCAGACTGCACGGATGACGACATGGGGTTTCTCAGGCGATGACCAGCGGTGGCGGGTCCGAAGTATCGCCGCTTGAGGACATTCGTGATGGGCAGCGGTCGCCGACCCGACGCGAGGGGCCAAACCCCAGGCCTTTGAGAGAAAGCGGGGGGTCAGGTGGCGGGACCGGATTCGGGAGCGTCAGGACCATCCGCTCCAGCCTCGTTTCCCCCACCCCCTCGACGACGACGCCTGCGGCGACGACGCCGAGCACGCCCAGCAAGTTCGCCTGAATCTCCGCTCTCCGGAATCTCCGACGGCTGCTCAGCGCCATCGGCACTCCTGATCCCCTTGCCGGAGCTCTGCCGCTCGGTTCGAGCTGGATTGTCGGTTCCGGCTCCGGCCGCACGAGGTTCCTTGCCGGTCTCGGGAGCAGACGTCCCATCAAGTTCGGCCGAAGGCCTCGAGTTCTCGGTTTCACCCCGCCCACCGCGACGGCGGCGGCGACGGCGGCGGCGGCGTTCGTCGGTCTCCTTGCTTGCGACGGAGCCGGCTTCCTCACCCGACTCCCCGGCCCGCGCCGACTCCGTTGGGGCAGGCTCGGCCGCCAATTCGTCCGCCTGACTTTCCTTGTGGCCCGTCTCGCCCACGGGATCGTCCGATCCAGGCCTCTGGGCGGCCTTCGCTCGAATTCGGTCCTGCTGCTCTCCCCGACTTCGCTGACCTCGCTCGCGCCGATCGCGATCGCCCACCTTACGACTGGCTTCTTCCGGCGACAAACCTCGCAAGGCATCCGGCTGCGTGGCCTTCTCGGCGGTAGTGCTGTTCGGCTTTGGACAGGTCTCGGGGTCCATCAACTCCTCGACCGGCACGGCGATCTCACGGCCGTCGTGCTCCAACTGAACGAGCACGAGCTGCACGAGGATCTTCCCGTCGATGACGATTCCGGGCCCTTCGCTCGTTCCGACCCGCGACTTGTTGCGGGGCAACCTCTGTTTGAGATCCTCGTAGGTCTGGTCCTCGTACCGAAGGCAGCACATCAGCCGGCCGCACCGTCCCGAGATCTTGAGAGGGTCGAGCGTCGCCTTCTGGATCTTCGCCGAGCGCATCGAGATCGGCTTGAGCACCTTGAGGAAGTTCTTGCAGCAGCAGTGCTGGCCGCATCGTTCATAATCGGCGACCAACCTGGCCTCGTCGCGAGCACCCACCTGCCGCATCTCGATGCGGGAATGGAACTCGCCGGCGAGTTGGCGGACGAGCTCACGGAAGTCCACCCGCTCCTCGCTCAGGAAGTAGACCGTGAGAAGCTCCTGGCCGAGAATCGGCTCGACATCGACGACCTTCATCGGAAGGCCGCTTTCCTCGACAATCCGCTTCACGTCCTTGACGCGCGCGGCGGTGCGGCTTTGCACCTCCGACCAGCGGTTCAGGTCCTCGATGGCAGCCACCCGGAGGATCTGCCCGTCGGTGTGAAAGGGATACTCGCGGCCGCCCGATTCCTCGATGTAGTCGAGCATCTCCTGCCGTGAGACCGATTTCGAGCAGCCTGAGTTGCTGCAGGTCGTCGTCAGCATCTCGACGATCTCGGTCCCGCGATGGGTCCGGGCGACGAGCTTCGAGCCGCAGCCGGGCTTGGCGTCGCCCCGATAGGCATACTCGGCGACGAACCGCATGCGGCCGACGCGCACGACGATCGAGGTTGGCGGCTTCAGCCGCTCATACGCCTCGGCATCGGTCAGCTCGGTGCGATGCGTCGGATCGCGATCCGCCTCGAAGACTGGGAGCGGGAAGATCGACACAGGCAGGGAGTGTAGCGAGGTTCCCCTCGGCGGCCTCCTGTGGCGCGAGGAACTACTCCTCTTCGGGTTCGGGCGTGCGGCGGCGCGACGCGAGTTCGCTGAAGCTGATGCGCTTGCGTTCGCTGAACACCAGCCGGATCGGCACCTCAGAGAAGGGCAGGTGCTCGCGAAGCTGGTTCAGAAGGTAACGCTCGTACTGGCCCTTGAAGAGATCAGGCTTGTTCACGACCATCACGATCGTCGGCGGTCGCACATCGATCTGGGATACGTAGAAGACCTTCGCCTTGGATCCCAGCTTCGAGCTCGGACCTCGATCGGAGAGGATGTCCTTGATCACCGCATTGAGCCGTCCGGTGCCTTCGCGATGGTCGGCCTGGCGGTTCAGGTTGAACGCCATGCGAATGAGGTCCCGGACGCCCGAACCGGACTTAGCGGAAAGGAAGACGATGGGGGCGAAGGCGAGTCCCGGGAACTCCTGCTCGAGGTATTCGAGGTAGTCGGCCGGCTTCAGCTTCTTGTCGACGAGATCCCACTTGTTGACGGCAATGACAACCGGCTTGTGGTTGTCCTGAAGCTCCTGGGCGAGCCGCTTCTCCACTTGCGAACTCTTTTCGGTCGCGTCGAGCAGGAGCACGCAGACGTCCGCACGCGAGATCGCGTTCAGCATCCGCTGGTGGGCGAAGCTCTCGATTTCGTCGGACCAGGACTTTCGCTTCCGCACACCGGCGGTGTCGATCGCCAGCATCGCCTTGCCCTCGACTTCGAAGCGAACGTCGATGGCGTCACGCGTCGTGCCGGCGATCTCGCTCACGATCACCCGCGGCTGGCCAGCCAGCGTGTTGATGAGGCTCGACTTGCCGGCGTTGCGCCGTCCGACGATGGCCAGCTTCATCTCCGCGTCACGACCAGGTCCCGACTCCTTCGGGATGCGCTCGCCGATGACCTTCCAGATCGACTCGAAGAAACTTCGCTTCCGGTAGCCGCTCGTGGCCGAAACCATGATTGGGTTTCCGAAGCCAAGTGCCGCCGCCTCAACGGCGTTGGACTCCCACCCCTCGTCGTCGACCTTGTTCGCGACGACGACGACCTTGGGGGCGTGACCGTTGCGGCGCATCATGGTGGCGATGGTCTGGTCCAGCGGCGTGACCCCGCTGTGGGCGTCGAGGACGAAGAGGATGATGTCGGCCTCATCAGCTGCGGCCCGGATCTGCGCCTCGATCGCCCCGGTCAGGCGGGAGAGGTCCTCGCCGGCGTCGTCGAATCGTTTGCCTTCCGCCGTGTAAACGCCATAGCCGCCAGTGTCGATGAGCTCGGCGTAGCGTGGTTCGCCGACGCCATCCTCAAGATCGGTGGGGGCGGGAATCTCGATGGTGTGGCTGACTCGGTCGCGGGTCACGCCGGGCGTCGGATCGACGATCGAAATGCGCCGCCCGGCGAGCCGGTTGAAAAGGCTCGACTTGCCGACGTTCGGTCGGCCGATGATGGCAATGCGGGGGAGCATGAAGCCGCCATCATACGGCTGGTGTCATGCGGCCGTCGCGGCAGCGAAAAAGCGCTCACTTCACCCGGCGCACCGGCAACCCCGGAATCTGCTGACCTTCGGCAATGCGGTGGAGCTTGTCGCGGAAGAGCACGCTGATCATGTACTCGTAATTGGCCATCAGGCAGGCCAGATGGAAGCCAGGCCGCCCGTCGAGGAAGCCGAGGCGAAGGAAGTACATGTACATGAAGCGCATCACAGGACGTCCGGGAAGCCGCGGCCAGAGCGTGCGCCGGATCCACTGCCGCCAGCGGAGGTGGTCCTTGAACATGCGCTGCGGGTCGGCGCCGCCGCCCTCGCCGAAGTGGGCTCGCACCCATTCGTCGCTCTCGAGGTCGGCGTAGATGATGTGCTTCTTGATGTACTCCGAGATCGTCTCGCGGCGGATGTGCAGCATCTCGCCCTTGAGGTAGCTCGTCGGGCCATCGCAGAGCATGTGCTCGTGCACCGCACGGTCCTCGTAGCGGCAGCGTCCGCGTCGGAAGAAGCGGAGATTCCACGAGGGATAGAGTCCGCCGTGGCGCACGGCGCGACCCATGAAGAGGACCACGCGGTTCACGAAGTAGCCGGCGACGTCCTTCTCGTTGGCGGCGACCTCAAGCAGCTCTCGCCCGAGGCGAGGCGTGATGCGTTCGTCGGCGTCGAGGATGAACACCCAGTCGGCGGTGAGCCCGAGGTTGTCGAGCCCCCAGTTCTTCTGTCGGGCGTAGCCTTCCCAAGCGTGCTCCACCACCGTCGCCCCGGCCTTGCGGGCAATCTCCTGGGTACCGTCGGTCGAGCAGGAATCGAGGACGAAAACGGGCCCGACCTTGATCGCGTTCCGCACCGTCTCCTCGATGTGGGCCGCCTCGTTGAAGGTCGGGATGAGGATCTCGATGAGGGGTGATGCGCCCCGTGTGGCGGGTGCGGCACTCATGGCGTGCGCTCCTCGAGCATTCGGCCGGCCAGCTCGTCGGTGCGGACGCGCCAGTTCCGTTGCTGCTCGCGAAGCTTGAGCTCGATCCAGTACTCGTACATCGAGATCATCGCCGCGTAGTGGAAACCGGCGATGCCGTCGAGGCAGGCCAGTCGCAGGAAGTACATGTAGATGAAGCGCACCAGGCCGCGGAAGGGCGGGAAGAAGCTCAGGTTCTTGATCGCACGGCGCCGCACCGCCTTGTCCTTGCCGAAGGCGAGCTTGATCTGGGCGCTCAATCCCGTGCCCACCACGCGCGTCGCCTCCCTCGCCTCCATCTGCGAGTAGGAGTTGTGCTTGTGGAACCAGGGCACGAGGCCCTTGTTGAAGCTGTAGTGGATGAAGTGCTCGCTCAGCTCACCTAACGATCCGTCCACGACCGGGTGGGCGTTGACCTCGCGGTCCTCGTAGTGGACCTTCTCGGGGCGGAAGAGCCGGAGAATCCAGACCGGATAGATGCCGCCTCGGCGGATCCAGCGGCCCAGGAACATGTTCTTGTAGCGCAACCGATACGCGACGTGCGGCAGGCTGGCGTCGTTGGTCTTCCCAAGGATCTCGTCGCGCAGCTCGGTCGGCATCCGCTCGTCGGCATCCGAGTAATAGACCCACGGGTACTTGAACGGGATGTTGCGCAGGGCCCAATTGGAGTGGGCCGACCAGTTGTCGAACTTCCGCTGGATGATCCGGACGTTTGGAAAACGGGCCGAGATCTCGAGCGTCCGGTCGGAGGAGTAGCTGTCGAAGAGGACAACATCGTCGGTGAAATCGAAGCAGCGAAGACACGCTTCGATGTTGACCTCCTCGTCCTTGGTGAGAACAAGGATGCTCACCGGCAACTTATCCTTGGGCAGGCGCACGGCGAAGTTCTCGATGTACCCCTGCGGCGGTGGGCTGGGGGGCACGGGACTCGCGTTGGCGGGAGCGTCGCTCATGGCCGTCCTCCCTCGCTGACGCGCTCGGGCCGCGGGCGGGCCTTCACGACACGGGCCGGATTGCCGGCGACGATCATGGCCGCGGGCACGTCGCGCATCACGACCGAGCAGGCCCCGACAAGGGCGTTGTCGCCGACGGTCACGTCGGGCCCGATGAAGGCGTCCGCGCAGATCCAGGCACCGTTTCCGATGGTGATGAAGGACCGCATCAGCGGCAGGTCCTCGCGGTGGTAGTCATGGGTGCCGGCGCAGAGGTGGGCCCGCTGGGAGACGACGGTGTGGTCGCCGATCCGGATCGGTCCGAGGTTGTAGACGAGAACCTGCTCGGCGAGTGTGCTGTACGAGCCCATCGTGAGAAGCCACGGATGCTGCACGCGCACGCTGCGGCGAACGATGCTGGTGTCAGTCAGCGTGGCTCCGAAGCGCCGCAGGAGGAAGCGCCGCCAGCGGTGGGCCTTCATCGGCGACCAGCGGAAAAGCGTCGCTTGCACCAGTTCCCAAAGCGCCCGCTTGAGGTACTCCTCCTTGGAGTAAGGCCGCCGGGCGGTCTTGTCCAGACGCTGGTAGAGCTCGGGCGTTGGCGACGCGCTCGACGTCGGACCGGTGCCGCTGGCTTGGCTTGGGGAGGGCGCTTCCGTCATCGTGCCCCTACGGTCTGCGATGTCGCCCATCGCACGGTGGCGTCGATACCCTCGGCAAATGCGGTCACCGGCGCGTAGCCGAGGAGTGCCTTCGCCTTGGCGATGTCCGCCGACGAGTGTCGCACGTCGCCGGCCCGCGGCGGGCCGAACGATGGCGACGCGGTGCTGCCAAGGGCCTTGGCGATGCCGTCGATCGTCTCCAGAAGCGAGATCCTCGCCCCGGTGCCAATGTTGATCACCTCGCCCTTCAGCGGACGCTCGCACGCCGCGGCGAGGAGGTTCGCGTGGACGATGTTGTGGATATAGACGAAGTCTCGAGTCTGCAGCCCGTCGCCGAAGATGGTCGGCTGGCGACCGGCGGCAAGAATGTCGGTGAAGGCGCTGATGGCCGCCGCGTAGGGCGACTTCGGATCCTGGGCGGGACCGAAGACGTTGAAGTAACGAAGCGAGACCGTCGAGATCGGGAAGCAGTGGGCGAAAGCGGAGAGGAGCACTTCGCCGGCAACCTTGCTGGCGGCGTAAGGCGAACGGCAGTCAGTCGCGTGCTCCTCGCGGCTTGGGAGCTGCGGCTCGCCACCGTAGGCCGCGGCACTGGCGGCAAAGAGAACCCGACGGACCTTCGCGGCAACCGCCTCCTCGAGGACGATTTCGGTGCCGAGGATGTTCACCTGGGCGCAGCGCTCCGGCTGCTCGACGCTCTGCGGCACGCTGACCATCGCGGCCTCGTGAAAGACGAGGTCGCACCCCTCGATGGCCGAGCGGACCAAGGGGCGGTCGGTGACCGAGCCATGGAAAAACCGGGCCGCATCGGGAACGCGATGCCGGTGACCCGAGGAGAGGTCATCGAGGACGTGAACCTCGGCCCCAAGCCGGAGGAGGTTCTCCGCCAGGTGCCCGCCGATGAAGCCGGCCCCGCCGGTCACCAAGGCACGGCGACCACGAAAGGCGTCGCGATAGATCTGGGACTCGGGCTGGTAGGGCATGGGAAGGTGCGACGCAAAAAGGGCGGTTTCGCCGTGTGCCTTGGCGCACGTGCCGTGCACCACAGGACGGGGCGGAGACTATACAGGTGCCGACCGTCCCCCGAGGAACACGGGCTTGGGCCGCTCTGCACGCCCTCGGGTGACCCGATCGGGGCCGAGGGAGGCCGACCAGAAACTGCGGGGCTTGAAAGCTATCGGTCAGATTCCCCTTCGACTCCGATTCGGAGCGAGAACCGTTGAGCTCCATTCGCCTCAGGTCCGGGGTTGGTTCGCCCGCCCGTCGGTCGCCGATCGGGCGGCATTCAACCGGCGCGGGCCCGAACCGGCGGCCACACATCGCGAGGCCCGATCCAGAGGAAAGAAGCCGATCCGGCCTGCCGATACCATCCGCCCCGATGTCAGCGCCCGTCCTTAGCCTCTACAACACGCTCAGCAAGTCGCTTGAGAGCTTCTCGCCGCTCGACCCTGCCGGCCGGAAGGTGACGTTCTACTCCTGCGGACCGACGGTCTACGACTACGCCCACATCGGGAATTTCAGGTCGTTTCTCAACGCTGACATCCTGCGCAGAACCCTCGAACTCCTCGGGTACGAGGTCCGGCACGTGATGAACATCACCGACGTCGGCCACATGACCGACGACGGGAACGCCGACGGCGGGGGTGAAGACCGCATGGCGGTAGCGGGTCGACGACTGGCCGAGGCCAAGAAGAGCGGCAAGCTGCCCGCGGACGTCGCCATCGACCCGAATGACCCCTACGCGATCGCCGAGTTCTACGCCCAGGCCTTCCTCGAGGACTCGAAAACGCTCGGCCTGAAGGTCGCCTTCGACCGCGAGCGCGATCCCGGCCTGATGCCGCGACCGACCCGTTACATCCGGGAGATGATTCTGTTGGTCGAACGGCTCATCGCCCGCAACCACGCCTACGTCGGTCGCGACGGCGTCGTCTACTTCGATGTCCGGTCGTTCCCGCAGTACGGCAAGCTCTCGGGCAACACCCTCGACAACCTGAAGGAAGGCGCCGGCGAGCGGATCAGCGCCGAGAACCAGGCGAACAAGCGGAACGCCGCCGACTTCATGCTCTGGAAGCCCGACGCCACGCACATCATGCGTTGGCCAAGCCCGTGGGGCGAGGGCTACCCGGGCTGGCACCTGGAATGCTCGGCCATGGCGGCCGGACTGTTAGGTGAGGAGATCGACCTCCACTCCGGGGGCGAGGACAACATCTTCCCGCACCACGAGTGCGAGATCGCCCAGAGCTGCGGGGCGAGCGGCCATACCCACTTCGCCCGCCACTGGTTCCACACCCGGCACCTGATGGTGGAAGGCGACAAGATGAGCAAGTCGAAGGGCAATTTCTACACCGCCCGCGACATGTTCGCGAAGGGTGTGACGCCTGCGGCCCTGCGCCTTGAATTGGTGCGGACTCACTATCGAAGTAACTCCAACTTCACGATGCAGGGTCTCGCGGATTGCCAGCGGCAGATCGACCGATGGAGCCGGGCGTACGAGGCCCTCAAGGCCGCGGCCGCCGGCAAGTCCCCGGACCGCGCGGCCGCAGCGGGCCCCTTCGAGTCGGCGCTTCCGACGTTCATCGATTCGCTCTGCGATGACCTGAACCTGGCCCGGGCGATGGCGGCCATGAACGAAGCGTTAGGTCGCGACGGCTCCGCGGCTTGCCCGGTCCGCGAGGCCACGGCCCTCGAACGCATGAACGGCGTGCTCGGCGTCTTCGAGCGCAACGCGGTGATGGCTGGCGACGACGACGGTCTCGAGGGCAAGGTCAAGGCCTTGCTCGAACGCCGCACCGCCGCACGGGCGAGCAAGAACTGGGCCGAGAGTGACAAGGTCCGCGACGAACTCGCAGCCCTCGGCGTGGCGATCAAGGACGGCCCGCAGGGGACGACCTGGTCGCGGGTCGTGAAGTGACCGGAGGCGCGGCCCCCCGCGCGTAGCACCGACAAACCACAACACGGCGGCAACGGAGAGCCAACGGAGCGCTCGTACGATCGTGACATGGATGACATGTCGGCGAGCGATTTCACCTCCGAACGGCCTGCGGCCAGTCGATCATCGGATTTCGAGACGGTTTACCGCGAGCTGCGCCAGCTCGTTCGAGCCCAGAAGGCCCGCGACCGGTGTGGCGAACCACTGCAGGTCACGTCCGTGGTGAGGGAGACATGGCAACGGCTCACCGCCGCCGACCCGAAGAGATGGGGGTCGGCCAAGACCTTCGCCTCACTCGCGGCGGAGGCCATGCGAAGGCTCTTGATTGACCACGCCAGAGAGCGGGCCGCAAAAGCCCCTGCCGGAGGCTCGGATGACCGGGTGCGGTCGGCACTGGCCATCGATGACCCCCTGGACTTCACGATCGTTTCCGAGCCCGAGGCGATCGTCCGGTTTGACGGGGTGCTTCAGCGCCTGGCGGCCATCGAAGAGCGGGCAGCGGAGATCGTTCGCCTTCGCTCCTTTGCGGGCCTCACCATCGACGAGGTCGCGGAGGCATTCGGCGAACCGGCTTCCCGCGTGAAGCGCGACTGGCAGTTCGCCCGCAACTGGCTGGTGCGCGAATTGGATCGGACGTGATCTGCCGGAAGGCAGCGTGCGCTCGGAGGACGCCACGCACTTCCCGAACGGGCATCACTTCCCGATGCAGAACTTCCCGAAGATCCGCCCCAGGACGTCGTCGGGTGCGATGCGACCGCTGATGGCGCCAAGCGCATCGAGCGCCGTCCGGAGGGATGCCGCGACGAGCTCGGGAGCTCGGAGCGAGCTTGACGCAAGCGTCGTTCGGCATGCCTCGAATGCGGCGAGCGCATCACGAAGGGACGTCTCGTGACGGGCAGCGAGGATGACGGTCTCGTCGCTCAGCGTTGCCACGCGCGAGGCGAGGGCGGCGACGATCGCTGCGCGCAGGTCGTCGAGGCCGAAGCCGGTGCGGGCGCTGACGGCGAGGCGCGTGACGGCCCCGTCAGTAGGCGGAGCCGGGGGAGAGCGGTCGCCGTCGGCGGTGTATCGCGGCACGGCAAGGTCAGCCTTGGTTGCGGCCATGACGCGCGGCGCACTCCGCCAGCTCCCCTCTTGCTCTCCCCCGGTTCCGCCGGAGGAGTTGTCGCGTAGCGACAGAAGGGGCCGGCCATCCGCGCCCATCGCAACGCACTCAACCACCAGATCCGCGCGCTCCACCGCCGCGCGCATTCGCTCTTGCATCGCCGGATTGAACCCTCCCCCGCTCTCGTCAACACCGGCCACGTCGACCAAACGCACTTCGCTGCGTCCGCGCGGCGTTTCGATCATCGCGACCTCCTCTAACGCGTCGCGCGTCGTCCCGGCGATCGGCGATTCGACGGCCCGACGCCGTCCAAGCAGGGCGTTGAAGAGCGTGCTCTTCCCTGCGTTCGGCAGGCCGACGAGAACAACGCGCGGCGTCGCCTCGATGCGCTCCATCGGGACGCTGCGTTCGAGCCTCAAGCGGATCGCCGAGATCGACTCGCCCACATGCCCAGCGAGCACGACAGGCTCGATTGCCACGACGTCCTCCTGGTCGGTGAAGTCGATGCCTGCCTCGACCAGGGCCAGGTCGTTGGCCGTTCGATCGGCCAGGTCGGCAACGAAGCGGCCCAGTCCCCCGTCTGCGAGTTGGCGAGCCGCCCGAAGCTGGGCCGTCGTCGACGCTGCGATCGTCGCGGCGATGCCCTCGGCCTGGGTCAGGTCGATGCGTCCCCGGGCAAAGGCCCGCAACGTGAACTCACCCGGCGCCGCCGGGCGGGCGAGGTGACCGAGCCTCGCCGCCGTTCCTAACAGTTCGCTCTCCACCCAGGCGACCAGATCGGGGTTCCCGGGAACGAGGAGATCGAGGGTGTCCTCGCCGGTGGCGCTTGCCGGAGCAACCGCGCAGAACGCCAGACACGCGAGTCGGCGGCACCCAAACCGGAGCCTCACCTTTCGCACACCCCGCACATAGCGACCGGACGACTCGTCCATCGCCGCAAGCACCGGCCCGCAGGCCTCACCGCTCATCCGCACGAGCGAACGCAGCGATCGGCCGGGCGCCGAACCACGAGCGACGATCGTGCTGGCCAGATCCATCACCGCGCTTCACGTCGCGATCAGTCGCGCTCCTTGAAGGTTCGCTTGGGCTTGTCGTCGTCCTTGGCCTTCTGCTTCTCGAGCATGCGGGCATACATCTCGCCGGCAACGCCCTTCTTCGCCGCCTTCGGCGGATCGACGAGGCCGTACTTCTCGATGTGGGCCTTCACCCGCTTGCTTTCGACGATGCCGATGCACGTCGAGGTCAGGATGTAGAGCGTCAGCCCGCTGGGCATCGCATACATCATGATCGGGAAAAGGCCGACCATCATGACCTTCATCATCTTCTGCTGCGACTCCTGCTCTGGGGTCATGTTCGCCACGGGTGGCGTCATGTACTTCTGCTGGATGAAGAAGACCACGCCGAGGAGAAGCGGAAGCAGGTTGATGCCATGGAGCTTGAAGAGCCCAAGATCGATCGAGCTGCTGAACTCAAAGAAGTTGTCCGGCCGCGAAAGGTCGCCAAGGAACGCCCAGCCGCCGAAGTTCTGGAAGAGGCCGAAGAACGCCTGGGCCTGACGCAAGTCGATGGCGAAGTAGAGGACCGCGTAGAGGGCGATCCAGATCGGCATCTGCAGGAACGTCGGCAGGATGCCGCTCACGCAGCCGGCCGGATTGACCCGCTTCTCGCGGTAGAGCCGCATCTGTTCGAGCTGAAGCGTCTTTGGATCATCCTTGTATCGCTTCTGGAGGGCATCAAGCTCGGGCTTGAGTTCGGCCATCGCCCTGCCGAATCGCTGCATCTTGATCTGCGAGCTCTTCATGATCGGATGCAGCAGCGTGCGCACCACGATCACGAGGACGATGATCGCCAGACCCCAGTCGAAGACAAGGTAGTCGTGCAGGAGACCGAGGAAGGCCACCATCAGGTTGGCGAGCCAAGGGAAGGTGCAGAAGGAGCAGCAACTCGAGAGGGCGTAAACGATCGCCTGCCGCATCCCGAGCGAGAGATAGGGCTCGACCTTGGCCAGGACCTTTGGGTCAAGCGGGCCGGCATAGACGTCGAAGTCGAAGTTCGCCGTCTGACCGGCCTGGACCTGGGTGTCGGGGCTGTGCACCGCGGAAAGGAGGAGCACCTCCAGCGCGACCGGCGAGCCGTTGGACTGCACGCTGACGCGCTCGACGCGATCGCGGAGCGACTTGCCGGTAAGCGGCGTGGTCAGCGTCTCGCGGGGCGCGTGCAGGGCAAAAGCGAAGTAGCGGCTGGTCGTGCCGTACCAAGAGAGGGAGAAGTCGCCCGCGATGGCATCGGCGTTTCGCCAGAGGAAGTTCTCCGGCAAGGCTGCGACGCTGGCGGCCGAGCTGTGCTCAAACATCTGGCCTGTGGTGAGGACGAACTCCTGGGCAGCGTCGCGGGTCTTGTTGTGGAGATAGCCGAAGTGGAAGCGCCGCACCTCGATGCTGGCCCCAGCCTCAGCGGGAAGTTCGCTCGGGCCATACTGGATCCAGCGGATCGTGGCCGGAGCGTCGGTCAGATTGGTGACGGTCTGATGAAGCGAGAGGTCGTAGGACTTCGGGGCCAGCTCGAAGCGGCGTTCGATCCGGAACCGGGCCTTGCCGTCCGGGCCTACCAGTTCCGTCGCAAAATGGCCCGGGGCAAGTTCGCTCCAGACCCTGCCGAAGAGATCCACCGCCGTGCCGTTCACGAGAATCGTGTGGGCGGCGAGGACGGGGACGAGCGTGATGTCGGCCCCCATGTGCAAGGGAGTCGCGGCCGCCAACACGTGGCGTTCGCTGTCCGGCGGCATGGGCTTGGCGGAATTGGCTCGATGTTCGGCTGCAGCGAACTTGCTCGAGGCTGATCGCCAGAAGTCCGCCGCCACGATGGTCCGGATGCCGGCACCGTTCGGGGCGAACTCGATGCGGTAGGGATTTTCCGTTGGATCAAGCGAGCCGATCGGGGCAGGCGATTCGCCGATCGGACCGGAGGGGGCTTGGGCGACGAGTGCCGCTTGAGGCGCCGATTGGGTCGGCGCGGTGACACCAGCCCCGGGCGAGGTCGCTCCGTCGTTCGGCGATGGCGAAGGCTGAGCCGTTCCGGCCCCTTCGGCGGGCACTGCGGCCGGTGTGGTCGCCGAGGGTGATGTGGACGGTGTGGTAGGGGCGGCGGGTTTCGTCGGCCGCAACACCGCTGCGAAAATCAGGGCGGCGACAACGAGGGTGACGACCGTCGAGACGACCTTGCGGGCGGTGGGTGTCATCGGAATGCGGGGGGTGCCGGGCGAGCAGGCAGGTTGATGCGCGGGGAAATCGCCGCAGCGGGGGTGATTGAGGACCGCAGGACAGCGATGCGGCGGTGCCAGAGGAAGACGACTCCTCCACCAATGGCATCATCGTCGTGGCACCATCGGGCGCCGTCGGGCCGCCGTGGGAGCGGCTAACGACCTTCCAACAGCCGGTCCCCGAGCCAGTTGGAAAGCTCGGGAATCGCGTGAATCCGCTCCACGGTGCGGCGGACATCGTACTCCACCCGATGGAACTCGATTCGATAGATGGCCAAATCCTGGCCGTGGGAGTCCTCGTGGATCTCTTCCAGCACGGCGTAGCTCGCTCGCGGGTCACCATCGCGCGGCTGCCCGACGGAACCGGGGTTGATGATTGCCTTCTCTTCCGGCCTTAGAACATAGACCCCGTCGAAATCTTCGGGCGGGTAGAAGTCCGGCTCGTCGGTGAAGACACCCGGCACGTGGGTGTGCCCCACCAGGCAGTAGCGGGGCACGTAGGCGAAGATCTGCGAGACCTTCTGCGGGCTGGAGAGGGTGTCGTCGGGGAAGAGGTATTCGTTGATGCACTTCCGCGGCGTGCCGTGAACGCAAATGAACGGCCCGAAGGACTTTCGGACCGCCAGCGTCATGATGAACTCGAGCCGCTTCTGACGGTCGGTTTCAATCTCCTTCGACCGCCGCTCGAAGGTGTCGGGGCCAATCTCGCCGGTTGACCGAAGCGCCTCCAGCTCGCCCATCAGCCGAAGGTGATGGTTGTTGATCTGGTCGCGCGTCCAAAAGGCAGCCCGGCGGGCGGCCTCATTGAAGTTGGTCGGTTCATAGAGGACCGCGCAATCATGGTTGCCCATGAGCGACCACTCGCAGCGCTGAGCGACCAGATCGACGCACTCGACCGGGTCGGGACCGTAGCCGACGATATCGCCAAGGCACACGATCCGATCGACCTGTTTGGTGGCGATATGGGCAAGCACCGCTTCAAAAGCGGCGAGGTTCGCGTGAATGTCACTGACGAGAGCGGTGCGCACGAAATCGGATCCGAAGAATGGAGGATGCTAACACGTTCGGGAAAGAGGGTGGCGATTCTTGTGAGCTCCCTCGATCCCCTGCGGATCCCCCAAAGACCCCGAACAAGTGACCCAAAGGGAGCGCGAGCCGCAGCGTTGCAAGGGCGAAGAGCGACGGTCTGGCTTCCGGCCCCACGAGAGAAGCGTCAACGGGGCGCAGTCGAATCCGGCAAATGACCGATTCACGTCGATGGAGGTGACTTTTTGGGGATTCCTACCTTGTCGCCTGCTCGGCGCTGCGTGTCGACATTCCCCACTGCCAAGGACCTAAGCACGACGCGGGATGTCCGGGAACCGGGCGACACGCAACATTCGCGGCGTGCCGCGTTGGCCCACGCTGCCGAACCGCTCTGGTGATCGCAACCGTCCGGACCCCCATGCGTGACGGGCCGACCCCGGCACCGTTCGAGTCAGGCCGTGAACAATCCGGGCTAGAATCCCGACCCCTTGGAATCCGAACGCAGATGGGTGCACGCTTGGCCGTCATCCTCTCCGCTCACGCCTCGTCGGCGACCCAATTGGCACTTTGACCCTCGTCGGCAACTGACATGGAAACGAAGCACTACGACCTCGTCGTCATCGGTGGTGGCCCAGGCGGATACGTCGGCGCGATTCGCGCCGCCCAAATGGGGATGAAGGTAGCCTGCATCGAGCGCAACAAGCTCGGTGGCGTCTGCCTCAATTGGGGCTGCATCCCTACCAAGGCCCTCCTCCACAACGCCGAGCTGTACATGGAGGCGATCCGGCATGGAAAGGAATGGGGTATCGACGTCGATCCCTCCGCGGTCAAGGTGAATTGGGAGAAGGTCATCGGCCGCAGCCGTGACATCACCAAGCAACTGAATACGGGCGTCGGCTTCCTCTTCAAGAAGAACAAAGTCGACCACATCGAGGGTCACGCCCGAATCACCAGCGGGAAGACCGCGACGGGACCGTGCAAGATCGACGTCCTCGAGGCCGACGCGGACTACTACAAGGGAACCGGCGCGAAGGTCGTCGGAACGGTCACCTGCGACAAGATCATCGTCGCGACCGGCGCCGCGCCGCGGCAGCTTCCCTTCGCCCCCAACGACGGCAAGACGATCATCTCCAGCTACGAGGCCCTTGTTCTGCCCAAGCGGCCCAACAAGATGGTCATCATCGGCTCAGGCGCCATCGGCATGGAGTTCGCCTACTTCTACAACGCCTTCGGCACCGACGTGACCGTGATCGAAATGGTCGATCGCATCCTGCCGATCGAGGATGATGACGTGTCGAAGGCGGCCAAGCGCGCCTTCGAGAAGCAGGGCATCAAATTCCTGGTCGGCCACACGACCAACAAGATCGAGAAGAAGAAGGACGGCGGCGCGATCGTGACCGCGGTCTCGGTCAGCGACGAGAAGGCGACCCAGACGCTCGAGGCGGACGTGGTCCTGGTTGCGATCGGCGTGCAGGGCCGGATGGACGGCCTCTTCGGCCCAGGCGTCAACGTCAAGACCGAGAAGGGCCACATCTGGACCGACTACAAGGAAAAGCCCGAACCGACCTATGCGACGAGCGTGCCGGGCATCTACGCGATCGGCGACATCATCGGCCCGCCGTGGCTGGCCCACGTGTCGAGCGAAGAGGCCGTCACCTGCGTCGAACGCATGAAGGGACATCACACCCTCGGCGTCGACTACGGAGCGATTCCGGGTTGCACCTACACCAACCCGCAGATCGCGTCGATCGGCCTCACCGAGCGCGACTGCAAGGCCAAGGGCCTCCAGTACACCGTCGGCACCTATCAACTGAAGAGTCACGGCAAGGCGATCGCCGTCGGCGCGACCGAAGGCTTCGTCAAGATCATCACCTCGAAGCCTTACGGCGAAATCCTCGGCGCCCACATCATTGGCGAGGACGCCAGCGAACTGATCGCCGAGATGGGCTTGGCCAAGCGCCTCGAGGCGACGGCCGAGGACATCATCTCGACGATGCACGCCCACCCGACGATGGCCGAGTCCATCCACGAAGCGGCCCTCGGCACCGAGGGGCGGATGATCCACCAGTGACGCTGCTCGACGTCACGTAACGCTTCGCTCGAGATTGACCGCAGAGGCGCGGAGGACGCAGAGGGCGGAAGGAGTATCGCGTGGTGGCTCGGCCGCTGAGCGGCGAACGAGTTCCCCACCGATTCCAAGGCTCCAGATTCCCCTCCGACAATTCCTTCTGCTCCTTCGGACCTCCAGGCCCTCCGCGCCTCTGCGGTGAACCCCCACCGAGTACCAACACCATGACCGAAAAGGAACTCCGCCCTCAGACCGGCTGGCCGATGCTCACGGTGCTCCTCATCGTGATGTTGGTGGTCGGCCCGATGTTCATGCTGCTGCCGTCGCTTGCCAGCGCCGGCGATGCAGCTCGCGGGATCCTGGTATTCATGGGGATCGTGTTGGAGGTGATCGCGCTGGTCGTGGCTCGCGGGCTCACCATCGTGAATCCCAACCAGGCGCGGGCCCTCGTCCTCTTCGGCGACTACCACGGCACGATCCGGCGCGAGGGCTTCTATTGGGTCAATCCGTTCTACTCGAAGCGGCCCGTCTCGCTTCGGGCCCGTACGTTCGAGACCGGCGACATCAACACCGCCGAAGTGAAGGACCAGGCCGGACGGGTCGTCAGCCCGGCGACTCGCACCCGGCAGCCGGCGAAGGTCAACGATCTCGACGGCAACCCGATCGAGATCGCGGCGGTGGTCGTCTGGCAGGTGACGAACACTGCCGACGCCCTGTTTGAGGTCGACGATTACGTCGAATTCGTCCGCGTGCAGAGCGAGGCGGCGCTTCGAAACCTCGCCAGTCAGTACCACTACGACCGAACCGACGGCGGCGGACGTTCGCTGCGCGGCACGACCTACGAGGTCGGCGAGCACCTTCGGCAGGAGCTTCACGAACGGCTGCGAAAGGCTGGCGTTGAAGTGCTCGAGGCCCGCATCAGCTACCTCGCGTACGCCCCGGAGATTGCGGCGGTGATGCTCCGCCGTCAGCAGGCTGAGGCGGTGATTGAGGCCCGGCAGCGAATCGTCGAAGGCGCCACCGGCATGGTGGACATGGCCCTGCACAAGCTTGAGGAGAAGGGCCTCGGGGGTTTCAACCCCGAACAGCGAGCCCAACTCGTCAGCAATCTGCTAGTTGTCCTGTGCAGCGAACAGGGCGTCCAGCCGGTGATTCGGGCTGGGTGACGAGTTGTTTGGGACGTCGTGGCTCGTACATTGGGGCTGGTGCAGACGACCGTTGGCATGATCGCGGGCCTCACCGCCAGCATTGGGCTGGTGGTGCTGTTGCTTTCCCTTGAGGCGCGCGTGGCCGCTCGTGCCGGCTCTCCGGGAGCGACACGGCCCCGGTGGCGCCGCGGCGCGGCCCTCCTCGGTGCCCTTCTTCTTGCCGTGGGTTGCGCCGCGACCTACGCGGATGTCTGGCGAAGCCGCCGGTTGCTCGAGTGGCGAGACCTGACGCCGCTGGCTTGGGAGGTCGCGGCCCTCGAATCCAAGGGTGCTCTCGGCTATCAGCACGACACCCTCGTTCGTCGGCTCCGTGCCGGGCGCGTCGATTCCGAGCATGCTCGGCGCATCGCAGCCGCATTTCGCAAGGCTCCGACGATCGGCGAGGAACTTCCGTACGCGTTCGAGAGGCTCGTCTGGACAGAGGCGGACATCCTGGCTTGGAGCCGTGAATCCCTTCCCCTTTTAGCCCAGATCGAGTCCGACCCGGAGGATCCCTGCCGACTCAACCTCTCCTTCCCGACGATCGATCGTTTCACGCCCGGCGCCCCACCACTCGAGTGCGTGCTCATCGAGGCCCGTTGCACCAACGTCAATGCGGGCGAGATTTCCGTGGCGATCGATGGCCCCTTCACCCGATCGCTCTCGAGCGGCTTCGGCCCGCACGATCTCTGGTCCTTCGAGATTCCGGAAGGCCATCATGAAACCCCGCGAATCCCTCTATCGATCACCTGGCAGTTCACGCTGCGACGCTGGCCCGACGGCTTGCTCGCCGGTCTCGATATGGTTGACCGCAACGAGCTGAAACACATCTCGCTTCAGGTGCAGAGCACCTGCGACGTCGTCGCTCAGGGTCGCCGCCGAGTCGCCGAGGCGTGGAGGAAGGGCACGTGAGCGACAGCTCTGCCTTCCTTGTCGCTATCACCCCCGACCTCGTCGGCGCGATCCTCGCCGCCATCGCCCTACTCGCGGCCCGTCGGCTTTCCCGCGTCGGACTCCGCGGCCCCGGGCTTCTGATCGCAGGAATGGCCGTGCCGCTGTACATCGGCGCCCACGCCGTCACCGGCGAGGCGATGGAGCGTCGCGACCGGATCGCCCACGGGAGTCCAGAAGACCCACGCGAGTTTGAGCTGGCCCTCGAACGGGAGCTTGCAGACCTGCGACAGACTGGACTCCCTTCCAGACGTCTGCAGCGCATGGCCTTCGAGATCGGGTCCGGCGATGTCGACCGCATGCGGCGGCTCACCGACCGCATGTTGGCCGACTCCGAATTGGCGGTCCGCTCGCGGGAACTTTCCAATGCCCTCGCCGACGGGTTTGCCGTGGCAGTCGATGAGGGCAGACTCGCCCCGACCGAGCGAGGTGAACGCCTGCTTCGCCTTTCGCCGTATGAAGTCCGGGTCCAGAAGCGCGTTCGTGAAGGCGAACGACTGCCCATGTGGATCGCCGAAGTGCCTGGCGGGATGGGCCGCAGGCAGGAGGAATGGCCGGACTACCCGAGGGTACCCCGCAACCGGCATTCGTGGCGATCGAAGATCCTTGCGGCCACCCTGATCTCCACGGTTCGACAGGAGTTGCGGGTCTACCGAACCAAGGACAACACTGCCACCGCCGAAATGACCGTGGCCCGAGGAAGTTACCTGCTGGACGTGACCTGGGCCACGATGCTCATCGAAGGGACATCCATCGTCGCCCAAGAGGATCGCACCGATCGAGTGCCCGTGACGATCGTCGCGCCGCACGAGGCCGAGGCGGAGTTCGATGTCGGAACGGTCGCGAACCCGTTTGTGGCAGCCCACATGGAGGCGTCACTTCATGAGTGCGGCGAGGGATGGGGGCTGCACCTTCGTCTCGGCTTAAAGCCACGCATCCGCGAATCGCTCGGCCTCGGGAGCTTCACGCTGCACTTCGGCAAGGAGGCCCACACTGTCCACTTGGGAAGCTCGGATGATCTAACACTTCGTCCATGGCGGGAAGAGGGCCGGTCGTTCTACCTCGGTCGGATGGAGCCAATCCCCGCGGACGAACGACCCCTGGTGGAACTCCACTTCGAGAACCACAACGAGTCTCGTTACGTCTCGCCCATCAAGGAGATCGGCTGGTCCCGCCCGTGGGTCGTTACGACGACGACGGCCCGCGTGGTCCCCTTGCCGGAGCGATGGTGGCTGGCCACGGAAACGGGCGAGTAAACCTCGCCCCGACTTCGTGCCGCGTGGCACGAGTTACCGCCCTTCGCACCGCCAACCCCGTTGCGATTCCTGCCTGTTCAGACCTGTTCGAAGCTCGGAACCGCAAGGATTCCGCGATGTCATTGCTCCGCTTCGAAGTACCATTGGCCCTCAGATTGAGAAGGCGTCCCACCAAAGGAGTCGCCATGAACGACATGAGAAGCGACGCGAAGGCGTGGGGGCAAGGTTCCGTTGCCGCCCTCGTTCCAGACTTTGATGCGATCTACCGCACCGGCCTGACCGGTAGCGGCGGAATCCCTTGGGATGACGGACAGCCGAATCCGCTCTTCATGCAGTGGCTCGATCGCTCGGCTCACGACGTGGTCCGGCCGGGGGCGCGGGTTGCCGTCGTCGGCTGCGGCTTCGGGCATGACGCCAAGGCGCTTCTCGCCCGCGGGTACGACGTCACCGCCTTCGACCTGAGTCCGACCGCAATCGAGCACGCCAAGCGATTGCATTCCGATTGGGAGTCGTCCTTCTGCGTTGCCGATCTCTTCGGCCTGCCTTCGCGCTGGAAGCGACGCTTCGATCTCGTGGTCGAGATCTACACCATTCAATCGCTGCCGCCCGAGACTCGCCGGGGAAGCATCGGCGCGATCGAGTCGCTGCTGCATCCGCACGGATCGCTCTTTCTCCTGTGCCGAGCCAGCGACCATCCGGTCTCGATCGACGAGGGCCCGCCGTGGGCACTGACCGCCGACGAGGTTCGGGACCTCGCGGCCAGCATCAACTACGAGCCCGTGGACGGCATCGAACTGCTGGTTGACGATGAGACGCCCGCCAAGCGTCGTTTCCGAACGCTCCTGCGCCGAGCCTGACCGGCCGTCTGCGACGCCATCAGGTCACGCAAGGTGGCCGACTCGGTCACAATGTCGGCGTGAAGACCCGTGACCTCCTCTGGAAGGGACGCCGACGTACCTTCGTGACCGCCGATACCCACTTCGGGGACACGGTCGCCCTCCGCAAGTTCAGTCGGCCATTCGGCTCGGTCGACGCTGCCGACAAGGCTTTGGTGGCGGCGATCAATGCACGGGTCGGGAGGCAGGACATTCTCCTCCACGTCGGCGACCTCTTCGGCGACTGCGAGTGGACCCGCTCGGAGCGGCTGAAGGCGAAGCGGCTGCGGGATGCCATCCTCTGTCGCCGGATCGTCCTCGTGAGCGGCAACACCGACCCGGTTGGCGAGCGGTGGTTCGACGCGATGCTGCACGAGTCCCACCAGATCCTCTCCTGGCGCGGCTGGCCGGGCGAGGAGCGCACCCGCGTCGTGGCCTGTCACTACCCGATGCGCCAGTGGCAAGGGTGGCCGAGCGGCGCCCTGCACCTCTATGGTCATGTCCACGGCACGCTTGCCGAGCAGGATCGCTCGACGGATGTCGGCGTCGACTGCTGGAACTACGCGCCGCTGGATCTGGCTCGGCTTCTGACAACGCTCAAGCGACGGCCATTCGCATGCCCGAAGACCTGGCCTCGCCAGCAGCCGAGTTCCGAGCCGATCTGACCGACCTTGCCGTCACCCATGCCCACCTCCCCACTCGAGCTTCCCAGGCACTGGTACGCGATGACGCGCGTTGCCATGCGGTGCTTTGCGTTCGGGTCGTTGCTCTTGGCCTGTTCATTCGTAGCCTGGTGGCTGATGCTCCTTCCGACCGTCGAGCCGATCCGTCCGGTCGTGGCGATCTTCTACGACCGATGGACCCTCGCCCTCGGCCTTCTCTGCCAGTCGCTCGGCGTCGCCGCGTGGGCCCGGGCGTGGGTCACGATCCCTCGCGTGTTGCCCCTCCTGTCGCTACTCGTCGGCATCGCCCTCATTGCCATCACTGGCTACCGCGAAGTGCACGCACCGGCATCCGGGACGCCGCAAGTTCTTCACGCCATGATCGGACTCAGCTCCGTCGTCCTCCTCCTCTTCGGGCTGCGCGGCGCGAAACAGTCCTTCGGGCCGGTGGTGACCCTCTTCGGCCTTGAAACCGAGGCGGCCCGCATGGCCCGCGTTCTTCGTTGGGTGGCCTACGTGACACTTGCCTTCGGGCTCCTCCTTCCCTTCACACCCAAGCTCTTCGGCGACTCGACGCCCCATGCCTGCGCGCTGCGGGTGGCGGCGACGGGTGCTCTCGCGTTTGCCGCGCCGTTGCTCGTGACCGCGGCCTCGTCGCTTCTTTTCCTGCACGGGTTGCGAAGCCGCGAGGGGCTCGCCCCGGCGTGCCTCCGATGTGGTTATCCGCGCCCGGCAGGCGAGCGATGTCCGGAGTGTGGTGCCCTGGCAAAGCGGTGAAGTCACGTCGACGGCGATGGTCGGCGGCAGCGGGCGGCTTCTGTCAGAATGCGGAACTCGCATGAACCGTGACGCCAGCCAGTCCCCCCAGCGACCCCCGACGCCCAAGAGCGTTCTGCAGGTCGGCACCGAGATTCGGGTTCGCTACTGCGAATGCGACCCGATGAACGTGGCCCATCACAGCGTCTACCCGATCTGGTTTGAGATGGGTCGGACCGAGTTGCTGCGGGCAAGCGGCCGGACCTATCGCGAGTTCGAGGAGGCGGGCATCTTCCTTGCGGTCGTCTCGCTCTCGATCAAGTACAAGCGGCCCGCGAAGTACGACGACCTGCTCACGCTCATCACCCGGCTCCGCGACGTCGGCCATGTGAAGATCGAGCACACCTACGAGTTGCGCCGCGGCGACGACGTCCTGGCCACCGGCGAGTCGACCCTCGCCTGCCTCGACCGCGAGGGGCGCGCCCGCCCGCTCCCGGAACTCTTGCGGGCCGGCATCGGCGGCAGGGCGGCAAGCTGACATGGCCCTTCTCCGCATCAACCAACTCGTTGCCGGCTACGGCGGCGTCCCGCTTCTTGATCACGTTGACCTGACGGTCGAGCGAAACGACCGCGTCGCCCTCGTCGGACGCAACGGCGCAGGCAAGAGCACGCTCCTCAAGGTGCTCGCGGGCGAACTCACCCCCGACGCTGGGGAGCTCTGGCGCGAGTCGGGCATCCGCGTCGCCACGCTCCTCCAGCAGGTGCCGATCGGGCTTGGCGGGACGGTCTTTGACATCGTCGCCAGTGGACTCGGGAAGGGCGGTGATGCCCTCGCGAAGTTCCATCGCGCCCAACATGACCACGACGAGGTCGCTCTGCACGACGCTCAGGCAATTCTCGACGCGACCGACGGCTGGGCCAGGCTGCATCAGATCGAGGCGACAATCGACCGGCTGTCGATGGATCCCGACGCCGAGATCGCCTCGCTCTCGGCGGGTCTCAAGCGGCGGGCGATGCTCGGCCGGGCGATCGTGATCGAGCCGGATCTCCTCCTCCTCGACGAACCAACCAACCACCTCGACATTGCCAGCATTGGCTGGCTCGAGGACTTCCTCCTCAAGTGGAACGGGGCCCTTCTCTTTGTCACCCACGATCGCCGCTTCCTGGGTCGCCTGGCGACGCGGATCATCGAGGTCGACCGCGGCAACCTGCGCGGCTGGGCCTGCGACTACAAGACCTTTCTCGAGCGGCGCGAGGCCGAACTCGATGCCGAGGAGAAGCAGAACGCCCTCTTCGACAAGCGGCTCGCCGCCGAAGAAGTCTGGATCCGCACCGGAATCAAGGCCCGGCGCACGCGAAACGAAGGACGCGTTCGAGCCCTTGAGGCCCTTCGCAGCGAGCGAAGCCAGCGCCGCGAACGGGCCGGTTCGGTCCGCATGGTCGCCCAAGAGGCCGATCGCAGCGGGCAGCTCGTTGCCGAGGCGACCAATGTCAGCTTCGCCTATCCCGACGGCCCGACGATCGTCCGCGACCTGAGCACGATCGTGTCGCGCGGTGACCGCATCGGCATCGTCGGCAGCAACGGCGCCGGCAAGACGACGCTCATTCGCCTGCTGCTGGGCGAACTTGCGCCGATCGAAGGCAAGGTCCGGCTCGGCACTAAGCTCGAGATCGGCTACTTCGACCAGTTGCATGCCGGGCTCGAGGAGCGGAAGAGCGTGCAGGAGAACCTGACCGGCACCGACACACTGGTGATCGGCGGGCGCTCGCGGCACGTGATCGGCTACCTCGGCGATTTCCTGTTCACCCCGGATCGGGCCCGTTCGCCGGTGGCCCTTCTCTCGGGCGGCGAACGCAACCGACTGCTGCTGGCCAAGCTCTTCTCGCGCCCTGCAAACCTGCTCGTGCTTGACGAGCCCACCAACGATCTCGACGCCGAGACGCTCGACCTCCTTGAGGAGTTGCTCGCGGAGTTCAACGGCACGGTGCTGATGGTCAGCCACGACCGCGAGTTCCTCAACCGCACCGTGACCAGCCTTCTCGTCTTCGAGGGCGATGGCGTGGTCAAGGAGTACGCCGGTGGCTACGACGACTACGTGCGGGTAAGCGGCCGGACGGCCCCGCCCCCCATCGACCGCCGCGAGATCGCCGCCGAACTCGGCAAGCCCGCTCC
>JAEUIU010000011.1 GCA_016795065.1 Phycisphaerae bacterium
TGCTTGGGAGCGAAGCCGTTGGTCGATTCGATCACGACGATGTCCGCCCGCAACGGCGAAGCCGGCGATTCCAGCAGACTGTTCTGTTGCGGCCCAAGGTCGCCGGAGCAAACCACGACGCACTCGTCGATGCCCAATCCACAGGTGAGTTCGGCGCTCGCCGCACCGAGCACGTGACCGGCATTCAGGAAACGAAGCGTGATGTCCGGAGCGATGTCCTGCGGCGTCTCCCAGCGAAGCGTGCGCACCCTCGTCAAGGTCGACGTGACGTGGCTGTTCACGAAGAGAACCGGTGGCTCGAGCGTCTCGGTCTTGGGCAGGTGAAAGGGATCGCCCTCGAAAATCGCCCGGGCGATCGGGGCCGTGCCCTGTCGCCATTCCTGGCGGCGAACCTGCTGAAGGCTGGCGGATCCGCGGAGGATGCGCGGCAGGAGATCCGCCGTCGCCTCGGTCACCCAGATCGCCCCTGTGAAACCGAGCTGGGCCAGCATCGGCAGGCGGCCGCAGTGGTCGATGTGACCATGGGTCAGGACGACCGCATGGACGTTCGGCCAGTCGATCGGCGGCGGCGTACGGTTGCGCTGCTCCTCTTCGTCGGTGCCTTGGACCATTCCGAAGTCAACGACGACCAGGCTGCGCTCGGTCTCGATGAGCGTGCACGAGCCCGTGACCTCTCCAGCGGCACCGAACAGCGTGATGACGGGAGGTTTGGGCAACGATGGGCTTTCTTGTTGTGACCGTTCGGGAGGGTGGTGGGGTGCGGTGAGTTGGGCGAACTGTTAGGAGGCGGCGGTAGGGATCTCGCCTGAGCACCGGCTGAGAGCGAAGATCTCTTCCATCGGTGTCCACCAGTCCTGCGGGCCTGCTTCAGCGAGCCTCACTTGGAAGGTCCGCATCCACTCTTCCCACCGGCGGCAGCGGGGGTTCCGGTCGTAGATCCGGAAATCACGGCTGGGATCGAAGTCGTCCGGGGCCTCAAAAAGCATGAAGAGCCTCGTACCGACCAGCCAGATTCGCATTTCTCGGATTCCGATGGCGCGGAGGCCGGTGACGACCTCAGGCCACACCGCGACGTGATGGCGTCGGTAGGCCTCGATGAGGGACGGGTCGGACTTGAGATCCAAGGCTTGCGCGTAGCTCTTCACCGACCAGTTCCTCTCTCGGTCTGTCGACATCAACAACCGTTCGTGTCGCGAGCTCGGCGTCCGATTCCGCGAGTCGGGCAGGATACCGCCTCATCGCTTGGCCGTTCGGTCTGGAAAGCAGCGCGGCGCTGCGGCAGCGCCCCCGTATCATCGAATGCCCGATGCAGAGGAGGGCGACGATCGACATCGTGGTGACCGCGGCGCGCGAGGCGCAGGCCCGTGGATACCGCGCATTTCTCGGTGACCGCGAGCGACGCGGCGAATTGCCCAGCGATTGCCGGTGGCACGTCGTAACGGATCCCCATGGCCGACGGGCGGGCAGCGGCACGGCAACCGCCCTCGCTCTTCGTGCGGTGCTGGGTATTGATTCCCCCATGCGTCGTGGAGCAGCGTCCGCTGCACTTCGCGGACGTCGCATCCTCATCATTCACTCGGGTGGCGACAGTCGACGCCTTCCGGCCTTTGCTGCACTTGGTAAGGCGTTCGCCCCTCTTCCAGTCGCGCGGGTCGGCGGCGGACCGGCCGCGGTTTTTGACCTTGTCCTTGCAGACCTGCTCGCACTGCCGCCGAGCGGCGAAGGGGACGTCTTCGTGGCGAGCGGCGATGCGGTGGTCGGCGCGGGGCGCGAAGCGATCGACTGTTCGGGAGACGGAGTGGTTGGCATCTCCCAGGTCGGCTCGATCGAGCGCGGCTCGCGCCACGGCGTCTATGTCGCGACCCGCGCTGGGGGCGTGCGCGACTTCCTTCAGAAGCCGACGTCGGCGAAGGCCAGGGCAGCCGGCGCCGTCATCGGTGACGATTCGGTCCTCATCGATACCGGCATCGTGCGATTTTCGCCTTCGGCAGCGGAGTCGCTCCTGCACGCTTTTCTCGTCCGCCCCTCGCGACGTCCGAGCCTCCTTGACTTGGTCGTCGATGGGAAAGCCCGGCCCGTTGACCTCTACCTGCACGTCCTCACTGCCCTCGTCCCGGGACTCACCAGCGCCGAATTCCGTCGGCGGCTGGGCATCGGCACGTCTGACCCGGACCGGCGCGCTCTGGCCGTCTTGCGCGACGTGTTAGGTCGCGTGCCGTTCTCGGTCAGGCGAAGCGCCACGATGGGCTTCCTCCATCTCGGCACGACGCGCGAATGCCTCGACCTTCTGCTGCGCGACGGGCGGACCTCACGGCGATATGGGCTCGAGGCGCCGTCATCGCCGCTGCGGACCATCGGCACCTCTGGCGGCCGGGTGAAGCTGACCCGCGGTGCCCGCGCCGCCGTCATCGGTTGCCTTGACGCCCGGCTTCGGCTGGGCGGCGAGAACCTCGTTTTCGGGCTCCCGCGCGGAACGACGTCCTTCGACCTCCCGCATGGTTTTGGATGCGTCGCCCTGCCGATCGGCAGCCGCCAATGGGCGACGCTTCTCTTTCATCTTCAGGACGACGCGAAGTCACCGCTCACGGCGAATCCCGCGTGGGCAGGAACGCGATTCGCGGATTTCGTCGCACGGGCAGCCATCCGCGTGGGCATGTCGGGGCCGGCCGAGTCGGCCACGCTGTGGGACGCGCGACTCTGGCGCATCACACCGTCGCCGACGATCGAACCATGGATGTTCGGGAGGAGGGCGCCGACCGCCGGCGATCGCGCGGCGAAGCGGTACTCGATCGCCGAGTTGCTTGAGCGCGTGAACCACGAGCGGGCTGTCGGTCTTGAGCGCGACATCGCGATGGCGAATCTCGCGAAGAATCCGGGCGACCTTCTCCATGCCGATGACCGACTTGGGGCGGATGTCCTGCGCGAGCTTGCCGGAGCGGCTGGGCGGGGAAAACTCGCGGTGGCTCTGGTGCGCGATGGGCGCCGCCGGCAACCGCTTCTGCGTGCCCGATCCCTCGCAACGGCAGGGAGGCTCCTCGGCGGCACGGCGGAACTCCAGTTGCGGTCGAAGGCGCTCGCCGCCGTCGGTGAGGCTGTGGCCGAAGAGCTTGCCCTTCCACAACACGAGCCGAAAGCGGCGATTCGTCCCGACGAAACCGTCTGGACGAGCGCTCCGGCGCGCATCGACCTCGCCGGCGGCTGGTCGGACACGCCGCCGATCTGCCAGGAGCGCGGCGGGGTCGTCGTGAATCTGGCCATCGATCTCGACAACCGGCCGCCCGTCAACGCGATTGCCAAGCTGGCCGACCGACCAGTGATCACGATTCACTCCGTCGATCTTGGCGAACATCGCACGATCACGTCGAGTGCTGAACTCTTCGCCCACCGCGATCCGCGTGACTGGACGGCGCTGGCGAAGGCGGCGCTGCGCATCGCCGGCATTGCCCCTCCATCGCCCACCGTGCGCTTGGACCGCTGGCTCACTCGCTTCGGCGGCGGCATCTCGCTCTCGCTCCTCGCGGCGGTGCCAAAGGGCTCGGGCCTTGGCACCTCCTCGATCCTCGGCGCGACGGTGCTTGCATGCCTCGACCGCGTCGTCGGAAGGCGTCCGACGCTCGAGTCGTTAGTTGCCCGCACCAGCCTGCTGGAACAGATGATCGCCACTCGCGGCGGTTGGCAGGACCAGATCGGCGGACTCGAGCCTGGGCTCAAGATCGCACGCAGCGCCGTTGGCCCTGTCCAGCGACCGGTCGTCGAGCGCATCGCGCTGTCGGCTGCTTTCGAGCGGGAGATCGCGGATCGCACCGTCCTCTGTTACACGGGTCGCCGTCGCATGGCGCGAGACATTCTCGAGCGAGTCGTCGAGCGATATCTCGCCCGCGATAGCGGGGTGTTAGGGATCATCGAGGACCTGAAGAATGGCGCGGAACGCATGCGCACGGGGGCGCTGGCTGGCGACCTTGACGCGTTTGCCTTGGAGATGTCGCGATACTGGTCCCTCAAGGTGCGGCTCGATCCGCTTGCGATGACGCCGGAGATCGCCGCGATGGCCGCCGCGTTCGAGCGAGAGGTCATCGCATGGACGCTGCCTGGTGCGGGTGGCGGCGGCTTCCTCTTTTTCATCGCGAAGGATCGGGCGGCGGCAATGCGCATCCGTCGATCGTTCCAGCGGCACCCCATGCATCCGCTCGCGCGGGCGGTCGAGTGGTCGATCGCCGGACATGGGTTGCGCTCCGGGTCCGTCTAAGCGCGAAGCTCACGAAGCGGCCGCAACGCGGGCGCGAAAAAAATCGGGAGGCCGCTCGGACCGAAGTCCTGCAGCCTCCCGACTCAGAGAGGAACTTGTGAAGGCGGGCGCAGCAACGAGGTTCGTTGCGCACCCGCGAAAGTGCGACCCACACTCAGAATATCGCAATGCTCGCGTCGGGCCAGATTGTCACCGCATTCGGACCCGTTTGGTAGCTGCGTGGGCCGAATCCGGAGAAATTGGGGATTGCCCCACCACAAGAGTGCCCTTCGAGTTCCCCGGGCAAGCTCGGCATTCGTTGACGAGATCCAACATAGCGCAACTCTCGCTGGCTCCTGAAGGTCGGCGCGAAGTACGTACCTCGCTCGCGTTTCGCCATCAGAGGCAAGGTGAAGGTTCCTTGATGCTCCTTCCGTTCTTGCCGATCCGAGACGCTTGGACTGACCCGGGCTCCAGATCCGTCCGATATCCGGATGCGTGACCACGCCTCGATGCCGATCGTGACGCGTCCGTGGGCAATCACGCTGCCACTTGAACCACCTGTCATGCCCGAATCGAACCTGCCCTTTCGCCAAAGGCTCGTCGGCAAGATGGCCCTCTTCGGCGTGATTCCGACGCTGCTCCTTGTGGGGCTGATTGTGGGGATCAACATTCGTCGCGAGACGGCACAGGCGCAAGCAGAGGCGGAGCGCGCCGTCACAGAAGGTACCCGCCGGGTCGTGAGCGAGCTGGAAGCCCAATCCAGCCACGCGGAGGTGATCGCGTCGCTCTTGGCACGTGTTCAAGCGGAAGGTGGGCTGTTCGGACACCGGGCGGAGACAGCCAGTCTCCTTCGCGCGGTGGTTGCTGATCATCATGAGATCCGGTCTGCCGCCGTCATCTACGAGCCGAACGCCGATGGGAATGACGCCCAGGAGCTCATGGAGAGTGTTGTCGCGGGCTCGTCGCCGCCAGTTGGACTCGGGCGGTTTGCCATCGAAGCCCGGCGAGGCGACGGATCGAAGGCCGAGGACGGCGAGCCGGTGATCAACCTCGATTCTCCCGCCGTGGGATGGGAGGACGGCTATGCCGAGGTCCGTCGACACGCAGAGCGGAACGCCCGTGCCGAACTGTCAATGAACATTGCCGTCCGCGCGGATGGTGTCGTCAACGTCCATCAGGTCACGCCGCTGATGCGAGACGGCCGCTTTGTTGGGGTGGTTCAAGTCGAACTCGCCTTGGACGAACTAGAGGCCGCCATGAGCAGGGCAGGCGAGAGAGCCGCTGCGGACCTTTTCCTGAGCGACGGTGTCCACGTGCTGACGACGACCGGCGCTGTCGCTTCGGACGAGGGACGGAAGGAGAGCGCTGTGCCGGTGACCGGCCATCCGCTGGAACGCACGCTGCGTGTCTTTCTCGACACGCCCGGTGCCGTTCGCGTCCAGACCGCGCTCGATCCGATCACGGGCGTCGAGAGCCACTATGGAATCACCCGCTTGCGCCACGGCAACTGGTCGCTGGTGGTGCGCATGCCGACCGCCGGAATCGGCGAGTCGATGACCGCCGCGCTCGTCCGAAACGTCGTCACGGCAACGTGCGGCGTCGCGGCCATCGCCATCGTCCTCATCATGCTCGCCCGCGGCGTCGGGCGCCGGCTCGAGCGGGCCGTCCACGCCGCGCGACGCATCGCTGACGGCAATCTTGCCGAGCCGGTGCCGCCCTCCGAGACGGCCGATGAGTCAGGACTGCTGCTCGATGCCTTCGAGCAAATGACCTCGAACCTGAATCGCATCGTCGGACAGGTTCAGCATGCCAGCATCCAGATCAACTCCACAGCCACCGAGCTGGCCGCCACCAGTCGCGAACTGGAGACGACTGCCACCGGCTTCGGCGCTTCCGCGACCGAGGTTGCTGCGGCCACCCGGCAGATCTCGACCACCGGCGAGGAACTCCTTCACACCATGCAGGCGGTCGCCGACAGCGCGGCCGGCGCGGCGGAGAAGGCCCAGGACAGCCGCAACGGATTGCGATCGATGCAGACGTCGGTGCGTCGGCTCGATGACGCCGCCCATTCCGTGGCGGCCAGACTCAGCGCGATCAACGAGAAGGCCAAGGGCATCAACGCGATCGTCGCCACGATCACGAAAGTGGCCGATGAGACCAACCTGCTTTCGGTGAACGCATCGATCGAGGCCGAGAAGGCCGGTGAGTTCGGGCTTGGCTTCCTCATCGTGGCTCGCGAGATTCGGCGCCTTGCCGACCAGACCGCGTCGGCAACGCTCGACATCGAGCGGATGATCCGGCAGATGCAGTCTGCGGTTTCGGCGGGTGTCTCCGAGATGGATCGCTTCGGTGATTCGCTGCGGACGGTGCTCGATGACGTTGATCGCGTCGGTAACCGCGTGCAGGGGATCATCGCCCACGTCGAGGACGACACCATTCGCTTCGTGCAGGTGACCGAAGGCATGCGAAGCCAGGCCGCGGGAGCGAAGCAGATCGACGAGGCGATGCGCGAGCTCTCGGTGGGAGCGAGGCAGACGATTCAGAGCGCCGGCGAGTTCGGCAACGCCGCCAACGATCTTGAACGGGCGATCGCATCGCTCAAGGTGACGGTGTCGAGCATGCGGCTGCGCGACGCGAGTGCATTGCCCCGCGTCGATGGGGGACGTTGACGATGCGGGCACTTCTCTTCGATACCGACGGCACGGACGGCGAACGGCGATGGGCCATCGCGTGCGGCTGCATTCTTGAGTTGTTGCCTGTGGTGCGATGGCGCGAGCTGCCTGACGCGCCGCGATGGATGCGAGGCGTCTTTGAGCGACAGCGCTCGCTTCACCCGCTCATCGACCTTTCGATACGGTTAGGTGGTCCGCCGATCTCACCGCGACTCGGCTCGCGAATCGTGCTCGTCCGGCTTGCACCCGAACGGACCGACGGCGGCTTGGGCGGCATCCTTCTCGGCGGCGTGCTCGGCATCGAGACGATTGACTGGAGTGGCGCCGGTGGTCACGCCGGTGTGGCCTGCGCGCTCGATTCGCCGTTTGGCCCGATCGTTCCCCACCATGGGACCACCGTCCAGCTTCTCCACCCGGAACGGCTGCTCGTCGGCGACGATCGCATGCGGCTCTTCCCAGAGCCGGTGTGGGAATCAGCCGCGCCGGCGGCTGGCTGAGACGACCGATTACGCTCGTCGTGCGCCGACGAACAAGCCCACGAACGAACAGAGCCCGCCAGGCACGTAACGAAGCAGTGCATCCTTCGCCTCGCCCGCCCGGGCCGTTGCCTGTCCGACGCCATCGGTAACGGTGCGCTCGACCCCGCTCCAGTCGATGTCGACGAGTCCGGTCGTCTTGGCGAGGGCAATGGTCCCGACTGCGATCGCTGAGATGAGCAGGGCCAGGCGGATGAACTTCCTGAACGCCCAGGCGACGACGAAGCCTCCCATGAAGCCGGCGCCCATCCGGAAGGTCAGCGGGGCGCCATCGGTAAGCGATACGGGAGGGGCGTCGGCCGGTGAGGGGTTGTCGACCAGCGAACTGCCGGAAGGGTTCGGCCCGGACGGCGGGGAGCCCTCCGCAACCGGGGTTGCTGGCACCGCGGTGAGGGCATCGCGGATCCAGAGCCCGGTTCCCACGATCAGCGAGAGGGCGGCCAGCAGGAAGAGCTTCGACGTCCACAGGGGCTGTCTCGAGGGGGAAAGCTCGGGGTTGCTGTCGGTCATGGGTTCATTGTGACCCAGAACGAAATCCGGCACCGCGGCCGCCACGGTGTTCCGTGGTAGGTCTCGCCCTTGGGATGAATCGAACCGCCGGTAGAACCCTCATCAGGGCCCTCAAGAACGCCGATTCCATGCTGGTGGACTCCCTCTCAGAACCCTTGTTCCGAGCCTCCCCGGAGGAGCGGCTTGCCGTGGGTCTTGCCGCAGAAGTGGCGGCCGAGGAACAGCACGGTCTCGAGGTCGCCCTGCGCCTGCGGACTCTCCTCCAGCGGCCGCTTCCCGATGACGAACTCGCGGCCAACACGCGGATGGTCGCCACGCCGCTTGAGGAACGTGACCAGCTCGACGCGAGCCTCCTGATCGTCAACCTCGGACAGGAGCGGCTCGCTCTCGATGTCGGCTTTGCCCGCAGGGTGGTGCCGATGCGGACCGTGCATCGCGTGCCCCACCGAACGAACGAACTCTTTGCCGGCCTGTGCAACATCCAGGGCGAGCTTCTTCCCGTGGCCAGGTTGGACAAACTGTTAGGAATCGCCTCATCGGACGGCGCCGGGCAGTCCACCTCCGCCCAACAGCGCATGGTCGTCGTCGGTGAGGCGGCCGCGGCTTGGGCCGTCATCGTTGATCGTGTGGAAGGGATCCGTCGCTTCGACTCGAGCACATTCATCGCGCCGCCCGCGACCGTGGCTCGGGCGCTCGACGGCGTCACCGACGCTCTCGTGCCGCTCGACGCGTCGAACCACGCGGCGCGACTCCAGCCGGCGAAGCTCGCCGCGGCTCTCGGAAGGTGTCTCACATGAGCCACGAAGACCATTCCGACGGCGGCGAGTTCGGCCTCGGCGGCTTCTCAATGTTCGACCTCTTCCGCACCGAAGCGGAGACGCACACGCGCACGCTGAATGAGGGGCTTCTCGCCCTTGAGTCGGCGCCCGCGGAACTCAGTGCGATCGAACCGCTCATGCGGGCCGCACACTCGATCAAGGGGGCCGCCCGCATCATCGGGCTCGACTCGGCGGTGCGGCTCGCCCACGCGATGGAGGATGTGCTCGTCTCGGCCCAGAAAGGCCGCGAGCTTGTCCGCTCGACGCGCATCGACCAGCTTCTTGCCGGAACGGATCTCCTGAACGAACTGGCGAACCTCTCCGAGAGTGACCTCTCCTCCTGGAGCGACGGAAACGCCAAGGCCATCGAGGAGCTCGTGGCTCTGCTCGGTTCGCCGCCCCCCGCGTCGTCGACCGGTCCGCGCGATTCTGCAGCCGGCAGCGCCGAACCGGTGCCTCCCGCGTTGCCTGTCGTCACCGCGGCCGAAACGCACTCCGACGACGCAGTCAGCTCAGCGCCGGCAGTCGAGCCGAAAACCGTTCGACTCGGGGCCGAGTCGGTCGACCGCATGATGCGGCTGGCCGGCGAGATGACCATCGAGAGCCGTCGCGCTCAGGCGACGCGCGATCCGCTTGAGGCACTGAAGGAACACCTTCTCGATCTCGAGGAGACGCTCGAACGGCTTGAGGAGGAACGCGGCACCTCGTCGCGGCTCAGCCTTGCCCGCGAGCGCACCCGTCGCGCGGTACAAGGCGCCCAGCGGCACATCATGGCGGTCGACGACGTTTCGCGACGGCTCGAGGAGATCTCGACCTCGCTCTTCCACGTTGCGCTCGGCAGCCGCATGCGTCCGTTCGGCGAGGTGGCCGCCGCCTTCCCGCGCATGGTGCGCGACCTCGCCCGCGAACTCGGCAAGCAGGTGCGCTTCGAGGTGATCGGGGCCGGCGTCGCGGTGGACCGTGACATCCTCGCTCGCCTGGAGGCGCCGCTCAATCACATGCTGCGTAACGCACTGGATCACGGTGTCGAAACGCCGGATGAGCGCACCGCCCAAGGCAAGGACCCGATCGCGCGGGTCTGGATCGAGGCCCGTCACCACGCCGGACACCTGCTCGTCACCGTCGGCGACGACGGCCGCGGCATAGATCCGGAAGGGCTGCGCTCGAAGGTAGTCCAGCGAGGGCTCAGCGCCGCGAATGTCGCGGCGCGGCTGACCTCGGATGAACTCCTTGAGTTCCTCTTCCTGCCTGGCTTCAGTACCGCCGAGGCCGTCACACAAATCTCGGGGCGCGGCGTCGGGCTCGATGTCGTGCAGTCCTTCGCCCAGGACATCGGTGGGATGGCCTCCATCGATTCCGACCTCGGTCGGGGCACGCGCTTTCGGCTTGAATTGCCGGTGTCGCTGAGCGTCCTGCGCGCGGCGGTGGTGGAGGTTGGGGGCGAACCATACGCGTTCCCGCTTGCCCGGCTGGAGCGAGTCGTGCGCGTTCCGCATGCGAGGATCGGCACCGTCGAAGGTCGGCGACAGTTCATGCTCGACGGCCGTTCGGTCGGGTTGGTCGATGCCGCAATCGTGCTTGAGCTGGAGTCGTCGACGAACGATCTGGGCGACGACCTCAGTGTCATGGTTCTTTCGCACGGGCGCGGTCGCGACGAGGAGTGGTACGGACTCCTAGTGGACCGCTTCAGCGGCGAGAGCGATCTCGTCGTGCGCCCGCTGGATACGCGACTCGGCAAGGTGCCGCACGTGGCGGCCGCCGCGATCGACGAGGTCGGGCGACCGCTCCTCATCGCCGACGTCGATGACCTGGTGCAGTCGATGCGACAGTTCCTTGCCGAGGGCAAGCTGCGCGGTTCGGCTGGACTTCTTGGGCAGGGCCGGTCGGCGCGCAAGCGCATCCTGGTCGTTGACGACTCGCTCACCGTGCGCGAGGTCGAGCGACAGCTTCTGGCTCGGCTCGGTTACGAGGTGGATGTCGCGGTCGACGGGGCCGACGGATGGAATGCGATTCGCGCCGGCAGCTACGACCTTCTGGTGACGGATATCGATATGCCGCGCATGAACGGTCTCGAGCTGGTTGCAACCGTGCGCCGCGAGCCGCGGTTGGCGGAGCTTCCCATCATCATCGTCTCGTACAAGGACCGCGAGGAGGATCGCGCCGCCGGCATGCAGGCCGGAGCGAGCATCTATCTCACCAAGGGAGCCTTCCGCGATGACACGCTGGCCAGGGCCGTGCGTGACCTGATTGGTGCGGCGGAGGGCCGACGATGAGCGGTCATCTTCGTGTTGGGATCGTGAACGACATGCCGATCGCTCTGGAGGCGATTCGCCGGGTGGTCAGCTCGCGACAGGAATATCGCGTTGCGTGGACCGCGACCGACGGCGCCCAAGCGATCGCACGCTGCCGGGACAATCGGCCCGACGTGATTCTGATGGACATGATCATGCCGGGCATGGACGGTGTCGAGGCGACACGGCGGATCATGGCCGAATCGGCCTGTCCGATCCTCGTCGTGACGGCCTCGGTTGAGGGGAATGCGGGTCGGGTCTACGAGGCCCTTGGCGCTGGCGCGTTGGATGCCGTTCCCACGCCGGTCATCGGATTGCGTGGCGAGATCGGCGGCGGGGCATCGCTCTTGCGAAAGCTCGCCCAAGTCGCGCTCCTCTGCGCCGACGAACGTCGGGAATCTGGATGTGCGTCCGCGGCCGTCGTGCCGGCACGACCTTGCGAGGGAAGCGTCATCGCCATTGGCGCGTCGACCGGTGGGCCGAAGGCGATTGCGACCCTTCTCAGCGGATTGCCGCGGCCGGTGACAGTGCCGATTCTGGTCGTTCAGCACCTCGGCTCCGAGTATGTCAAGGGTCTGGCCACGTGGCTCAGTGAGGCATCAGGTCTTCCGTCGACGCTCGTGACTGGTCACACGGTTCTTCGCTCGGGCACCGTCTTCCTCGCCGCCGACGAACGGCACCTGGTTTGCGACACCGGTCAGTCGGTCACCGTCGTCGAGGAGCCTGCGAATGCACTCCATCGTCCGTCGGTGGACGTGCTTTTCGCCTCGCTGCGCAGCGTGGGGCTCTCCGGCGTCGCGGCCCTCCTGACCGGCATGGGTCGGGATGGGGCGGAAGGCCTGCTCGCCCTGCGTCGGGCAGGCTGGTGGACAATTGCCCAGGACCGCGAGTCAAGCGTCGTGTGGGGCATGCCCGGCGAGGCATCACGACTCGGTGCGGCGTGCGAACTGTTAGGCATCGGCGACATTCCGCGGGCGATCGGTCGGGCTCTTGCCCGATGCCAGGCGGAAGGTCCACGCGCCCGATTGGGCGCTGCGGGAGGAACACCATGAGTATCGTCACCGAGGACATCGCGACCCGCACGGCCGCACCGGTGCATCGATCGCACGCCAGCGCCACCGTTCTCCTGGTCGATGACCAGGCGATCGTCGCGATGGCAGTCGGCAAGGCACTGCTTGGCCTTCCCGATCTCACGTTGCACTACTGCGCCGATCCCGCCAAGGCCATCGAGATGGCGGTGGTGGTGCGGCCGACGGTGATCCTCCAGGACCTGGTGATGCCCGGCGTCGACGGGCTTGATCTGGTGCGCCGCTATCGCGAGCGCGAGGAGACGCGCGAGATCCCGATCATCGTCCTCTCGTCGCGCGAAGAGGCTGCCACGAAGGCCGACGCCTTTGCCGCCGGCGCCAACGACTACATCGTGAAGGTGCCCGACCCGGTCGAACTTGTCGCCCGCGTCCGGCACCATTCGCGCGGCTACGTCGCCCAGCTTGAGCGCAACGAGGCCTTCCGCCGCCTGGCGGCGAGTGAGGCACACATGGCCCAGGAGCTCTCCCAGGCCGCGAAATACGTGAGCACGCTGCTTGATCCGCCCATCGACCGACCGGAGCTGCGCACCTCGTGGGTCTTCATTCCCTCGGCGAGCCTCGGTGGCGACTCGTTCGGCTATCACTGGATCGATGCGGATCGCTTTGCCTTCTACATCATCGATGTCTGCGGCCACGGCGTCGGCCCGGCCCTACTGTCGGTGAGCGCACTGAGCCTCGTCCGCAGCATGAATGTCGATGACGCATGCAATCCGAAGGCGGTACTGACCCGTCTCAACGCGAACTTCCCGATGTCCCGCCACAACGGGATGTTCTTCACGATGTGGTATGGCGTGTACGACCGCCGCGACCGTTCGCTTGTCTATGCCGGCGCGGGCCATCCTCCTACGCTCGTGTCGACGGGTGCGTCGCTCAGGCAACTCGATTCCGACGGCATGATGATCGGCGTCTTGCCCGAGTATGAGGTCGAGAACGGCACGACCACGCTTGAGGCAGGGGACCGAATCTACCTCTACAGCGACGGCGTCTTTGAGATCGAGCGGTCAAACGGCAAGATTTGGGGCCACGAGGCCTTCGTCGAGGCGATGTCGGCGGCGACCAACGTCTCGCGCATCGATCACATCCGGCGAGTGACACAGGCCATCCGCGGCGGCGACCAATATGCCGATGACTACTCAATCGTTGAGATCGAACTGAGGTAGCGGCAAAGTCGATCGCATCGATCGGATCAGGCGATCGCTGTTCGGACGCGGCGCACGATCTCATCCGCCGTGGTGACTCCCGACCAGGCATCGGCGACCTCACCGTCGATGAAGAGAAGGATCGACGGGATGCTCTGAACGCCGTAGACGTCGGCGATGGCGGCGGAGTCGCCGACGTTGAAGGTGAACACCTTGGCTGTGGCACCCAGCAGGGCCGCTGCCTCGTCGAGGTGTTTTCGTTGCCGCTGACAGGGGCCGCACCATGGCGCCCAGAAGTCGACCAGCACCGGCTTCGTCGCCAGGATGACGTCACGTTCAAAGGTACGGCTGTCGGCCACGCCGACCCGTTGTTGCGGGGACATGTTCAGCCTCCTCCGCGATGTCGCACCTGCATCGTGGCGCGAAGCCGCGTCAAAGTTCCCGAACCGAACATCGCGGGTCGGAACCTTTTGTGATGCCGCCGACACAGAGCCGTCGACGGATCAACCGGAGGTATCCATGGATCGAAGTGGCGTGAAACAGGCTGTCCGATGGGGTATCGGCGGTATCGCCTTCATCGTGGGCGTTGCCTTCCTGATGCTCTGGTTGACCGGCTCCCTGCATCCGAAGATTCGGCCAACGACCACGACCGAGCGGATCGAGGCTTTTCGCCGTCCGCTCCCGGCCGGGGCCAGCGTGGTGACGGTTGCCTCCGTGGAGGTGCCGGTCGTCGAGACGGCCACCGGCACGATCGAGTCCGCCTACCGCTCCGAGGTCGCGAGTCGCCTGCTTGCGAAGGTCCTCGAGGTTCGGGTGTCTGCCGGTCAGAAGGTCCGCGCCGGCGAGACCATCGTCGTGTTAGACGACATCGACCTCCGTTCTCGGGTCGGGCAGGCTGAGGCGGCAGTTGCCCAGACCGACGCGGCGTTAGGCCAGGCAAAACTCGAACTCGAACGGGTCGATGAGGCCGCTCGTGCGGGGGCCGCGACCGCGATCGAGGTCGACCGAATTCGCAGCCGCATGAAGGAAGCGGATGCGAATGCCGAGCGGGCCAGGCGGGCGCTCGACGAGGCCATGTCGATCCTCTCCTTCGCGACAATCGCGAGTCCGATGGACGGCGTCGTCGTCGACAAGCGCGTCCAGGTTGGCGACACGGTGGCACCGGGCCAGGCGGTCGCGTCAATCTATGACCCCACACGAATGCAACTCGTCGCCTCGGTGCGGGAGACGATGGCGAGCGGACTTGCCGTCGGGCGCCCGATCACCGTGCGAGTCGACGCTCTCGGCCATGCCTGTGAGGGCACGGTGTGCGAGATCGTGCCGCAGGCCCTCGCGGGCAGCCGAAGCTTCCAGGTGAAGGTCACCGGGCCCTGTCCCGAGGGGGTCTACGCCGGGATGTTCGGACGGCTCATTGTGCCGATGGGTCGAGAGTCCGCCCTGACGATCCCGCCAGCGGCGGTGCGCCGGATCGGACAGCTCGACGTCGTCGACGTGGTGCGGTCCGACGATCCGACATCGGTCGCCCGGCGGGCGGTCCGCCTCGGGCGCACCGTTGGCGACATGATCGAAGTGTTAGCAGGGCTCTCGGCGGGCGAGCAGGTCGTCGTGCCTGAGGCGGCGCGCGGCGAAGGAGCGGGTTCGTGAGCGCCGAAGGTGTTCGCCAAGATCTGCCGATCGCCGATCACGCCGGCGGCTTCGTCAACGGCATCGTCCGCACGTTCCTTCACTCCAATCTCTCCATCATCCTTCTGGTCCTTTCGCTGTTGGTCGGTGCGGCGGCGCTCATCGTCACGCCGCGCGAGGAGGATCCGCAGATCGTCGTGCCGATGGCCGATGTCTTCGTGAGCTATCCGGGCAAGGGGGCTGAGGAGGTCGAACAACTCGTCACGGTGCCACTCGAGCGGATCCTCTACCAGATCGACGGCGTCGAATACGTCTACTCGATGTCCAGCGCCGACCGCGCCGTGATCACCGTGCGCTTCCGCGTCGGTGAGGACCGCGAGAGAAGCCTGGTCAAGCTCTTCAAGCGGATCGAGGAGAGCAAGGACCTCGCCCCCGTCGGCATGTTCGAGGCCGGCGGCGGCTGGATCATGAAGCCGGTCGAGATCGACGATGTGCCGATCGTGACGCTCACCCTGCGATCGACCCAATCGGACGCATTCACGCTCCGTCGCGTGGGCGAGGAGCTGGCCCAGCGCATCGCCGCGGTCGACGAACTCTCCCGCGTCTCGGTGGTTGGTGGGCAGCCGCGAGTGGTGCATGTCCGACTCGACGTCGAACGGCTTGCTGGGTTCGGACTCGATATCCGAACCGTGACCAACGCCCTGCGCGCCGGCAATGCCGCAAGCACCGCAGGGACATTCCAGCGACGCAACGAGGAGTTCTCGATCGAGACCAACGGGTCCCTCGCCTCCGCCACGGAGGTCGGTGACCTGGTCATCGGCGTGTTTGGCGAAGCGCCGGTGTCGTTGCGCCAGGTGGCGGAAATCAGCGACGGACCCGACGAGGCAACGAGCTTCGTGCGCCACACCTGGGGCCCGGCTCGGGTGCATGCGACGCGCGACGGCGCCACAGGCACCATTCTTGGGCGGGAAGCGGGTGAGGCAGGTCACGGGGCGACGAATGATCACGTCAGCGCGTCTGCGGTCACCATAGCCATCGCAAAGAAGAAGGGGACGAACGCGGTCGGCGTCGCAAGCACGGTCCTTGCCGAGGCCAAGCGGCTCCGCGGCGAGGTGGTCCCAGATGACATCGATGTGGTGGTGACGCGCAACAGCGGGCTCAATGCCAATGGCAAGGTGAACGAACTCATCGAAGGGCTGTGGGTCGCCATCCTCATCGTCGTCGCGCTTCTCACGCTCGGTCTCGGCTGGCGCGAGTCGCTCGTCGTGGCCCTGGCGATTCCGGTCGTCTTCGGGCTGACGCTTCTAGTCAATCTTCTCGCCGGATACACCATCAACCGGGTCACGCTCTTTGCCCTGATTCTCTCCCTTGGGCTTCTCGTTGACGATCCGATCGTCGACGTCGAGAACATCGCCCGTCACTTCTCCCTGCGCAAGCGGGCCACGCGGGCGATCGTGCTCGAGGCTGTCAGCGAGATCCGGCCGCCGCTGATCTCGGCGACGTTGGCGGTCATCGCCTCGTTTCTCCCGCTCTTCTTCATCACCGGCATGATGGGACCGTACATGCGCCCGATGGCGCTCAACGTCCCGGTCACGATGGTGATGTCGATGCTCGTTGCCTTCACGATCACCCCGTGGTTGGCCTATCACCTGCTCAAGAGGAAGTACACGGCAGGAAGCGCTGGGCACGATCATGGCGATGACGCCGAGAGCGTGCGCCGCTCGCCCGCCTATCGCATCTTCCAGCGGCTGCTCGGGCCATTGATCCGTTCCGATCGCAAGGCCTTCGCGTTTCTCGCGACGGTTGCGGTGCTGACCGCGGGGGCGGCGGGACTGGCGGCGATCCGCTGGGTGCCGCTCAAGATGCTTCCTTTCGACAACAAGACCGAGCTGCTGGTGCTGGTCGATGCCGACGAGGGGACGCCACTGGAGCAAACCGACGCGGTGGTGCGGGAGGTCGAGGAACGCCTGGCCAGCCTGCCCGAGGTGACCGACGTGACGTCCTATGTCGGCGTCCCGTCACCGGTCGACTTCAACGGACTTGTCCGGCACTACTACCTGAACGAACGTCCCTCGCACGGCGAGATTCGCGTCAGCCTGGTCGACAAGCACGGGCGGTCGATGTCCAGCCATGACCTTGCCTTGCGGGTGCGCGATCAGCTCACGGCGCTTGCGGCCGCGTCGGGTGCGCGACTCAAGATCGTCGAGCTTCCGCCAGGGCCGCCGATCATCGCGACGCTCGTGGCCGAGGTCTACGGCCGCGACGACCACGCGTATCGCGACCTGATCGCGGCCGGCGATGTCGTTCGGCGGCGGCTCGAGCGCGAGCCTGGCGTGGTGGAGGTCGATGACTCGATCGAGGCCGACTCGATGCGCCATGTGTTTGTTCCCGACGCCGAGAAGGCGGCCCTCAACGGCGTCACTGTCGCCGATATCGCCGCGGCGCTGCGCACGGCGCTGGGCGGAAGCGATGTCGGAACGCTAGCCGTCGAGCGCGAACGGCAACCGCTCCGCATCAACGTTCGGCTGCCGATCGAGGAGCGCGTCGGATCGGCGGACCTCGGGCGCATCCAACTGTTAGGCCGCTCGGGGCTGGTGAGTCTGGCCGAACTTGGCCGATGGGAATCGCGCATCGCCGACAAGACGATCTACCACAAGAACCTCCACCGGGTGGTGTACCTCTTCGCCGATACCGCTGGACGGCCGCCTGCCGATGCGGTCGTCGACATCATGAGTGACCGGGCCGACAGTCCGGCGCCGGTGAACGCAAACGTCTCCTTCGCGGGCTGGGTGAGCGGGGCCGAGCCGCGGCCGCTGGCGAGTCGCACGCATCTCACCGCGGGCGGTGGCGTGCCGTGGTCGGTCGCCGACGGATTCCGCATCGAATGGGCGGGCGAGGGCGAGTGGAAGATCACACTCGACGTCTTCCGCGACCTTGGACTCGCATTCGGCGCGGCCTTGGTTCTCATCTACATCATCCTGGTCGCCCAGACAGGATCCTTCTTCATTCCGCTCGTCGTCATGCTGGCGATCCCGCTGACCATGGTCGGCATCATGCCCGGCTTCTGGCTGCTCGGCGGGCTGCTCGGCGCCGAGGTCGGCGGCTACGCCAGTCCCGTGTTCTTCACAGCGACCGCGATGATCGGCATGATCGCCCTCTCGGGCATCGTCACCCGGCAGTCGATCATCCTCGTCGACTTCATTCACCTCTCCCTCGCCCGCGGACGAACGCTGGCCGACGCGGTGATCGAATCCTGCGCGGTGCGGCTGCGGCCAATTCTCCTCGTCGTCCTCGCGGCGGCGCTGGCATCGATCCCGATCACGGTCGACCCGATCTTCTCCGGCCTCGCATGGGCGCTCATCTTCGGCCTGGCCGCGTCGACAGCGTTCACCGTGCTGGTCATCCCGCTGGTGTATTGGTTGGTCTATCGAAATGTTGAGGGCCACGGCGCCCACGTTGTGGACCAAGGCGCTAGCCGTGGCGAGCGATCACAGTGACTTCACACGCACGTTCCTGAACATCACTCGATCGCCGTGGCCGCAGAAGCCGATGTGGCCCTTAGCGTTCTTGAGCCCGGGATGCTCCTTCCCGTCGAGCGTGCCGTTCTTCGTGATCTCGTCCAGGTTCACGTCGACGATGGTCTCGCCGTTGAGGATCACCTTGATGCTCCGGCCGTTGGCGATGATCTCTTCCGCGTTCCAATCGCCGACCGGCTTGAGGAACTCGCGCTTCGCGGCGGCGATTCCGTAGATCGAGCCGTGGAACTGATAGTCCTTTAGGCTCTCGTATTGCTTCGCGGTGTTGTCGAGGATCTGAACCTCCATGCCGACATAAGCGGCATCGCCCTCGCTCGGGGTGCGGATGCCGATGCCGTTGTTGGCGCCTGGCGTCAGCTTGAACTCGAAGCGAAACGAGAAGTTGCCGAACTCATCACTCGTGTAGAGGTTGCGCCCCTCGGGCCCGCAGACGATCGCACCGTCCTCGACAAGATAGCCCTTCGTGTCACCGGTCCAACCGGTGAGGTCCTTGCCGTTGAAGAGCGGAACGAATCCGCTTTCGTCGTTCGCGGCCGGCTTGGTCGCGTCGCCCTTTCCTTCCTTCGGCGCGGCGGGCTTGCTTCCGCCCTGGCTGCTCGCCGCATCAGGAGAGGCTGCGCCAAGCGAGGACCATGCGAGCGTGGCGAGAAGGAGAACGCCTGATGCAAAAGTTCGGGGCGAAAGCATGACGAAAGCGTACCTTCGGTGCGACCGGTTCCGTACCATGCGTCGCCCGACTGCGGCATTCGCCGGATCGGTGCGAGGACCGCCGCGGCATCATGGTGGCCTCGATTCTGGCTTCCAAACCGAACTGTCTTCAGGGAGTTCCTGTCCCATGTGTTTGTCGCTCGCGTCCCTTGTAGCGTCCCTAGGCCTCGCTCTTGCCGGCCCGCCCCTCGATCAGGTGCCGGCTCCCGCACCGGCCGCGACGCCCCCGGCGGCAGCGAACGCCACGACGCAGACCGAAGCGCCCGAGATCGCTCTCGAGCGGCTCTGGCCCGAGATGAAGCTCAACCGGCCGATCCAGATGATTCAGCGGCCAGACGCGCCGAATCTCTGGTACCTCGCCGAGCAGCCGGGCACGATCCGCCTTCTCGACACCTCGAAGAAGTACGAGACCGAGGCCCCGATGGTCGTTGACCTGACGGCGCCGGTGAACGACAAGAGCAACGAGGAAGGGCTCCTCTCGATCGCCTTCCATCCGGACTTCCCGAAGAAGCGCGAGCTCTATGTCTATTACACGGCCCATCCGCCGCGCCGTTCCGTGCTCTCCCGCTTCACGGTGAGTGAGGATGGCCTGACCGTCGACCCAAAGAGCGAAGAGATCATCCTCGAACAGTCGCAGCCCTATTGGAACCACAACGGCGGCACGGTCCTCTTCGGCAAGGACGGGTTCCTTTACCTCAGCCTTGGTGACGGCGGAGCCGCGAACGATCCGCACGGCAACGGGCAAAGCCTGAAGACCTTCCTCGCGAAGATCCTTCGCATCGACGTCAACCAGAAGGCCAACGGCAAGAACTACGCCATTCCGGCCGACAACCCCTTCGTCGGCCGCGAGGACGCCCTTCCCGAAATCTGGGCGTTGGGCCTGCGCAACGTCTGGCGCATGCACTTCGACCGCGAGACGGGAGAGCTCTGGGCCGGCGATGTCGGCCAGAACCTCTGGGAAGAGATCGATCTCATCGTGAAGGGCGGCAACTACGGTTGGAACAAGCGCGAAGGCAAGCACGACTTCGCGGGCAAGGCGGCCCCGGACCTGATCGATCCGGTCGTCGACTACTCGCACCGCGAGGGGGTCTCGGTCACTGGCGGCTTCGTCTATCGCGGGAAGGCGATCGAGGGATTGCGCGGCGCGTATCTCTACGCCGACTTCGGTTACCCGAACATCTGGGCGATCCGCATGAAGGACGGCGTTGCGACCAAGCCGAAGCTCGTCGCGAAGAAGACCGGTTCGCTCATCGCCTCGTTCGCCGAGGACAACGAGGGCGAGCTCCTCCTTCTCACCTTCGAGGGCGGCCAGAACGCCGGACAGCCCGGGGCAATTTGGCGCGTGCGGCCTCGCTGACGGTCACGATTGCGGTCTCGCTCGCTCAACGTGGATCGATTCAAGCAGCTTCTCGATCAGCCGCTCTGTCCGCGAGTCGCGGGTGAACAGGCGATGGGCGATGCCTAACGCTTCGCGCGCGTTCGCTTCGGCGCGGTCCAACTGGCCGTCGGCAAGCAGCACGCGGGCCTCGTTCACGAGAATTCCCATCAGCACACGGTCGATCGGGGCGAGGATGCCCCGGGCGTCGTCCACGAGTTTGGCGAAATGGGCCAGCGCCTCGGAACGTCGGCCGAGCTTGAAGAGCAGGCGCCCGTAGTCGCAGCGGATCGTGAGGGTCGTGCTTGGATGAAGGCCGAGGTCGGCTGCCAGGAGGTCGCGATAGGTCGCTTCCGCCCGATCGAGCCGGTCGGTCTGAACCAGGACGGCGAGCAGGTTTGCCTTGATGGCCCATACCAGGTCAGGATCGGCTGACTCGGCTGCGGCAAGAGTGGCCAGAGCGCCGTCGAAGGTCTCGATCGCCCCCTCGAACTCCTCCGACTGAATCAGCACCATGCCGATGGCGAGCAACCGCCGGGCTGTGTACTCGCCGCCGGTGTCGGTCGGCTTGATCTTGTGCACCAGTGCGCGGGCCTCGGGAATCCGGTCCTGCATCGAGAAGAGCATCGCAAGAGCGGCGGCCGCGTACGTGACTTGGGGATCGTCGGGGCCGAGCGTCGTTTCGGCGAGTTCGAGGGCACGAACGAAATGGGCCTCCGACGCCCCGTGCAATCCGAAGTGCGAATACGTTTCGCCGAGGATCAGCCGCAGCTTCAGCTCGAGTTCGGGCTGGTCGGCGACGGTCTCCGGTAAGGCCGCGCTCGCCTGATCCAAGAGTTCCTGCACCGTGGGTAGAGACGCGGGGTTGCCATTCAGTCCGGCGTGCGGATCCTGTTGCATCGGATCCGCTCCGCGCAGCACCCGGCTCAGGAACTCAATCGATGCCTCGGACGTCGCCGTTTCTCGCAGCGCCGCATCGCGCTGCCGTCGGGCGTCGCCTAACGCGGCGACAGTCACGGCAAGTCCAGCGCCGAGGGCCAGAATGGCGGTGCCGACCACACCGACGAGCAGAGTGTTCTGGGCGGCGAATCGCTTCGCCCGTTCGAGCGTTCCGCGGCGCCGGGCCGACACCTGTTCTCCGTCGAGCCAGCGTTCGAGATCGCGCCCGAGGGCCGCCGCGTCGGGATATCGCTCGCGGCTCGCCTTGCGCAGGGCCATGCTGACGATTGCTTCGAGGTCGCCGCGCAGCTCGCGCCTGGTGCGGCCGAGGGGCAGCGGCTCGACGTCACGGATGATCCGCACGGCTTCGGCAAGGGTCAGGTGACCGGGCGGGAAGATCGCGGCACCTCCGAGCGCGGCGTGAAGCAGAAGTCCGATCGCGTAGACGTCGCTGCGCGGGCCGACGTCACGGCCCTGGTCGGCTCCGCCCGCCCCGATCTGTTCGGGGCTCATCCAGCGGAGCGTGCCGATGACCTGACCGTCACGGGTCGGGGCGATGGTCGCGTCCGCCTCGTCATGGATTCCTTCGACAAGGCGGGCTACGCCGAAGTCGAGAATGCGCGGGCGGCCCGCGGCGTCGATCAGGATGTTCGAGGGCTTGAGGTCGCGGTGGACGACCCCATTGACGTGGGCGTGGTGGATCGCCTCGCAGATCTGGACGAACAGGCGAACGATCGCCTTCGGGCTCGGCGACGTCTCGTCGATGTGCCGGTCGATCGGGAGCCCTTGCACGAGCTCCATGGCGATGAACGGTCGTGACGGGGACAGCGCGGTGTGAGCGGTGAAGCCCGCGGCGAAAATCGGAACGATGCCGGGGTGGTGCAGGCGGGCGAGCACGTCTGCCTCGCGCTCGAAGCGGCGCTGCCGATCGCGATCAGCGATCTGAAGCACCTTGATGGCAACGCGCCGTCGGGGATGAAACTGATCGGCCTCAAAAACCGTGCCCATGCCGCCTTCTCCCAGCACCGCGCCGACGTGGTAGCCGGGGATGGTGATGGCGTTGTCGGCGAGAAGCGATGTGACGGCGGCAGTGCGGGACAGGACCGGGTCGTCGAGCGGCGTGCCCGCCTCGTCGATCGCCAGGAGCGAACGGAGGTCAGTCAGAAGCTCGGGATCGTCGCTGCACTCGTCGGTGAGCCATGTGAGCCGCTCGTGGGGCGGCCGCTGGCGGGCCTCGGTGAACAGGACCGATAGCCGCAGGTGTCTTCGTGCGGCATCGGTGGAGTCCGAGTCATCGCGGTAGGCATTGCTGGCCGCCATGGGAGCATCATGAGTCTGCCGACTCCACGCGTCCGGTCAACGGCTATGCCGCAATTGGGCGCGTTAGCTGGCGACTCGGGCGTCTGCGACGGTTGTATCGACGATGTTCTGGATGACGGTGTCGGTGGCGACGCCTTCTGCCTCGGCCTCGAAATTCAGCAGGCAGCGGTGCCGCAGCGCTGGGAGGGCGATGCCCTTGATGTCCTCGGGCTGGACCGTATCCCGTCCCGCCAACATCGCACGCACCTTGGCCCCCAGAACGAGGGTCTGGGCGGCGCGGGGGCTGGCCCCGAAGCGGAAGTATCGGTTGACCTCGGGAGTCGCGAACTTTCCTTGCGGGTGCGTCGCAAGGACCAGCCGCACCGCGTAGTCCTGCACGTGATCGGGGATGTTGACGCGGCGCACGAGCGCCTGATGGGCGAGGATCGTCGGTGCGTCGATGACCCGTTCGATGGTCGGGTTCGCGCCTGTCGTGGTGCGGTTCAGGATCTCGACGAGATCCTCGCGGTTTGAGTAGCCGACCTCGAGCTTGAAGAAGAAGCGGTCGAGCTGGGCCTCGGGCAGCGGATAGGTGCCCTCTTGTTCGATCGGGTTCTGCGTCGCCATAACGAAGAAGGGCCGGTCGAGCTGATACGTCGTGCCGCCGACGGTCACGCTCCGCTCTTGCATCGCCTCGAGGAGCGACGACTGCGTCTTTGGTGTCGCTCGGTTGATTTCGTCGGCGAGGACGATCTGGGCGAAGATCGGCCCCTTGCGAAACTGGAAGTCACGACCCTGCGGTGTCTCGACGACGATCGTCGTGCCCGTGACGTCGGCAGGCATCAGATCGGGTGTGAACTGAATGCGGCTGAACTGAAGGTGCAGCGCCTGGGCCAGCGAGCGGATCAGAAGCGTCTTGCCGAGACCCGGCACGCCTTCGAGTAGGGCATGTCCGCCTGCAAAGAGGCAGACCAGCACGCCGTCGATGATGTTGGCGTGGCCAACGACGACCTTCTGGATTTCCTTCTTGGTCCTCTCGTAGTCGCTGCGGAAGCGGTCGGGAGAGCTGATGACGGATCCGGAGGCGGTAGACTCGGCCATGCGGCAGATGGTAACGGACGTTGCGACAGGAAGTAGGTGGTTGCCTGAAGGTTTTCCGCGAGGCAACGCCACCGCTCTCACACCATCGCCGGCGCCCCCGCCTTGAGCCACGCGTCGAAGCCGCCAGCGAGGTTGGTGACGTCGAAGCCGTTCCGCTCCAGGAGTGCGCTCGCATAGGCCGAACGCATACCCGCCTTGCAGTGGCAGAGGATCGGCGAATTCCTGGGGATCTCGCGGAGATGGGCGGCTAGTCGCGTATGGGCGATGTTGGTTGCGCCCTCGATGTGGGCCTCACGGAACTCGGTGGCCTTGCGGACGTCAAGCACCGAGACACCCGCCTCGATGAGCCTTCGGGCGCCGGCGACGTCGACTTCCTTGGTCGACAGGAGCCCACCGCATTGGGCGAGAACCGAGGGCGTCGCCCACGCAACGGCCTTGTCGATGCCGACGCGGACCATCGCCCGAATGCAGTCATCAAGTTTCGACGCATCGCAGACGAGGACGACATCCTGCTTCGGATCGGTATAGCTGCCGACGATCGTCGAGAAGTTGCCGTCGAGCGGCGTGAAGAGCGCGCCGCGCAGGTGGCCGTTGCGGAAGTCGGCCCACGAGCGCACGTCGAGAACCTGGGCCTTGGCGGCGAGTCCTAACAGCTCGTCCGCGTTGCTCACCTGCCGCGGCTTGGGCAGCCCGTTGAGGACCGCCGGGCCATCGCGGTTCTCGTACTTCATGCGGGCGAAGTAGGTCGGCGGCTCGGGCTGGCCGTCGAGGATGAAGTCGACGAAGTTCTTCTCGCTCGTCGCGGCAAGAAGGGCCGCGTTGAACCGCTTCTCGTATCCGACCGTCGACTGCGGGACGGCGCCGAGCGCCTTGCCGCAGGCGCTTCCCGCGCCGTGGGCCGGCCAGACCTGGATCCACTCGGGCAGGTCGCTCATGAATCGCGTGGCGCTCGCAAAAAGAAGCCGCGCCGACGAGTCGGCCATGCCCTTCACGCCCGCGGCGCTCTCGAGAAGATCGGGGCGTCCGAGATCGCCCACGAAGACAAAGTCGCCGGTGATGATCCCCATCGGCTGGTCCGCGCCGCCCCCTCGATCGATGACGAGATACGCGACGTGCTCCGGCGTGTGGCCTGGCGTGTGCACGGCAACGAATTCGATGTTGCCGATCCGGAACCGGTCGCCGTCGGCGAGCAGACGGTGGGGATAGGCGCCGCCGCCCTGCTTCGAGCCAAGCCATCGGTACGACCAGTCACTTCCGCCCATTCCGCTGACGTAGGCCGTGGCACCTAACGTTTCGGCCACTTCGCGCACGCCGCTCAGGTAGTCGGCATGGATGTGCGTCTCGGCGACCGCGATGATCCGCAGTCCGTTCTGCTTCGCGAGGTCGACGTAGCGATCGATGTCACGCTCGGGATCGACGATGATCGCCTCGCCGGTGCGTTGACAGCCAATCAGGTATGCGGCCTGGGCAAGACGCGAGTCGTAGATCTGGCGGAAGAACATGCGGGCATGCTAGCGGAGGCTGTTCACCGCAGAGGGGCTGTTCACCGCAGAGGCGCGGAGGACGCAGAGACCAACGCAGAGGGAATGCGATGGAAGCAAGAAGGGGGCTCGTTTCGGACGAGCCACCCTTTTCTCATTCTCTGCGTCAGGCTCTGCGTCCTCCGCGCCTCTGCGGTGAATCACCCACGCGACTTCAGCGTCGCTGCGGTGATCGGGCTGCCCGGGACTTCCCACGTGGCTTCTCCGCCGCGATCTCCGCCAGCACCAGCTTGCGGATTTCCGTCGGCAGGTCGTCGTCCTTGGCCGCATGGCGGCAGGCATCGAAGCCCAGGTCCAGCGACGCGAAGACGTTGCGGCAGCGGTCGCAGATGAGTTCGTCCTGCACCGGGAAGGGGACCCCGTGGTCGAGAGCCTCCATCTTCGCCCGCAGGAGGTCGATGCACATCGACTTCTCATAGATGGGCGGTGGCACCGGGACGCGCTTGGCGTCCTCGAGGAGCGCAGCGCGAAGCATGAGCCGTCCGCGATGGATGCGAGTCTTCACCGTCGGGACTTTCGTGCCGAGGATCTTTGAGATCTCCTCGATCGATAGCTCGGCGATGTCCTTGAGGACGAGAGGCACGCGAAAGGTCGGGGGCAGGGTCGAGATCGCATCGTTCACCGAGTCGCGGGCCTCGGTGCGGAGTCGCTTCGCCTCCGGTGACTGGATGTCGTCAGGTACATGGGCAAGTCGCGGATTGCCGAAGGGCATGACGTCGGTTGCGCTCCACGCCCGCTCGCGCCGTCTGTTGCGGCGCCGCAACTGGCGCCCTGCCGCCCGAATCGCGATCCGGTAGAGCCATGTTCCCGGATCGGAGTCGCCCCGGAAACGTGACCAGTTCCGGAACGCGCTGATGAACGTGTCCTGGGTGACGTCGTCGGCCTCGGCGACGGTTCCTAACACCCTGCGCGCCACCGCATGCACCATGCCCCCGTACTCGCGCATGAGAAGCGGGATCGCCTCTTGGGGGGGCGTACTGGGTTTGATGGGCGGGCGAACCGAACGGGTGGCACGACGCGCCGAGGAGGTCACCATCGGGAAGGGGCTCCGAAAGCGGAGACGATACCGTGGCTGGCTCGACACAACCTGCTCGCCATCGGCGAACGGCACTGGCCTTGCCACAGCCCGCTATATTCCACGTTCCATGTCCGCAGCAGCTACAACGAGTTCCGGCAAGCCCCGCATCCTCACCGGCGATACGCCGACCGGAATGCTCCACCTCGGCCACTGGGTCGGAAGCGTGAAGCGGCGGGTGAGCCTCCAGGACTCGCACGACTGCTACTTCATCATCGCCAACATGCACGCGTACACCACGCGCGTCGAGAAGTCCGAGCAGATCAGGCGCGACTGCATCGAGATCGTCCGCGACTATCTGGCGATGGGCATCGATCCCGAGCGATCGACGATCTTTCTCCAGAGCGAGATTCCTGCGATCGCCGAGCTGACCTTCCTCTTCGCGATGCTCCTGCCATTCAACCGGGTCATGCGAAACCCGACGCTCAAGGACGAGATCAAGGTCAAGAACCTCGGCGAGACCTACAGCTTCGGCTTCCCCCTCTACGCCGTCGGCCAGACCGCCGACATTCTTGCCTTCCGCCCGGTCGGTGTGCCGGTCGGCGAAGACCAGGTACCGCACCTGGAGCTGACCCGCGAGGTCGCCCGACGGTTCAATCAGATCTTCTGCGGCGTCAGCGACCAGGCCGAGGACGACGATCACGTGAAGCTCGGCGGCGTTCTGCCCATTCCCCGCGCCGAGATCGGCGAGGTTGGCCGCCTCGTCGGGACCGATGGCGTCAACAAGATGTCGAAGTCGCTCAACAACGCGATCTTCATCAGCGATCCGGCAAACGAGGTCGAGAAGAAGATCAAGAAGATCTTCACCGGCCGTCAGAGCGCGACCGAGCCGGGCGATGTGAACAACGCCCTCTTCCAGTACGTGAACGCATTCCACTCCGATAAGGCGCGTGTCGAGGAACTGAAGCGGAAGTACTCGACCGGTGACAACATCGGTGACGGCCACATCAAGGTCGAGCTTGCCGCAGAGCTGAACAAGATGCTCGAGCCGATGCGCGAGCGGCGGAAGAAGTACGAAGGCAACGACGCGGTGATCCTTGACATCCTCAAGAAGGGGACCGCCCGGGCGAACGACCTTGCGGAACAGACGCTAGCGATGGTGAAGGAGAAGGCCAACCTGATCGCGTTCCCGAGGGCGTTGGGGTTTCGGTGAGGTCTTGTTCACCGCAGAGGTGAGAGGTCGCGGAGGTCGGAGGGAGGATCGGGAGCGGGTTCGCTCACCACACAAAGGGCCCGTGAGCGAAGTTGGCCGAACATGCGACGATGGAGGCATGCTGCGATGTGCCTCCATCATTGTCGTGCTCGCGATCGGTTCCGCGTCGATGGCGACATCGCCGCCGCCCGCCGCAGCCGTCGGGCAACGTCCCGCCGCACCGGATGAGTCGGCGCTTGCCCGCAAGACCATGGCCGATGCGGCCAAGGCGCTTCTCGCCGCACTTCCTGCCGAGCAGCGCACGAAGGCCAGCCGGGCATTCGATGATCCGCAGCGGACGACGTGGTCCTATCTGCGCGGCGAACGGCCGGGACTGTTCCTGTCGGAGATGAGCGAGGCCCACCGGGCCTTGGCGATGAGACTCGTCGAGAGCGGGCTTTCGGCCGAGGGGATCGAGAAGGTCCGCCTCACCCGCGAGAACGAGAACATCAACCGGGCCGACGAGGTAGCCCGCAAGATGGTGCCGACATACGGCGGCGACCTCTACGCAATCATCGTCTTCGGCACGCCTGGTGAAGGTCTCTGGGGCTGGCGCTTCGAGGGCCATCACATCGGCCTCCACTTCAGTTCGCTGGGCGGCGAGACCACGACGACGCCGCTCTTTTTCGGGGCGTTCCCGGCAGCCTTGGCGAGCGGACCGTCGAAGGGCACACGCCCGCTCGGAGCGGTGCAGGACGCGGCTCTGGACCTGCGCCGGTCGCTGAGTGATGCCCAAGCCGCGCAGGCAAAGGTCGCCGACGGCTCGCCTGCGGACATCATCACAGGTCCCGGTCGCGAGTCGGCCCTGCGCGAGGCCGAAACCGCGGGCGGGCTGGCGATGCCGGATCTCAACGAGCGACAGCGGGAGCTTCTGTGGGGCCTCCTCGTCCGACACGCCGCCGACCTGCGCGGCGACCTGGCGAGCGACGAGTTGCGCCGCATCAAGGCTCTCGGCGTCGAACGGATCCGCTTCGGATGGGCCGGGGAGCCCGAGCTTGCCAAGCCGCATTACTATCGCATCGCCGGGCCGGGCTTTGTCATCGAGTTCGACTGCACCTCGGGAAATCCCGATCACGTGCACTGCGTGTGGAACGACCCGAGCCGGAACTTTGGGGATGCGCTCAGGGCTCACGCGATCGACGCCCACGCCCCCGCTGGCCGGTCATCTGATGGCGCACCCTCCGCACCATCACCTTCCAAACCCAAGAGCTGACGCATGACCCTTCCCGCCTCCACGCTCAACGAACTTCAGGCCGCAGCCCGACGCATCGCCGATGCATCGCCGGACGCCGCCGGCCCACATTGGGGAGCGATGCACAAGCTCCTTCTCAAGGCGAAAGTCGCGCCCGGCGAGATCATGCCGCTCGTAGCTGGGCGCGATCTCGGCGGCCTTCATCGCCTCCTGGCGAAGCTGGCCGGCGCGCCGATCGTCGAAGAACCCAAGAGCCCCTCGAAGCCGAAGCCGGAGTTCGATCACGACACCCTCGCCCACGCGATGAAGGCGTTTCGCACGCGGCTGAAGCTCACGCGGCTCGATGCCGAATCGCGCCTCGGCGTTGGACCCATGAGCGGCGGCAGGAAGCACGGGATCGACGCGATCGTCCCGCCCCGCGAGATTCCGCACGATGTGTGGGAGGCGCTCGCCGACGAGGGCAAGCTGCGTCGCTTTGATGGCGGCTTCTACGGGTTGGCGGAAGAGAGTTGAGCCGACGGCGCTGATGGCACGCCGTCACGGCGCCGCAAGCTGCCGGGCCGCGCGCATCTCCTCGACGTAGAAGAGCAGATCGAAGTGGCCGTAGAGCTTCACCGGAGCGAATGGCTCGGGCATTTCCATCGATCCGATCGTCCCGCCGAAGGGCCGCGACTCGGTGAGCCATGCCGATGTCGGGTCATCAGCGCGGGCGGCTCGAAGGTCAACGATGAGGCGAGGCGTGAGCGAACGTTGAAGCGTTGACTCGAACGCGTCCTGGGGCGGGCTTGCCAGGGCGAACTCCTGGAGGCCGCGCCCATCAAGGGCCGTGGCGGTGTAGCTCCCGCGCAGTGAGCAGAGGGCGACGTTGACGTAGTCCTTTCCGAAGCGACGGCGAAGGTGCGAGCCCATGAACGGGACCTCGTCGCGGACGTGGAAATTGTGGGCCCAGAGGGCGATCTTCGCGTTGGGGTGCCGTTCGCCGATCCAGGCGAGGTTCTCCGCCATGCACTGTTCGCGATGGGCGAAGCCACCGCCTTCGGCCAGTGCCATCCCTGCCCATTGCTCCACGACGCGGGCGTTGCGCAGCAACCACTCGTAGCCGTCCTTGCCCAAGGCCGGCTCGAGCGTCGGCTGCGTCGAGCGGATGCGCTCATGCAACACGCTTGCGGACGCGACGGCCTGGGAATGGATCTGATCCAACCCGGGGCTTGGGATCCGCTGGATGCGAAGGCTCTGGCGGCCGGAGTGGGCGACGGCAATGTCGTGACCGACGGCGTACGCGGGCGATGCGGGATCGCCATTCGGGCCGGCGATCCGGAGCTGCTCGAAGGAGTCGCCCTCGAAGTCCAGGTCGAAGCCATCGCCCTTCCACGGAACGCCATCGATCGTGATCGAGAGACCATCGAACCACGCGCTCCCCGTGCCAGGCATGAGGACTCCGAAGGCGATGGCCTTCGCATCCAACGGCACGACGAGTTCGATCGATCGCTCCTGCCAATCGGTCGTGCCGAAGACGCCGCGGCCGCCCATGTTGTCAAAGGCCGGTGTCGGACCGTCGACCCGCCACCAGAGTCCCGCGAATCCGCGTTCAAGGCCCTCGGTGCGGATCGATCCGCTGAAGCGAATGGTCCGTCCGCGTGCCGCCTCGACCGGGAACGTAGCGGTGACGCAGCCGAAATCGCCCGCGGCCGGATCGCCCATCGGGTCGTAGCTGACTAGCCGCTCGACCATCGGCGCCCCCTCCGTCGCGAACCACTCGACATCGTGCGAAGCCAACGCATCACGAACGATGCCTAGGGACATCGCGCCCTTCTGCATGTCGACGCCAGCGAAGCGAAGTCGTTGAAAGCCCGGGGCGTCGCGGCAGTTGCGGTTGTAGGAACGCATCCACACCACGAGGTCGCGCACTTCTTCCGTGTTCCAGATCCAGAAGCCCATACCTCGGATGAGCGATTCGACGTTGGGCGCGTCGGGCGCGCGATCGTCACCCTTGATGAACTCGTCGATCGCCGAAGCTTCGGGCACATTCGCCTCCATGGCGAGCACCGTGAAGCCCTTCTCGCGAACCAGGAACTCGAAGAGCCGGTGTTTCGCCCGGAAGTGCTCGTGCGAACCGTGCGTCCCCTCGCCAAGGCCCACGACGCGGGCATCACCGATCATGGGCTTGAACCGCGAGAGGTCGTCCAGCGGCGTCCCGGGCTGCAGCGTGGCGACCTCGACGGCGTAAGCCTTGTACCAGTGGGCCCGAGCCACATCCTCGGGCGAGGGCGGATCGTCGAAGCCGTGTGAGAGGATTGCCATGCAGGCGATGCAGATCGCGTTCACGTTCACGGGTGCCTCCTCGTTGCAAGGTGCAGCCTATGACAACGGCCGCGAGAATCTCGCGGCCGTTGTCGGTAAGGAACGGATTGGCTCAGCCCCAAGCGCCGAGCAGCAGGGCAAGATCCGCCGCGTCAACGTAGCCGCTGTTGTTGAGGTCCGCAGGACCCGAGGTGCCCCACGCCCCAAGCAGGATCGCCAGATCGGCGGCGTTGACGTGGCCGTCGTTGTTGAGGTCACCGAGGAGGCCTTCCGGCGCCGGCAACTCCAGTTGCCCCCGGATCGCCCCGCCCGGGAAATCGGCGTTGTGGATGTTCAGGTAATAGCCGCGGACGTCGGCGAAGATCGCGTCGATCTTGGCTTCGGTCGTGGAGACCTGACCGATGAGCGTTCCCGGGCCGCCGGTCGTCGCCGCGCCGAATCCGACGAAGACGGGGCCGTTGGTCCCGAAGTCGCCGTCATGGATGTGGAAGTCGGTCGGTGCCGCGATGTCGGCGTAGGCGATGTTCCAGGAGATGAGGTTGAGGCGCGTGTCGAAGCTGACGGTTCCGGTCGCGGAACCGTCCGGGTCGCCGCGACCGACCTCTTGGCTGCCATCAAGGGCCGCGGCGAAGGTCGCCTTCACTTGACCGCGCATCACGCCACTTGGGAAGTCCGCGTTGTGGATGTTGAGGTAGTGGCCGGCCGGATCGGCGATGATCGCATCAAGCACGACGTCGGTTGTGAGAACCGTGTTGGTGAGCGTGCCGGCGCCACCAGTCGTGGCCACGCCAAGCCCGAGGAAGACGGGCCCGTTGTTGCCCAGCGTTCCGCTGTGAATGTGAAACGCGGTGGGATCGGCGATGCCGGCGTAACTGATGTTCCAGCCCGCCGAATTGGTACCGGTGTCGAACCACACCTGACCGCCCGCCGTGCCTTCGAGGTCTCCGCCGCCGGTCTCTTGGGCACCTCGCAGAACGACCTTGAAGATCACCGGAAGCTGAGCGCGAATTGCCCCGCCGGGGAAGGCGGCGTTGTGGATGTTAACGTAGTGGTTCTGCGGATTCGTCAGGATCGCAGTCGCCTGCGTTGGCGTGATGGTCTTCGTGTTGACGAGCGTTCCAGCACCGCCCGACGTGACGACGCCCATGTCGACGAAGACGCCGCCGTTCACCCCATCCTGTCCGGAGTGGATGTGCATGGCGGTGGGCGCCACGATGTTCGCGTACGCGAAGTTCCAGCTCAGGGTGTTGGTGGCGGGATCGAGGGTGACGGTCCCGGAGAAGGTCCCGTCGACATCACCGCCTCCGGGCTCTTGGGCGCCGGAGCCTGAGATCGGGAACACGGTGCCAGCCGCGAGAGCGGATGACGAGAGCGCGACAGCCATGACCAGCGATGCGAATGTGCGCAGCGACATGCTTCCTCCTGAGTTCGTGGAACGAGGTGCCTTTTTCGGAACACGGCGTATGGCGGTCCGCCTCGATGGTGATGCGAGGGGGAACGCCACAATCATCGCGAGAACACCGTTCGCGCGGCCGTCTCTTCTGCCTCAACGAGCGATCCTACGGCCTCGGTTCAGGAAGGCGCTGAGGAAGAAGGCGAGATTTCAACTCTTCCGCGGAAACCGCTGCGCGGCTCACCGGGAATCCGGCACGGCATCAAGATCGAGATACCACTTCAACTCACCCGCCAGAGGACGAATGCCACTCGCCGGGAGCGTGCGTGGACCTTCGCTTCCCTGCACAAGTCGCGCGATCGCGGGACGCTTGGCGCGCCCGCACACCATGAAGGCGAGGAAGCGAGCGGCGTTCAGGAGTGGGTAGGTCATCGACACGCGATCGGGAGGCGTCACTTGCGGGCCCGTGCAACGCACGACGAGGCGATCGCGCTCGTCGATGGCTTCGTGGCCCGGGAAGAGGCTCGCCGTGTGTCCGTCATCGCCCATACCCAACAGGACGAAGTCGAGACGATCCTGTCCTCGCTCGCGCCATCCGAGATGCTCGCGCAGCTCCTTCTCGTAGCGATCCGCAGCGTCGGGCAGCATCGCCGGCATCGGATGCACCTGCTCGGCCGGAATGCCCGAGTGGTCGACGATGATGTCCCTGATCTGGCGAAAGTTGCACTTCTCGTGTTCGAACGGGACGCAGCGCTCGTCGACCATCCAGAGATGCGTTCGCGCCCATGGCAGCGGACGCAGGTTCGGGTCGTACATCAACCGTTCGTAGAGCGGAAACGGCGTCGATCCGCCAGAGAGGGCAAGATGAAAGTCTCCGAAGGCCCGCACGCAGTTCTGAGCGTGCACCATCAGGTCCGCCGCGATCGCATCGATGACCTGGTCCTTCGAGCGATGCACCGACACCGTGCCCGGAAGGGAGGGCGAGGGGAGATCCTGATCGTCGAGGTCGTAGGTCTCGGGGACCTGTTCGGAACTCATGACGGCATGATTGCAGGTTCGCTCCACGGACGCGAGCGCCGCACGTTTCGGCGGGCGCCGATTACGGGTTGTGCCAACTCCGACCCGGTCCCATCAGCGCGTCGGCCGAGGCCGGACCCCACGAGCCGACCGCGTAGTTCGCGGCGATTCCCTTGCGGATCGCCCTCGACCGGTCATCGAGGATCGGCATCACGGCGTTCCAGGCGCCTTCCACCTCGATACGGCTCTTGAAGAGCGTCTGGTCGCCGCGCATCGCGTCGACGATGAGCGGGCCGTACGCCTCGACCGGCTCGACCTTGAAGTGCTGGTCGTAATCGACGTCCATCTCGATCGAGTCGACGCGAAGGCCGCTGCCAGGCACCTTGCATTCGAAGCGCAGGGCGAACGCGCCGCGCGGGGCGATCTCGATGACCATTCGGTTTGGCGGACGATGCCACGCCTTCCCGTTCCCGTTGAGGTTGCGGAAGAGGTTCGCGGGGGGCGCCTTGAACTCGACAACGACCTCGGTGAGCTTCCGCTTCAGCTTTTTTCCGCTGCGAATGAAGAACGGCGTTCCGGCCCATCGCCAGTTGTCAAAGTGAACCTTGACCGCCGCGTATGTTTCGGTCGTGCTGCCCGGCGTGACGCCGTTGGTCTCGTGATACGCCGGCTCCTTCCCGTCGCTGGCGTACTGACCTAACGCGGCGTGCGTGGCGAGGTCGTCGACCGTGGGAATGGCCATTGCCTCGATCACCTTCGTCTTTTCGGCGCGAATTGCCTCCGGCGAGAAGCTCGTCGGCGGCTCCATCGCGACGAAGGAAAGGATTTGGAAGAGGTGCGACTGGATCATGTCGCGAATCGCACCAGTCTGGTCGTAGAAGGCAATGCGCTGGCCGACGCCCACGGTCTCGGCCGCGGTGATCTGCACGTGATCGACGTACTGCCAGTTCCAGACCGGCTCGAAGATCGCGTTGGCGAAGCGGAAGACGAGCAGACTCTGGATCACTTCCTTGCCGAGGTAGTGGTCGATGCGATAGATCGACTCTTCCTCAAAGGCGCGGCCAAGGGCCCGGTTCAGGCTTGCGGCGCTCGCGGCGTCGTGGCCGAAGGGCTTCTCGACGATGATGCGCTGCCACGAGCGGGTTTCGCGGTCGATCGAGCACCATCGCTTGCCTTCCGTGACCAGACCGCTGGCCTCGATCTCGCCGACGATCGGCTCGTAGAGGTTCTCGGCGACCGAGAGGAAGAAGAGCATGTTCCCGCAGGTGTTGTGCTTCTTCGAAAGCGAGTCAAGGTGGGCCCGCAGCGGCTGATAGCACTCGCTCTTGACCGCATCGCCGGCGAAGTAGTGGATGCGAGCCGCAAACGCTCGCCACGCGGATTCGTCGAAGCCCTTGGCATGCTGTTTCACCCAGGGAAGAAGCTCCTCGCGCCATTGCTCGTCGCTCTTGGCGCTGCGGCTCACCCCGAGAATCTGGGTGCGCTCATGCAGCGTTCCGGCCTTCGACATCTCGTACATCGCGGGGATGAGCTTCCGCGAGGTCAGGTCCCCCGAAGCTCCGAAGATGACGAGGATGCAGGGTTCGGCTTGGATCGCTTGGGGCATGGATGCTGGCTCTTGATGCGGGTCGGTCGCACCGACGCCGACGATCCTGCCCTTGGTGGGTGGGTAGGCCGGCCTTAGGGGCGAGGGTGGTGCTTCTTCATCACGTCGCGCAGGCCGCTGCGGTCGACGTGGGTGTAGATCTGGGTGGTACCGATATCGGCATGTCCGAGCAGTTCCTGCACCACTCGTAGGTCAGCACCCCCCCGAACGAGGTGGGTCGCGAAGCTATGCCGGAGCGTGTGGGGGTGAACGTCCCGAAGTTGGGCGATGGTGGCGTACTTCTTGACGATCTGCCAAACCGCCACCCGTTCGAGCGGCCGGCCGCTGAAGGAGAGGAGAAGGCGATATTCGTCCCGGCCGTCCTTCCACCGGGTGAGGTGCGGCCGGCATTCGGCGAGGTACTGGCGCACCCACTCTTGGGCCGGTGTGCCGATCGGCACGACGCGCTGTTTCGAGCCCTTGCCGGTCACGGTCAGCATGCACAGGGTGTCGTGGTACTCGTTGAGTTTGAGGGCCCCGACTTCGGACGCCCGAAGTCCGGCCGCCCACATGAGTTCGAGCATGGTCCGGTCGCGAAGCCAGAGGTCGCCATGCTCCGGCGACGGAGCCTGCACCAAGGCCTTCATCTGGGCGGGGGAGAGAACGCCCGGCAGCCGCTTCCATCGCGTCGGTCGCTCCAGAAGCCGCGATGGATCGGAGGGCACCCGCCGGTTGGCGTGCAGGTAGCGGAAGTAGACCCGGATCGTGGCGAGATGCCGCGCGATCGAGGTCGGTTCCATCCCATGTTCGCGATGGAGGCGCTGGAGATGCTCCGCGAGCCCCTGCATCGTGACGTCGTTGGGCGTGGTGACGCCGCGCGGGACAAGGTCGTGAGCGAGCTGTCGCAGGTCGCGGCCGTAGGCCTCAAGCGTCGCCGCCGCCAGCCCCGCCTCGACTCGGAGGTAGCCCAGGAACTCACGGAAGGTGGGCGCGAATCCGGAGAGGCTGTCCATCGTTGGTGAGGGAGACAGTGGCCCGGCGACGTGCGCTGGGCGAGTCGGTGCGAGCGGGAGAAGCCGATTCGAGCGACCGTCCAGCCTGAGCTTCGCGTCGGAGAAGGTGGTAGGTCGAGCAGCGGCGATAGGAGCCGCAACAGAGACCAAAGAAGTCGTCGAGGTGATCGACGCCAAATCGCTCGGAGCAGCGAGCGTCATCCAACGCAAGGAACGGGCACTCCGGACAGTCGGAGCCACCGCCCCCGGACTCCTCAGTCGGGGGAGAGTGCGATTCGCGCGCGAAGCCTTTGTCCATCCGCCCTTTCCCGTGGCTGTTCCTCGTCACCACGAACGCTTATCCGAGCGATCGTTGATCGACCGAGGGAGGCAGCGCCGGACACAATTGAGGAAGGTGCGGAGTGGTTCCGCGGGGATCGGGCGGGGTGAAACGTGCAAGGCCGAGCGGCGTGGGCAATGGCTGAGCCAGCGCGAACGGTGCGCAGGCGGAGCGCATGCGCTGCGCCTCGAGGAGAGGTCCGGCGAGCAAGTTGGACTGGCACAATTGCTGGACGCGACGTCTGGTAACAAGTCCTCGCCGCACTTTGGACAGGCACAAACTCGATGTGGGACAGGCACACATGCTGGATGTAGTCGGTCGGTACGGCCTTGGCGCTATCGCCATCGTGGTTGCGCGCCGCGTAACGCGACGTCATGTCCCATAAGCGAGACAACGCCAATTCCCGCACTGGCGAGCCCTTCGATTCGCTCGCCGACTCGGGCATTCGAATTGCCTTGGACTCGACGGTCCGAGCACGGTCGTGGATGTAGACCCGCTTGGATGCCGCTTTCCCCAACCGCTCCATTGGCAAGGACTGCCAGATGCGGACGAGTCTCATGGATGAGCCACGCGGGCAGGATGCCCACCTCAACGGCCACTCGGCTTGGATGCCGACGACGCCTTCACACTCGCCAGCCCCAGCGGGAGCCTCCCGGTCGAGCCACTGCTCGACCCCGAAGCTCGACGCGATGCGCCGCACGGACGCGGCGCCGAACGTCATCCCGGCGATCTCGTCCAGCCACGTCCCCGCGGCTGGGCCGCATTCTGCGTTGACGGCTCGTGCCCTCCGGTGGGATTCCGACGCGGCCGACGTCAGCTCGCCGCTCGAGGCCCTCGGCCGCCACCTCAACGACCTCGCCACCATCGCCGCCGCGATCCACCGATCGCGAGTGGCATCGGCCATGCGCAGCTCTGGCACGCACGGAGTCCGCTCGTGAACTACGGCACCTACCTCTCCACCGGCAGCGTCCTCGCGTCGATGCGTCGCATGGACGTCATCGCCAACAACCTCGCCAACGCGAACACGGTCGGCTTCAAGCCAGACCTTGTCAGTGCCGCCGAGCGTCCCGCTGAACGGCTTGAGGGCCTGTCGCCGCTGAGCGATCCCCTTGCCCCGCCTCAGGAGATGCTCGAGCGTCTCGGCGGCGGCATCAAGTTCAACCCCGATCGCATCGACTTCCGGCAGGGCGCTTTCGAACAGACCGGCAATGCAACCGATCTCGCCCTCCACGGCGAAGGCTTCTTCGTCTTGGCTCCCGCGAACGGCAAGAAGCCCGATCCGAAGGCCCCGACCGATCTGACCCGGGCCGGAAACCTGACCGTCGATGCCGACGGCACGCTTCGCACGATTGGCACGCGTCGTGCATTGCTGGGAGAGAACGGGGAGCCGATCAAGATCGACCCGAAGCGCCCCTTCGCCGTCGACAAGGCCGGCCGCATCTTCCAGGGCGACAGTGAGGTCGCTCGGTTCCGCATCGTGAAGGCCTTGACCCCTGCATCGCTTGAGAAGGTTGGAGCCAACACCTTCCGATCGCCGCCAGGCTCGAAGCTCGAGCGGGTGGACGAGAACTCGACCTCGGTGGAGCAGCGATCGCTTGAACAGAGCCTTGCCGATCCGGTCACCTCGATGGTCGAACTGATGCGGCAGTCGCGCATGCTCGAAGCCAACGTTCGCATGATCCAGTACCAGGACAACCTCACCGGCCAGGCCATCACCGGCATCACCAGAAACGTCTGACGCCCTAAGGACGCTGACGAAGGAAGCAACGCATGAGCTACCTCGCCCTGAACACCGCTGCCACCGGCCTCAACGCCCTGAGCTTCAATCTCGATGTCATTGCGAACAACCTCGCGAACGTCAACACCAACGGTTTCAAGCGAAGCCGCTCGAACTTCGAGGACCTCTTCTACCTCCAGCTCGCCCAGCCGAACCTGCCGCGCGATCCGGTCAACAGCTTCCCGACCGGTCTTGCCACGGGTCTTGGCGTCAAGGTCTCGGGCACGCAACTGGACATGCGAAGCGGCCCGGTCGAGACGACCGGCAACCCCTTCGACATGATGGTGCAGGGCGAAGGCTTCTTCGTCGTCCAGACGCCGGAGAGCGTCGGCGGCGGCATCGGCTACACCCGGGCCGGCAACTTCACGCCGAACGCCGAAGGCCAGCTCGTTCTCGCGAACTCGCCCGGCTACCGGCTCATCGAGCCGGAGATCACGATTCCGGCCGACGCGACCCAGGTCTCGATCGGCGCCGATGGCGTCGTGACCGCGATGCTCGCCGGCAACACCGAACCCGAAGAGCTCGGGCAGATCCAACTCGCCCGCTTCGTGAACGCTGCGGGCCTGACCGCCGTGGGCGGCAACATCTACGTGCAGAGTGCGGCAAGCGGCGAACCGGCCGTTGGCAACCCGAATGAGGATGGCCGCGGCTCGATTCTCCAGGGTGCTCTCGAGCAGTCCAACAGCGAAGCGATCACCGAACTGGTGAGCCTGATCCGCACCCAGCGGGCCTTCGAAATGAACAGCCAGATGATCCAGGCGACGAACGAGACGCTGCAACAGGTGAACAACCTCCGTCGCTTCTGATGCCGCCTAACACTTCGTCCAACACCTGACGAACGGACTGACCATGGCACACGACCACGCCCGCTTCACCCGTCTTCTCGCCGCCACCGTCGCGCTCGCCTGCGCCGCCCTGGCATGGGCCGACTCGATCGTCCTTCGCTCCTCCGTGCGCCTGGCCGAGAACGAGACGGTCGTCCGGCTCCGGGATGTCGCCTACCTCGACGGCGACGCCGCGGTGCGCCTCGGCGGAACCGAGCTTGCGGATCTTGCCGCCGGCGGCAGCCAGCGCGCTTCCCTCGAGATCTCGATCGACGAGATCCGAAGCAAGCTCCTGGCCGCGAGCAGCTCGGCGAACCTGATCGATCTCAGCGGGCGGACCGTCTTGGTGCGCTCGGCGAAGGCCGGAAAGCCGGTTGCGATGAAGGGACTGGCGGTCGATCCGAACGCCGCTCCGGCCATCGCTCCCGCTGCGGGCAGCAACACGGCAGTCGCAGCCGCCGACTCGCGGATCGAATTCCTCGCCGAGGAGGCGACGGACCTGACCACGCCGCGCGGTCTCATCGCCGAAGTGCTCCGCAATGCCTTCGCGAAGCGCGGGGCGCGCCTGCGTTTGGCGATCACCGGCACAGACGACCGTTTCCTCGACCAGCGAGCCGCCGGTTTCCGATTTGAAGCCTTCCCGCTGACGTCCCTGACCGCGGACCTCGTTCGCATTCGCGTCCTTGTCCGCGACGGTGACCGGGTCGTCAGTCGCACCGACCTGGCCATTCAGCCATCGCTCGAGGCCACCGTCGCCACCGCCACCTCGTCGCTACGCCGGGGCGCCTCGCTCGGGAACGCGATCGACGTACACACCGAATGGGTCAAGCCGAGTGAGTTCGACGCGATCGTTCCGGTCGGAGCGATCAACCAAGGCGTCGCCACAACGCAGATCGCCAAGGGCGAGCGACTGACCAGTGACGCCGTGCGCAAGCCGGTACAGATCAAGCGAAACGACAAGGTCACGATCCGCCGCGAGCTCGGGACGGTCGCGATCGAACTGGTTGCCATCGCCGAGGAGGACGGAGCCGTCGGCGACCTGATCCGCTTTCGTGCCGTCGACCGCAAGGACCGACGCGACCAGCGGGTCTTCTTCGCCGAAGTGTTAGGAAGCGGACGGGCCGTCATTCGCGAAGCGGCAAGCACGCTCGCCGCCGGAGGTGATTCATGAACTGTCATCATCGCGGTTACGTGATGGCTCACGTTCTCGCACTGTCGGTCCTCCTAACGCTTCCGTCCGCGACCTACGGACAACAGGCACCGGCGCCCTCGCCGGCGCCATCGCCGCCGCCAGCGGCGCCGGCCGCGCCTTCCGCGCGGCCAGCCGGTCGCGCCGCTGATCCGGCGAATCCTGACGGCCGATCGCCACTCCTCCAGCGGGAGGGCGTTTCGCGGCCGCTCTCGGTGACCGCCTTGGAAACACGGGCCAACGAGCCAGCGCCGATTCGCGGCGCCGGTGGCGGGGCCCGGGGTTCGCTGACCGCCGTCGGCGATCCGGAGCCGCGTTCGTTCAAGGTGCACGACCTCATCACGATCGTGGTGAGCGAACAGAGCAAGGCGAAATCGAGCGCCAACGCGAAGACCGACAAGAAGTACGACATGTCGGTCGACCTCCAGTCGTTCATGAATCTCGACCCGGCGGAGTGGGCAGACATCATCACGCTCGGTTCTGCTGACCTTCCGCAGTTCGACGTCGGCGGCAAGAAGAAGTTCGACGCCAAGGGCGACGTCGCCCGTCAGGACGACTTCACCGCGAAAATCACCGGCGAGGTGATCGAAGTGTTACCGAACGGCACGATCATCGTCGAGGCCTTCAAGCAGATCAACATGGACGGCGAGACGCAGACGATTCGACTGAGCGGTCGCTGCCGCGCCGAGGACGTCGACGCCACCAACTCGGTGCAAAGCCATCGCCTCGCCAATGCCGCGATCGAGAAGCTCACCAAGGGTCAGCTCAAGGACTCGACGGACAAGGGAATCATCGCCCGCGTCCTCGACACGCTCTTCGCATTCTGATCGCGATGGCGCATACTCCCGCGTGTGGAGCACTGGTTTACAGCGGATACGCATTTCGGGCACGCCAACATCATTCGATACTGCCATCGGCCGTTCGAAACGGTGGAAGTGATGAATGATGCGCTGATCGAGCGCATCAATGCCCGCGTGAAGGCGAACGACACGCTCTACCACCTTGGTGACTTCGCGTTTCGCACCGCTGACGCCCGCATCTTCCGCGAGCGCATCCGCTGTCGGACGATTCACCTCATCCTCGGCAACCACGACCCGCAGTCCCGCGAGGGTGTGGTCGATCCCGACTTTGCCGCGCTCTTCGCCAGCGTTCACGCCCTTCGCCGCATTCGACTTCCCATCGCGGGCATGCGCCGTCCGGTGATCCTCTGTCACTACGCGATGAAGGTCTGGGACGCCTCCCACCACGGTTCTTGGCACCTGTACGGGCACTCCCACGGAACCTTGCCTGACGACCCCAACGCCCGGTCCTGGGACGTGGGTGTCGACAACAACGAGTACGAGCCGGTCAGTGTGGATCGCCTGACCGAGATCATGGCCCGCAAGGTCTTCGTACCGATCGACTCGCATCGGGAACGCCAGGCTCTCGAGCCCGGGTAGGCGGCGCTTACCCATCTCCACTTTTCGATATCTCCCTGATCGTCGTTTGTGTGCCGGTGGTCGCGGGATATCTTCGAAGCGATCCGTCAGCGACCATGGTTGCGGCGGGCCGTCGTCACGAAGGAGATCATGATGGGCCGGGACGGATTCGCTATCGCTCGCTTCGCGTTGGGCACAGTCGTCGCGCTCTCGCTCATGGCCTCGCCGGCCTCCGCCAACGACAACTGCCCGCAGGGGAACTTCCCGCCGGTCAACCAGCCCGACTATTGGGGTAAGGCGGTGGCCATGAACGCCGCGGGTACCCATGCCCTCGTCGGGGGATGGGACGCCAACGGCGGAAACGGCCGAGTTCGGACCTTCGTCAACGATGGCACCTCGTGGGTCGAGAAGGCGATGCTCGCCCCCGATGTGGCGTTCCAAGGGGGCGCTCATTTCGGAGTCGCAATCGCCATGTCCGCTGACGGGCTTACCGCGATCATTGGCGCCGCCGGCGATCGCCACGGTGGGGCGTTTCCGTTCGGCGGCAGCGTCTATATCTTCGTTCGCTCCGCTGGTAGCGACACATGGACGAAGGAGGCCCGACTGACCCAGCCGTCGCCTGGCGCCAAGTACCTCTTCGGCACAAGCGTGGCCATCTCCGACGATGGCTCCACCGTCGCGGTCGGGCAGGTCGGCAACACGTTCGAGGGCGTCCCGATCGACAGTGCCTGGACCTTCTCACGTACAGGCACGACCTGGTCGGCTGCGCAGGAGATCGTCCCGCTCGTGAATAACGAGAGCGAGGACTTCGGCCGGAGCGTCGCCCTTTCGTCCAACGGAAGCCTGGTGGTCGTCGGTGCACCCGGGCAACTCACGGTCGGGCCCGGATCCGCGTACGCGTTTACGCGAAGCCGTGGCGCTTGGGTCCAGGACGCAAAGCTCACGGCATCCCCGCCGGTCGCGGGAGGTTCCGTGGGTACCGCCGTTGCCGTCGCCGGTTCGCAAGTTCTCGTAGGCGATCCCTACTCCCAGTCCGGCTCAGTCCTCGTGTTCGAGAAGCCCGATGCGACATGGGCTCTCTCGCAGACGATCCGTCTTCCAGGTTCACCCGTCTTTTCGAGCTTCGGCTTCGCGCTCGCAGCGCGAGGCGAGTACGCCATGGTCGGCGCGCCGACCAGCGAATTCAACATGGGTCAGGCCTTCCTGATGAAGCGCAACGAGACAGGCTGGGTCTTCGACAACCGACTCAGTCCTCCCTCCGACGATGCGGTGCCCGGTGATACCGCCCAGTACGGCTCGGCCGTCGCCGCTTCCGCCGACGCGACGGAGTTCGTCATCGGCGCGCCCTACCTGTCCTCCGGGAGCGGCGTGGCGAATGCCGGGCGCGCGTACTTCCCCGACTTCGTGACCGAGGAAGTGCTGTTTGACCTGTCCGATGGCGCCTGCAACTTCAGCCTCTCCTTCCAGCTTCCCGGCGGTCACACGATCTTCCTCTCCTTCGATCTCGTCGGGCTGATCATCGCCTCGCTGAACAAGGGCTGTGAGGAGGCCGAGGAATTCAACTCGTATGTGATCACCGACATTGACTTCTCGACGCTTCAGAAAGAAGTGGTCGTCGAGTGGAGCCCGACCGAAACGCTGGTCTTCACCGATCTGCACGCCACGCTCGTTCAGCCAGGCGCCGCCATCATGCCCGACTTCAGCGGGCTTGGACTGGCCGATGACTACAAGGTGGCGTTCTCGGCCAACCTACGGGTGAGCGAGACGGAAGTGATACCGATGAACTGGACAACCGACATCACGACGACGGTGGACTTTGATGTCATCGACGGCGTGTCCCGGATCAAGATCCCTCAGACCAGCGGCTCCGTTACGATCGATCTGGGATTCGGCGAGGCCAATCCGGTGGCGAACTACTTTGGTTCGCTGCTGGCGATCGAGTCAACGGCTCCGCCCTGCATCGGCGACCTGAACGGCGACGGCGACGTCGGCGCTCCAGACATCGCGATCCTGCTCGGCGAATGGGGGGTTCGAGGCTCTGCGGCCGACTTCGACCAGAACGGTGTCGTCGCGGCGCCGGATCTTGCCCTTCTCCTCGGTGCTTGGGGTCCGTGCCCCGAGTAGCGGGAATCCAAGGTTCGGCACCCATCGTTACGAACTCCCGCTGCATTCCATGGCCCGAACGCGAATCCGTTCGGCAAGCGAGTCCGCGCCTTCCGGAAGTGGCCGAAGGGCGTCGAGCAACGCGAGCGTTGCCTTCGCATAGCGCGTTCGTTTCTCGTCGCTCCAACCGACCATGCCGGAGATGTTGTCCCAGCGGTCGGCGAGCTTGATCCACTTCGCGTCGGCGGTCATGTGCTTCGCGTGCTCGCGAAGTCGGGCCTGCTTCTCCTCCATCGAGGCCTCGGGCCCAAAGTAGTTCGTCACCTCACGAACGAGCGCGCCGACCTTGGGACCGAAGTCGGCGCCGATCCGTTCGAGGAGCGCCTCACATCCGGCGCAATCTGCCGGACAGTCCTCGGGCACGTCATGCAGCCACGCCGCGGCGAGCGTTGCATCCGGCTGGCCGAACTCGACAAGCGTGGCGACCACCCGTTCAGGATGGCGCCAGTAGGGCTCGCCGTTGGATCGGGTGTGCCCGCAACCGTCATGCATCCCGATCGCCAGCGCTTTCGCCCGATTCACCAGCTCATGGTCGTGCTCAGTCATCGCTTCCGATGGTAGCGTTCCCTGACCACGACCGAGCTGCCCATGGACCCCGAGTTCCTCTTTCGCGCCGACGACCAACGCCCTCCCGTTCCGCTGCCCGTCCTCACCATCGACGGCCCGTCGGCGAGCGGCAAGAGCACCGTGGCTGCCATGCTGGGCGAACGCTTCGGCGGTGCGGTCCTCTACACTGGCAAGCACTACAGGGCCGTGACCTTCGCCCTGCTTGAGGTGGGCATCAACGTGAACGACGAGCTCGCCGCGTCCCAGGCCCTGCACCGCATGAAGCCGTGGCTCGACCGCGACGGACTCATCGTCCTCGACGGCCGCACGGTTCCCGATGCCGAGGCCGAGTCCCCGCGGGTCGAGTCGCAGGTCAGCACCGTCGCGGTGAACGACGTGATCCGCGAGGAGTTACGCGATCTCCAACGGCGGTTCATCACCGAGCGTTCCGGAAGTTCGCATCCGGTTGTCGTCGAGGGACGCGACGCGGGGACGTCGCTCGCGCCACAGGCTCCCGCACGCTACTTCCTCGACTGTTCCGTCGACGAGCGGGCCCAGCGCCGCGGCCGGCAACGCGGCTTGAGCGATGCACAACGCCAGGAAATCGCCGAGAAGCTCAACTCGCGCGATCGACAGGATCAGGGGCACGGCCGGGCCGCTCGCGACACGCCGGGACTGATCTGCATTTTGACCGACGGCATGAGCGCGAGCGACGTGGTCGAAGTGATCTGGCAACGAATCAGCGTGCGAAGAGGGCCTTGAGGCGGGACTGGGCCTCCTCGCCGGCGATGATCGTGGCGCTGATCTCGGCAGCGCGGTCAAGCACTGCGTCCTCGTTGCTGCCGTCAAGCGCGTTGAGCCATTCCTTGGTGGCGGCCAAAGCCTTCGGTCCGCCGGCGACGAGTCGCTTGGCGAGCTGGGCAGCGGTTGTCTCTAACAGTTCGCTCGCGCAGAGATGCGTCGCCAAGCCCGCCTCGAAGCCTTCGGTTCCCGACATGGTTCCGCCGGCCAGGAGCATCGCCCTCGCCCGGCCCGCGCCGATCTTGCGGATGAGCCACGGCGCGACGACCGCGGGACAGACGCCCAGATCAACCTCGGGATAGCCGACCTTGGCCTCCGGATGGGTGACCGCGAAGTCGCAGACCACCATGATGCCGCAGCCGCCGCCGACCGCCGCGCCCTGCACGCGGGCGATGGTCGGAATGGGCAGACGACGAAGCGCTCGCGTCACGCGACTCAATTCGCGAAGCATCTCGCCCATCGCGACCGGGTCACTCGCCACCGCCCGCAGGTCCATCCCCGCGCAGAAGACCTTGCCTTCGCCGGTCACGATCAGGACCCGAATCGAATCGTCGGACGCGACGCGCCGGACGCACTCGCCCATCGCCCGGATCAACTCCAACGAGAGGGCGTTGCGGGCCTCGGGCCGCTGGAGGGAGAGCGTGGCAATGCCATCGGCGACGGACAGGCTGGCGAGTTCGGACTGCATGACTGAGTGCTACCGCTTTCGTGAGTTCCAGAACGATGCGAGCATCGCGACGCACTCGTCGCCGTCGCAGAGCCGGGCCGAACCCTCGGCGGTAAGGTCAAACGCCGTGTTCCGGGCGCTCCCGTCGAGCTCGTTCAGCCATCGCTTTGTCGCGGCCAATGCGACCGGGCCCTTCGCGGCCAGTCGGGCGACGAGGCTGTCGACCAATGTCGGAAGGGTATCGGGGCTCTCGGCGCAGTGCGTCGCCAGGCCGATGCGGAGCGCCGTCCGGCCATCGATCAGGTCGCCGCCGAGGGTGAGCGGCCTGGCCGCCCCGCCGGTCGCGATGGTGAGCGTCGGAAGGCTCACGGCCGGCGAGACGCCGATGCGATGGACGGGATAGCCCAGCGTGGCATCCGGCGCGACGCAGACGAAATCGCACGCCGACAGAAGGGCGCATCCGCCGGCGAGCGCGGCGCCCTGGACCTCGACCACGACGACCTGGCGCAGGCGACGAATCGAACGGTTGAGCAGGCTCAGACGTCGGATGAACGTGGCCAGAAGCGTTCGCCGCTCGACGCACGCGCCGAGGTCGAAACCTGCGCAGAAGGCCGGTCCGTTGCCCCGGAGGCGCACCACCGCGCTGGTCTCATGCATGGCCGCTGCCGCCACGCCCGCGCGGAGCGCGTCAAACATCGCCGTCGATAGGGCGTTCCGACGTCCAGGGTCATCGAGCGTGATGGTCACGCACGGTGCATTCAACTCCAGGCGAACCAGCGGCACGCTTGGGATGCTACTCGGAGTTAGGAACGGCGAGCCCCGCCATCAGAAGCCCCACTTCGCGAAGAGCTTCGCGTTGTCCTCGTGCTGCCCCGCCCGCTCCGACGCGGCCCGCTCGTCGGTGGCCTCGTCGTGTTCGACCAGCGCGCCCGGACAGGGGCGAACTTCCATCTTGGCCTCGTGCCAGACCTTCAGGGAGAAGTCCGGGTCGGCGCCGTACATCCGAAACCGTTCGTCGTAGTGGCCGAGGCGTTCGGCCAGATCACGGCGCACCAGGCCGAAGTTCGCGAAGCAAAGTCCCCGTACGTGACAGACCCGGAACCAGCGCTCGTCGAGTTGGATCTGTTGGAAGATGTTGCGGGTCAGCGGTGAGTCATGGAAGAAGGCGGCCTGACCGACGTTGGCGTGAGCGGGTGCGGTAAGGAACCGGATCGCATTCGCAACCGAGTGCGGCAACAGGCGGCAATCGTCGTTGAGCTGGAGCAGCCATTCCCCGCCGGCCTCCCGGAATCCGGCGTTCGCGGCACGAACGAATCCCTCGCGGCCCGGACGGCGAACCTCCCGGACGCCGGCCGCGGCGACCACCGCGTGGGCTGGGGCGTCCTCCGCGACCGTGACGCAGATCACCTCATGCGGCATCAGCACCGTAGCGCGAACCGACGCCAGACAGCGGGCCAGGGCCTCGGCCCGGTGCAGGGTGGGGATGACAATCGAAACGAGCGGGACGGACACGCTCGGGTTGTCGGCAATCGCCATCTCGTGGCCAGAGTCTTCGGACCAGATTGTGAAGAGAGAAAGTGCGTCCAGAAAGTCGAGGTCGCACGGGACTTGCGCCGATGCGTTCCCGTTCAGCCTCGTCGACGACGCCATGACCGCGCCCATCACGCCAGCCCCGTCCCCGCCCGCCCCAGCGACGAGTCGGGTCGAGATCGACCGCACCGGCTTGGAGCGTGGTGACGATTGCTCCATCGAGCAGGCCTTTGCTGTGCTCGAGCGCGGCCTCGGCCCGCAGGACTTCCTGACCCTGGTGCGATCGGTCGTCGGACTTGGCCTTGGCGGGTTGGCGTCGTCGCTCCTCCGTACCATCGGGGCACCGCTGCTGGCCGACCCGGCGATGCAAGCGCTCGCCAACCAGCTTGAGCGCCTCCCGTCGGGAGAGATTCCCCTCGCGGAGCAGCGGGTCTTCGCCGAACGGAACGTGGCCGCGATCAAGAGCGCCATCGCCGAGGGGATCCATGACCTAGGTGACTGGACGTTGGACGGGGCACTGCTCGACGATCCGCGCCCGGCGCCGTTGCGCGATCGGCATGGCCGCATCCAACTGCTCGCTCGTCCCGAAGGCGGGCCGCTTCGGCTGCTCTCACCGTTTCGCCTGCTGCTCCCCGGGCCGTGGCGAGAGCAGTTTGGCCAGGCCTGGCCGCCGTTCGCGACCATGAGCGGCGTGCCTGCACCGCACCTCGTCGCCGAGCTGCTCGCCGGCAAGCGAGCCGGACACCTGCCGGCGAAGGTGATGGTCTTCGAGACCGACCTGCTGGCCCTGCGCACGTGGCTTCGCTCCGCTGACATCAGCGAATCGTTAGCCAGCGGTGCGATCGAGCTGCGCTGCGGCCCGCGCGGCGTCGAGGGGTATCTGGCCGAAATTGATCGCTCGTTGGCGACGCCGCCGACGCGCTGCGTTCTCGTCTCGCGCGGCGAGCCGCTTCTCTCCCAGAGCGCCCGCGACATCTCGCCGCGCAGCGCGGAGCGATGGACAGGCCTGCGTGGGCGCCTGGAGAGCGCTGCTCGGGAACGCATCGCCGCGTTTGGCTCGGCCCGTCGTGCCGAACGGATGCGTGGTGCCGCGAGCGGTTCGACCAGGCTGGTTATCGCCGGCTTCGTGAGCCGTCACACGACGGTGGTCTGCCACATGATGCGCGACCTGATGTGCGTCTTCCGCCAGCTCGGGCACGAGACCATCCTGATGAGCGAGCCGACCTCAACATCGCCGATGGTCGACTTGTTAGGTCCGCTGTCATCGCGCGACGTCGATCTGGTGCTGGCCATCAACTACCTGCGCAACCACCCGGTGCCGCTGATGCCGGCACCGATTCCATTCGCGTGCTGGATGCAGGACCTGATCGGCACGGCCCAGACGAAGGAGGCCGCCGCCACGCAAGGACCGTGGGACCTGCTGGTGGCGCCGAGCATCGGCTTCTTCTCCCATCGCTTCGGATACCGCGCCGATCAGGGGATCTCCGCACCAAACCTCACCTCCTGGGCGATGTACGGCAGGATCGGCGACACGCCTCGGCGCGGCGGCGCACCGGACGTCGTCTACGTCGGACATGGCTGGGAGGAGGCCGAGACGCTCGTCGAGCGACAGGGTGCGACGCCTGAGGCACGGGAGATCCTCGGCAGCATCACCCGCACGCTGCGCGAGCGGCTGCATCGGGGCGATGAGGTCACCGGCTTCGAACGGATGCGGATCATCGCCGCCGCGGTCGGTACGCCGGTGCGAAGCGGCGCCGGCAACGAACTCTACTGGGCGGTGCAGACGATCTTCGATCGCCTTTTCCGCCATCAGGCCCTCGCATGGGCGGCCCGATGGTGCGAACGGAACGGCCGGACCTTCGCGATCTATGGCAACGGTTGGGAGTCGCATCCGAAGCTCGGTCGCTTCGCTCGCGGGACCGTCGCGAACGGCCCGGCGCTTGGTGAACTGTGCCGCGATGCGGGCGTCGTTCTTCACGCCAACGGCAACGCCTCCTTGCACCAACGTCTGCTTGATGGAATCGCCGCGGGCGGGTGCGTTCTTACGCGGCGCAACCCGGCCGATGAGGTGTCGACGCACTGGCGAACGATCCGCGAGCGGGCAGCGGGGGCGTCGATGGCCCAACTGCATCAGCTCGCCGCGGAGGACTCGGAGTTGGCGAGGGCGGTGCACGGATTCGAGCGCACGCTTGGCTGTTCGCTCGCGCTGAGCGGAAACGGGCGTCGCGATGCCGATCGGCAGGTCATCAGCCGCATCGACTTCTGGCCGCCCGAAACGACGAGCGATGACGGCCTCGCATCGCACCTGACCAGTGACACGGGCTTCCTGACGCCGCACGGCGCCGCGGACATCGACGGGTTCCAACGCTCGACCTATGCCAACGAATCCGAACTCGGCGACCTGCTCCAGCGCGTGCTGGACGACCCGCGGGAGCGCGATGCGATCCGCCTGCCGATGCGCGATGGCGTGCATCGCTCGTTCACGATGGAATGGCTGGCCGGTTCGATCCTTGAGCGCATGGCCACCATGCTGGAGACGTCGTCATGAGCGCAGCGCGGCAACCGGTGCTCCTCAACTTGGGCTGCGGACGGCGGCGGCATCCGGCCTGGACGAATGCCGATCTCGTCCCGGCGACGCCCGAGGTCCTTCGCGTGGACCTGCGCGAGCCGCTGCCCTTCGGCAACGGCGAGTTCGATGGCGTCTACGCATCGCATGTGCTGGAACATCTCTCGCCGGCCCGCGGTCGGCGACTGGTCGCTGAGATTCGACGGATCCTGAAGCCGGGCGGCACCGTTCGACTGGTGGTGCCGGATCTCGAGGCCCTTTGCCGACGCTACCTCCTCGAACTGGAGAGGGCGGCGCGCGGCGAGGCCGGGGCCAACGAACGGCACGCCTGGATGACGATCGAATTGATCGACCAGATGACTCGGGTCCGCTCCGGAGGCCTGATGCTCCGATGGTGGCGGCGCGATCCGGTGCCGGCAGAAGATCTCGTGGTCGAACGGTTAGGGGCCGAGGCCCGCGACGGGCTGGCGTGGGTTCGGCGACGCCGGGCGGAAGCCGGTGCGGAAGGCCGCGAGAAGGCCCTCGACGCGAAGACGTGGCTCGAGGAATCGGAGCCGTCGGCCGAGGAGCAGACTGCGTTCCGGATGACGGGGGAGGCGCACCGATGGATGTACGACCGGGTGAGCCTGAGCCAACTGTTGCAGGGCGAGGGGTTTGCGGAGCCGGCTGTGCGCACCGCGCATGAGTCGCGCATCGAGGGTTGGGGGGAATACCTCCTCGACGCCGACGCCCAGGGGCGGCCCCACAAGCCGGATTCGCTCTTTGTCGAGGCAATCGCTTAACGGCGAGTGGCACCTGCCACGGCGCGCAAAGTGCAGTCGACGCGGCGGATCGGTCGATTTTGCACTCTCTGCCCTCCTCCGGAGCCCGCCGCATGTCTGCGTCAACCCTGTCGCCCGAGTCGACGCTCGCCCGCGCCGCGGACGCCCATCGGAGCGGCGACCATCAGGGGGCACTGCGCCTCCTTGCCTCGCTCAAGGCGCTCCGCCAGCCGATCGCCGGCGTTGATGCGCTGCGAGCCGCATGCTTCGTTGCGATGGGGGACCTCGCCAGTGCCGAGCAGGCCCGACGCGAGGAGGCACGTTGGTTTCCGTCAGCGTCCGCGAACGCCGTCGCACGCGAAACCCTGATCTCTGAAGCCGACGAGGGGCGCTGGATTGACGCTGCACTCGATGCGGTCAGCCGGTTCACCATGCTCTCCGAGCAGCGACTTCGATCCCTGCACGCGATGGCCCGGAGTTGCCACGATGAGGGGATCGATGGGGAATTCGTGGAGTGTGGCGTGGCGGCCGGCGGATCGAGTGCCCTGCTGGCGGGTTGCGCTCGCCGACTCGGAGGCCGTCGCCGCGTCTGGTGCTTCGACACCTTCAGCGGCATGCCGGAGCCAGGACCCGAGGATCGGGCCCGCAATGGCGTCACCGCGGAGGAGAGCGGTTGGGGCACGGGAACGTGCTCGGCGCCGGAGCGGAGCGTGATCGAGGCGGCCACGCTCTTCGGCGCGGCCGATCGACTGGTCCTTCGCAAGGGGCTCTTCCAGGAAACGCTTCCTCTCGCGGCGAAGGAGATCGGTCCCATCGCGCTTCTCCACCTCGATGGCGATTGGTACGACTCAACGCGCTGCTGCATCGAGCGGCTCTGGCCTCATGTCGTACCGGGCGGCTTCCTCCAGGTCGACGACTACGGCCATTGGGAGGGCTGTCGCAGGGCCATCGACGAGTTCCTTGCGCCCGAGCGGGCACGGACGGGCTCCCCGATCGCCATCGAACGGATCGACTACACCGGCGTGCGCTTCCGCAAGCCGATGCAAGGAGGCGAAGTATGACCGGTTCGCCCTGCATCGTGGAGCTGGCTACGAACGACACGTTAGGTGGAGCGGCACGCAGCGCGTATCGGCTGCATTTGGGGCTGCGCGGGCTTGGGCTCGATGTCCGCATGCTCGCCCGCTGGAAGCATTCCAACGACCCGTCGGTCCATCAGGTCGAGGCAGACACGATCGATGCGAATCGCGTCGCGACGGAGCGGGCGATCCGGCACCGATGGGTGCGCGACAACCGGACCGAACTCACCGACACGCTCTTCTCGCTCGGGCACTTCTCGATCGACGTCTCGCTCCATCCGCTGGTCCGGCAGGCCGACGTCCTGCACATGCATTGGGTCGCGAACTTCCTCGGTCCGGAGTCGTTTGCCTCGCTCGCCGCGCTGCGCCGTCCGTTGGTGTGGACCCTGCACGACGAGTGGGCCTACACCGGGGGTTGCCATTACACCGCGGCCTGCGAGCAGTTCCGACGCGGCTGCAGTTCCTGCCCGCAGCTTCGCGAGGATCCGCTACGGCTGGTGGAGCGGTTCTACAACGAACGAAGGGACGCGTGGCGCGACGCCCGGCTCTCGGTCGTGACGCCAAGCCGCTGGTTGGCGGCTCGGGCCGGCGAGAGTCCGCTTCTGGGCAACCACGACGTTCAGGTCATTCCCTACGGACTCGACACGACGACCTTCGCGCCGCCGAGCCCCGAGGCGAAGCGGGTCTTCCGCGTGCGCCACGGCATCTCGCGCGACGCCTTCGTGATCGCCTTCGGCGTCGACCGGATTGGCGAGCGGCGCAAGGGCTATCACCATCTGATCAGGGCCATTGCAGCGGTGCGCGAGTCGTTAAGGAATGTCCATCTTCTGCGGTTCGGTGATGCGACCGACGCGGCGCCGCTGGACCTTCCCACCACCGACCTCGGCAGCATCCACGACGACAGCGCACTTGCCCTGGCCTACGGCGCAGCCGACGCGTTCGTCCTGCCGACGCTCGAGGACAACCTGCCTAACGGCGTGCTCGAGGCGCTGGCCTGCGCCACGCCGGTCATCGCCTACGCGACCGGAGGCGTGCCTGACGTCATCGTCGACGGCACGACCGGATGGCTCGCCCCGACCGGACGCGTTGATGAGCTGGCGGCGCGATTGTCGGAAGCCTCGCGCGACATCGAAGCGGCGCGGCGCATGGGTCTCAACGGCCGACTGACGATCCTGCGCGAGCACACCCTTCGCATTCAGGCCCAACGCTACCAACGGCTCTACGACGAATTGCTCGAAGGCGATGCCAGGGCCCGACGAGAGGCGGTCGCATGAGCGCCTTGCCGATTCCCTCACGCGAGCGCTTGCTTGAGCAGGAGGTGAGGAACCTCGGCCTTGAGGTCCAACGGCTTCGGGAGGCCCTCGCTTCCGTTCGGGACCAGACGCCGCCATTGCCGGGAACGCGACGCAACGGGCCCGATCCGCAGGAAGCGCACCCGCTCGGCGGGAGCCGGGCCCTCGCCTTCCTCCGCAACATCATCACCCGGCCCAACATCGAGGTCGGCGAGTACACCTACTACGCCGACGATGACGGGGCCGACCGATTCGAGTCCCGCAACGTCCTCTTCCAGACCGACGATCCGCGCGATCGCCTCACCATCGGGAGGTTCTGCTCGATTGCCTCGGGCGTGCGCTTCCTGATGAACGGCTCGAACCATCCGCAGGCCGGATCGACTTTTCCGTTCTGGGCGTTCGGGCGAGGCTGGCACGAGCGAAGCGACATTCCTGTGCGCGGCCCGATCACGGTGGGCAACGATGTCTGGCTGGGGCTTGAGAGCTGTGTGCTGCCCGGTGTCACCATCGGCGACGGGGCGATCATCGGTGCCCGGGCGGTGGTCACGAAGAGCGTCGCACCGTACGCGATCGTCGTCGGCAATCCAGCCCGGGTCGTCCGCATGCGGTACGACGAACGGACGGTGGCAAGACTGCTGGCGATCCGCTGGTGGGAGTGGCCGCCGGAACGGATCACGCGAAACCTGCCCGAGATCGTTGCGGGACGATGGGATGACCTCACCTAACGCGACGCGCACGGCGGTCCTGACCGCCGAGGAGCCATGGGACGATGAAGATTCTGAACGTGGAACATGCGGCAGATGCGGTCCGGGCCGCCCAGCGCTCGGGCGAGACGGTGGTCCAGTGCCACGGTTGCTTTGACATCGTCCATCCCGGTCACATCCGCCACCTTCGGCACGCCCGCAGCTTCGGGACGCGACTCCTGGTCACGATCACCGGCGATGCGGTGATGTCAAAGGGCGAGGGGCGACCGCTCATTCCGCAGGAACTTCGGGCCGAGAATCTCGCGGCCCTCGATTTCGTCGATTGGGTCGCCATCAATGATCGGCCGACCGCGGCGGAGCTACTTGAGCGCATCCAGCCCGACGTCTATGTGAAGGGCAAGGAATACGAACGTAACGGCGACCCGCGGTTCCTGCTTGAGCGGCAGATTGTCGAGCGACACGGCGGGCGCGTGGTCTTCTCCTCGGGCGACGTGGTCTTCTCGTCGACGGCCCTCATCGCGGCGATGGAGGCCCGCACCGATCCCTTCCAGTCCAAGGTCCGCGAGCTCGTCGACCGTCATCAACTGGATGCTGCCGGCGTCGACGCGATCGTCGGGGCGTTCCGGGGCAAGCGGGTCGTGGTCTGCGGCGATGTCATCGTCGACACGTACGTCCTCTGCGATCGGGCCGAGGTCGCCGGCGAGTCGGCGATCCTCTCATTGCGGCCTGTCGACCGGCGCAGCTTCGACGGCGGCGCAGCGATCATCGCTCAGCATCTGGCTGCGATGGGCGCGTCGCCGATTCTCGTGACCAGTCTTCCCCGCAATCTCGACAGCGAGCGCCTGCGTCGCCGACTGGCCGATCGCGGCATCGAAACGCGCCACGTCGAGTGCGAGCGGCCGATCGTCGAGAAGCAGCGATTTCTCGTCGGCGCCCAGAAGGTGATGAAACTCGATCTGGGCCAGCGGATCGATCTCGACGCCGCACAGCGCGACCGGTACCTGGAGATCGCACTCGATGCCGCTAAGGGCGCCGATGCCGCGATCATCGCCGACTTTGCTTTGGGGCTTCTCAACGCCGCGTCGATCGGCCCGCTCTGCCGCGGGCTTCGCGAGCGGGTGCGCATCCTGAGTGGCGACGTGAGCGGGCGACGGGCGAGCCTTCTTGGCTTCGAGGAGATGGACCTTCTCTGCCCAAGCGAATCGGAGGTCCGCGAGGCGATGCACCTTCCCGAGGACGGCTTGGCCAGCGTGGTCTGGTCGCTTCTGGACGTCACCCATTCGCGAGCGGCGATCGTGACGTTAGGTCCCGACGGACTCATCGCCTTCGATCGTCCGCCTGATGCCGAGCGACAGGGTTCGCGCTGGCTTGAGCGCGTCGCCGGCGAGCACGTGCCGAGTTTCGCGCCCTTCGCCGTCGACCAGCTCGGTTGCGGCGACGCCCTGCTCTCGGCCGCGACGCTCACCCTCGCTGCCGGCGGAAGCGTGGCCCAGGCCGCGATCCTCGGCAACGTCGCGGCAGCCTCCGAGGCCCAGCGCCTCGGCAATATTCCGATCGATGCGGCGGAGATCCGACGCGGACTCCTCCGCCTGCACAACGCTCAACTTGCCTACGGTCTGGCGCCGACCGCAACGCTGGTCGGCGCCGCCGCCGTCTGAAATCGCCACCGAAGAGAGAAAGCCATGGATCCGGTCGTCAGCTTCGTACTTCCCACCCGCAATCGTCCGCAGGAGCTGGCCCACACCATTGCCATGCTCGGGGCGATGGAACCGACCGTTCCGGCCGAGGTCATCGTCGTCGACAATCACTCGCAGGAACCGGCGTCGCTGCCCGCCCGCTTGCCGAACGGTTGGCGTGCCTGCACGCTGCGCCGACCGCGCAATGAGGGGGCCGCGGCGAGGAACGACGGCGTGCGCATCGCCAGCGCAAAGTGGATCGTGATGCTCGACGATGACTCGCATCCGCTGGACATGCGTTTCATCGAGGCGATCGAGGATGCCGAACCGGATGTGGCCGCGATCGGGGCGGAGATCCTCCTTCCCGACGGCAAGCACGAGCAGGGTGGGCTGCCCGAGGTCATCGTCGGCTGCGGGGCGGCGATCCGGCGCGACGCGTTTGTCACGGCAGGGGGATACGACCCGGCCTTCCACTTCTACGTCGAGGAGTATGACCTCTGCGCGCGGTTCCTCCTCGGCGGCAAGCGGGTCATTCATGATCCGCGCTTCCGGGTGCTTCACACCAAGACGCCGACCAACCGCGACATGGGCGTGGTGTTAGGCCGCCTCATGCGAAACAACGGTTGGGTCCTGCGCCGCTACGCCCCCGACCGGCTCTTTGAGGCTGCGCTGCGGGAGACGGTCGAACGCTACGAGAGCATCGCCCGTAAGGAAGGCGTGCTCGACGGCTATCGCAAGGGGCTTGAGGAGTTCCTCGCGACGATCGAACAGCAGCGTCGCGTTCCTATGGACGATCAACTCTGGACTCACTTCACCGGTGAATTCGCGGCCCGAGCGACTTTCATCAAGGAACGCGGTTTGCTCGCCGGCCATCGCGTTGCGGTCGTCGAACACGGAAAGGCCGGGCTCCTTGTTGAGGCATTGGTCCGCGAGTTCGGTGGGAAGATCGTGAGCGAGTCCGAAGCCGAGACGATTGTGATCGGGACGCTCTCGCCGGGTCCGATGCTCGATGCCCAACTGGCCCGTTTGGGCGAGACGCGTCCGGTGCTAGCACCGTGGTCGTTCGCGGCGCGTCCGGTGCGGCTTCGGCGAGCCGGCTGAGGCGATCAGCTCCACGCTCCGAGCATGATGGCAAGATCGATCGCGTCAACGTTTCCGTCACCGTTGATGTCGCCTGGGCAGCAGACGCTGGTGCAGGCCGCGCCCCAGCCTCCGAGGAGGAGGGCCAGGTCAAGCGAATTGACCTCACCATCACCGGTGAGGTCCGCCGGGTTGGTGCTGCCGGCGACGATGCTGACGGTGATGGAAGTCGGGCCATAGGTGACCTGCACCGCGCCGTTCGGCAGTGTCTCGCTGGTCACGCAGTTGAAAATGCCTCCGACGGAGCTTGCGGTCAGGATGGTGAAGGACTGTCCGACGGTCGGCGTGAAGCCATCGACGAAGCTGACGAAAAGCTTCCCTGCAACATTGGCGCTGCCGGTGATCGCTAGCCGGTCGTTGCCGCCGACCGCGAGATCGACGGCGAGAATTCCCTCCGTGCCTTGGGTGTAGGTGCCGGTGATGTCAAGCGTGCCGACGAGGCTCTCGTCGTCGGGGCCAGGACGGACGACGGCCCCGGTGTTGCTGGTGGATCCGGTCAGGACGCCGTCGCCGATGACCTCGCCGCCGGTGAAGGCAAAGGCGGGAGTTCCTGTGGCACTGATGGTGCCCTCGGCGATCGTTCTGCCATCAGATTGAGCGAACTGGCCTGCGCGAGAGATGGTCCGGCCACTGCGTGCGATGATCGTCCCCTGATTGTCGAATGCGGCGGGTTGGAAGGAGATGTTTCCGCCGAGGGCCTCGACGGTGCCGGTTACGCCGTTGACGAATCCGATGCTGTCCGTGGCGTCGATGTTCATGCCGCCGCTGGCGTCCGCCAGGATCAGGCCGTTGTTCGTCAGGCGCATCTGGTTGGCGCCGAGCTGCATTGAGCCGCGAACGGTGAAGTCCGGGGCGATGATGAGCATGTGGGTCGGGCCGAGGCCGTAGAAGCGATTGGCTGTCGTGTTCGAGCCGACGACCGATCCGCCGCCGGTCAGGGTCAGCGGCGATGTGTTGATGATCAGGTCCGTCGTGCCGCCAGCAGAGGCGATGTTGATGCGGCCCTCGATGGTGGGGCTCCCGAAAAGACGGGTGGTCGTCCCGTTGGGTGTCGAATAGGGTCCCTGCACCGTGATGTTGTTGAGCCACGCCTCTCCGACGGTACGGACGAACCCTGGCCCGTCCCCGTCGGCGTCGCGGAGCGTTCCGCCGATGAGGGTCGATGAGTTGACATCGACCGCCGCGCCCGGGCCGGCCTCGATCAGGCCGTCGGTGTTGTCGATGGTTGTGTTGAGAACGGTGAGCTTCGCGCCTGCCGTCGAACGCATGGTGCCGGAGTTGAAGTTGGTGCCAACCCCGTCTGCCAAGTCGACGTTGATGCCGCCGGAAAGGTCCGCCTGGATCAGGCCCTGGTTGTCCAGGCGCATCTGGTTCGCGCCGAGCTGCATCGAGCCACGGATGGTGAAGTCAGGAGCGACGACGAGGGTGTGGGTCGGGCCGAGGCCGTAGAAGCGGTTGGCTGTCGTGTTCGAGCCGGCGACCGATCCGCCGCCGGTCAGGGTCAGCGGCGATGTGTTGATGATCAGATCCGTCGTGCCACCAGCAGAGGCCATGTCGATGCGGCCCTCGACGGTGGGGCTCCCGAAGAGACGGGTGGTCGTCCCGTTGATCGCTAGATAGGGTCCCTGCACGGTGATGTTATTGAGCCACGCCTCTCCGACGGTGCGGACGAACCCCGTCCCGTCCCCGTCGGCGTCGCGGAGCGTTCCCCCGATAAGAGTCGATGAGTTGACATCGACCGCCGAGCCCGGGCCGGCCTCGATCACGCCGTCGGTGTTGTCAATCGTGCTGCCGATGAGGCTGAGCTTCGCGCCTGCCGTCGAACGCATGGTGCCGGAGTTGAAGTTGATGCCAGCCCCGTCGGCCAGATCGACGTTGAGGCCGCCGGAGAGGTCCGCCTGGATCAGGCCCTGGTTGTCCAGGCGCATCTGGTTCGCGCCGAGCTGCATCGAGCCGCGGATGGTGAAGTCGGGAGCGACGACGAGGGTGTGGGTCGGGCCGAGGCCGTAGAAGCGGTTGGCTGTCGTGTTCGAGCCGGCGACCGATCCGCCGCCGGTCAGGGTCAGCGGCGATGTGTTGATGATCAGGTCCGTCGTGCCGCCAGCAGAGGCGAGGTCGATGCGGCCCTCGATGGTGGGGCTCCCGAAGAGACGGGTAGTCGTCCCGTTGATCGCCAGATAGGGTCCCTGCACGGTGATGTTGTTGAGCCACGCCTCTCCGACGGTACGGACGAACCCCGTCCCGTCCCCGTCGGCGTCGCGGAGCGTTCCGCCGATAAGAGTCGATGAGTTGACATCGACCGCCGATCCCGGTCCGGCCTCGATCAGGCCACCGGCGTTCTCGAGGGTTGTGTTGAAAACGGTGAGCTTCGCGCCTGCCGTCGAACGCATGGTGCCGGAGTTGAAGTTGATGCCGGCCCCGTCCGTCAGGTCCACGCTGATGCCGCCGGGAAGGTCGGCCTCGACCAGGCCCTCATTGGTCAAGCGGAGTTGGTTCGCGCCCAGTTGCATCGATCCGGCGATGGTGTGGGTTCCGCTGTTGGTGAGGCGCACCGCGGGGCCAACGCCATACAGGCGATTGGCAGTCGTGTTGGTTCCCGCGACAACACCTTCGCCCGTGAAAAGCGTGTTGGTCTCAACGCGAAAGTCGGTCGTGCCGCCGAACGAGCCGATCGTGAACGTGCCTTCGTTGGCGAGAAGGCCTCCGGTCAGATAGAAGCTGTGGCCGTTGGGAATGGTGACCCCGTCGCCTGCTCCGATCGTCAAGGTCGAGATCACCGGATTGATGCCGGTGGTCGTGATGCTCGCGCTGTTCCGGGAGTTGCCATCCACGATGACATCAAAGATGTTTGGCCCGCCGTTGTTCGGCACCCCGGTCGGCGACCAGTTTCCGGCAACGTTCCACGACCCGGTGGGGCCACCGATCCAGGTCGTCGTGATGGAACGGGCAAACGTGGTCGAGGACGCAAGAAGGACGATGCTGGCAGTGGTGATCGAACGCATGGCGAAGCCGCTCCATTGGATTGGGACGATGGGCGCGCGGCGCCGCTGGCATCATTCCCCGCCCTTCGAATGGGAGCGGATCGCGAAGCTGGACGCGCCATGTCGGTGGATTGACCAGATCTTGGCGAACCGACCGGTTATGGCCCGTTTCGAAGCTCTGCCGCCACCGCGGTCAGGGCAGCGGCGATGCCTCGAGCGGTGGTGAGGCGATCCATGGACGCCCGGCCTCGCCCTCCGAGAGCCACCTGCTCAGGTAGCTGAGGAACATGGATGAAGCCTGCCCGGAGCGAAGGCTGCTCGGTCGCCGCGTAATGGAGGACGGTGTACATCACCTCGTTGCAGAGGAAGGTCCCAGCCGAAAGGGACAGCTCAGCCGGGATACCCAACGCGGTGATCGCAGTGGCCATCTCCCGAACCGGGAGCGTGGTGAGGTAAGCCGTCGGTCCGCCCGCGACGACGGGCTGGTCAACGACCTGCTGTCCCGAGTTGTCGGCGATGCGGTAGTCCCGAAGATTCACCGCCACCCGTTCGAGGGTGATGCCAGTGGCCGTGGCCGATTCGCCTAAACAGACGACGGCGTCGGGAGCCTCCCGCCTGACCCTCTCGAGCAGTCGCAGGCCCGCTGCGCCCCCTGCTACCGGAAGCAAGTCAACCGAAATCTCCAACTCGGGTATACGCCTCTCAGGAATTTGCCAACCTGCAAGCAACTGCACAGCCTGTTCTGACGGATTGACATGGCTGCCGCCAAAGGGCTCGAACGCTGTGATGAGGACCTTCTTGGTGGGCTGGCTCATAGGCAGGTCGTGGTCGGGGAGAAGATCGTGGCGGGGTTGTGTGTTGGGGCGTGACTGAAACGTGTGGGGGTCATCGGTTGCCCTGGATCGGGGCAGGCGAGGCCGGGATTCGGAGGTTGGGTGAAAGGGAGCCGTGGGGGCCGTTCGGTCTGTCCATCCTCACTCTTTCGACCAAGGTCCGTGCACGCCCTGCTGAAGGGTATCGACGGACGGACCTCGTTCCCACGGGAGTCACATGCACATCATGGCGGCGGTTTCAGTCATTCCGGTGGCGTTTCGCCTCGTCGATGAACAACTTATGGTCTGGGTCCGACCCGCTCAAGCAAGCGGGGACCGCGAGCAGCTCGACCCGCATGCCGGGCTCTTCTCGACTGGAAGTGGCTCGAATGGGTCAGCCGGTGGCGGTGGCCGGCGGGGCGGTCAAGCCTACAGCCTGCCGCAAGTGGACATAGGCGACGACGAAAGCAACACCGACGCTCTTCAGCGGCTCATCGCCAAACTGCCTTTCGCCCACGATGTCGCACGCGTCAAGCACTGTGCGGTGTTCGCGGAGCCCGGTCGGGTGCCGGGGAGGCGCGAGATCGCCTTGATCTCTTGGGTACTGGTTCGTCCAGTTCCTCATCACGAAGCGGTGCCGGCGGCCGCTCATGCCTACAACCAGCAGCTTGGTGACGTTGGGGAGTCGGGCGCGGCCATCGAGGCTGCGGTCGCCGTCGCAAGGCACTCTGCCGCTCTCGGCACCGCTGTCGAGTGGACTGGCAGTCAGCCATCCCCGACCCAAGGGACAGATCGTTCGGTCGAACGGGCTGGCTGGTATCCGGTCGACGAATTGCCGGCTCTGACGCATGACCATGCCCAGATCGTGGCTGCCGCTGATCGAAGCCTGAGTGCCGAAGTGCTTCACGACGCGGTCACAAGGCGGGTTCTGCCGCGGCACCTTCTCCGGAGTGCAGTCGACGACCTAGTGCTTCACGAGGGGCAGTCCCATCACTCGCCCGCCATTTTCGGGCTGTTGCCTGACCCCTTCCCGCTTTCGGCCATTCGCCGCTTCTACGAGCGACTTCTCGGAACCGAGATCGACCGGGGGAACTTCCGCCGCAAATTGGTTGAGCTTCGTCCCACAGGGATGCTGAAGGAATTGCCGATCTTCCAACGCGGCGTCCGGCATCGGGCGGCTCAGCTCTTCACCTTTGACGCTCGGGCGTGGGAAAGGTGGGCAGCGACCGACGAGTCGGCGTAGGCTTGGCCGATCCCCCGATGCGCGAAAGTCACTACACCCTCCCGCAGGCCAGAGTCCGCGGCGTCTTCTGTCTCGAAACCGATTGGACCGACATCACGCGAGCCCCGACGGTCGAGCCCCTGCTCGATCTCCTCAGCCGCTCGCCGATTCGCATTCCCTATATCCATCGCAACGTCGTCACCCGCGACGCGCTGATTCACTATCTGCACAAGTGGACGCAGCGCAAGCACGACGACTTTCCGATCCTCTACATCGGCTTCCACGGTGTTGAAGGCGAAGTGCAGTTCGGCGATCTGCGGCGCCGAACGAGCCATATGACGATCGGTGAACTCGAGGACCATCTCGAGGACCGATGCCAGGGGCGTGTGATTCACTTCTCGAGTTGCCGCACGCTGATCCTCCACGATCGACGCATCCAAGAGTTTCTCAGTCGAACGAAGGCGATCGCGGTGAGCGGCTATGGTCGTGACATCGATTGGATTCGCTCGGCGGTGTTGGACATGGCCCTTCTCGCGGCGATGCAGCAGAACGCATTCACCGCAGGTGGACTTCGGGCTGTCCGGAGCCGGATGTTGCGGCGCTATCGCCCGGAGCTGAAGTCACTCCAGTTCAAGATGGTGGTGCGGAAGGGGCGGTAACAAAAAGCCTTCGGTTCGGGACATATGTGATTCGATCTGGCGCGTGCATTGATTGACCTATGGATTGCGACTCGACCCGCATGGCCATTGATTTCCATAGGCGATCCGGCAGTCGATTGTCGGAACAGAATTCGATTATCTCTAGCTGCTTGATCCGGCCGCTCCGGCCTGTTGCAATCGCAGCATGGCAGCGAAACACGGATCGGCGGCAAGGCCTCATCGGGTCCTTTCCTTGTGCATTGTCGTGGGGGCTTTCGCGGGCAGCGCGCAGGCGGCCGATGTTCGATTGCAAGAGTGGTGCCTGGGAACGCCAATCGGCAAACGAGCGTTGGAGATCCTGGCTGAGCCAGGCGCGGTGCTCTCGGACACGCAACTCGTCGTGATCAGCGGGGAAGCGAGCGACGCCGGAACAGTGCGAGCGGTGGTCTCGCTCAACGGAGCCTCTTGCGGTTCGAATGGGCTGCTCCTCCTTCGGGATGGACCGGCAGTCCTCCTTCCCGAGCCAGCCACGGAGACGTCCGTCGCGGTGATGCCGCTTCCAGGCGCTGGAGAGCCTGAATCGGCATCTGTCATGCTGGCCACCCACTTCACCGCGAGGGCGGGATTCGACATCGACGTGAACAATGATGGAACGCCCGACGCTTGGCCGCGCGGCGCTCAGGTGACAGACTGCGTTTCCTGGATGGTCCAGCCCACCGATCGCGAGTACGCAACACCGTTCGAAGGCACTGCAATTGGCATCATCGGCACTGCCCCGGCTTGCCTTTTCGCCTCGCACGCCTGCGACGGCACGTTCCTCGGCTTTGGTGGCGGTGAGGTCGAAGCGCTTGAAGAAGACGGCCCTTTCGTCTGGGCCACCACCTTTGGCTTTGGAGCCAACGGCGTACCCGCGCTCTTCCCGGGGCAGGCCTTGAACCTCGGTCGGTCGAACACGGCTCTCGATCGCGACGGGGATGAGGTCGCAGATTGCGACGACAACTGTGTCGACATCGCGAATCCCAGCCAGGCCGACGCTGATGGCGATGGCCTCGGCGAGTCCGCAGGGGACGAGGGCAGTCCCTACACCGCGCTGACGGTGAATTTGCGTCCGATGGCCATGCGCATTCGCTACGGCGATTGTCGCATGCTCCTTGTGGGCGACTCGACGGCGGTGGACTACTCCGATCGCGATCGGCTCGCGATGGTGCGTCACTGGAAACCGGCCACCTGGAAGGGCTTTGTCGGTGCGTCCGTTCATGCGTTCGGGGCGTTGGGGGGCCTGATCGACAGCGGGACGGATCTCTATGGGAACTGCTACGGCGGCCGGGCAGGTAACTTCTCGGGAGTCGGGGCAACCATCGGCTACGGCAACGAGCTCTATCACGCACCGTTGGGATTCACCGAGAACCCGTTCGGCGGAAACTGGGCCCAGTGGTCGATCCCGTCGGGCACGTCGCTCTTGGACAAGTTCGCGTTCGTGTGGACCGTCGGCTACTTCGGTGGCGGTTCATACGCATACGGCGGCTATGGGAGCGGGGACTGGCGCAAGGACAAGCCGGTGATCGCCGAGATGATTCTGCATCACGGCGCGACGCCGCTTGCTGGTCCATGGCAGCTCAAGCTGTGGGAGAACATCCCTCAGGGGGGCGCCTGGTACTCCGCGAGCGCCAACTCGGCGGGCGTGCCTGAAAGCACCGAGCTGGTTCGCTTCACATTTGGTGCCGCGACGATGCATCGAGACACGGCACCGCTTCCCGGCGAGCGCTACAAGTTCGATGGGCTCGCTTACCAGGCCCCCGGCATCGACCGTCAAGACTGCTACCAGATGGTCGTCCTTTATAAGGGCGAGCAACCGATGCCTGTACCAACATCGCTCCTCTGCTACGGATTCCGCTTCCGTCGTGCGGACGTGGCATGGGAGGGAGGCCCGGGATTCGCGTATTGGCAGATGGGCCAGTCCGGGGCGACGAGCCGGTGGTGGTACGTTCCCGAGGTAACGGGAAGCGATGCCGCATTGGCCGGGCACATCGGGACCCTGCGCCCGAATGTCATCATGCTGAGGCTGGGCATCAATCCTGCACCCGGGGAAATGGTCGAAGGGAGCGGCCAGGCGGTCTACAAGGAGAACCTGCTGAAGGTCATCGATCGCTTCAACGCGCTCTATGCCGCAGTCGGATTGCCCGCACCCGAGTTCCTGCTGATCAACCCTTGGCAAGTTTTCCCGAGCTGGAACAACCCCGATACGCCGGGCGGCCGTCCATCGTGGTATCCGCACCAACTGGGTGCGGCGATGCGCGAGATCGCGACGGAGCGCGGCTGCGCGTTCATCGACATGAACGGATACATCGAGGCGAACTTCGATGTGGTCGGACGCAAGAACCTGTTGGGCTGGAACAACGGTGCACCGTACTTCTACGCCGACGGAGTGCATCAGACGATGGCGTTCTCGGAGAGCTTCCACACCTTCCTCTGGAGTGTGATCGAGGCCTCCTCGCATATTGATGAGGGACTGTGCGACAACTGTCCGACGGTCGCCAATCCGGCACAGCAAGACCAGGACTTCGACGGCGTCGGCGATGCCTGCGACAACTGTCCGTCGATGTTCAACCCCGATCAGGGGGACGCCAACGAAAACGGCATCGGCGATGTGTGCGAGGACC
>JAEUIU010000012.1 GCA_016795065.1 Phycisphaerae bacterium
GTTGATCCCCGCCGGCTTGGTGAACATGCGGAGGAGCGGGAGGTACGAGAAGGTCGCCAGCATCGGCGCTTCGTCGGTGTGGGTGTAGATGATGGTGGGATGGGCAGACATCGTGCGATTTCTCAGAGGAGGGACATGTGGCAGTTCCCGATTTCTATCCCCGTCGACGATCTCTGCCGACCAGGTCACCGGAAACACACCCACCACCCGTCGTCCCAAGCGTGCGGACCCAAGGCGGTGGACCGGGCAGTGTAAGGCCCGATAGGGTGGCAGATGGGGGTCGAAGAGGACCCTCAAGCCGCGTCTGGACGCCACAACGGCCGAAGCTCCGGATTCCGCATCCCTTTGGCAGCGCTTTTGGGCATACTCAGCCCGGCACGCCCGATTTCCGAGCGCGCTGGAGACCGCCCATGCCCCCGTTCCATCGTTTCACCCTCGTTGCCGTTGCCGTTCTCGCCTTCCTTCTCGCCGCAGCCTCGGCCCACGCCCGCGGCCTGAACGACAACTTCGTGATCGGCCTCGAGCAGCCGGTGTCCAACGGTGTGCCCGGTCCGGGTGCGGGCAATCTCGAATCGCCTGGGGCGACCGACACGTACACCCTCACGATCACGGCCCCCACCTCGATCTACGCCGAAGAGATCGGAGGAAGCTGCTCGATCAACTGGATCATGAGGTCGCCGAGCAACGCGATCGTCTTCAACGACGCCGTCATCTGCGGCGGCGATCCCGGCGTGAAGGTCCTCACCGAAATCGGCGACTACACGATCACAGTCGCCGGACAGCCGACCACGACCGGAACTTACTCCTTCACCATTTGGGAGCTCAACGCACCGCAGCTCTTCTCGATCGGACTCGAACAGCTCGTGTCCAACGGCTCGCCCGCCGCCGGGGCCGGCAACTTGGAGGAGCCGGGCGCGAAGGACATCTACTCGATTCCTCTCGTGGCGGGCCAGTCGATCTTTGCACAGGAGGTCGGCGGCTCCTGCTCGATGGGTTGGACGGCCGTCGCCCCGAGCGGCGCCGTGCTCTTTTCGGATGCCGTCCTCTGCGGTGGACATCCCGGGGTCCTGACGCCCGCCGAGACCGGCGTCTATTCGATCACGGTCGACAGTTCGACCGGCATCACGGGCACCTATTCCTTCAAGATTTGGCAACTGAATCCGCCCGAGCAGTTCCCGATCGCGCTGAAGCAAACGATATCGAATGGCGTTCCTGCGGCAGGCGCCGGCAACCTCGAAGAGCCAGGGGCCGTCGACGTCTACAAGCTTTCGATCAGCACGCCGGTCACCGCGTTTCTTGAGTTCATCAACGGCAATTGCCAGCATCTGGGAACGCTCACGGCCCCATCTGGCGCGACGCTTGTATCCAACGCGATTCTCTGCGGCAACGATCCGGGCGCCGTGGTGCTGTCCGAGGTCGGCGACTACGAGTTCCGTGTCGTCGGCAACAACGCAACGATCGGAACGTATTCCTTCCGATTCTGGGAGTTGAATGAACCGCAGACGTTCTCGATCGCCATTGGTGATGTCGTCTCGAACGGTTCGCCCGGCGTCGGCGCCGGCAACCTCGAGGAGCCCGGTGCGAAGGATGTCTATCTCGTCAACATCACGAGTCCGACGACGATCTTCGCCGACGCGATCAGCGGAAGTTGCAGCATGCAGTGGACGCTGGCCCGACCGGACGGGTCGTTTGTCTTCTCCAACGGCATCCTGTGCGGCGACCCCGGTCAGTTCACGCTTGATACGGTCGGGCTGTACACCGTCACGGTCTCCAGCACGCTTGGCGTCGTTGGTGGCTATTCGTTCACCCTGACCAATGTCAACCCGCCGCAACAGTTCGTGCTCGCCCCGGAAGAGATCATCTCCAACGGCGTGCCCGCTCGCGGCGCAGGGAACATCGAGGAAAACGGTTCCGTCGATGTGTATGCGATTTCGCTTACCGCCGGCCAGGAGATTGTTCAACATCCGCTCGGCGGGTCCTGCAACATCCATTGGACGCTCACCGCCCCCTCGGGCGCGGTGCTCTTCAGCGAAGTGCTCCTGTGTGCCGCACCGAGCAAGCACCTCATCACCGAGAGCGGAGTCCATAGCCTGACGGTGCATGGCGTGGGCGACACGGTCGGAACGTACTCCGGCGTTATCCATCTGCTGGATGTCCCGCAGGAATTCGTGATCGCGATTGGCGACACGGTCTCGCCTGGATTCCCGGGTCGCGGCGCGGGAACGATCGAGGAGCCATTCTCCATCGACCGCTACAGCTTCAGCGCGGTGGAGGGCGACCTGGTCTGCTTCAACCCCCACAACGGACCGTGCAACACGCTCTGGTCGGCGACCACGCCAAGCGGCGCGGTGCTCTTCGCCGACGAACTGATCTGCGGCGTGCCGCCCGGACGATTCGCCTTGCCGGAAACCGGTACCTATGTCATCAGCGTCGGGAACGTCTTCATCGCCAACAACTACAGCTTCACGCTCGAGGAGGGCGCCGCAGCGGACATTGCACCGCCTGAGGGCGATTGCCGGGTGAACGCCAGCGATCTTGCGGTCCTTCTCGGGGCGTGGGGACCCTGCCGCGGCTGTGAAGCCGATCTCAACGGCGACGGACAGGTGAATGCGAGCGACCTGGCGATTCTGCTGGGGGCGTGGGATTGAGGCTCAACTGCTGAGACAAACAAACCCCCGCCGATCCGGAACGGTTCGGCGGGGGCGAGATCTGCGGTCGGCCCTTCGCAAGCACCACTCAGCAAGGCCCGAACGAGCCAAGCAGGATGGCCAGGTCAGCCGCTTCGACGCTGCCCGAACCGTTGAGGTCGGCCGGGCCGCTGGTGCCCCAAGCTCCGAGCAGGATGGCGAGGTCCATCGCGTTGGTGATGCCGTCGGCGTTGAGGTCGCTTGGGCAGGGTGAGCCCTGGAACTCGAAGCAGCCGCGATCGAGGTAGGTGACCGGACCGCCACCCATGTTGGCCGTGCCGAGGTCATCGACGAAGCGGGCGTCGCCGGAAAGGTCGAGCGGGAAAACGTCGGCCGGAAGCAGGTTGCTCAAGGCGTTGTCGATGGCGGGTGAGGTCGGCCGGAGGTGGTAGTCGTCGTCGCCGGTGCCGCGGGTCATGTCCGGTCCCACCGGATCGACGAAGAGCGGGTCAGCGCCGGCGTTGCCCGGTCCGCCGAAGAACCCGGACCAGCCTTGGAGGAGCGTCGCGGCGATGTCGACGACGCCGCCGCCGGCGAGTTGCTGCGCCTCGTTCGAGCCGAAGGTGCCCTGGTTCTTCCAGAGGATGTCGTTGCGAAGCGTCACCGAAGCCGTCGGGCCGACGTAGACGCCGCCATTGCCGGACGCGGTCGAGACGTTGTCGGCGATCGTCGTGTTGACGATGAGGGCCGCCGCGTTGGTCACAAGGCTCACCGCACCGTCGCCGGCGTGGTCATTTCCGTGAATCAGCGAGTTGGCGATGCCAGAGAGTCCGCCCCAGAAGGCGACCGCCGAGCCGTTACCGCCGGCGAGGTTCAGGTTCAGGCGACAGTTCTGGATCGAGAGCATGCTCTGGAAGCCATACACGCCTCCGCCCGACCCTGTTGACTCGTTCTGGCGAATCCAGCAATCGCGGATCACCGGTCCTGCGTTCAGAGCGAGCACGCCCGCCCCGCGATCCTGGAAGAGCGCCGGGACGCCGTCAGCAAATCCCTTCTGAATGACGAAACCTTCAAGTCGCGTGAATGGCCCAACGGCATCGGCCACAACGACATGGAAAGAATTGTCGGCGTTGCCAGCGCCACCGATCGCGCCGCTCAGCGTTGTGACGTTGAGGTCGTGGTCGGCCTCAACGATGTCGTTCTCGGTGGCGTCGAAGCCGCCATGGACCTCGGTGCCATCGACCAGAACGAACGCCATCGCTCGGGCGCCGGTGCCGCGGTCGGGCTGGTAAACGCCCTTCGCGACGAGGATGTAATCGACTTCGCCGGT
>JAEUIU010000018.1 GCA_016795065.1 Phycisphaerae bacterium
GGTGATTCTCGAGCGGCTGGTGATGGAGCGCTCCCGCGACGAGTTCTGGTTCCGGCGCGGAAACGACGAGAAGCTCCTCAGCCCGACCAAGGGCGACCGGATCGACCCGAGCTACGCGATGGCCGGATGGGACGACCACGCGAAGCGAGTCGACCGCATCCGCAACTACCGGGGTGAGGGCATCACCGTCGCGTTCCGATATGGCCTCGACGGCGACCTGGTCTTTCGTAGCTCCCTCAAGCCAACATTGTTTGACTATCGAACGCCCGAGTACACCGCAACGGTTGCTGCCGGCGAAACCAAGGACCTGGCATTCGAGGTCATCGCCCGGCAGGGCAGCAACGTGAAGCAACAGCACGTCACGCTGGAGGAGACTCGATGATCGGTCGCCGCCTGCTGCACCTGATGGCGTTTGCGATTCTCTCGGCGCGGCTTGCCGGCGCCCAGAACATCGATATGTCGACGGTGCCGCAGCGGGATTCGGTCCAGCTCACGATCTACAACGGTGTGGACCTGACGCTGGTACGCGAGACGCGCGAGGTCACGCTCCGCAAGGGCGACAACCAGCTTCAGTTCTCATGGGCCAATACGCGCATCGATCCGACCAGTGTCGGTCTTGAGTTCCCGGGTCACATGGGAGATGCCGAGGTCGTCGACGCCCGCTTTCCGGATGATCGCCCGCAGACGCTCTACTGGACCATTCACGCCGAAAGCGACCTCGCGCTCTCGGCGCGGATCACCTATTTCACAAGCGGCATCTCGTGGGCTGCTGACTACGTTGCGTTTGCGGACAGCGCCGAGCAATCGCTGCAATTCGACGGGTTCGTCACCATCACCAACAACTCGGGCGAGGACTACGAGAACGCCAGCGTGCGGATGGTGGTTGGCACGATCAACCTCGTGGAGACCATTGAAGAGCTGGCGAAGGGTGGCAACGACAAGCTCCAATTCCCATGGCAGAGCCGGAGATTCGGAGTGGCAGAGGACGGGCTTACGGGGCTCGATGTTGATGGACAAAGTGCCGGCGGTGTTTCATTAGGATTTGCCAAGGCCGTTGACAACCTCGAAGCCAAGCAGATCGTGAAGGAAGGCCTCTCGGAGTACTTCCTCTTTGCGGTGCCGGGCGAGGAGACGGTCAGGAACGGCTGGTCGAAGCGGATGCGCCTCTTCGCCCCCGACGAGGGGAAGAAGGTCCCGTTCCGCATCGAGTACCGCTACCGCCCGCAGGAGTACGGCGAGGAGCTGGTGCGCATGTTCCTGGTGCGGAACGACACGGCCAGCACGCTGGGAACGTCGCCCTTGCCCGACGGCGCGGTGCGGCTCTTCCGGCGCACCTCCGACGACGGCCTGAGCGTCCTCGCGTTCCTCCAGACGAAGTACGTCCCGATCGGGCAGGAGTTCGAGTTCAACCTCGGCCGCGACCCGCAGGTGATTCTCGAGCGGCTGGTGATGGAGCGCTCCCGCGACGAGTTCTGGTTCCGGCGCGGAAACGACGAGAAGCTCCTCAGCCCGACCAAGGGCGACCGGATCGACCCGAGCTACGCGATGGCGGGCTGGGACGACCACGCCAAGCGCGTCGAGCGGGTCCGGAACTACCGCAGCGAACCGATCACGGTGGCGTGGCGCTTCGGTCTCGACGGCGACGTGCGTTTCGTGAGCGCTCTCTCGCCGACGCTCTTTGACTACCGCACGCCGGAGTTCACGACCTCGGTCGCGGCGGGCGAGACGAAGGACCTCGGCTACGAGGTCATCGTTCGGCAGGGCAGCAACGCGAAGCAACAGAACGTGACGCTGGAG
>JAEUIU010000054.1 GCA_016795065.1 Phycisphaerae bacterium
AGCCTCACTCGGAGCCCTCACGGGCTCCTCGTCCTTGTGGTGAGCCACGGTGTGGCTCTCTGACGGTTGCATCGCCAGAGCGATGCTGGATTCGGAGAGGGTCTCACCTGTGTTCACCGGGGGACAGATTCTTCCAGAGGAGAACACGGGTTGGGGAAAGCAGTCTGACTCTTGGCGACTCTTTGCTCGAACGTGAAGCCAAGAGGAGATGCCATCCTATAGGACAAACGTCCTATAACAGGACGCGGCAGTAGTCGGCTTCCTCTTCATTTTCTCATCGCTCAGCAATGGGTGACCAGCTACGAGGTCGGCAGTCGGCGCGACTTTTTCGGGTCCGAGCGAACACCAGTTGCTCGTTTGGGGAAAGTTCGTATGATGTGGAGCGATACGGGTTGATACGTCTCAGGGCAGCAACATGGAATACCAGCTCAAAGACGCGGCGGAGCGAATCGGTGTCGCGTCCTAAAGCCTGCCCGGTACATGTGCGTCATCGTGAGCGACTTCAGGCACAAGTCTCGGTTCTATCCGTTCCACTCGGATCTATTCGCCCGACTCGAACAGCACGAACTGTGCCTCAAAGGCATCAAGATCCTGTATCAATCCCACAAGGCGATCTTCCCGTACGGTTACCTCCCGCAAGCCGATTGTGACGCCATCGCTGTTCATGTGCTCAAGCAAGACTCCAGTCCGCGCATCGGCATGCCGCCGTGGTTTCGCGAGCCGATGGGGCAGTGGGACCTTGCTTGAAGACGAGAGATGAGGCCGCACGTCTCGTCGCGGACGGGCTCATCAGTGCCGCCCCGCGACAACACTCCAACTGAGACGAGAAGCAGCTCGAAGCCATTACAAACTACAGAACAGAAAACGAATTCTGTCCCCCGGTGAACACAGGTGAGACCCTCTCCGAATCCAGCATCGCTCTGGCGATGCAACCGTCAGAGAGCCACACCGTGGCTCACCACAAGGACGAGGAGCCCGTGAGGGCTCCGAGTGAGGCTGGTTTGGCCGACGGAGCGTGAGCGACGGAGTGCCCGTGAGTCGTGAGAAAACCAGCCGATGTCTGGGGTCGAACGCGACGCTCACGCGACGCTAAACCATTGCTGCATCTCACGAAGCAGCCAACGACGGGTATCCCCGCACCGGGAAGCGTGCGGGGAAGGGTCACAACGGTCACTCCCAGGCCGGGTTGTCCTTGAAGAAGGCCTCGATGCGCTCCAACAACACTGATCGAACCTCGTCTAGCGGTCTCCGCTGAACGCAGCAAGGGCCCCCGGCAAGCCGGGGGCCCTTGCTGCATTCCGCGGTGAGCGTCGTTCCGGGGGCGCCAACACTTCGACCACTGGGTTTCGCCGCGAGATGGCTGCGGCTCTCGCCGAGCTCGAGTCGAGGCTCACCCTGATAGCCCAAACGGAACGAGGAACACTATCCCTCGCTCTTCGGCGGCACTTCGATCCAGAACCAGCCGCGGAGATCTCCGTCCTGGAAACCTGTCGCCTGGTCGGCCGGGTAGTGCGTTGCAAGAGCAGTTCGAACGTCCGCTGCCAAGGTGTCGGCCGGCCCATGGCAGGCGACGCACATGGACCCCAAACGAATCGGCAAGATCACGCCGAGGGTACCGTCGGGAGCGCGCAATGCCTGGGGTGCCGTGGGCCTTGTAGCGAGGAGCGGCGCGGCCCATGCGGGTGCGGCGTTGGCAGGATTGCGGAGACGAACGCCGGTTCGCCCGATTCGTACGCCTGATTCTTGGGCGACCTCGGCGGCGATCCGTGGGGCCTGCGTTCGGCAAACGTCGATTGCCCCGGCGGGGCCGCCGCTTCGACCTTCGGCCTGGTCAGAGGGCGTGCCAACGGCCTCGCCAAGCGCCCCCATCAGCCTCAGCGCCAAGGTGTCTTTTGCTTCGACCGCTCGTGCATATGCCCGGGCGTCCGCCGTCGGAGATTCCGAGAGGGCGAGCTGCCCCTGCGTCAAGTCGCTCCCACGCAACACGCTCGTTCGCACAGCTCGTCAAGGCTGCGCCGACCACCGATATCCCGATCAAACCCCTGGCCAACACCAGAACGCTGTGACCCATCGCCACACCTCCTCGATTCTCAGGTCGTCCGAGGTGCGGCGCTCCAGCGAAGTTCCCGTCAGCTCGTCCAGCCCCCCAACACCGTCGCAAGGTCAGCTCCGTCGACGATGCCGTTTCCGTCCAGGTCCGCCGAACAGCCGCTGCACGCGCCCCACGCTCCAAGCAGCAACGCGAGATCCGCTCCGTTGACGGTCCCATCACCATTGAGGTCGCCCAGCAGCGAGCTGGCGATGGGCGCGGTGTTCGTCGGATTCGCGCTCGCCAACGCCCATTCGCCGTTGCCGGGCACGCCGGCGATCAGCAGTCCCTGCGGCCCGCCTGATCCGCTCGTGTCGGCGATCGCGGTACCGCCGCCCTCCTCGAAGCGATAGGAGCCGACCAACCCCGGCGTACCGGCCGGGAGCACCTTGGCTCGATCCTCGGCGATCGCGAGCGGCTCGCGGGCGATCGACCAGATGCGAAGCTCGTCAAACCAGCCGTCCAACGACGGATAGTCGGGGCCGGCATCGTGCTTCTCGGCGCCGAGCACGAGGTACGGGTTCCATGGCGTCACCGAGTTGGCCACACCGCCGTTCGGATAGCTGATGTTGTCGTTGGACAGGAACACCTGCGATTCGAAGTCGAGGTCGCCGTCCACCACGATGCGCTTGCGACCTGTCGCGACCTGGCGCACGCAGGCGACGTGATGCCAAGCGCCATCGAGCACCATGACGCTTCCCTCGATCGTGCTTTCGGTGTCGTTCCCGCTCGGAGGATCCCCGCGGCCCGTGCCGAAACGCACCCGACCTCCGGCGAGCGAAATGCCCCAATCGGCATCGGAGCTGCCCCAGATATCCCGGTCGACGACGATGTTCCCGTCAATCCACGCCGGGCCACTCACCTCGACATCGCCGCCGAAACTGGGCGTGGCATTGTCGACGAGCCATCCGCGCACCCAGAATTCGATCGTGAACGATCCAACCCCCACGTCGCACACCGTGCTCCCGTCGGGCCCTCGGCTGTTGTCGTCAATCGCGATGCGGACCCGGTCCTGCTGGTCTGTCCCGGTCCCGTGAAAGCGAAGGGCGGCCACCGATTGGGCAACCGCCGCTGGTGCCACGCTCGCACCACCAAGGCACGCGATCGCCGCGTGTATGCACGCCCTGATCAGACTGCTCGTTCGCCCGCCCGTGCGACACATGCCGAGTGCTCCTTCCGACAGAGTGTGCATGCGATTCGCGGGAAGGCCACTCACGATCCCTGACCGTCTGCCGCCGACGAGACCTCCGGCTTCGCCGTTGTCGTTCCTCCGGTCAGAAGCACCACCCCAGTGAGAATCAGGGCGACCGCCATCGCCTTGCGGACTTCGAAGGGCTCGCGCAGCACGGTCCAACCCAGAATCACCGCCACCGCTGGCGCAACGCAGAAGGCGATCGGCTTGACCTGCGACACCGGGCCGAACTTCAACGCCAGATAGAAGGCCACCATGGCCGCTGCCCCTGCCAATACACCGGACCCAAGGACCAGCTTCGCCAGCACCGCCTTGTCCGCGCTCAGCCAGTTCTTAGGCTCAGGGGACGACCCGAAGATGCCGTCCTTGGCGATGAACCAGACCAACCAGATGAGCGGCAGCCCGACCAGCGATCGCACGGCGATGGCGGTGAGCGGGCCGACTTCCTTCGAATGCAGCACGCTCTTCGTGCAGACTTCCCCCACTCCCCAGCACACACCGGCCAGCAGCGCGAACAGAACGGCTTTCATAGGGCCTCCTCGTTGTCGCGAGACAGTACCTGCTCGCTGAGGACCTCCTCACGGAAGGAAGGTCGTCGAATACTCGGTCGCTCGCTTGAGGCACATACCCCATTCGGCCGTTTTTGCCGACGCTGGGGGCTTTGGATTGGGACATGCTGATGGGGTCGGTCGGCTTCAGGAGAACCGACCACACCGCCAGCCAGTTGTGCAGAGAGCGCCTGGCAGCCCACCAGTTCAAAGACCTGCTTGCAGGCCGGGGCGTTGGTATTCCACTGCTGTCACTTCCCTCCTCGAGCTGAACCATGGACCTTGCCGCTACCGCTCGTCGCTCGCTTTGCACGCTTCTCCTCACCGCTGGCATCAGCGCACAGGCGACGGCAGCCGAGAAAACCTGGGACGGCGGCGGCGGCAACCTCTCGTGGAACAACGCCGCCAACTGGAACCCCGACGGACTGCCGACCGCAGCGGACGACGTGATCATCAACATCCTCGGCTCAACCGAGACGATCTCGATTCCCAGCGGCACGGCTCTCTGCAACACGCTGAGTTCCAGTGAGAACATCACCGTCTCGGGCACCCTCAACGTCGCCAGCCCCTCGACGATCAACGGACTGATCACCGTCACCGGCACCCTCACCGGGACCGGCGACCTTGTGCTCAACGGCGGCCTCACGCTCTCGACAGGCGTCCTCTCCGGAGCGTCGACGGTCACGATCCCCGCCGGCGCCACCATCGCGTTCACGACGAGCACCAACGCCATCACGTCGCGCAGCGTCCTGATCGCCGGCACCGCCCTGTGGTCGGCAGCACAGCTCAACATGAGCAACGCGTCGATCCAGGTCCTGCCGGGGGGCGTTTTCCATGCGGATGCACCCGCCGCGGCGTTGGTTCAGGCGAGCGGAACGAATGCCTTCATCAACGATGGCACCCTCGTCAAGTCAAGCGCGTCCAGCTCGATCACGGTCCCCCTGACCAACAATGGGGCGATCCAGGTCAACGGCGGAACACTAACGCTGGCCGGCTCGGGAGCGAACAACGGGTCGATTGAGGTCAATGCAGGCGGAACGCTCTCCGTCGCGATTGCCCGAACGTGGAGTGTCGGCTCCCTGCTGGGCGGCTCCGGGCAGATCGTCTTCAACAGTGGCACGCAGGTCTTCCCGGCCGACACCTTCGCCCCCAACGGAAGCTTTCTGGTCAACAGCGGCACGAACGTCACCCTGAACAGCGCCTTCGCCCCCGCGACATTGGCGAGCCCTGTCGCAGGCACGCTGAACCTCCAGGCGGACCAAACCTTCCCCGCCGTCACCGTCACCGGAACCCTGACCGGAACGGGTGACTTCACCTTTCCCAGCGGCCTGACGCTCTCGAGCGGCAACCTCTCGGGAGAGGCAGCCGCTCTCATTCCGGTGGGAGCGACCCTTACCTTCGACACGAATACGAATTCGATCGCATCGCGGGACATCGACGTGGCCGGCGAGATCCAATGGAACGCGGGTCAGGTGAACTGCAGCAACGTCACGCTGCACGTCCTTCCGGATGCGGTCTTCCACGCCAACGCGTCCTCGACGTTGGCCGTGGCCACCGGCGCCAATCTGCTCCTCAACGAGGGCACCATTCTCAAGTCGAGCGGTGCTGGCACGATCGGCATTCCATTCACGAACGACGGCGTCGTCCAGATTGACGGCGGCTCGCTGACGATCTCCGGCTCCGGTTCGAACAGTGGAAGCCTTCACGTGGCCGCAGGCGCGACCCTGTACTTCCTCACGAGCCGCACGTGGAACGCCGGTTCGACGCTCGGGGGTGCAGGGGCAATCGTGTTCACCAGCGGTTCCCAAGTCTTCCCTTCCGGCGCCTTCACCCCGGCCGGAAGCTTCCAGATCAACAGCAGCGCGAACGTGACCCTGAACGCTGGATTTGCCCCTGACACGCTCGCCAGCCCGGTCGCCGGCACGCTGAGCGTGAACGTGGATCAGTCCTTCCCCGCCGTCACCGTGACCGGCACACTCGCCGGCTCGGGCAATTTCGTCTTTCCAAGCGGACTGACGCTTGCCGGCGGCGCCCTCTCGGGTGCGGCCACCGCCACGATTCCCAGCGGAGCAACGCTCTTCTTCCACACCTCCACCAACTCCGTCGTCTCCCGCAGCATCGATGTCGCCGGCGAGGTGGTGTGGAGCGCCGCTCAGATCAACTTCAACAGCAGCTCGATGCACATTCTCCCGGCTGGGGTCTTCCATGTGGAGGCCCCATCGGTTCTCGCCGTTTCGGCCGGCGTCAACACGATCGTCAACGACGGCACGATCGCCAAGTCCGCAGCGTCCAGCTCGATCAACGTTGCCCTCACCAACAACGCCTCCATTGACCTCGACGGCGGAAGTCTGACCCTCAATGGCTCCGGAACCAACAACGGCATCATTGACGTCGGTGCCGGTGCGACGCTCGTTGTGAACTCGACCCGCACCTGGGCTCCGGGATCTGCTCTCACCGGCCCCGGGCTGATCCAGTTCAATAACGGCACCCAGTCCTTCCCGAGCGGGACGTTTGCTCCGAGCGGGACGTTCAGCGTCCTTTCAGGTTCGACCGTCACGCTCAACAATGGCTTCCCGGTTGCCGCCTTGCTCAGTCCGCTCGCCGGAACGCTCAACGTCAACGCGTCACAGACGTTTCCCGCTCTCACGGTCACCGGCGCGCTCGGCGGCACGGGCGACCAGCTCTTTCCCAACGGGCTGACGCTTGCGGGAGCCAACCTGAACGGTGCGGCAACGACCACCATTCCCGCTGGCGCGACCCTCACCCTAGGGACGACGCCCAACCTGATCAGCGGCCGGACGGTGGATGTCGGCGGCGAGGTGCAATGGACCGGCGCCCAGATCAACTTCCAGAACGCCTCGATGCACATCTTGCCGGGAGGCGTCTTCCACGCGTCCGCGAGCGCGACGTTCGCGATCGCCGCGGGCACGAACACCTTCCTGAACGAGGGCACCTTCGACAAGTCGAGCGGCGTCACCACGATGAGTGTCCCCTTCACGAACGCCGGCACCATGAGCGTGACCGGCGGTTCGATCGCGGTCACCGGTTCCTATACCCAGACGGCCGGCGCGACGCTCATCACCGGAGGCAGCTTCACCAAGACCTCCGGCTCTGTCGCCTTGCAGGGCGGCGTGCTTGGCGGAACCGGAACGCTCACCGGTTCGGTCAGCCAAACCGGCGGCACGATCGCGCCCGGGCTTTCGCCGGGTCAATTCACGATCACCGGAACCGTCACGCAGAACGCGACCAGCACCCTCGACATCGAGCTCGGCGGACTGACCCCGGGATCGCAGCATGACCGGCTGGTCGGAAACGGAACCATCACGGCAGCGGGCACGCTCCGCCTGAGTTTCGTTGACGGCTTTGTGCCACACGGCGGCGACAGCTTCACCGTCGCCACCGCCGCGACCCTCAACGGCGGATACACGTCGGTCGATGTCCTCGGGTACCCCGACTGCGTGGCCAGCGCCGCGAAGGTCGGCAACACGATCGTCGTGACGATCGAGAGCGTTCCACCGACGGCGCTCTGCAAGAACATCGATGTCAACCTCAGCGCCGCGGGCAACGCGACGATCACCCCCGCGATGATCGACAACGGCAGCAGCGACAATTGCGAGGTGGCGTCGCTCGAGCTCGACACGTCGAGCTTCACCTGCGCCGACCTTGGACCGAACATGGTCACGCTGACGGTCAGGGACCATGCCCAGAACAGCTCGACCTGCCAGGCGATCGTGACCGTTCACGACGTGACGGCCCCGGTCATCATCGGCTTCCCTGACGACGCCTCGCTGGGTTGCCCGAGCCAGATTCCGGCCCCCAACACGTCGCTCGTCACCGCGACCGATGCCTGCGGACCGATCACGATCACGCATCAGGGCGACGCCGGCAATGGCGGCGCCGGCTGCGCCGCCAGTCCGCTCGTCGTTACCCGCACCTACCGGGCCACCGATGGAAGCGGGAACTTCGCCGAGGAAACCCAGATCTTCCTGGTGATCGACGTCACCGCCCCGAGCTTCGTCGGCTTCCCGGCAAATCAGTCGCTCGGTTGCCCGGGCGACGTTCCACCCGCCAACCCCGGTGCCTTGACCGCCACCGACGGCTGCGGCGGGGGTGTGGCCATCACCCACGTAGGGGACGTCAGCAATGGCGGCAACGGCTGCCCCGAGTCACCCTTGGTCGTCACTCGCACTTACCGGGCGACCGACGCATGCGGGAACGCGACCACCCAAGCCCAGGTGTTCACCGTCATCGATTCGGCAGACCCGACGATCGATTCGTTCCCCGCCGACGCGACGCTGGAGTGCATCGGCGATCTTCCCGCGCCGGATACGGCTCTCGTTGTGGCCAGCGACACCTGCGACCCGGCCGTCGTCGTGACCCACGAGGGCGACACGTTCAACGGCGGCAGTGGCTGCGTTGCATCACCCCTGCTCGTCAGCCGAACCTACCGGGCCGCCGACGCCTGTGGCCACGCCATCGAGCGGGTGCAGACGTTTACCGTCATTGATCTCTCGGCCCCAGAGATCACCTCGCCGCCCCCCGGCGGCTCCGCTCAGGCAGAATGCGGCACCGCCGTACTTCCCGACTTGCGCGAGACCCTCTCTGCCGTCGACAACTGCCTTGAGCCGACGGTGCTGCAGTCGCCCACACCCGGGACCCTCCTCGGCATCGGGAACCACGTCATCACCTTCTCGGTTTCCGACGCGTGCGACAACGTCACGGTGACGACGGCCGAGTACGTGGTCTCCTCCGACACCTGCGTTGCCGACGTGAACAACAACGGCATCGTCGATGCGACGGATCTTGCCCTCGTTCTCGGAGCGTGGGGAGCGTGCCCCGGATGCTGCGCGAACATCAGCGGCGGCGAGAACGTCGACGCCGTCGATGTGGCCATCTTGCTGGGGGCGTGGGGACCGTGCCCCGGCGGCGATCAGCAGGCGGCCAGCGAGGCGCTCAACGGGAAGGACGGGAGCTCGATGGCCGATCGTATCGACGGCCGTGAGACCACCCCCGCCCCGACGACAGGCGCCGCTCCCGGAACACGCGGGGATCCCCGAGGTTCAGGTGCTGCGACCGATGACCACTCCTCAGCGTCACCGACCCCCCTGCCCACGCCAGGCGACTCAGCCGTCCCGACACCTCGCGTCATCCGCGCCGACGAGCGCACCGGCCTTCTCCTCATTGATGGGGACCTGCTGCTTGAGTCGTGTGACCGGGTGGTCATCCGAGTTTCCGAAGGGCGAAGTGACCTCATCATCGTGACCGGGATCGCTCAGCTTGCCGGGACACTCGTCATCGAACATCTGGATCCTCCACACGACCCCATCGCAGATGCGATGTACCGGACGACCCTCTGCATTCCGGTGCTCGCGGCAAACGAGCTACGAGGTGCATTCGAAGCAGTGACAGAACAGGAAGGAGATGGAACGCCGGTTCCGCTCGATTCCTCACGCCTCCGGACAACTGCTCAGGTATGCTCCGTGTACCTCACCCGGCCCCTCGACGAAGACGCGGCGCCTCCGGCTCCGGTTGACATCGACGGTGATGGGTTCACAGGCGTGTTCGATCTCGTGGTCATGTTCCAGGCCATGGGAAGAGACAGCGACGACCTCGCCCGCCGGGCCGACCTCGACGCCGATGGTGCGATCACCACGGCAGACCTCGTCGAGCAGGCCCGACGGCTGGGGTTCGCCGCGCGCCTGCCTTGAGACAGGCGGGTCCGAGAAGCGGGACTCCGGTCCTCTCCGCGGAAACCACCGGATTCTCGGGCGATTCGAGCCGACCGAGAACGTGGAGGCACCCGGTCGTGCCCGCGTTCAGGCCCTTTCGCCGTCGGAGTCTGCCATGCTCGTCAACGAGGTCATGACCAAGCACGTCATCTGCGCGCACATGGATGAGACGCTCGATGTGGTGCGCGATCTCCTCTCGTCGCGTCGGATCCACCATGTTGTCGTCCTGGAGGACAATCGCATCGTCGGCATCATCAGCGACCGCGACGTGCTGCGGCATCTGTCCCCCTTCATGGGTACGAACTCCGAGCGCTCCATCGACGCCGCGACGCTCAAGAAGCGCGTCCACCAGATCATGACGCGCAACGTCCAGACGGTGCGCTTTGATGTCGAAGCGGTCGACGCCGCGAAGATCCTGCTGGAGCGGGGCATCTCCTGCCTTCCGGTGGTGAGTGACAGTGGCGCGTTGGTTGGAATCGTCTCGACGCGCGACCTGTTGCGCAATGCGGTTCGGATGGGTTGCTTCACGAGCTGCCCGAAGCGCGACGCCGCGTGATGCAACGACGGCCGGCGGCCCGATGACTAGGGCATCACACAAAGAAAAGAGCCTGATCCGACGCGACGTCGGACCAGGCCCTCTCTCATTGCGGAGGATGTTCAAGCGGATCCGGTGAGCCCGTCGCTCCGACCGCGATCAACCCCAGGCGCCGAGCAGGATGCTCAAGTCGGCGGCGTTCACGATGCCGTCATCGTTGAGGTCCGCTATACCGCCGGCGCTGTTCCAGGCGCCTAACAGGATCGCCAAGTCACTGGCGTCGACCGTTCCGTCGTTGTTCAGGTCAGCGGGGTTGCCGACCTCGCAAGCATCGGCCGAGCCGTTGCTGTTGCCATCGGCACAGTTGGTGCCCGCTCCGGCCCAGGTCGAACCGGTCAGGAGGCAATCGGCTTCCTTCAGAACAAGGCAGAAGCCCGTCGAGAAGCAGCACGCCCCGGTCGGTGCCGGGCAGTTCGTTTGGGCACAGGTGGTGGCGTTACCTTGGAAGACGCCGCCCTGGGCTGCACAGGTCTCAGGGCTCACCGGCCCGACGCAATTGCCATTGGGCAGGCAACAGGCACCGGTCGGGAAGCAAACGTAACCGGTGCAGTTGGACCCCGTCGGTCCCGGAACGCCGCCGGCCGCTGCGCAGGTCTCGGGCAGGAGGTTGAGGCAACCGCCAGTCGCGGCGAAGCAGCACGCGACGGTCGCGTCATCGCAAGCCCCGAAACCGCAGCTCACGTTGTCGCCCAGATAGGTGCCGCCTTGGCTCTGGCAGGCCGCCTGGGAACCGAATGAACAGTCGCCGTTAGGCAGGCAGCAGCCGCCCTGGGCCTCGCAGATGAAGGGAGACCAGGTGATGCGCATGACCCAGTCACCGCTTGGCATGCAGAGCCCAAGCTGATTGAAGGAATGCCAGCCCGCCGGGCAGCCGAAGGGGCCGCAGTTCACGGCATAGAGCCAGTTCTTGGTCGGATTCTGAAGTCCGCCGACGTCGGTGGTCGGGAAGGCATTCGATGTCGCCGGCGGCTCGACCAAGCAGGGATTCGAGGTCTGGTTGTTGTGGTCGTCAATCCGATACGCGAAGGAGAAGGTGTGCGAACCGTTGTCCTGGATGACGATCTGCTCGGGGTCGCCAGGATCTATCGAGAACTGGATGTTCACGCCGTTGGTTCCCGGTGGGATGACCAGGTGCGGGAGGATCTTGCCGTCCGACGCGAAGCTGGCGATCTCCTGGCCCGTCGCAGGCGTGCCTTCGAAGAAGTGAATCGACCACTTGGTGGTCGTGGTCACAGTCGCGCCGCTGGTCGCGAAGATCATCTCCGCGAGGTCGATCCGGATCGGAAAGTTCGAGGCATCGATCGTGAAGCTCGCACCAGCCATCTCCTGCTCGGCGAAGCCACCTTGCACAACGTAGGTGCCGCCCTCAAAGCTGGCGTTGGTCAGGGTACTGACGGTTGGCGGGCAATTGCCTGCGACACCGCCGCTGCCCTCGCCCTGCACCAGATCGATCTGGCCATTCAATGTCGTCGTCATCGGGATCGCCGTGACGATCGGATGCAGGCGGCTGTCGCTCGCGTCGCGACCGCGGCTCTCATCGCCCACATTGGTCGAAACGGTCGACGGCGCGTTGCCCGGGCGTTCCATCTTCCCCTTGGGGTCGTTGGGGCGATCGGCGGCGGTCGAAAGAGTGGCGAGCGTGGTCAGCACGCAGGCAGACACGACCGTCAACGCGGCGAGACGACGAAACTCTGGCATCGCGAATTGTCCTTGCCCACGGGTCGCGGGCCTTGCGGGAGGCTCAGGTCGCACCTTTCGAGATGCGACGCAAGGAACATCCCAACATGGGAAGCCTTAAGAAATGGATGGGGCCGCGGCTTCCGGCTTGGTCCCACAGACCATACGAACCGGGCCGCCGCACCGATGCGGCAGAGCCCCCAATTGGGATCTGATTTCGGCGAGGTCGGCGTCGCCGCACGAGCGAGACCGAACCCGTCAGGCTTCACCCTACCCTACGAGAGAGGACAGGCAAGCGCCACGGGCTCACTCGCGCCAGCCGAGCGATTCCGCAACGGCCTCGATCAGTTCGTCCGGCTCGGGCAATCGCCCCGGTCCATTCGCCCGGCATGCCTGCCATCCGACTCCCGGGGTCAGCATCCGATATCCGTCGGCCTCGGCCTGACGGAGGTTCCGTTGGTTAGCTGGCTGGAGCCACATGACTTCGTTCATGCTCGGAGCTACCAAGACCGGCTTGGTTCGTCGGTCAATCGAGGCGATGAGGAGCGACACCGGGTCGTCGGCGATGCCCTGGACCATCTTGGCCAAGAGGTCCATCGTGCAGGGGGCCACGAGACAGGTGTCGATCGCGGTCGCAAGGCGAATGTGCTGCGGGTCGCTCTGGTCGACCTGATCCCAGATGCTGCGATGCACCGGACGCCCGGCGAGAGCCTCGAAGGTCAACGGCGTCACGAAGCGCGTCGCCGCTTCGGTCATGATGACGTGGACATCGCAGCCAGCCTGGGCCAGCCCGCTTACAACCGATGCCATCTTGTAGCAGGCAATGCCACCGCCGATCCCGATCGCCACACGACGACCCTTGAGGTGCGTCAAAGCGTCAGGATTCCCGCGGTACATCAGCCCTTCCTGTCGGCGTATTCCGAGCCCGGAAGCGGAATGCCGCTGGCCTCGAAATCGATGGTGATCTTCTCTTGGAGGATCTCCTCGATCACGACTTCGAAATCGCTTCGTCCGTTGCGGTCGACCAGTGGGCGAGCCCCTTCGATGAGCTCACCGAGACGGCGCTGGATGAGGGCGGTCAGCTTGAAGCGGCCACCCAACTTGTTGACGATGTAGTCGCTCTTGAGGGCGTCAATCATGTTCGTCGGATCGCAGAAGGTGTCGGTGAGGACGACACGGCAGGTGCCGAATGAAAGCCCGATGGAACGCCCAATCGGAAGCCGCGGTCGTGTCACGACGGGGGTCGCGGCCGAAGCCGGTGCCGGTCGCGTGCACGGGTGTGGGACCGACAGCCGGGACAGGCAGACAGAAAAATCACCCCTCCGTGCGGACGACCGTCCCACCTCGGAGGGGAAACGCCGGATGATAGCGACGCCCCGCTCCGGCCGCCACCAGTCGTGGAAAAGGCGATCGAGTCTCCCATTCGGCCCCTGATGGTCACTCCCTCCCCCAGCCCTCCCGCTTCCCAACCACCTGACCCCGGACGGGTCGGGCCGGTTGGCTCCGGAGACGTCCTTGGACGACCCGGATTGGCCATGGGGCCCTCCTCGGGGGGGCGGGCTTGGCCCCAATTGGCCTTCGCCGCCGTCTTCGGGGCCTTCATGGGGGTCGTCGCCCTTGGCTTCATCCTGCCGATCCACTGGGCGGAGGCAACTGCCGAGCGGTGGTCTCGCGAGCATCCGGGCTTTCTCCTGCTCGTCACGGCAACCGTGCCTGCGCTGGGCGGACTCGCCTGCGGCCTGATCAACCGGTTGCTGACCCTCTCTCTTCGCGGGCACGGCGTCTCGATGGTCCTCTATGCCGTCGCGAGGCTCCAATCCCGACTGCCCATTCGACTGGCCCTTCGTCAGTGGCTCGCCTCGACGGCCTCTATTGTGACGGGCGGTTCGTCCGGACCGGAAGGGCCGATCGTGACGATCGGGGCGACACTCGGATCCAACGCGGGCGTCCTCGCCAAGCAGGATCGCGAGATGGTGACCACACTGGTCGGGGCCGGCGCGGCAGCAGGCATCGCGGCGGTCTTCAACGCCCCGATCGCGGGCGTCTTCTTCGCCCTGGAGGTCCTCCTCCGCGACTTCTCCCTCCGCACCCTCGCGCCAATCGTCGTTGCCAGCGTGCTCGCCAGTGCGACCACCCAGTCGCTCATCGGCAGCCGGCGTCCGCTCTTCGGCGTCAGTCCGGATGTCATGGAGACGATGCGCGGTCTCCTCACAATCGGTGCCGCCCCCGCATTCGTCATCCTCGGCATTGCCTGCGGCCTGATCGGCGTCATCTTCATCCGCTCGCTCCGGGCCGCCGAATCCCTCACGGAACACTCGCGGGTTCCGAAGCCGTTGCGCCCGGCCATCGGCGGCTTGGCTCTCGGCCTGCTGGGCGCCGGCTACATCGCCGCGTCGATGAAGTTCGGCGGCTCGGGCATGCCCGTTTTCATGGGCAACGGCTACAGCCTCATCGAACGGGTCACCGATCCGGCGTTCTTCACGATGAGCCTCGGAGCCGCCGGTGAGAGTTCCGGTGGCCAACTGGGCCTCGTGATTCTCGTCTGGCTTTGCCTCAAGATCATCGCGACCTGCCTCACCTTGGGCTCCGGGGGCTCGGGCGGACTGTTCGCACCGGGACTTGTGATGGGCGGACTCACCGGCGCCGCGTTCGGGATTGCCGTCAAGGCCACCGGGCTCTTGCCGCAGGCGACGCCGGCCCACTTCGCGCTGGTCGGCATGGCCGGTGCCGTGGCGGCGATGATGCATGCCCCGCTCTCAGGCATCCTGTTGGTCTACGAACTCACTCAGGACTACAGCTTGATCTTGCCGCTCATGCTGACCGCAACGGTCTCGACGCTGGTCGCCCGTGGCCTCGAGCGGGAGAGCGTGTACACCGCCGAACTGGCCGTTCAAGGCGTGCGGCTGGGACTTCGCGGTGACACGTCGCTTCTGCGGCGCCTCACGGTGCGCGACGTGACCCTCGGTCCGGGCGTCTTCGTTCGCCCTTACGACACCGCCGATCGCCTGCTGATCCTCTCCGAGCGCACCAGCGTCGAGGACTTCATCGTCATCGGCGATGACGAGCGCTACATCGGCGTGATCGGCGGCAACGAGCTGCGCGTCGCGCTGATCTATCGTGAGGCCCTCAACCTGCTGCAGGTGAGCGAGATCATGCGCACCGATGCTCCGACCCTTACCAATGCCGATTCCCTCGACATCGCGCTCGAGCGCTTCAACGCCGGCAGTGTTGGGGCCTTGGCGGTCGTCGATGCCCGAGGTCGGGTCGAAGGCGTCCTGACGCGCGAGCGGTTGATGCGCCGTTATCACGAGGAGTTGGAGCGCGACGCATGAGTGGCACGCCCCGCCCGTTTCGGTTCCCGCGCGCGTCGCGACTCCAGCACAAGCGGGAGTTCGACGCCGTTTACGCCGGCAAGGCCCGGGTCGAGAGGGGGCCACTCGTCGCCAACGCGATCCCTGCCGTCGGCGGCCGATCGCGCCTGGGCCTCTCCATCGGCCGACGCATGGGCGGCGCCGTCCGGCGCAGCCGGTTCAAGCGACTCCTTCGTGAGGCCTTTCGCCACGAACAAGCCACCTTCCTATCGGCGTACGATGTCGTTCTCTCGCTCCGGCCGCATGAGGAACTGCCCCTCGAAACCTACCGGTCGCTCCTGAGCGAGGCCCTTACGGCCTTGGACCACCTGTGGACGAAACGCCGTCAACGCAATCGAAACGGACAGCCGGCCTCGCCGACCACACCGGCTGCGCCGGCGGATGTCGACACCCCTCGGCAGCAGGCGCCGGGCCCGTCGGGTTCATCGCCCGAGTGCTGATTGCTTTCGTGCGCGGGTATCAATGGATGCTTGGCCCGCTGCTTGGCGGGCATTGCCGCTTCGTTCCGTCATGCAGTCATTACGCAATCGAAGCGCTTCGGATCCACGGAGCGATGCGGGGGACTTTCCTCACACTGCGAAGGCTCAGTCGTTGTCATCCGTGGGGACCTCCGTGCGGCGACGACCCGGTTCCGTCGCGCCGATGATCCTGATCGAGTTGATCGACTTTCAACGAAACGGAGAGTTCGGGCTATTCATTGCTGTGCTGCATCGATACAACGGCGCGCGAAGGAGGTCATCACCATGGCCATCACACGCGATCGTTGGAGCAGCATGCAATTCGGCGGGAAGCGTCTGAATTCGTCGGTGATCGCACACGGCATCGCCGCAGCATTGGCTTCGCTTGCGCCGGTGGCGTCCTCGCACGCCGGCGGGTGGAGCGGCTTTGGGTGCGTTCCACAGGACCTGAACGCCGATGGGGAGGTCAACGCCGCTGACCTTGCGATCCTGCTCGGCGCGTGGGGATTGAGCGAACATCCTGCCGACTTCAATGGCATCAACGGCGTCGATGGAGCCGACCTGGGAAGCATGCTCGGCGCCTGGGGGCCGTGGCCACTGGCTGCTTGCCTCGAGGTTGACTCGATTGAGCCGACCACCGCAGGGATGGGCGATATCGTCTCCCTCGCCGGGCACTTCCCCGATCCGAATGTCGAGAACTACTGCCTGGTCAGCATGAACGACGCCGGCGGCGTGATTCCGTTTGAGGTGATCAGCGTCGACGGCAGCAAGCTCAAGGCACGCGTCGGACCGTCGAACGCCCAAGGTACGACCTTCGTCATGATCGGGCTCGGTGACGGGGACAGCGGACTTCCCGGCGAACTCACGCCCGGCGTCGGCTACGGCGACGAGCCGTGGAGCTGGTCCACCGACGCCGGCGGCCTCATGACCGAGGTCGCTTTCAAGCTCGAGCGAGGAAGCGGCATCAGCGGCTCCTTCTACGGGACCCTCGACGGCGGCGCCCTCAAGGTCGTCATCAACGGGGATTGTGCAGCAGGGACCAAGTTCGCGATCTGGCCGCGCGCACACCACTATGCGACCGGACCGGGCGATCCTTACGTTGGCTTCGACTGCTACATCCCCTGCATCGAGATCTACCCGGGATCGGATGAATTCTCCTGTGCCCAGCAGATCTGCTCGGTCATCACCAACGTCTACGCGGCTCACGTTCCGCCGATCGCCGTGACCTGTTCGGTCGCGACCGTCGCAGGCGGCACCGAACTCACGCTCAAGCTCAACGGCCTGAACATCGATTGGGGCGTCTTCAACATCGAGGTCCTTTCCGACGACATCGCATGCGGCCCGGGCCCAGGCAACTGTTCGACCGACTGCCCGTGCGACGTCAATGGCGACGGACAGGTGAACGAAGCGGACCTCCTTTTCATCCAGAACTCGTTCGGCGCTTGCCCCGGCCTCGGTGTCTTCTGCTGCGCTGACCTGAACGGGGACTCCGAAGTCAACGCGGCGGACGTCGCGGCGTTCCTCGCCTGCGCCCCGTGTCCGGTCCAGTGCAACCCAGCCTGTCCCTGCGACGTCAACGGGGACGGGGTGGTGAATGACATCGACCTCCAGCAGATCCTGAACTCCTTCGGCACCTGCGACGGGACCTGCTGCGAGGACTTCGACGGAGATGGCATCGTCGGTGCGACCGACATGCTCCTCTGGTTCACGTGCAGCGGCGGCTGCGTTCCTGGCGGCTGCAGCCTGACCTGCCCCTGCGACGTCAATGCCGATGGCGCTGTGGACGATGCGGACCTCAACGCAATCGTTGCTGCCTTCGGACCGTGCGATCTCTCTTGTTGCGAGGACCTGAACGGTGACGGAACGGTCAACACCGCCGACGTCGCCGTGTGGCTCGCCTGCGAAAGCGAGTGCGTGCCACCGATTTGCAATGCAGACTGCCCCTGCGACGTCAACGTCGACGGCGCAGTCGATACCGCCGATCTGGCGTTCATCCAAGCTCACTTCGGGCCTTGCGATGGCATCGCATGTTGCACCGATCTTGACGGCGACGGCGACACCGATGGCGCTGACGTGCAAGCATGGCTGAGTTGCGGCTTCGGCTGCAACCCAGGCTGACGCCCAGCCTACGCCAACACATCCTCGTCCATGACACCGCCGGGGGCTGTTGCCTCCGGCGGTGTTCCTGCTTAGGCCTCAATCACCGGATTGCGCAGAAGCCCCACCCGCTCGATCTCGACCTCGACAACATCACCGTGCTTCAGGAAGACCGGCGGCTTGCGGGCCGAGCCGACTCCCGACGGGGTGCCGGTGAGAAGCACCGTGCCGGCAGCGAGGGTCAGGCCGCGCGAGAGCTCGCTGATCAGGAAGTCGACGGGGAAGAGCATGCTCGCCGTCGAGGCCTCTTGCATGGTCACGCCGTTCACGCGGGTACGAAGCATCAGACGCTGCGGATCGCCGACCTGCGATGCGGGGACCACCGCCGAGAGCGGGCAGAAGGTGTCGAAACTCTTGCCGCGGGAGTATTGCCCCCCGCTTCCGTTCTTCTGCCACCAGCGGGCGCTCACATCGTTGGCACAGGCGTAGCCGCGCACGAACGAAAGAGCCGCGTCGCGCGGAACGTCGCGGCAATCACGGTCGATGACGACCGCCAACTCGCCTTCCCAATCGACCTGGGGACCATGCTCGCGGCAGATCGACGGAATCACGATCGTCTCGCCGTGGCCGATCACCGAGGCCGGGTTCTTTAGGAAGATGATCGGATGTTCCTGCGGAATCGCCCCCATCTCGGCGGCATGTTCAGCGTAGTTCCGTCCGACGGCAAGGATGCACGGAGGGCGCGTGGTCATGCCTCGGATGGTACCGCCGCCGGCGGCCGTCATTTCGTCTCGAAGCGGTCGCGCTGCTCGATCGCCTTCTCGCGAGCTGCCTTCGCCGCCTGTTCCGCACGATGCTCTTCCATCCCCGGGGGCTCGGGCAGAACGACCTCGAAGTTCAGCCGCGTCGCGAGCGGGCTGTTCTGGAACTCCGCCTGGATATAAGGCTTTACCTGATCGTAGACCAAACGCTTCTCGCTGTCGCCGGCCCGACCGTAGATGATGAGGCGGTCGGCGAGCGAGGTCGAGGTGTCCATCATGACGTCGCGGAAGACGTCGCGTAGGCTCGTCTCGAGGCCACCGATAAGTTCCTTCATGCGACCTTCGCCGAACTTGTTGGTGAAGTCGTAGTAACGGCTGGTCTTGAAGTAGACAGTCACTTCGTTGGCGAACTTGATCGATTCCTTGTACACGTCCGGATGCCCAAGCAGCAGGCCCTCCCGGAAACCGCGACGCAGGGCCGCGTACACATCGCTTCGGGCGACGTCGGGCTGCATCTCGTATTCGCCCTCGGTGAACTGCTTCACCAGAACCTCAAGTTCACCCACATACTGGGTGTTCGGGATGACGCCGAACTGGCCGTACAGTTGGTCTAGTTCGCCTAGGACTTGCTTTGCCCCCTCGAGGTCACCGAAACGGTAGAGCTCCCGGACCGCCTGCTTCATGAAATTCTCATGGAAGTGCGTGAAGGAGTCGGTGATGCCGCCGGGAACGTGGAAGTACTTGCCGTGCAGTTCGCGGAAGTAGCGGTCGATGACCTTGATCCACCGCGGGTCGCTGAGGCGGGTCGGGTTGTCGTTGGCCAGCGGGTCAAAGAGCATGATGCCGGAGCGGGCAAGCGCCTGCATCGATTGGATGAAGGTCCGGTCGTTGTTGACGACCTTCGAGATGTTGTCCTCCATCGCGTATCGCAGCGATGCCATGTCGCCGCCGCGCTTCGCCCAATAGAGTGTGTGGGCCGCCGGGTGCCGCCAATCCAGCGGCCCGGTGTCGCGGGTGTACTGCCACATCAGGCGGGCATCCATGTTGTAGCGGTCGCGCAGAACCTTGCGGCGCAGGAACGCGAGGAAGTCATCGACCGCCTGCTGTCGGCCGCTGCCGCCGAGGGACTCACCGAAAGCGCCGTCGAAGGCTCGGAAAAGCCGGTTCTGAAGACGACCGCCAACATCACCGTCGGTCCGCTTGAGTTGTTCCTCGACGCCGAGAATCCGGGCATACGGCGAGTCCTTGACCGCTCGCCACTGGCCGTAGGCAAGGAGGAATCGATCATCGAGGCGGAACTGGAACCGCGACTCGAAGCCGGAGAGATCCTTGGTGAGTTGAGCGACGAGTTCCCGGGTCTCGGGGTTCTTCGCGTACAGCTCCTCTTCGGTTTCGGGCGCGTCGGCGATCCGCTTCATCCACTCGACCCGCTCCTTGTGGTTGGGCGGTGGGTCCCCGAGCAGGTATTGCCATTCGCGGGCGAACTCCCGCTTGTAGTAGAGGTGGGCATCGTCAGCGACGCCATCCAGCTTGTGCGAGAACCAGAACGCCAGTTCCTTGTGCAGGACGACGTCGTTGGGGTTGTAGCGCAACCCACGGTTGCGGACGAGATCGATCCCTTCCTTCACCCACTCCCACCGTTCCTCCGGCGTGTTGGTGAGAACGGAGATGTTGTAGGCCATGTTGTGGCCGTGGAATCCCCACACCTCACCGAAGCGCGGCTGGAGCTTGGTGATCAGGTCCGCATCGGACATGACTTCGAAGAAGAGCCCCTTCTCCTTCATCATGTTGACCTTGATCCACAGGTAGTCGACGATCAGGCCGCGGAACGCCCCCATGACCGTGCCTAACGCGACGATCGGCGGGGCCCCATCGACGGCGACGTCGGTGTAGCGAAGTCCGTAGCCGTCGGTGCCGACTACCTGGCCGCGGACGTCGCGGCGCGTGCTGTCCGAGACCCATCCGACATCGACGAGATCGCCGAGCGCACCGGACCAGGACTGTCCTTCGGCATCGAACTTGAAGTCGAGCGGAGCGCCCGGCGTGGCTGCCGCCGTCACGGTCTTGAGGAGCCGCAGCTCGGTGATCGGTATGCGGACGGTGGTGCGTGCGTCGGAGTCGGGGTCGATCGCATCGATCACCACCACCGGCTCGCCGGCGCTGGCCGTGATGCCGGGCAGCATGCGCCCGCCGAGGAAAAAGAGCAGGCACGCAACGGCGGCGGCGGCGAGTTGGACGAATCGGTCGGTGGCCATGGTGTGCGCCTCGCGGAGGCGAGCGTGTCGAGCGAACCGTTAGGAGTTGCCGCTGTAGACCGCGAGTTCCTTGCGGCGGAACGCGCTGAAGCCCAGAAAGAAGACGCCGCCGCTCCAGACGACGCCTATCACCAGCAGGGCGTTCAACACCGCGCCGCCGGAGATAAGCCGTCCCTCGACGAGGGCCTGGGTCGGGGAGGTTTCGCCGAACGAGCGGAGCAGCCACTCGGACGCCGTGGCGATGCCCATCACCACATACTGCACGACCTTCCAGAGCGCCGGCGTGTCCGGCTTCACGTTGTACTCGGCCAGCGACATGCCCAGGAACGGGGCGAGGCTGCCGATGGTGAGGACGGTGAAGCTGAGCATCGACGCGACGGGAAAGGAGAGGATTGTCGCCGCGCAGACGCCAAGCATGGCGAGGAACGCGAGCTTGATGAACTGAACGCACATCGCCCGCAGGAAGTTCGGCTCAAAGCTGTCAACCCGATAGAGAACTTCGAGGGCGTCGTGCTTGAAGATCATGGGACCGATGCCGGGAATCCGTTCGGGTCCGCGCTCCGTTTCGCGATAGCCGGCATTCTCGATCGTCAGCCGCAGGACGCCGTTCTCGTCGATCACCCGCTGGGTATCAAGCGGCTGGATGGTCATGACGTGAGGCTGGGCAGGCACGAAGATGCGGTCGCTGTAGAGTCCCTCGCCAAACTTGAACATGACCGGATGGACCTCGTGGGGGTCGATACGGCCGATGTCGAAGGAGTAGCGAATCGTGAGGGGTGCCGCCGTGTCGCGGGCACGCTTCAGGCCATGGAACTCATACGTGCGTTCCTCGCCGGCCGGAATGGTCCGCTGTGCGGTGCCGTAGGTGGTGACGACATCCTTGGCGATCTCCCGTTTCACGTCGATCTCAGGGCGGAGCCCGTCGGCGATCTCAGATTGCAGGACGGGGTCGGAAGAGATCCGCTGCTCGACGAGCTCACGAAGCTGATCCCCCATCAGACGCTTGTACTCGGGGTACGTGCCCTGCCGGGCGACGAGAATCTGTTCGCTGACCGCTTGGGCGTCCGCTGCATCTTGAGCCGGTCGGGTGCTGATGAACCGAACTTGCACGAAGATCGCCAGACCGCCGAGGACCAGGAGGATGACGTTCAGGGTGACGACCCCCAGCCACTTGCCCACAAGGTACTGGAGGCGGGCCACCGGCTTGGTCATGAGCTGCCAGATCTGCCGGTCGCGGATCTCAAACGCAACAGTCGCGCAAGAGAGGAAGACGGTCATGCTGGCCGCCAGCAGGAACATCAGGCCGATGCTCTTGGAGAGGTACGACTGGATCTGGTAGCGAAGCGGTTCGCTGATGTCGATCCAGAGTGGAATGAGCGGAAGGGCGACCAAGAGGACGCCGACGAAGAAGGTCGCGATGCGCAGTCGAAGGGCCTCGCGAAGGACGTTGGCGGCGATGGCCACGGTCGGGTTCGCCCCACTCAGGGCCATGGCCGCAGCCGAGACCAGAAGCGCGAAGCTATAGCACAGGGCGACCGCGGTGACGATCGCAATGACCCAAGCGAGTTCGCCTTGGACGATGGACGGCACGATGAGAAGCGCCGTCGCCAACGCGGTCAGGACGAGATGCGGAAAGAGGCCCGTCCAGACCGAGAGCAGTCCCGCCGTCAGCGCTGCAAATGCGAGGAGCAGCACCGTGTCGCTCTGTTCCAGCAGGAAGGGCGGCACGAAAGGCGGAACCCGATCGGCCAGGAGCAGGCGGGCCGCGCCGAAAGGGCTCATCAGGGCGCCGCTGTCGTCGTAAAGGTCACGGGCCTGACGGATGAGCGATTCGTTGCCGAAGGTGCGGCCGTTGATGTCGACGGTGCCCGTCGTCGCGAAGTCGACCGCCGCCTGGTCACCTCGTGTGAGGTTTGCCTCGGCGAGCGTCTGGACGATCAGGTTGCGGTCTCGCTGAATGCCGGCACCGATCACGTACAGCCATCCGAAGAGGCCGAGGACCACCGCAGCGCAGAGCACGCTGAGAGTGACCCGAACGCCGAAGCGGCGTTGGATCTCGTCGGCCTTTGTCCATAGGAGCTTGAGGAGACTCACCTCGACGCTCCTCCCCGCCTGTCGTCATCACCACCACCGAGAAGGTCGTCGATCACGCTCGCGTCGACGTCTTTCGGCTTGGCGATCGGTTCCGCCGGCTTCGACGGCGCGGTGGGTTTGGCGGGCGTCGTCCGCTCCTCGATCAGTTCCTGCAGGACATCGGCTTTCGGCCCTGCCGGAGGCGCAGCCTCAAGACCATGCTGACCGCTTCCCTTTCCGCCGATCTCGACCGAACGACTCACAGCGGCCTTCTCGCGGGTGAGATCCTCGATGAGTTCGCCGCCGTCCTCGGGCTCCTTCTCGACCAGGAACGCCGCGGTTTGCCCGCCGTGCTGGGCGCCGCTCGTCGCAACCTGCTCCTGCCTGGCCTTCTCGACCAGATCCATGAAGAAGTCCTCGAGCTTCTCGCGAGGGCTGTCGACCCGGTCGACGCCAATCCCCTGCAACTCCTGAAGCACCTGATCGATCCGTGCGATCGTGTCGGGCGAGAGCCGCTGGGTCGTCAGCACCGTGCGCGACGTGTCGGTGAGCAGTTCGTCGGCCGTGCCGCCCGCCCGGATCTTGCCGCCGTAGAGGACGACCATGCGGGTGCAGACATCTTCGACCTCATCCAGCAGGTGCGAGGAAAGGAGGATCGTCTTGCCTCGTCGACCGAGTTCTATGAGCAGGTCCTTCACCTGCTTCGTGCCAACCGGATCGAGGCCGCTGGTCGGTTCGTCGAGGATGAGAAACTCAGGATCGTTGATGAGGGCCTGGGCAAGTCCCAAGCGACGGGTCATGCCTTTCGAGAACTCGCCGACCGCACGGTGCCGGACCTGGCTCAGGCCGACCATCTCGAGCAGTTCGCCAACCCGCCGCGTTCGCTCGCGGCGATCGATGCCGAAGAGCTTCGCGTAGTAGTCCAACGTCTCCTGCGGGTTGAGGAATCGGTACATGTACGACTCCTCGGGCAGGTAGCCAATGCGCTTCTTCACCGTGACGTCGCTCGGTTCGCGGCCGAAAACAAGCAGACGGCCCTTGGTCTTGTGCAGAAGCCCGAGGATCATCTTGATCGTCGTGCTCTTGCCGCTGCCGTTGGGACCGAGCAACCCGAAGACCTCGCCGCGACGGATCTCGAAGTCGATTCCGTCGACCGCCCGGGCCTTCGCCCGAAGCCAGAAGTCGCTGAAGACCTTGGTCAGGCCAACGGCCTCGACGATCTTCTCCGAGGTTGTCATGCGTTCGGCGGTTGCCATGGGTGGTCCCGTGCGCTCAAGCGCGGCTCGCTGTCCTACGTCGTTAGGGTCATTCGCTGCAGTCACTCGTCCCGACGTCGGGATCCGCTATTGCGGTGCTCCCGACTTCACCTCATCGCGACCGCGGCCACCGGTCGCTTCCTTGTTGAGCCGCGAGAAGCTCGATCCGATCGAGATCTGCGAACCCCGCAGGTGATGCGTCCCCAGCGACTGCCCCTCTTGAATCGCCTTCTTCCTCGCAAGTTGCTGGGCCCGGCGCGTCTGCATGATGTCCTGCGAGGACTTGATCCGGACGACCAGTTCCGAGAGTGAGGTCGGCGGCGACAGGACTTCGATCTCCGGCCCGCCCAGTACGCTGCGGACCGCGTCGAGCCAGATCTGGCGGACGAGTTGCTTGGGATTGGCCCGGAATGCCGGAGCGAGACCTTCGAGGCGCGTCGCGTCCTTCCTGAGTTCGGCCAGCCGCAAGGCGTTCTCACCTCGGGCCTGCTCGATGATCCGGTCGACTTCGCCTCCGACGTCTTCGGACTCGAATCGGGCGCCGATCCGCTCAAACAGCTCGTCCGCCCCCTTCTCGTCGCCGCGCAACAGCGCCGCGTCGTAGTCACGGATGAGCTCGGTGATCTCGGTGAACGCCGCCGACCCCGCGAGGCCAGTCAGAAGACCGGCGACGCGCTGGCGAGCCTGTTCGACCGTGGTCTTGGCCCCTTCGCGCTTCGCTTGCACCTCGCGGAACTTGCCTTCGACAAACCGGGGCGGTGAACGATCGACGAATGTGATGGAGGTGATTTCAACCCCCGCGCCGACCCGATCGAGCACCTCTTGCGTGCGGAGCTTCACCTCGGCTGGTGCGGCTTGATTCACCTGCATAAGTTCGTCCAGGGTGAATCGGCTCGCGGCAATGACCGTGCCCCGCATCAGGGCGTTGCGGACGAGTCGGTCGATCTGCTCCGGGGAGAAGTCCTGGAGAAACTCCTGGGCGTCGCTGATGGTGTACTCGGCGGCGAGCGAGAGGTGGGCGATGTCGCCGTCGGCAGTCATGACCCAACCGTCGCGTTCGGCAAAGAGCTCCCGGTTGTCGGTCGCCTGCTCGATCTCCTTCTCCTTGGTCGTCGCATTCGGCCGCTCACGCGGCTGGAACTCAGAGCGGAGTTGCACTGGCCGCTTCTGGTCGAAGACAACCAGTTCGCCGATCGGATAGGGCCAGAATGGCGTGAGCCCCGGCGAGAGCTGGGCGCCGTCGGGTCCCTCGACGATCTTGCCGAACATCGTCTTCACGCCGGTGCTACCTTCGCGCACCGACTGGAAGCCGCTGAAGAGGAAGGTCACGACGAGTGCCACGATCGCGACCTGAAGGACGCGATAGGAAAGGCGCAGCGCCTCGCCCAAACTCTGGTTCGCCGGATCCATCGCCGCCCGCAGGTGGGCGGCCTTCGAATCGACCTCTTCGACGACAAAGCGGGCACTGGCCAGCCGGCGCGGTTCCTCAACCTCCAAAGGCCGTTCCGCCGGAACGTCGCGTTCGCCGTCGGGCGGGCCGTTCAACTCGTTCGCAGCCATGGGTCAGCTCCCTGCCTTCGGTTGCGGGATCGAAGGAGCCTTCTCCGACATCAGGCCGTCCTTGGGCAGCGGAATGCCGTTGGCGTTGGTCTCGGCGTTGAGATTGAAGAGATGGGCCGGGGCTTCGTTGGTGTCGGTGATGATCGTCGTCGCCCCGGTCATGCTGGCCTTGAGCGTGTCAATCCACTTCAGGAAGACGGCCAGATCCCCGTACTCGTTCATCTTGGCGTAGTAGCGGGCGGCCTCGATGTCGCCGCGGGCCCGAATCTCGGCGGCCCACTGCTCGGCGAACTCGCGGATCGTCTGGGCCTCGGAACTGGCCGTGCTCTCAAGGGCCTTGGCCTCGGAGGTGCCGCGGCTCTCCTGCTCGCGGGCGAGGGTGACTTGCACCTCGGCCATGCGCCCGAGCACCGCGAAGGCGGCCTTCGGAGGCAGGACGACCTGGTTGATTCCGACCGAGATCGGCTGGAGACCCGGTAGCTTCTTGCCCTGCAACTCGGCGAGGACAATCGCCTCGGCCTCGGCGAGCTTACTCTGGGCGCCGATCAGGTCGCCGAACTTGAACGATCGCATGCGCTGGACGGCGCTGGGGAACTCCTGTTCGATCGCCTTGTTCGCCGCCTCGAGCGAGCCGAATGCGGTAAAGAAGTTCATCGCGCTATCGTCGTTCGCGGTGTCGACCCGCCAAAGGACGAACGCCTGGACCACCACTTGCTGGTCGTCGGCGAGCTGGACGGTCTCGAGCGAACTCTCGACCATCTGCATACGCGTGTCGAGCCGGGTGACCTGATCGATGAAGAACGGGAGCTTCAGGTGCAAGCCAGCCTCTCGATCGACGCCGGCGGGCTTGCCGAATCGGGTCAGGATGGCGAGCTCGTGGAAGTTGACCGTGTACGTCGTGTTGAACGCGACGAGGATCAGGACGAACAGTGCGCCGATGGCGATGGGAAGGCTGCGGGTCATGTGCGCTGGGTGTTCGGAGGATGCGAAGAGGAACGGGCCGTCGGATGGACCCGCGGAATGGTTCAGTTACCCTCGGAAGAGACGTTGTCCTGGAAGTTCAGGCCGGCGTCCCCTTCCTGGTTGTCGATTTCGAAGCGAACGCGGCTCGGGTCGATGCCGAGGATGAACTTCATCCGGGCGTTGCCGAACGAGAGCTGGTACGCCTCCATGAGCTTGCGCTGCTGATAGAGGACCGGATCGGCCTTCCAAGAGAGGGCCTCACCGAGGACCGACGCGGAGGTGCGGCGGGCGTCCATGTGCAGGCGCCACCGCTCGTAACGGCCGGTGGCGATGGCCGACGATGCCATCGCCGGGGTCGATAGGAGGATCCGCTCGATGGCGATGCGTTGTTCGATCGCTTCGGGCGACGATGATGCGTCGACCGACGTGCCTGCCGCCTCGGCCGCTTTCTTGTCGCGGGCCTCGATCTCGCGGAGCTTCTTGATCGCTGCGACCGCCTCACTGGCGAGTTCGCGACTTCCCAGGAGCGCGGTCATGGTCGTGTCGACCGTACTCCGCATCTGCTCGACCTCCTTGCGTGCGTTCTGCACCGCGATGGAGGGCTCGAGGAACTTCTGGGCCTCGGCTCCAGGCGGCCGAAGGCGTGGCACGGCAATGCTGACGACCTCGACACCGGTCCCCTGCCGATCGAAGCTCTCCTGGATGCGGCGCTGGAGTTCGATCGAGTAGGACTGTTCGCCCCCCGAGAGAAGTTCGTTGAGCGGCTGGGTCGAGAGGTACTGGGTCACCTCGCGCATGGCGAGGTTGCGAAGGGCCCGCTCGCGCATGTTGAGCGTGCCGCGGCGGAGCTTGGTGTCGTTGCAGAACTCGAGGTAGTCACGGAGCTTTCCGGCCCGCACCCGGTACTTCAGGATGAGGTCGGAATCGATCAGGGCAAACTGATCGGCGAGCCCGGTTCCAGCCAAATCGGTCGACGCGGTCGGAGTCAGGGCGGTGCCGAGATTCTGCCGCCGCGTGCTGGACGCGACGATCCAGACGTTTCGTTGCGGATCAAGTGCTCCGTCGTCGCCCCACGCCTGGTACTTCCCCTTCGGCGCCGGGTTGTTGCCGATTGGTAACTCGCGAATGGTGCTGACGTCGTAGGTCGCGACCGTCTCGAAGGGCCATGGGAGCTTGAACATGGCGGTCTGCTCGTAGACCTCACCCACCGGCTTGCCGAATCGCAACCGAAGGGCCTGCTTGCCAGGCTCGATGACGGCCATGCAGGTCATCGCCACCAGCACCACGCAGCCGAGGATGATCAGCCGTCCGAAACTCCGAAGAAGGAGCTGGTAGCCCCACGAACTGGTGATGTCGAAGCCGAATTGGTAGTTGACGGCCTCGTTGATGCTGCGGACGATCGAGTCGGGGGCGGCGAAGAGGCTGAGTACGCGGCTGTCGAAGGCGGGCCGCGGGGTCTCGCCCGCCCGTCGGGGGCGGTAGAGATTGATGACGAAATTCAGAACGATCTCGGCCGCCACCGCGATCATGAAGAATGAGAGGCCGTACGCGATGGCCTCGATGACTTGCGGCTTCTGGAAGAAGTGGAAGACGATGCCGATGGCGATCGCCAGCAGGACAAGGGCGTTGCCGACCATGGCCCCGGCGCCGCCGCGGAGGTTCGCCCACGCCGGTTGCTTGGACATGCCCGCCACGAAACGCGAGCAGATGAAGGCGAACAGGGCGAGGCCGATGGCGATCGCCAATTGCCAACCGAGGCTCTCGCCGACGCTGAAGCGGCCGACGTCGGCGTTGGGTTCCTCGGAGAGGCGGAACCAGTTGATCCAGAACCACGCGAGCAGGACGTAGGTACCTGCCACAATCAGGCTCACCACTGGCATCAGCCAGGCGTGCATGAAGCGAAGTCGCCGAGCGGCGACGCGGGCCCCGTCACGTTCGAAGAGAGCCGCCGCCGCTTCGCCGCGCGAGGCTTGCAGTTCGTCGGCTTCGAGGGATTCAATCCGCTCAAGGCGATGATGATGGAAGACCAGCGTGAGCCCGATCCAAATCGGGACGCCAGCCAGGACATAGGTGGCGGCAATGACGAACGCGGTGTCTTCGGCAATGGCCCGGCCATAGATCAACAGCCCCAAACCAAGGAGCAGTTGGCCAAGGATGCCACCTCCGGCGACGCGAACGGCCTGCTGGTAGGCGAAATGGTCGATTCTCATGACTGGATTGGGTCCATCGCCCCGTTTGGGAAGGAGCGGCCACTCCGACACGGGCCACCACGGACGGTGGGGCCACACTGGACGGCTCGGCGAGACGTGGTCGACCCGAGCGTCACGAACGACGCGGACAGGTCAACGGCCGAGACCGGATCGCGATCATCGCCTGCGACATCCATTCCCCGACTCGCACAGGCGGATACCCGCCGATGGGCGGCGCCAGCCGAAGGGAAATAGAGGTCGGAGGAGAGCAATCACGCAATCCAGCGAACCGGAGAGGCTGTACCTCGCTACGAGGCTTCGCGCGTCCGGTTCGGGGACGCCGCGTACTTTATTGCAAAGCCGGTACATTTGCCTCGCTTGGCGGGTCGTCGCCGAAAGCCCTCGCCTCGTCGAGGCTCGACCGACGCCCCACCTGACGACCCTGACCTCCGGCCACCGCTCGCCAACTCGGCAGGTACTGTCTCGCATCATCCCCCCAATGGGGCACCGCGAACGTACCCTCCCACACTCATCTCTTCGGGTTTGGCGACCCACGACCCTTCATCCCGCCTCGGATCCTCTCCATGACTGCCCTAGAGCAGCTCCTCGCGATTGCCCGAAACACGCTGTTTGAGAGCATCCGGCAACCCATCGTCCTGGTGGTCGCCGCGATTGCAACGCTCCTGATCATCCTGAGCAATCCGCTGGCCGCGTACACCCTCGAGGACGACCAGCGCATGTTCGTCGACATCGCCCTGTCGACGATGTTCATCGCCTCCGCCATCGTGGCCGCCTTCATCGCCACGAACGTCCTGAGTCGGGAAATCGAAAACAAAACGGTGCTGACGGTGGTCTCCAAGCCGGTGAGTCGGCCGACCTTCGTGCTCGGCAAGTACCTTGGCGTGGCCGTTGCCCTCCTCCTGGTCGTCCTCTATCTCGCCTTTGCGTTCATGCTGGCCGAGATGCACGGCGTGCTGAAGACCGTGCGGACCCCCATCCACCAGCCGGTCTTGGTCTTTAGCACCATCGCCGTCCTCTTAGGCGTCGGCGGGGCGACGTGGGCGAACTACTTCTACGGCAAGAGCTTTTCGAGCACTGCACTTCTCCTGACCACGCCCCTCGCCGCCGTCGCGTACCTCCTCGCCCTCCTTTGGGGGCCGGATTGGTCGACGAACACGACCGACCAAATCCTCGGGCGCGGAATCGTTGATCTGTACACCGTGGGTGTGGACCCAATCTTCGAGGGACAGCTTTGGATCGCGATAGGCATGATGACTCTTGCCGTCCTCGTCATCGCAGCCATCGCCTTGGCTGCGTCAACCCGACTCGGTCAGGTCCTGACCCTCTGCGTGACCCTAGGCGTTTTGCTGCTCGGGCTGCTGTCTGACTGGCTTTTCGCCCGCAAGATCAGCGAACTGGCCAAGCTCGCGGCGACGGCGCCGGAGCAGTTCGGTGCCGGGCTGCGAATCGAATCGGCCTTCCTCAATGCCGCGTACGCGATCGTCCCGAACTTCCAGGTCTTCTGGCTCGCCGACGCGGTCAACCAGGATCGTTCGATACCCATGGCCTATATCAGCCAGACCGTCCCCTACGGCCTTTGCATGATCGGCGCCGCCCTCTGCATCGCGGTGTCGCTCTTCCAGCGCCGCGAAGTGGGCTAACGGACTTGCCAGCTAACGAATCATGTTCCGCCAGCTCTCGATCTCTTCCTTCTTTCGCGGGTTGGTCAAGAGGATGCCCATGAAGAGCGGGAAGGCGGTCACCATCACGCTGACACCGATCGTCGACCACCTGGCCATGAGCTCCTGACGCTCCCGATTGAACGGCGGCATCTGCTTGCTCGCGCCCGCTTGGCGCTCCTCGATCATGGTTCGAACGGCCTCGTCCCATTGCTGGCCGTAGTCCACCTGCGCCTGGAGCGTCATGAATCCACCGACCAGTCCGATCACGACCAGTAGGAGTCGTGCGATGACCCACGTCATAAGGACCTTCGCGCACGATGCCTGCCGGCGAATGAGCTTGACGCTTCCGACAATCAGCAGGATGCCAAGCGCCAGGCCGGCCACCGAGGTGAACGCGGCGTAAACGGCGTTGGGCATGGCCGGCGGGTTCTTGATCCCCATCAGCGAGACGACCCAGTTGTTCAGGGCGATGCCGAGCCCGAAGAACGAATAGGCGCAGGTTCCCAAGATCGCGTACACCAGCCCGATCACGCCGACGATGAGGTGCCATCGTGTTGGCTCGGGCTGATTGGTGATGACAGGTTCTGAGGGAGGCGTCTGGCTCATGCCAGAAGACTACCACCAAGGGCCATCGCGGGCAGCACGAGCAGTCGCTCGTGGGGTGAGTCAGGGTCGCACGCACCGAAAGCAACAGGCCCCGTCAAAGCGGGGCCTGTTGAACGATGCATGTCGAAGATCTTCAAACGTCAGCGGCGGCGAGCGTTCTCTCGGTTGCGCTCGCGGATCTCGGCGATCTGCTTCTTGATGTCCTTGGCGATCTGCTCAAGGTACTCCTTCGGCGGGACGCCGACGCCCATTTCAAACTGGGCCTTGATCGCGCAGGACCAGCAGCGGTCGTGCCAGCGGATGAGCTCCTCAACGATATTGAGCTTCGTGGCGAGGATCTTCTCAGGTTCGCCGAGCGTGTCGCCCTTGTAGTTGAGCTGCACCATGAGTTCGACCATCCGCTCGGTGCCTCGCTCGAGAAGGGCTTGCCAATCTCGGTAGATCTTGCGGCCGGACTCGTTGTATTCCTTCCATTCCGGAAGGCCCATCAGCTTGGCGAGTTCGTCGGTCGTGTCGGCGGTGCCGTCGGAGAAACCGCAGGCCAAGGCCCTCGACGCGGTGAAGGTGAGCATGGTGTCCGGCCCGTCCACCAGGAACTGGCCCTTGCCGTCCTCACGGAAACGGGCGTCCTTGGGACCGCCACCTTCCGGGATGTCGTAGGAGCAGACCAAGTCCTTCACGATCATGCAGCGGGCGATGTGCGGGTCGCGGCCGGAGTCCTTGGCGACCTCACCGGCGAGAGCGAGCCATGCCTCGAGCGATTCGCCCTTCGCGACATTCTCCATGCCGCTGAACATCGTCATCGAGCCGAGGCTCCCGAGGTTCATGAAGTAGATCTCTTCGCAGTGCATCGCGGTGAACGCCGCAGCGGAGATTGCCTTCTTGATCCACGCCACGAGACGGTGCCGCTTCTTGAGGTCCTTGAGGATCTCGTGAATCCGCTGGGCCTCGAGCACCATGCCGCCGGGCGAGTCGATCTCAAGAACGATGATCTGGCCCGGACCGGCCTTGTCGGCTTCCTTGGCAATCGCCTCGATCTCGTCGTGGCGAAGGCCGGTGCCGACCATTCCTTCCATTGGGAGGAAGAAGACCCCCTTGAAGCTGCCGTCGCTGGGCTTGGCGTCGGGAGCCGTCGGCGTCGAAGCACCTGCGGTGGCGCCGGCGGTGCCGTTGCCCTCGGCCTTCGCGCCGCTCGTCGCAGGAGTCGTCGAGGTGGAGTCGGTCTTCGCGGCGGCAGTCAGCGACTTCATGCTCTTGACGTCACCGAAGAAGATCGACTTCTTGGCCGTCTTGCCGGCGCTCACGGTCTCGACGACCACCATCGTCGAATCGGCTCGAACAACCTTGCCTTCGACCCGCTGCTCGCGACCACCTTCGTTGTAGACCACCTCGACGGTGTCGTTCAGCTCGCCGCGCCAGGTCTGCCCCGACTTGAAGCGAAGTTCAGCACCGAGACAGAGCGACGTGACGCTGATGGCAGCAGCCATGGCGATCGTCCCAAGGAGGCGGCGTCCGCGCCCAGCCTGACGAGAGTTCCGAGTGCCGCCGATGGTGTGGTTCGATGAGGAAGTCATGGAGGTCGCCTTTTCAGTCGCTGCCTTGGACGGCAGCCGTGTCAAGAATGTCGTTCGTTAGTATCCGTCCGTGGAGTTGGCCGAGCGTCATGCTTGCCGTTTGGCCGCACGCCCGACCCGAGTCGCCCCTGCCGTATTCACGCCGAAGGCCAGATGCGTCAAGGCCGGAATCGGGCCGGCAAATCGGCTCCGCAAAGCCTTATCGCGATCCGGGGCCGTTGCCAGGAGCGCTTCGGCCACCGCCACCACCGCCGCTACGACCACCCGGTCGGCCGGTTTCCTTTTCCTGCCGCTTGATGCCGTTGATCTCTTCCTTCAGCCGATCGATGTCAAGCTTCACCTTGAGGGCCGGGAGTCCGAGCCGCATTTCGATGGCCGGGTAACGCTCGAGCAGCGTCAGGGCCTTCTCGAGCAATGACTTGGCCTGTTGCAACCCCTTCAGGTCGCCGCCGGTCTCCTGGGAGTCGTTGTAGTACTCGCGGACCTTCTCCATCGCCCTGCGCCAGTCCTGCACGTAGTCGTCAAAGAGCTTCTGGCCGCTGTCGATCTGCTCAAACTCGCGATAGCCGAGGAGGAACATGAGGTCGGAGAAGGTGTCCGCGTTGCCGTCCGACAGGCCAACGTCCTCGGCCGTGGTGGCCCGGAAGCTGACCGCGTGGTCCTTGCTGGTGTCGATGAGCCACTGGCCTTCGAGGTCGTTGCGGAAATTGACCTTGCGCCCTTCAAACGACGCGCTCAGCACCTGCTCGGGGTAGATCAGCGCCTCGCCCAAGGCCGTCGGATAGCCGCCCTTTTCGAGAATGCCGAGGATGCCGCCGGCGGTCGCCGCCACCATCTTCGCCTCGACGTCCTCTTGGCTATACCGAGCCTTGATATTGGCGATCGCGCCACCGAGTCCTCCGAAGCGGGCCTGGTTGGCCATGTAGAGATTCGGCCACGCGAGAGCAACGAGGGATGACGCACCAAAGGCGTCCTCGACCCACATCACCTGCGGGACATCGCCGAGATCCTCGCGCAATGCCCGGACCATCGTGCGGATGTGGTCGTAGTCCATGATGCCCCACTCCTCTCGGCGGTCACCCGGATCCTCCAGGAGCATCGACTTGGGCAGGTCGCTCGAATCCATGTCGAAGACGATGAAGTCAGGCTTCACCTTACGGGCGTCCTCGATGATCTTCTTGTAGATGTCGACGTGAATGTCCGTCCCCAACTGACCCTTCATCGGAATCACGTAGACCTTCGGCTTCGCCACCAACGGCAATGCCTTGTCTTCGGATGGAGTCGGGACCGGAGCGGGCGAGGCCAGTGCCGGCGCGTTCGCGCTCAGCGTGATGGACACGGCACCAACCAGGGCCGGGGCGACAAGCGTAAGGGGCAACGTCGAGCGCATGGTCCTGGCGAGGCGAGTTCGGAGGGTCATCGAGCTTCCTTTGTGGTGCTGGCAACGTTCGCCGAAGGCGAGATGAGGCCGCAGGATACGGGCCATCGTAGACTTGTGGCGGTGCCCTGAGAAGACACTTGTTCAATCAGCGAGTCGAGTCGTTGCAGCGGTTCGGGGTGACGACGAAATGGACGCGGCCCAGACGGAGCGGCACCGACTCAGCCCTGGCTGGGGTCGGGCCGGGGGTTGGCGGTGCTCTCGCTCGGCCCGCCCGCCGATGACCGGACTAACTCCAGCGCGTCCGCCGCGTTGCCGACTCTCCCCTCCAATTGTGCGTCATACGCGGCATCCAGCAACTCCCGAAACTGAGGGCCTGGGGCAAATCCCGCCCTGATCAGATGGTCGCCGGTGAGAAGAGGCGGTGGAGCGATGGTGGCCGGGTCGGTTTGGCGGCGCCATCGGACGAGGTTGTCAGCCCCGCAGGGGGATTCGACGGCGAAGAGTGTTTGGGCCCAGGAGGCCATCGGCGACGCGGCCCATCGCTTTCGGGCCGATTCCCTCAGCTCCGACCAGTGGCGAACCCGCGCTAGGGCCGCCAAAGTCGCCAGCGTTTCAACCGACTCCCGGTTACTCAGGAGAAGCGCTTCCCGCCAGCCGTGAATGACGGACTCCCCGACGTTGGGACCATGCCGGTCCAGAGCCCAAGCCGCCAACGCGGCGGCGACCGGAACGGTGCGGTCCAGGAGCCCCACGTCCGAGAGGTCCCCGGCTACGGCCCCTTCGAGTCGGACCAACCGAGCCAAGCTCGGCGACACGCGAGCCGGTTCCCGCAAGGTCGGGGCATCGAGCCCCTGCTCCTCCAACAGTTGAACCGCCGCGACCCGTGTCGGGTGTTCGAGCATCCGGCGCACCTCGCCGCCAATCCGCTCCCGGGCGATCACGGCGAGCTTCCCGGCATGCTCGCGCATCGCGGCGGCCGTCGCGGTCTCCAGAGCGAAGCCGAAGCGGGCGGCGAAACGCACACCGCGAAGGAGCCGTAGGTGGTCCTCAGCGAAGCGATCGTTGGGATTACCGATGGCCCGAATGACACGATTCGTCAGGTCGCTCTGGCCATCGACAAAATCGACGACGCGACCGGTCGACGGCTCCTCGAAGAGTCCGTTGATCGTGAAGTCGCGGCGGAAGGCGTCCTCCCGAGCGTCGGAGAAACGCACATCGTTGGGCCTTCGCCCATCGGCGTACTCACCATCGTTGCGGAAGGTGGCAATCTCAAACTCGTGCCCCCCGTGCCGAACCAGCATGACCCCAAAGGATTCACCGACGCCTTGGGCCTTCGGGAAGAGCCGTCGTACGTCATCGGGTCGAGCGGCCGTCGCAATGTCGTAGTCGTCGGGAACGCCGCCAAGCAGTCGGTCGCGCACACAGCCGCCGGCAAAGTAGGACTCGTAGCCGGCATCGAGCAGGACACGGGCAACAGCCACTGCGGCGTCGTGCAGAGGAAGCGTCTTGCGGTGGGTGGCGGACATGCGAAGGCCTACTCGGACGCTCCAGCCGTCAACGTTGGAACATGCTCACGGCAGCTCAACGCGCTTCACCGTCGGTAGCGGTGAGCACATTGTCGCCGATTGCGACCGGAGCGCTGGGGGAGGCTTCGGAATTGGCTCGTTTCCTTGGCTCGTCGCCGGGGCCGCGAAGCGGCCATCGTCCCCCGCTCCGCTCCCGGATCATGGCCCGCGCTTGCAAGCGGAGCCGATCGACCTCTGATTCGAGAAGCTCCATCGCGTCATCGGCACTCATGCTCGCGAGCCGCGATGCCGGAATGACCGGTCCCGCACAGGCAGCCAATCGCCCGCGCCACAGCGGCTTCGCACGATCCCGCGGCCAGATGTCCGATGCGCCGTCGAGCCCCACCGGCACGACGTCGACCTTCGCCCGTCGCTGAAGGAGCAACACGCCTCGCTGGAAGGGCTGCATCGTCCCGTCGGACGAACGCGTCCCTTCGGGATAGATGAGGATGCATCGGCCCGCGTTCAGTTCCGCCAGAGCGATCTTGAGCGCCGCCGCGTCGCCACCTTCGCCCGCGACGGACAACGCCCCGATCGAACGGATCAGGAGACCAAAGGGCTTGAAGCGAAAGAGCTTCTCCCGGGCGATCGCGGTGAATTGCCGGTCGGTGGCGATCATCGCGTTGATCGCCGGATCGAAGTAGGACTGGTGGTTGGAGACGAACAGGATCGGACCGGTCGACGGCACATGCTCGATCCCCGTCACGCGCAACCGATAGAGAATCCGCAAGAGTCCTGAGGAGAGGAACCGGATGAAGTCCCACCAGAGGATCCGAATCATCTTGCCGCCCGGAACGCGGCGCCGAAACTGAAATCGCCTCACGCTCGCACTCCCGCGCTCACTTCGACCTGGCGTCGACCTTCGGTGTCAACTTCGCAACTCGCGCGGGCCCGGGAATACGTGTCGTCCCGTGCGGTGCCCATGCGCTCCCGTGCCCATGTTTCAAGGCAATCGACGACTTCTGCCACCGTCAACGGTCCGGTGTCCAACACAAGCGCATCGACGGGCTTCACCAGCGCGCCGATCGGGCGCGAGCGGTCGTTGCGGTCTCGCTTTTCGATCTCATCCCGCAGTCGGAAGAGGTCGACGAGTTCGCCTTTCGCCCGCAACTGCTCGGCCCGGCGGGCGGCACGGATGTCCACGCTCGCGTCGAGATAGAACTTGAGGTCCGCCTCGGGAAACACGTAGGAGCCCTGATCGCGCCCTTCGGTCACGAGGTGCGGATGAGCAGCAGCTATGGCCCGCTGAGCCTGCACCATCGCGTGACGGACCGGCGTGTGCCCGGCGACGACCGACACGGTGTTGGTCACCCGTGTGGAGCGGATCGCATCGCCGACGGCGCGACCGTTCAGGCAGAGCGTGGGCGGATCCTGCTCGAAGTCGAATCGCACGTCCGCCTCGCTGACGAGGGCCTCGACGGAACTGGCATCGGTCGGGTCGCCGCCGGCCTCAAGCACCACCAGCGTCAGCGCTCGGTACATCGCTCCCGTGTCGAGGAACTCAAGGCCGAGTCGATGGGCAAGGAGATGGGCGACGGTGGACTTGCCGGTGCCCGCAGGTCCGTCGATGGTGACGATCACGCCGCGCCTCCCTTGTCGGTGGGTACCGGTGTGGGCAATTCCGTTGACGGTTCCGATCGTGTCGCGACGCTCGTTCCCACGGGCGTCATTCCTCGTCGGTCTGAACCGCCTGATCAAGGATACCGCGGGCCTTGACCAGGTCGTCGACGATGTTGCCCTTGCCGACGTAATCAAGGGCGAGGGTGTTGACATAGCCGACCGCCCGCACGCTCTCCACGCACACGGCCAAGTCGAAGGGCTGATGGACATCGTCCTTGAACCCGACGATCGTCGCATCAATCGACTCGGCATACGGTGCCAGCTTGCGCAGCGTCTTCTCAATGTCGCCCGAGGCGTGAGCGTGGGCGAAGCTCGGCAAGGAACCGATACGGAATCCGCCCACCTTCTTGATGAGGTCGGTCAGTCGCATTGGCTCGAAGGTCAATCCCTCGTGCGGGACGAGCAGAACGTTGAGGTCGAAGCGGTCGATCTCCTGGAGCGCTGCCTTGATGCCTCCCGCCGCTCGCTCAAAGTCCTCGTCGGTGTTCTTGGCGAGGCATCGCACCGCGATGTCACGACATCCAAGGCGATTGGCGGCGGAAGCGAGGCGCCGGACCCGCTCCTCAATCTGGTTTCGGATGTCAGGACGCGGATCGGCAAAGCCTAGGGGCGTCTCCTCGACCAGTACAAGACATGGGGCACTGGCCTTGTCGGCCAAGTCCCGGAGCTTGTCCAAATCCGAGGCCTGCCGACCAGTCAGAATCCCCGTCGGGAGGTTCAACCCCCGCAGCCCAAGCTCTTTCGAAGCAAATTCCGGCACCTGCATCAGGGTGGCGCAGCGTGGGTCCTTCGCGGCCAGCAGCGGCTTCACGGCACCAACAGAGAGTGTCAGAACGATCTGAGCCTGCACGCGTTCAACCAGGAGGACTGGAAAGGAGGAAGGACGTGGGCAGACATCGGCATCGGGGAACCGAATGTCTGCTGGCACCCGGTTAGGCCCGCTTCGGGCGTTTCGGCCGGAGATCCGGCGCGGAGCGAAGTGGCGAAGGATAACTGGAATTGACCCGCATGACGAACTGCCCTCGGAGCCCCCCAGAAAGGGCTTCATTCCTCTCCTCCAAAGAAAACGCCGCCTGAACAACTCGGCGGCGTTTCCGGAGGGGAGAAAGACTGAGCAGAACAACAACGGCTCTCCATTCACTCCCGGAGACTTGTGCGTGAAGTCGGGACCGGGGGAATGGTTGGCTTTTCGTTGGCGAAGACTATTGGAGAACTCCCATCCGGGCAAGGGGGCAATTTGCCCATATTACCATTCGCTCAGTCCGGACCGAGACTCCCCCCTACGCCGGCAACCAACGACACGGGGTCAGTGGCCCCAGCGGAACGCCGGACAACGCGATCACCCGGCAGCGCGATCACCCAGACGCTTGAAGTCTCCCCTTCCCGTATCTTCTTCCCTCCGTTCAGCTCCCCCAGCCCTTTTTTCGACAAGCGACCCTTCTATGGCCAGCCCTGCCAATTGCCGCTATTCCGAGAGTCACGAGTGGTTCCGCGTTGAAGGCAAGACCGTCACCGTGGGCATCACGAAGTTCGCCGCCGATGAGCTCACCGACATCACCTATGTCGAAATGAAGCCCGCCGGCACCAAGATCTCTGCCGGCGGTTCGGTCGGCGAGGTCGAAAGCGTCAAGACGACCAGTGACATCTACTCGGCCATCACGGGAACGATCGTGGCCGTGAACGCCGATGCCACGAAGGACCCGTCGCTGGTCAACACCGATTCTTTCGGCCGCGGCTGGCTGGTGCAGATCGAATGTGCCGACGTCAGCCCGCTCGAGAAGCTGATGGACGCAACGACCTACGACAAGAAGAATGCCGGCCACTGAGCCCGGCGCATCCGCAGCAGCGTCGTCGGCGTCCCCAGCGGAGATCGTGGTCCGCGGCCTCCGCAAGCGCTATCGCGTCGGCGGGCGTGACGTGGATGCCCTGCGCGGCTTGGACCTTGAAGTGCGGGGCACCGGCTTTGTTGCGGTGATGGGCGCTTCGGGGAGCGGCAAGAGCACACTCCTTCACCTCGTCGCAGGACTCGACCGGGCTGATGGCGGCGAGATCGAGGTCGCTGGCCAGCGCGTCGATCGCATGTCCGAGGCCGAGCTGACGCTCTATCGCCGCCGGACGATTGGGGTGGTCTTCCAACAGTTCAACCTCCTTCCGACGCTGACGGCACTGGAGAACGTGACCCTGCCGGGCGTCCTCGACGGCATGGACCGCAAGGCCCTGGAGGAACGCGGCCGATCGCTGTTGGCGGACTTGGGACTCACCGAGCGGGCGCATCACCGCCCCGAAGCGCTTTCGGGTGGAGAGCAGCAAAGGGTCGCGATCGCCCGAGCCCTTCTCTTCGAGCCGCGCGTTCTCTTGGCGGATGAGCCGACCGGAAATCTCGATTCGAATACGAGCGAACGCCTCTGGGAACTCCTCAAGCGCGTCGTGCATGCGCGTAGCATCCTCGTCCTCATGGTGACGCACGAGCCGGCCGCGGCGGCCCACTGCCGCACCGTCCATGTTCTGCGTGACGGGTTGTTCGCCGGATCCTTTGATGTCGATGGAATCCAATCAAGCAATGCGGCCTCCGGCGCCAGCCAAGGGTTGGAGAGCCATGTGGCGAGCCAGTTGGCCCTTCGCGCGGCAGAGCTTGGCCGGGCGCCGCGGTAGGACGATCCTCCTCGTCATTGCGGTCACGCTCGGCAGCGCCCTGGTCGTCGCGACGAGCTGTTCGCTGGCCAGCGTCGAGGCGAGCGTCGAGTACGGCATCACCCGGGCGCTCGGACGAACCGACGCCCGCATCATCGATCGCTACAGCCAGGAGTTTGATGTCGCGACGCTGGAACGCGTGCGTGCCCTTCCCGACGTGCAGTCGGCGACCGCGAGACTCTTCGGGTCGATCACGCTCCTGCACGAATCCCCCCCCGCTTCGCAGGATGGGGAGCCCGAGCGGCACCGTGTGACCGTCGGGGCCCGCGGGATTGATGTTCCGGCAGACGAGCGATTCCGGGAGATGGAACTGGAAGTGGGCACGCGCCCGATGAAGGTCGATGATGTGCTCCTGGACCCTGCAGCCTCCGATGCCCTTCATGCCAAGGTTGGTGACCGACTGGTGATCCAGCGCTTCGGCGCCCCGATCGAACTCTCCGTCTGCGGCATCTACAAGCGGGCAAAGCTCGGAGCGCTGCAGCGGCCGCACGTCGAACTCTCCCGCGAGCGCCTCGCCGAGGCAACGGGCCTCGAGGGCCAGGCGACCGTCATCGCCCTCATCCTGCGCGACGGCGACGATGTGCACGCCTGGTGCGAGCGCCACGCCGACGTCGTCGAAGAGCCGCTCGTTCTCGAACCGGCGGAACGGGTCACCACCGGTCTCGATCGGCAGGTGCTGGCCAGCCAACTCGGCTTCACCCTCGCCGCGTCGATCGCCTTCCTCTCCTGCGCGTTCATCGTCGCGGTCGGGCTGACCACGGCGGTCACCGAACAGCAGCGCGAGATGGCCATTGCCCGCTGCATTGGCGCGGCTCGTCCGCAGCTCTTTCTCGCCCAGCTTCTCGTCGGCGGAGCGATCGGAACGCTCGGCGGCCTCCTCGGCATGCCGGTTGGCATCGGACTGGCGTGGCTTCTCGTCAACCACTATCGCGAGTTTCTCCAGGGAGGATTCTCCGTCTCGCTGCTCGGCCTCGGGCTGGCCCTTGTCGGAACGGTCAGCGCCGGCCTTCTCGGCGCGGCGTATCCGGCATGGCAGGCCTCGCGGGTCATGCCGCTCGAGGCCCTGCGGGTACGGGCCCGACCTCCCCAACCGAGCGGCCTGGGGATCTGTCTTGCCCTCGGCACGGTGCTCGTTGCGGGGCAACTTCTTCTCCTCCTCGTACCCGACACGCAGACTCGTTTCTGGCTCTACGCCATCGGCGGCATCGCCTTCCTGCACATCGGCTATTTCCTGTGGGCGCCGCTGGCCCTCTGGCTGGTGACCCGTATCGCCGGCGGTGCGGTCGGAACGCTCTTTGGGCTTCCTGCAGGGCTCCTCGTGCGATCGGTGCGCTCGATGCCCTATCGCCTCGGCTTCACGGCCGGGGCCCTCATGGTCGGCGGGTCGATCATGGTGAGCACCTGGTCCAACGGCATGTCGGTGCTGGACGAGTTCCGCGACCGGATCCGTTTCGCCGACGGCTTCGTGATGTGCTCGACGGGACTTTCGCCGGAGAAGCAACGGATCATCGAGGCGATGCCTGGCGTTCTGCAGAGTTGCCCCGTCGGCTACCTCCCGGTGCGCCTCGCGGCGGGCGAGACGTTAGGTGTCGACGGATTGGGACCGCAAAATGTCGTCTGCGTCGGATTCGATCTTGATCGGTTCCTGGGCCTCAACCGACTTGACTTCATCGAGGGTGATCCGGCCCATGCGGTCGAGCGGCTGCGCGAAGGCGATGCCGTGCTCGTCGCGGAGCAGTTCCTCATCGCACGGGGGCTTGGCCTTGGAACGTCGATCGGGCTCGGCGGCAACGCGGGCGACAAGCGCTTCGAGATCGTCGGCGTCGTGTCGAGCGCGGGACTGGATATTGCCACGCAGTTCTTCGGACTCCGCCAGGTCTATATGGAACAGGCGGCCAGTTGCGTCTTCATGGACTTTGACGCGGTCGCCCGACACTTCGGCTCGCGCGACGCTTTCATCATGCAACTGGTTCTTGACCCTTCCCGCGGCGAGGACCTTGATGAGGAACTGAAGCAGTACGTGCTCGAGAAGGTGCCCGGCGCCAACTACGCAAGCGGGCGGATGATCCGCGGCACGCTCGACAAGGTCGCGAACACGTTGCTCGGCGTCACCGCCGGCGTTTCCTTCGCGGCCCTGTTCCTCGCCTGTTTCGGCGTCGGGAACGTGGTTGCGGCCGGAATCGCCGCGCGGCGCCACGAGTTCGGCGTCCTCCGCGCCATCGGCGGCGCCTCGAGTCTCCCGATGCGCCTCGTGCTCGGCGAATCGGTCCTCGTCGCCCTCTCCGGCGCCCTCATCGGCACCGCGCTCGGGTTGCACCTGGCCAAGATGGGAACGCTCTGGCATCGCGACCTCGCCGGCATCGCCACCTCGCTCTCGCTCCCGGTCGGACCGATCGCGATCGGTTGGCTGGCGATCCTCGGCATGACCATTCTCGCCTCGGTTCCGGCTGCCGCGGCCCTGCGACGCCAATCGCCGCGGGCTCTCTTGGCCACGCGCGGATAGGCTTCCGCCATGACCGTGACCGAGCGCGCCGACTTTCAGATCAGGAGCCAGTTCGAGCCCACCGGCGACCAGCCGCAGGCGATCCGCGAGTTGGTGCACGGCGTCGACGGCGGTCGTCGCCATCAGGTCCTTCTCGGCGCGACCGGCACCGGGAAGACCTTCACGATGGCCAACGTCATCGCAAGAACGGGTCGACCGACCCTCATCATCAGCCATAACAAGACGCTCGCCGCCCAGCTCTACGAGGAGATGCGCGAACTCTTCCCGAAGAACGCGGTCAGCTATTTCGTCAGCTACTACGACTACTACCAGCCCGAGGCCTATATCCCGCAGCGGGACATCTATATCGAAAAGGACGCCTCACGCAACGACGACCTCGACCGGCTGCGGCTCCTGGCGACGAGCAACCTCCTCTCCCGCCCCGACTGCATCGTCGTCGCCAGCGTGAGCTGCCTCTACGGCCTCGGCTCGCCCTCGGAGTACGCGAAGCGCACCGTGCTGCTCGAGGTCGGCCGCTCAATCGACCGGCGGAAGTTCCTGCTGGGCCTGGCCGACATGCAGTATGGCAGGAACGACATGGCCCCGTCGCGCGGCAACTTCCGCGTGCGCGGCGACACGATCGAGGTCTACCCGGCATACGAGCAGTACGCGATCCGAATCGATCTCTTCGGCGACCGGATCGACGCGATCCAGCTCTTCGACCCGACCTCGGGCGAACTGTTAGCCGACGAGCGGAAGACGATGATCTTCCCCGCGGTCCACTACGTCATGCCCGAGGACCAGAAGGCGAAGGCCCTGCATTCGATCCGCGAGGAGCTCGACGCCCGCGTGGCGGTGCTGCGCGGCGAGGGACGGCTGCTCGAGGCCCAGCGCCTTCTCTCGCGCACCAAGTACGATCTGGAGCTGCTCACCGAGGTCGGCTTCTGCTCGGGGATCGAGAACTACTCGCGGCATTTCGACGGCCGCCCAGCGGGAGCGCGGGCATGGACGCTGATGGACTACTTCCGTCAGCGCCCGGGGCGCAGCGAGGCCCGCGGCGAGGACGACTGGCTCGTGATCATCGATGAAAGCCACGTGACCATCCCGCAGATCCGCGGGATGTACTTCGGCGACAAGGCCCGCAAGCAGACGCTCGTCGACCATGGCTTCCGCCTGCCGAGCGCCCTGGACAACCGTCCGCTCACCTTTGAGGAATGGGAAGAAATCATCCCTCAGGCGATCTATGTCTCGGCGACGCCAGGGCCGTACGAACTCGCCAAGGCCGAGGGCATCGTCGCCGAACAGGTCATCCGCCCGACCGGCCTGGTCGACCCCCCGATCTCGGTCCGCCCGGCGCGCGGACAGGTTCCGGATCTGCTCGAGGAATGCAAGCTCCGCGCCGCCCGCGGCGAACGGGCTCTCGTCACGGCACTCACCAAGCGGCTCTGCGAGGACCTCACCAACTACCTCGACAAGCAGGGCGTGCGGGTGCGCTATCTCCATAGCGAGATCGAGACGCTCGAACGACTCGAGATCCTCCGCGAGCTGCGGGAAGGCGTCTTCGATGTTCTCGTCGGCGTCAACCTCCTTCGCGAGGGACTCGACCTGCCCGAGGTGTCGCTGGTCTGCATCCTCGACGCCGACAAGCAGGGCTTCCTGCGCAGCCAGTCGAGCCTCATCCAGATCATGGGCCGCGCCGCCCGCAATGCCAACTCGCTGGCGATCCTTTACGCCGACGGCGTTACGCCGGAGATGCAGGCCGCGATCGACGAGGTCGAGCGGCGTCGGGCGAAGCAGTTGGCCTTCAACAAGGAACACAACATCACGCCGCAGACGATCCTCAAGGCGATCCGTCGCGGCATGGAACAGGAACTCGCCGGTCAACGCACCGCCCGCGGCGCCGTCGGCAAGGTGCGCGAGCAGACCTTCGATCGCGACGAACTCATCCTCGAGCTCGAGGGCACGATGATCGAGGCGGCCCAGAACCTCGAGTTCGAGAAGGCCGCAAGCCTGCGCGACCAGGTCGCGAAGCTGAAGGCGATGGCACCAGGCACCAAGCTGCCAAAGCCATCGTCGAGCGATGATGACGCCCCGCGCAAGGCGAAAGCCGGCATGCCCGGCACGCGCGCCGGCCGCCGCGGACGCAAGCGCTGAAGCCGCCACAGGCTGGTAGAGTCCGCACATGCCAGTCGCCGCTGCTGCCCGCACGATCCGCCACGTCAAGCGATACAGCGAGATCCTTGATGTCCTGGTCCGGCACGGCTTCGACGATGTCGTCAGCAACTTCGGTCTCGATCGCCTGCTCCAGCGCGGATACGGACTGGTCGGTGCGAAGCGCGAACCGACCGAACTGATGAGCCGCCCGGCGCGGATGCGGCGGGTGATGGAAGACCTCGGCCCGACCTTCATGAAGCTCGGGCAGATGCTTTCCTGCCGCAAGGACCTGGTCCCCGACGAGTGGTCGAAGGAGTTCGAGAAGCTCCAGGCCGAAGGGCCGAAGCTTCCCTTCGAGGCAATTCGAGAGGTCCTTCACGCCGAGTTCGTGGGGCGCGAGCAGGAACTCTTCGCATCAATCGAGGAGGAGCCGATCGCGGCGGCTTCGATGGCCCAAGTGCATCGGGCGGTGCTCACCGATGGCAAGCCGGTCGTGCTCAAGATCCTCCGTCCGGGCACCGAGCAGCGGACCCAGGCCGATCTTGAGATCCTCAGCACCCTCGCCGAGTTCGTCGAGAACCACTTCGCCAACGTCGGCTTCCATCCGACCGACGTCGTGCGCGAGTTCGCCCGCGAACTGAAGCGCGAGGTCGACTTCACCTACGAGGCCCGCAGCACCGACACGCTCCGCCGGGCCTTCGCCGACGACCCGAACGTTCGCTTCCCCGAGGTGTACTGGAAGGCCACCACACGCCGCGTACTTGCCTTGGAGGAATTCACGGGCGTCCTCCTCTCGCGCATGACGGAGGAGAACCTCACCCCGGAGCAGCGGCGCGACGTGGTCAGCCACGGCGCCGACGCGGTCGCGAAGCAGTGCCTGGAAATCGGCGTCTTCCACGCCGACCCGCATCCCGGCAACCTCTTCGCCCTCGTGCAACCCGATGGTCGGGCAATCGCTGGCTTCATCGACTGCGGCATGACCGGACGGCTCGAGCGGCGCACGATGGACGAGCTTGCCCAGCTCGTGAAGGGGGTGGCCGAGGCGGACGTCGACCGGGTCATCGAGATTTGCGGTGCATTTGCCAATGTGCCGCCGACGACCCTCTCCAACCCGGCGTTCCGCGCCGACATGGCCGACATGGTGCGTTCCTTCGAAGTCCGCTCCTTCGAGCAGTTCGATCTGCCGGGCCTACTCAACTCGCTCTTCGAGACGATGCGGGCCCATCGCCTGCGCTTCCCGGCCGAGCTGATCATGCTCATCAAGGCCCTCACCACCATCGAGGCGGTTGGGCGAAGCGTGGATCCGACCTTCGATCTCATCGCCCACCTGCGGCCCTCGATCGAGCGCGTGGTGCGGCAGCGCTACGGATGGAAGGCGATCCGCGGTCGACTCCTCCGCAACCTCGGCGAGTACGCGGCGCTGATCGAGGACCTGCCAAGCGAGATCAAGCTCCTCATTGCCGCCGCCCGACAGAACAACTTCGCGATCAACCTTCAGCACAAGGGCCTCTCGACGCTGACCCAGACGATCGAGCACGCCAGCCGTAACATCGGCTTTGCGATGATGGTGACCGGACTCACCGTCGCGTCGTCAATCCTTGTGCACGCCAGCGGATCTCCCGAGCGGGCGGGGCTCCAGTCGCTGGGCATCATCGGCTTCATCGCCGCGGGCGTGCTGGCGATCGTCTACCTCATCGCCAACCGCCGTTGGATCTCCTCCCAACGTAACGACGAGAATGGGCGCTGAAACGTCCACACCAGCGGCCAAGGCCACCCGTGGCACCGCCGACACGGGCGTCGCGCTAGGTATCGGCATCTGCAGTGCCTTCTTCTTCTGTCGAATCCTCTCCGACAGCGCCAACGATGCCCTCTCGCTCGACACGATGCGGGACCTCCTCCTCGGTTCCATCCCAATAGCGCTGCTCGCCGTCCTTGTCGGCATGACCTCGCCGATCGAGGTCCGGGCAACCATGGCCTACTTCCGACAGTCCCGCCGTTGGCGCAACCACCATTGTCCGCGGTGCGACCACACCATCGACCCCACCCAGTTCGACGGGGTCTGCCCGGAGTGCGGCAGCCCCTTCGGACGTCCCAAGGCTCCGCCTCGGCGAACCGGCCGACGGATCCGTGCAAGCCTGATCGCCATCGGCGTGGCGGCGCTGGTCGCGATGATCTGGCAAGCCGCCGACCTGTCCGCCTTCCGCTCCAAGGTCGACGGCCAACCCCAGATTCGGCACTCCCGGGCCCGATGGTGGCCTGCGGAAAGTGCCGGCTTCGTCTACGAACCGGGTCGGGGCATCAGCGCACACGACTGAGTGGCTTTCGGAGCCGCGAGATTCCTTCGGGTGGTCCACGCCGACCTCACGCTTCCTTTTCAGGTGGGCTAGGCCCGATCAGGCTCCGCCCCAGACCGACGCATCAGAGAGGATCCGCGAGGAAGGCCCTTCGCCCGGATGGTCCGGTTCGGTCATCGGCGCGCCGCCTGTTTGAAACTCGGTTGCGCTTGAGGCCTTCCGTTCTCGTGTACACCTGACGACTCCCCTCTGTGGCCTTCGGTCCCCGTTCGCTCCATTCACCACAGGCTTCGGAATCACCATGCGTATCCAGACTCTCCATCTTGCCTCGTTCGCCGCCATCGCCGGCCTCGCCATCACCACTGCTTCGGTCGCCAGCGGCCCCGTCTGTCCGTGTGCAACGGACCTCAACAACGACGGGATGACGGACGCCCCCGACCTCGCGATCCTCCTCGGAGCGTGGGGGACTCGGGGTCTGGCCGACTTCAACGAGTCGGGCACCGTGGACGCCGTGGACCTTGCCATTCTCCTTGGCGAATGGGGCCCTTGCGACCCACCCGCCAACGACAATTGCGGGCAGGCGATCGTCCTCGACGGCGAAACGGTCGTCGAGCCGATCTGCAACGCATCCGCCACCGACAGCCCGGTCTCGTTCCCGACAATGTGCGACGGCGATCGGGCCACCATCGGCAAGGACATCTGGTACCGATGGACCGCCCCGTATGACGGACGGGTCATCGTTCACACCTATGAGTCCGAGTTCGACACGGTGCTTGGCGTCTACGGTTCCACGATCCAGGGCTCTTGCGCATGCCCGGGTGGCCAGATCTCCTTCGCCACATTGCTGGGCTGCGATGACGACGTGTCTGACGTGAACACAGCGTCCTTTGTCGAGGTTCCGATCACCGAAGGTGACTGCCTGACCCTTCGCGTCGGCGGCTACAAGTTCAGCGGCGGCGATGTCGATGAGGGACCGGGCCTCCTCACCGTTCGTCCGATCAAGAAGGGCGACCGCTGCGACATTGCCCACGACCTGCCCAGTCAGAACCAGGTGGAGGTGAATGGCACCAATGCCGGCGACACCTGGCTCGAAATCGATCAGAGCAGTTGCGCTAACGGCGACGACCGCGACGAGTGGTACCGCTTCGTCATGCCCTGCCAAGGCACGCTGCACATCTCGACCTGCGACCCCTTCACCGATTATGACACCACGCTCGCTGCGTACGTGGGCTGCGGTGGCGTCAACGACGAGATCACCTGCAACGACGATTCCACCACTCCGGGTTGCCAGATCGGCGGCCTCAACCGCAAGTCGGAGATCACCGTCGTGGGCGGCGGCGGCGATGTCATCTACATCCGCGTCTCAGGCTTCCAGGGCGCCGTTGGGAACTTCCGCCTGAAGCTCTCGGTGAGTTGCGTGGGCTAACACGACAGCAACCCACCAAGTCAGCACCCCAAATCGCCATCCCAAATCAGTACCATCGAACGGACGTGACGCCCCGAGCCTCGGCTTGGGGCGTTGCGTTTCTGCCATGCGGTGCAAACATGGAGCGGTCGAAGAGTCCCCTTCCCATGCTTTGAATCGCCTGCGCAGCGAGCTGCCGCGACGGCGATCGCGACCAGACGTGAGCGGAGCGGGACGATGAATGGCTACGACTCTGCAGGCTGCGACAAGAACGCGTGACGGCTTCGTCAGCGAGCGGACCTGGCGATCCTCCTTGGCAACAGGCCGTTGTCAGCGTTGGAGGTCACTGTCACGAAGCGTCCGGCCCAAAAACAAACCGACCCGCTTTCGCGGGCAGCTTCGTGTCGTCTAACTTGGTCGTCGCGAGGCCCTTGGCCTATTGCCCGCGAAGCCGAATGCTGCGGGCGGCGGTACAGAGGAAGGCGAGTTCAGAGGGGTGCACTTGTTTTGGGGCGGGACGCGTAACGTCTGCTTGGGCTTTGGCTTCGGGTGCTTTTCCATCAGCCCGCATCTCGACCGGCTGCGTCGGGATGACGACCCGAAGCTGTTCCCGGGCGCGAAGCGAAGGGGTGGATGGGGTCGACGAGGCGGGACTCATGGCAGACGGTGACGCGAACGAGGTCATGGAATGGCTTCCCTTTCATTCGGATGAACACCGCCAAGGGACGCAGATTCCTGCCGTCTGTCGGGCGAACACCGTATCCGTTTGCCACAAATGGGGGACACGCCACCACAGTCTCGGACGTTTTCGTTCTCGGCGGGAGAGGCGTTTCCCCTCGACATATCTTCTGCGGCGGACTGGGAAAGCGAGACGTACCCTTGGTGGATGGTTGTAACGGCAAGGGTGAAGTGACCGCTACTTGCCAAGTTGGTCTCGGTGGATGAAGAGTGGCCGGTCCGGACGCTCGCGATCTTGCAGAAAATTCAGCCAGATTACCGAACAAACACCTATCAGGCGGTATGATCGCTGCCATGTGTCCGCCCCCGAGCGCCAACAGACGAGACCCCGCCGGAGACAGTTCCCTCGATCCCCGCCACTGCATCCGGGTCCGCGGCGCGAAAGAGCACAACCTCAAGGATGTCAGCCTCGACATCCCCCGCGACCAACTCGTGGTGATGACCGGCGTCTCGGGCTCCGGCAAGAGTTCGCTCGCCTTCGACACTATCTTCGCCGAGGGCCAGCGAAAATACATGGAGTCGCTCTCCGCGTACGCCCGGCAGTTCCTCGATCAGATGGAGAAGCCAAACGTCGAGGCGATCGAGGGCCTTCCTCCGACCATCGCCATCGAGCAGCGCACCGGCGGCCACACCCCACGGTCGACGGTCGCAACGACGACGGAGATCTACGACTACCTGCGACTTCTCTACGCACGATGCGGGCAGCCGACCTGTTGGCATGTGAAAGAAGGCAAGGGCAAGTCGACCGGTGAGGTCTGCGGTGAACCGATCACCGCCGCAAGCGTCTCCCAGATCGTCGCGACGCTGGTCGATCACCGTGCCGGCAAGCGGGCCATGATCTGCGCTCCCATGGTGCGCGGAAAGAAGGGCTTCCACCGCGACATCCTCGAGGCGATCCAGAAGCAGGGCTTCGTGCGAGCGCGCGTCGACGGCACGATTGTCGACCTGCGCGAGACACTCAAGACAGGTGGCGACAATCCGCTCAAGCTTGGCCGCTATGAGACGCACGACGTCGAGGCGGTCGTCGACAGGATCCAGATCGGCGAGGAGAGTCGACAGCGGCTTGCGGAGAGCGTCGAGGCCTCGCTCAAGCTGGCCGAAGGCAACGTCGTCGTCCTGATTGAAGAGGGCGAGGGGGCGGGCACGACGTGGAAGGAAGAGCGCTACAGCGAGAAGTTCGCCTGTTCAAAGCACCCCGAGTGCTCGCTGGAGGAACTCGAACCTCGACTCTTCTCGTTCAACTCACCGCACGGGGCGTGCCCGGCATGCGCCGGCCTGGGGCGGGTTAGCGAACTCGATGAGCGGCTCGTCGTGCCGCACCCCGACAAGCCGCTGGGCGAGGCGATCGATCCGTGGCGAAAGAACGGCCCACGGATGAACATGTGGTACGGGCGACTGCTGCGAAAGCTCGCCACCAAGTTCGGTCTCGACCCGCAGATGCCCTTCGCGAAACTGCCCGCCAAGCCGAAACGCCAACTCATGCAGGGCCTCTCGATCGAGGAGGAGGAGAAGCTCGGCTTCTCGTGGGAAGGCATCCTCCCGGGCCTCAAGCGCCGCTATCTCGAGACCGAGAGCGATATCGTCAAGGAGCGGCTCACCGCGTACATGAGCGACGCCCCCTGCCACGCCTGCCTCGGCGCGCGACTCAAACCAGCGGCATTGGCGGTGCGCATCCGGTCAGGCTCACTCTTCCTCAACATCGCCCAGGTCTGCAACCTCAATGTCGAGCGGGCGATCGGGTTCTTCGCATCGCTGGCCCTTGACACCGAGCGACGAGCCATTGCCGCGCCGATCCTCAAGGAGATCCAGGCGCGCCTTGGCTTCCTCTCATCGGTCGGTCTGGAATACCTCTCCCTCGACCGCACGAGCTCGACGCTCTCCGGCGGTGAGGCCCAGCGGATTCGACTTGCGACGCAGGTCGGATCGGGTCTCGTGGGTGTGGCCTATGTCCTTGACGAGCCGACCATCGGACTGCACCAGCGCGACAACGACCGGCTCGTCGCCACACTTCGACGGCTCGCCGACATCGGCAACACGGTCCTGGTGGTCGAACATGACGAGGACATGATCCGGGCGTCCGACTGGGTCGTGGACGTCGGGCCCGGCCCAGGTCGTCACGGCGGCATGATCGTCGCCAGCGGTCCGCCGCTTGAGGTCGCGGCCCATCCTACGTCCCTTACCGGGGCCTATCTCAGCGGGCGCCGCTCGATCGAGGTTCCCAAGTCACGGCGTGCGGTGGACCCCGCCAAAGGCGTGACCATTCATGGCGCGCGGGCCAACAACCTGAAGTCGATTGACGTGACCATCCCGGCCAACGGCATGATCTGTGTGACTGGCGTCTCAGGCTCCGGCAAGTCAACCCTCGTCAATGACATCCTCCTGAACTCGGCCATGATCGAGATCCAGGACTCTCGCATCGTCGCCGGCGCGCACGACAAGATCACCGGCCTCAAGAGCTACGATCGCATCGTCGATGTCGACCAGTCGCCGATCGGTCGGACCCCTCGCTCAAACCCAGCGACATACACCGGAATCTTCGACGAGATCCGCAAGATCTTTGCCCTCACCAGCGAGTCGAAGATCCGCGGCTACGAGCCAGGCCGCTTTTCCTTCAACGTGAAGGGCGGACGCTGCGAAGCATGCCAGGGCCAAGGAGTCCGTCGGATCGAGATGCACTTTCTGCCCGACGTCTTCGTCGTTTGCGATACATGCAAGGGATCGCGCTACAACCGCGAGACCCTCGAGGTGAAGTACAAGCACAAGACGATTGCGGATGTCCTGGAGATGACCGTCGACGACGCCGTCCAGTATTTCGACTCTCATCCGAAGATCCGACGAATGCTCGAGTGCCTTCAGGAAGTCGGCCTTGGGTACATCCAACTCGGGCAGGCCTCCACAACGCTCTCGGGCGGCGAGGCGCAGCGAGTGAAACTTGCGTCGGAACTCGGCACGGCGAGCAGCTTGAGCGGCATCATCACGAAGACCCTCTACATCCTCGACGAGCCGACCACCGGCCTTCACTTTGACGATGTCCGCAAGCTCATCGGCGTGCTCGTCAAACTCGCCGATGCTGGCCACACGTTGGTGGTCATCGAACACAACCTCGACGTCATCAAGTGTGCCGACTGGATCATTGACCTCGGCCCCGAGGGAGGCGATCGCGGCGGCACGGTGATCGCAACCGGCACGCCGGAGTCGATCGCAGCCCACCCGACGAGCTACACCGGGAAGTACTTGAAGTCACTGCTGACCCACAAGAGCGATGGAGTTTCGGAGCTCAAGCCCATCGAGCCCGAGCGGTCGACATCGTCGAACAGGCCTTTCGACGCGGCCGTCGGCAATGCCACAGATAAAGCAGCGCCCAAGGCAGCGGACAAGAAGGCCGCCACGTCCGCCGCCAACACCAGCACCCGACCCGATAGCCAACCCGACAGTCAACCTGACAGCAAGCCCGACAGCCAGACCGGCAGCCCAACCGGGAGCCCAACCGGGAGCCCAACCGGGAGCATGCCCAGCAGCAAGTCAGGCAGCAAGACAGGCAGCAAGACCACTTCGAAAACGGCTGCCGGCGGCGGCGCTGCCACAGCCAAAGCGAGCGCCACAACGAAAGCCACGACGACTGCCTCGCCGACAACCAAGCCCGCAACCAAGCCCGCAGCCAAGCCCGCAGCCAAGCCCGCAACCAAGCCTCCAACCATGTCCCCGGCCGCGGTCGCTCCATCCAAGTCCTGACCGGCTCTGCCCAAGATTTCCGTTCGCGTGCTGCATCGGATCTGCGCGATGCGTCGAAGGAACAGTCGTTCGCGGCGACCCCTTCTCTCGCCGCTGAAGCTGTCGGCCTGAGGACCCACGTCCCGGCGCTGCTTCGTCACCGCTCTCGTCCAAGGAACACCTATGGTCCGCGCTATCTCATCGCCTTCTCCGCTCTCGTCGTTCTCAGTGTTCTCGTTCATCGCCTGCCTCGCCGCCGCCGGTCCCGTCGTTACCGCGTCCGCTCTTGCCGGAGGCGGTTCCTGCTCGGCGTCGCTCGCACCTGCCCCGAATGCCTCCCTGGCCGCCATCGCCGATGCCAAACCGATCATCGAAACGGCCGTCGCGGCTGGCAACTTCAAGATCCTCGCCGAACTCCTGACCACCGCAGGCCTCATCGAGCCACTCGGCGGCAAGGGACCGTTCACCGTCTTTGCCCCCACCGACGAGGCTTTCGCGAAACTCCCGAAGGAAGTCGTCGCCGACCTCATGAAGCCGGAGAACAAGGCCAAGCTCGTCAACATCCTCACCTACCACGTGGTGCCGGCGAAGGCCTTGGCCAAGGACGTCACCACCATGAAGACGGCGACTACGCTCCAAGGGCAGCGGGTCGACATCAAGGTCAAGGGCGGCAAGGTCATGCTTGACGGTGCAAACGTCACCGCAGCCGACATCGTTTGCACGAATGGCGTGATCCACGTGATTGACAGCGTGATCATGCCGGTCAGCGATGACATCACCCAAGTCGCCACCAAGGCCGGAAAGTTCAACACCCTGCTTGTGGCGCTCGGCGCGGCCGGGCTCGCAGACACCTTCAAGGGTAAGGGGCCCTTCACGGTGCTCGCCCCGACGGACGAGGCCTTCGCGAAGCTCCCCAAGGGCACCGTCGAGGAACTGCTGAAGCCGGAGAACAAGGCGAAGCTTTCCGCCATCCTCTCCGCTCACGTCATCCCGAACGTCGCCGCTTACAGCGACGCAGTGGCGACGATGAAGGAAGTCCCGACGCTCGGCGGTTCGCCGCTCAAGGTCGAGACCAAGGACGGCATGATCATGATCGGCGGCTCGACGGTGATCATGGCCGACGTCGAGGCCAGCAACGGCGTCATCCACGCGATCGACACCGTCATTCTTCCTGCTTCAGCCGCGAAGGCTCAGGCTAGCGCCCACTGATCCTCATCCACTCAAGCGGACGTCACGCGCCGCATACGACAACGCTGCAATGAACCGAGATCAGGTGCCGATCAGACGATTGGCGCCTGGTCTCTTTCCCGTGAAGCTCCTCGCCTGCGAGAGTCTTCCATCGGCTATGACCGAACGGGCTCAGAGCCCGCCGCCGCGACGGGCCTCGAGAAGTACCCTCGCCCAACATCGATCGGCGTCGCCCGCAGCCGACACTCGAGCCAGCCGCCTTCGGCGCTCGAGTCGCTTCGGACGATCCGCGGCGCGGGACCAACGGTGGCCAGGCCTCCCACGTGACGGAGGAACGCGAGGAACTCCTCCGCGGTGAAACGGCAGCCGCGTTCGTCGATGTCGTCAAGCAACGCCGCCCGAAGCTCGGTCCGCACCAGAATCGTCCCCTCGCCGCTTACGACTCTCCGCGCTTCTCGCAAGATCCCAACGGGATTCCAGCTTCGCTCGAGGACCCCAAGGAGAGCAACCAGCGGCCTGCTTTCCGCGGGAAGCCCGGTGTGCGGAAACCGGTCGCACGCCGAGAAGATCGGCGGCCCCGCTGGGAACGCCTTGGCAACCGCGCCTGTCATGGACAGGGCTGCAGAGTGTGCGGGCCCAGGTCGCTCAAATCCCTCGAACGCCACTCCAGCTCGTGCGAGTGAAACGCCGAGCGTGCCGCAGCCCGAACCGAATTGTGTCACCAACCGCCCCGAAACAATGTCCGGGGCGATGAAATCCAGCTCCTCCCGCAGCCGCGTCGACAATACCCGGTCCGAGGCCAGCCGCGTCCACTCGTCCGCCGGCGCCTCGCATTCCCGCTCGGTCAGATCGCGCCACCACAGGGGCGTCCCCGCATAGCGTCGGCGCACTTCCTCCAGATCCGGTGCCAGACGATCGAAGCCCCAACGCTCGCGAAAGTGCTCTAACGATTCGTCCAGCGCCGCGGGGCGATCCGCGCGATTCGCCCGCGGAAGCCGATCGACGTGCCAATGCTCAAAGGCGACTCGCGACGTTACCTTCACCTTCCATCCACCGAGCCGCACGCGAACGCCGTACTCCTCGGTCTGTCCGCGGAGCATCTCCTCGTCATAGCCCCCTACGGACGCATGCACCGCGCGGCGGGTCATGTAGAAGCAGCCCATCGCGTGATCAACCTCTCGCTCCGGCGGCAACTCATCGAGCCTTGCCCCGTGGGCAATGTGTCGGTAGCCGCGCGGCCCCCAAAGGTCGTCGCCGAACGCATGAACCGTTCCGTCAGGCAGAAGTTGCGTCGCGGTCACGACCCCGAGGCGTTCATCGACGTCGAACATCGCAACCAGCGGGGTGAGCCACCGATCGGTTCGGAGCACGATGTCACCATCGAGTCGGGCGAGAAACTCGCCTTGGCTCTCGCGTTCGAGCACATTCAGCACGCGCGAGAGGACACCCGAATGCGGCAGCTCAATCAGCCGAAGAAAGGGCCGTCCATCCGGCAAGCGGCGCCTGGCCCACTGCCGACAGGTCGCCAGGCTGTCGTCGCTCGAGCCGTCGTCGGCAACGACGATCTCGAATGAGACGTTCTCACCTACGAGCGTGCGCTCCAGCGATTCGAAGAGCTGGCTCGCAAGGTCCCGTCCGGAACGCGAGCTCGAACGCCCGTTGTCGAAGTTGGGGATGATGATCGAGACGCGCGGCGACATCCTGCACACTATCGACCGTCGGGAGAATTTGATGCAAAGTGAAGAGCTTCGATATTGCATCGGTTGCATCGGACCGCGATACTGCCGCTCATCTCGAATGGGCGTCAAATGGGGCGGCTCGCCCCCGACACATCATCGGAGCTTGTCATGACACAGATGGGGGACACCGGCGGCAACCCGGGCACGCGAACGACGCGAAGGAAGCCTTGCGTCGTTTGCGACGCCGAATGCGAAGGACAGCCGCGGGTGAAAGACCCGAAGGGCCGTTATTACTGCCGGAGCTGCTACGACCGAAAGGCAGCCGAGCTGGCCGCTCGGGGCGGTCCTACGGTGGAGCTGAGCATTGATCCGCAACCGGCGAGCGACCCCTTTGATGACCCCTCGTCCGCCCCGTTGAGTGACCTGGGCAGCATTGCCGCAGCAGCCGCGGCTGCTCCGACCGCCGCCCCTATGCAATTGGCCTGCCCCGCCTGTCAGGCCCCCATTCCGAGTGGAGGCGTCTTTTGTGTCGGCTGCGGGCACGACCTTCGAACAGGAAAGAAGACGTCGATGAAGGTCCAGAAGGCGCCGAAGGCAACGCCGGCGGTCCGCGCCGGCTCACAGGGCCCGTCAGCAGGGGCGGGCGGCGGCGCCCTCGACGGCGTCTTGGTCAATTGGACGCTCGGGTTCAGCCCGTCGATGGCCATTCTCATCGTCTTTTTCTATGCCCTTGCAGGCGGCATCGTTCGGGTCGCGACGGCCGGATCGCTCTTCTCCGGGCGGACTCCCGTCATGGCTAACGGATGGGGCGGCTCGCTGCTCTTTCTCGGCATCGGCAGTTCGATCGCGGCGGTGCTGGTCTACTTCGTCGGGGCGTGGTGGTTTCGTGTCCGTGTTTCTTGGTCAGGCGGCGAAGCCGATGTCGACGCTGCTCGATCCAGCTACTGCGCGACCTACCTACCTTCCCTCGTGGTCTTGGTGATGGCCGCCGCCCTCTGCTTGCAATCCGTTCCCGGCCAGCTCTCGGAGTCAACGCAGACGGTTGCGATCAGCCTTCACCTGCTTTCCGAAGGGTTGGCGTACCTCGGTTGCCTTTGGCTTTTCTGGATCGCCCATCGGGCGTTCCGGGCGAAGTTGGTCGGCGCCGCGTTGCTCTTGGTGGCTTTGCCTTGGGTCGTGTTCATCCTTGCAGCGGTCTTGGCGGTCGCTGCGGAGGGCCTGAAGGAGCTCAAGGCCGAAGCCGGTGCGGCGAGCCAGCGTGCCGCACAGTTCGGCATCGCGGGACCGCATGAGGACCTTCCACTTGCTGTCGAGTTTCCTGCCGCGTGGCAAACTCGCTACAACCCCCCCGAGGAGGAGCTCCGGGGCATCGGCCTCGAGGCTCCCAGCGGCGAAGGAGTGCACGTCAGCGTTTCGGACGAAGAGATCGACTTCGAGAGTTGGGCCTCGGCAGTCGTCGAAGGCTACGCCGAGATGGAGTTCACTGCCGATGCGGGTGTACCACTTTCGTCCTTGGGCAAGTGGCACGGAAAGGGACGCGCGTACCGCCTCAGTGGTCAAGGCGAAACGCTCATCGCCCGCATCTTGATGACGCCGACGGGAGAGGGTCGTTGGCTGCTGATCGAAGCGCTTCGCTCCGAACCTGATGTCAACCGGGTGCAGCCGCTCTTTGAGCGGATTTACGAGGGCATCGATCCGACCCGTCGAACCAAGTGAGGCCGAAGCGACGGCGTCATGCCGGCTGAGGGACCTCATCCCAGCGCCGCCCACTACCATGCGTTCATGCCCGACTCCGACGGCTGGCTCCCAGCCCTCCGAAATCTCACGTCACCAAAGGATGCCAACCACCAAGGCAGTGTCTTCGGTGGCGTCATTCTCTCGCTGATCGATCAGGCGGGGTACGTCGAGGCCCGTCGTCACGGTGTCCATCGGTGGGTCACGATCGCGATGGACGCGGTTCAGTTTCACCAGCCGGTGTGGATGGGTGACATCGTCACCGCCTACACCCGGACCGCTCGGACCGGCACGACGTCGGTCACCGTTCAAGTCCGCGTCGAAGCCGAGCGCTATACGACCGGCGAACGGGTCGGCGTGACCGAAGCCACCATGACGCTCGTCGCCACCGACGCCAACGGCAAGCCGATTCCCTTTCGCAACGCCCCGTCCATGCCCGTCGCCCAAGCGAATCCACCGAGCACTCCTTCGTCCGGAAGCGGGGCAGCCTGATGCTCCGCATCGGGGCCCTGATCTCGGGCGGCGGTCGCACGGTCCTCAATCTCGCCGAGTCGTTCCGACGCGATGCCATTCCGGCCTCGATCGCCGTGGTCATCGCCCATCGGTCGGAACTCGCCGGCGTCGAGCGTTGCCGAAGCGCCGGTCTTTCGGTGGAGGTCCTGCCCCGCTCGCTCCCCTCGCCCCTCTCCCCAACCCAATCCTTGGATGACAGGATCGACGTCGCCCTCGCCGACGCCAACGTCGACCTGGTCTGCCTATGCGGTTACCTGCGGCACTTTCGCGTCGGCCAACGCTGGGCCGGCCGAACCCTCAACATCCATCCCTCACTCCTTCCCGAGTTTGGTGGCCACGGCATGTTCGGCGACCACGTTCACGCTGCGGTCCTCGCCGCCGGGGCGAGCCACTCCGGGTGCACCGTGCACCTCGTCGACGAGGTCTATGACCGCGGGCCGATCCTCCTCCAGCGACGGTGCCCGGTTCTCCCTGGCGACGACGTCCGCACCCTCGCCGCCCGCGTCTATGCCGAGGAGACGCTGGCCTACCCCGAGGTAGTCCGCCGCATCGCCACGGGCGAACTGCCCCTCCCGATTGCGTTGTCCCGCTCCTTCTGACGATGCTTGGCAACCAAAGCCAGACCTCCGCGTAGCATGAGGTCGTGCGACCACGCCTTCGATTGCCCATCGCTCTTGCCGCCGTTCTGGTCGCCGTAGCGCCCCTCTTCGATGGGATGCAGCCGAAGGCCCACGGCGCCGTGAGCATCGCCCCTCCGCTCGACGCCGCCGCGGCGAATGCCCTCCAGGATCGCATCGACCGGACACTCGAAGCCCACAAGTGGACCGAGGCCCTGCCGCTGATCGACCGCTACCTCACCGAGGTCGGTCGCGATCCGATCATGCTCTACAACGCAGCATGTTGCCACGCCCAACTCGGTGACAAGGACAAGGGCGCAGCGGCACTCCTCGACGCGGTAAAGGTTGGCTTCCGAGACTTCGACACGATGGAGGAGGACCCGGATCTCGAGCCCCTTCGCGAACATCCGACCTACACCGCGATCCTCGAGGCCCGCGATCGGGTGAAGCACAAGGGCGATGCCCCGAACCTCACCCCCGATCCCGATCCCGCCTCGGCGAAGCCGAAAGACGCCACGTCGCCCGCCAAGAGCAAGCCATCGAACGAGAAGGCGTCCAAGCGCAACGCTGAGCTGACCCTCGACGGCTGTCCGCAATGCGACGAATGGAAACGCCTGCACGGCGAGAAGCGCTATCGCTACGAGAGCGATCCCACGCGTCGACTGAACTACGCGACCTGCCTCGATGAGGAGACGCACCAGGAAATGCGCACGCTCATCGAGCGCGAGGCCGATTGGTTGTCGAAGAATCTCTTTGGCGATGAGCCCGGCTACGAGACGCTCCTCGCCGTGCCAACGCCCACCGACGCGAAGCTCTACTTCCCCGACACCAACACCTCGGGCATCTACGTCCACCACAATCGGATGCTTGTCGCCCGCGACATCGGCGAGAGCCTCCAGCATGAGTTCGTCCATCTCATGCACTACGGACACATGGAGCGGCTTCGCCAAAAGCACCCGATCTGGATCCAGGAAGGTCTCGCCGCCCTCTTCGAGGCCTACGAACTCGACGGCAGCGATGGGATTCGCTTCCTTCCCAACACAAGGCACAACCTCATCCACCGGGCCGTGAAGACCGGGGTCGCCATGCCGTGGACGAAGCTCTTCGCCCTCGCCCCCGATGCCTTCATGGATCGCGGTTCTGGCCTGTACCCGCAGGTTCGCTCGATCTTCCTCTACTTCGCCGATCGCGGAAAGCTCAAGCCCTTCTACGAGGAGTACACCCGCGGCTTTCGCGATGATCCCAGCGGCGCGAAGGCAATCGAACGCGTCTTCGGCAAACCGCTTTCCGACGTCGAGCGGCAGTGGCGCGAGTGGGTGAAGAACGGCGGCGCGATCGACGACACGATTCGCGCCGGAGACGCGTCATTGGGGATCTCGATCTCGGAGACGCCCGGCGGCATCAAGATCAAGGAGATCCTCCGCGGCGCCGCGGTGCGAGCCGCGGGCCTGCGCATTGGTGATGTCATCGTCGCCCTCGACGGCAAGGCGGTGCGTTCGTCGCGCGAGCTCGCTGTGGCGATCGCGGCGAAGCGCGTCGGCGAAGCGGTGATGGTGCGATTCCGGCGCGGCGAGGAATATGAAGAAGCGTCGGTCACGCTGAAGCCGCTCGCCCCGCAGTTCGAAACTCGCCCGCGCCCGTGACGGGCCCTTGTGCAGCACGATGATCGCCGTGACATGCGGCGAGCGATCGCGTTTGCTACACTGCCTCTGGCAAGCTCAGCAACTTACGCTGGTCTCGCCGTGTTGAAGTCTGGCCCATTCCGCGTGCGATGAGCGTGTCCAAAGATCGATCCCCGCGTTTCGGTTTCAAGCGGGCGTTCTTGCGCGGCTGTGCGGTCCTGCTTCCCTCGGTCCTGACCCTGTGGATCTTCGCGGCGGCATTCCAATTCGTTGACCGCAACATCGCCGAACCGATCAATGGTGTCGCCCGCTCTGCCCTTGCGTGGGGCAGCACGGTCTCAGGTCCGCTCGGCGGCCGCTTCGAGCCCTCCGATGAAGCAGTCCGTTTGGCTGTTGCGGAGCGAGCAGCAGCGAGCCGTCGTCCACCTAGTGAAGAGGCCGTCCGAAGCGAACTTCGAGCCCGCGAGGTTGAGGCGTGGTGGAACAGCCATTGGTTCACGCACCCCTTCGGCTTCGTCGTCGCCTTGGCCTTCGTCTATGTCATGGGCCGACTCGTCGGCGGCTGGCTGGGACGTCGACTCTTCACCCTGTTTGAGCGCGTCCTCACCTCTACCCCGCTCATCCGGCAGATCTACCCTAGCGTCAAGCAGATCGTCGGGTTTTTCTTCTCTGACGGCGGCGCCGAACAGCAGCGGCTGAAGTTCAACCGGGTGGTGATCATCGAGTATCCGCGGCCCGGTGTCTGGTCGATCGGCCTCCTCACCGGAACGGCGATGAAGGCGATTCAGAACGAGAGCGGCGAGGCCCTCACCGTCTTCATCCCAAGCTCGCCAACGCCCTTCACCGGCTGGACCGTCTCGGTTCGCCGCAGCGATGTCCACGAGCTGCCGATCTCCATCGATGAGGCCCTCCGCTATCTGGTCTCCGGCGGGGTGGTGGTTCCGCCTCATCAGGAGAGCTCCCCTTGCGACCCGGTGCCACCCCGAGCATTGGGCCAGGACACAAGCAGGACGTTGGCCGCGGTGGCCCCCTTCTCGGGCAAAGGTCCTGAAACCTCGGTAGGTCCATCGGACGTACCCCGGTCGAACGCCCCAATTCCACCTTCTCACACCTGATCCCCAAGGAACCACTGGGAGGACGAACCACCGATTGCGACCCTCGCGTACGCTCGCCGTTTGACCGACCCCGTTGGCTCCACGGACGGGGCAAACACCACAGCTCACCTCACGCGACCCGCCTCTTGTCCCCAGCAAACGACCTCAGGCGTCCCGCCGCGTTCATCGGAGGCTTTTCATGCAAACCACCATCGCCGCCAAGCAACTCCAACTGACTCCCGCCATCGAGGAGTATGTCCATAAGAAGACCGAGCGGATCCGCAAGCACTACGACAAGGTGCAGGGCATCTACGTTCTCTTGGAGAAGGACGCGACCGGGTACCATGTTGAAGTCAAGACCGACGTCGAGCGGCACAACGATTTCGTCGCCAACGCCAATGACGGCGATCTCTACGCGTGCGTCGACCAGTGCGTTGACCGGGCCATTCGGCAGTTGACCGATCACAAGGACCGCATTCGGAACCACAAGCACTGAGAGTCCCCATGAAGCTGCGCGACATCGTCGTCAAGAAGGCAATCATTCCATCGCTCGCCGCCGTCAAACGGGACGACGCCATTCGCGAACTGATGGATGCCCTGGTGGATGCGGGCAAGGTGACCCAGGACCAGCGGGACACGTTCGTGAAGTCGATCATCGCCCGCGAGAACCGCGGTTCGACCGGCTTCGGCCACGGCGTCGCCGTTCCCCACGCCAAGAGCTCGGTCGTCAAGCAACTCGTGGTCGCCGTCGGCATCAGCCGCAACGGTGTCGAGTTCAACGCTCTCGACAAGCAACCGGTGCATTCGATCTTCCTCTTGCTGTCTCCCGAGGATCGGCCCGAGGAGCACCTCGACGCGATGGAAGCCATCTTCGGCAACCTCAGCCGCGATCAGTTTCGCCGTTTCCTGCGCCAAGCGGGGACTGTCGACGACGTGGTGACGCTGCTTGAAGAGGCCGACACCCAGCAGACACCCGCTCGGTGAGTAGGCTAGCAGCCTCCCAGTGCGTTCCGCCCGAGCAACCATCACCAATCGGCTGGGCCTGCATGCCAGGCCGGCGATGACGTTTGTTGAGCGGGCCTGCGAGTTTGAATGCGACATCTCGGTTCGGCGTCTCGATCAGGAGGAGCTGGTCGACGGTAAGTCGATCATGCAGATGCTCATGTTGGCGGGGACGTGCGGCACCGAGATCGAGATCACCTGCTCGGGGGGAGACGAGGAGTCGGCGATCGCTGCCCTGGTTGCACTCGTAAAGGCCGGGTTCGGCGAAGAGGAATAGTCCGTCGACCGCCGCACGTCCAGCGAACGCGGGGAAACAACAGAGTGGGCGAGTCTGCCAGCGCGTAACGCCCGCGGTGGGGCCTGCATGCGCCATCCATATGTGGTGTTCCAGAATTCCTTGGTATCTGCGGGTGACGAGGGTTCCTCACTTCCCACGAGACCGTTGAAGCCGGAAGAGCCTCGACTACCCTCTACTGGACCCATCATGCAAAATCGACACGACCTCTCCTTCCGTTCCAACGCCCTGCGTCTCAGCGGTGCCGCCCTCATCCTCACCCTCGCCACCGCAGCTCACGCCCAACTCTCCATCGCGGGCATCTCAACCGTTCCCACAGGGAATGGTCCCGACGGGGCGGCCCTTGGCGATTTCACCGGAGACGGCCTGTCGGATATTGCCACCACCGTGGACGGTCCGGATCGGATCCAGATCCTCGTCGGCGACGGTCTGGGCGGCTTTGTCGCCGGACCGACCTTCCCGATCGGCATTGGCACCGGCGCCGGTGACATCGTGGCATTCGATGCCGATGGCGACGGTGACCTTGACATTGCGGTGTGTCGCAAGAACCTCAACGACGTGATCGTCGTCCGCAACAACGGCAACAGTACCTTTGCCACCATCGGCACGTTCGCGACCGGCTCAGAGAGCGTCGGTCCGGACGCTGCCGACATCGACGGCGACGGCGACGTTGACATGGTCGTCGCCAACCGTGGTGACGACACCGCCAGCGTCCTTCGCAACGGCCGCGGCACCTTCACGGTGACAACCTTCACTGTCGGCCCGGATCCGCGCGGAGCAACCTTCGCCGACTTTGATGCCGACGGCGACCTTGACGTCGCGACCTCGGCCCATGATGACCGGACCATTCGCATTCATCAGAACAACGGGGCGACCTTCGCAGCGCTGGCTACGCTGAATCTCCCCGCGACCGTGCGCCCCGAGGGCCTCAGCGCCGACGACCTGAACGGCGACGGTCTCGCCGACATCGCCGTTGCGGCCAGCGGCAATGCCGCCAGCTTCGCGACGATCTTCCTCAAGACCCCGACCGGCTTCGCGGCGCCGGTCAGTTTCGCCTCCGGTGGCCAGGACGCCGCGTACATCGCGGTGGGCGACCTCGAGTGCGACGGCGATCTCGACATCGCGATCGTCAACCAGTCCTCCAACAACGTCGGCCTGCTGACCAACAGCGGCAGCGCCGCGTTCGCCGCCCCGACCCTCGTCGCTACCGGTGCCGATCCGAGCAGCGTCTCCATCGGAAACGCCGACAACGACACGGACCTGGACGTGGCCGTCGCCAACACATCCGCCAACTCGATCACCGTCGCCTTGATGGGTTGCGGGACGATCGAACCGACCGATCCGTCTGACCTCACGGGCGACGGAGTCGTGGATGCAAGCGACCTCGCCATCCTCATCGGTGGGTGGGGCTTCGGCGGGATCAGCGACATCAACGGGGACGGCACCACCAACGCTGCGGACCTCAGCATCCTCCTCGGCGCCTGGAGTTAAGTCACCCAGGCCATGCGGCGGCCGAATTCGGCCACGCGGGTCCGCCGGGCACATTTGGAATCACCGGAACTCTTCCGCTTCAGCGATCCCCGTCGGCACGTGCCGGCGGGGATCGTTCTTGTGGCAAACCGGGTGCTGGTTTGACTCCGCCGGGGCCCCGTCGCAGCGTGATAGGGGCGTGATACGGGCGTGACCCGGCATCCACATTCCCGGCCCGACGCTTCCACTCTGAAGGGCAACCAATGTCCACGGCAATGGCTCTGGCGTTCGGACAGTACCGAGATCCTCCTCACTGATCGGTCGCTCACCTGCTTAACCGTCGAATGCGACCTGGTGACCAGCTCTCAGATTTGGATCCCACCCGTCGAACAGATGACCGACATGCCTGTCGACGAAAGCAGCACCCTGGACGCCGCTGACCTGAGCATGCTGCTGGGCGCGTGGGAAGTGTGCTAGCAGGCCAAGGAAGTCATACGGGCCAACAGCCCATGGCGAGAGTCTCTCGGGCTGCTAACCCACCCGTTCAGGCCCTGTCGCCCGACGCATGAGTTCGCCGACGGCTTCGCGGGGTGAAAGGCCTTCGAAGACCATCGCGAAAACCGCATCGGTGATCGGCATGCTGATCCCCAACCGCTTCGCCCACTGGTGAACGGCCTTCGCGGTCGGTGCGCCTTCGACGATCGAGCCGGTGGCCCCAGCGTCAAGCAGTCCGGCCAGCGAGTCCCCCCGGGCGACGGCCTCACCGAAGCTGCGGTTGCGACCTTCGGGCGAGAAGCAGGTCGTGGCGAGATCACCGACACCGGACACACCAAAGAACGTCTCCGTCTTCGCTCCAATCGCCACGCCGAAACGGGCGATCTCGACCAGTCCGCGGGCCAGGAGCGCAGACTTCGCATTCGAGCCCAACCCGACGCCGTCGACGATGCCTGCCGCAATGGCAATGACGTTCTTGAGGGCGCCGGCCAATTCGACGCCGAGGGCATCGTCGTTGGTGTAGATACGTACCCACGGGGCGCCGAAGACGGCTTGGGTCCGCTCGGAGAGGGCGGCATCGGCCGAGGCCGCAACCATGACGGCGGGCAGGCGACGAGCCAGTTCAGCGGCAATCGTCGGTCCGCTGAGGACCGCACAGGAGCGTCCCGCGCCGGTGACCTCGGCGAGGATCTCGGTCGGGCGGCGAAGGGTCTCGGTCTCGATGCCCTTGGCAACACTCACGATCGGGGCACCAGGCGGAAGAAACGGATGAAGCGTGGTCCACGTGCGCCGAATGTACTGCGTGGGAATCGCGTTCACCAAGAGGGTCGCCTGGCGGAAGGCCTCTTCCGGGTCGGGCGTCACGACAACGGTCGCCGGCAGTTCAAATCCGCTGAGGCGGGGCGAACGTCGCGCGCGGGCGAGTTCACTTGCCGCTTGGGGGAACGGGCTCCACAGGCGAGCGGGGATGCCCTTGAAGGTGAGGAGGTCCGCGAGGACCAACGCCATTTGACCATCGCCGGCAATTGCGACGACTTCGTCCGCCGAGTGCGCCGGGTGAGAATCGCCGGTCGATGTCAGGCTGCTTGAATCTCGTGCCACGATCGCAAACTGTAACGAACAATTCTCAGGAAAAAGTGCCTAGAAATCCGGGAGTGGACTTTGGGCGCGGTAGCTTCGCCGCACGCTCGATGCTGCTCGTTCCTCTCATCACTGCGCGGCTTGTCGTGAACCCCGCGATGCTCCCGTGCCGCCTCCGCCGCTCTTCCGAGCGCGATGGGGTGTCGGTTCGTCATCGAGAGTTCATCGCGGAGGCTCGACACGAATGCCCCTACCCATCGAGATACCCGGCCCCTTGCCTTCAAGCGGGTCCGGGGACACGAGAATCTCGAAGAACCAGAAAGCCCAGCGAACCGGGACGGAGCCCCCTCGTAGACCGGCGTTGCAGCCGGATGGCCCTCGGGCCACCGGATGGCCTCCGGAACTCCCCGTCGGCGGGAACCACACGCGTCGGAGCGGAACGTCGCAAACGCTTCGTTCAGCCTTCCACCAAGTGGGAGCCAACCGCCTTCCGACCCGTCGGACACCGCCTGCTGGGACGTTTCGGGATCTGCTACCCTGCCGCGAAGTTCCCGCGTGGCAGCCCGCCTCGGATTGGCCACCCGCGGCACTCGGTCACCCCTCATTTCTCCCGTGACCGTCCGCTTGGCGCCCGTTCAGCCCTTACGTCCCCGACTCTTCCCTGACGTATTCGTTGATGCAAGCCCAACAATCAGTCCCCATCGACTCGTCTCGACAATCTGCGTCGCCTCGTCCGTGACGATCCGGTTCATGCCTGTGCCGCTGCCCAGTCCATGGCACGCGGACACGTCCTCCGGTCGTTCACCACCAACGCGTCCTCCCGCCACGGCCCACCTATGTCTGACCTTTCGCTCGCAACCGCCGATCGAACCGAATCAAGCCCCGAACTCTCTTCGGGAGCTGGGAAGAAGCTGGAGCGGAAGCTCTTCTTCGCCCTCTTCGGTGGGGTCCTTCTCCTCACCGCATGGGTTGCCCAGTTTCTCTTTGGCGCCGAAGAGACCGTCGCTGCCATCCCAGCCCTGATCGGCGCGACCATCCTCTTCATCCCCCTCGCCGCTGGAGCGTGGGAAGAGTTGCGCGATGGTCGAGCGTCAAGCGACTCGCTCGCCTCTCTCGCCGTGTTGGCGGCCATGGCCAACAACATGTTCCTTGCTGCGGGCTTCCTCGCGTTCTTCCTGTGGCTTGCCGAACTCGTGCTCTCCCGCACCGCATGGGGCGCCCAGCGAGCCATTCGCGACCTTGTGGAACTGACGCCAGACATCGCCCGGCTCATCGGCGATGACGGCAGCGAATCCGAGGTCTCGTTGCGCGGGATCACCCACGGTCAGATCGTCCGCATTCGTCCCGGCGAGAACCTCCCGGTGGACGGACGGGTAGTCCGAGGCAGCTCCAACATCAACCAAGCGTCCCTCACTGGTGAAGCGGTTCCGATCGAGGTGCAGCCGGGCTTTGACGTTTACGCGGGCACCACAAACCTCACCGGCCAAATCGACGTGCAGGTCACCGCGGTCGCGGGCGAGACCACCATCGGCAAGGTCGAGAAGCTCATTCGCGAAGCCGAGACAGCCAAGGGCGAACGGCAGGAACTTGTCGAGCGCCTGGCCCAGTACTACGTCCCCGTCGTGCTGATGGTGGCAGCGCTCGTTTGGTTCTTCACCACGCGAAGCGACGACCCGGCGACGCGCGCCGCCGCCGCGACGCGGGCAATCACCGTCTTGGTCGTGACCGCGCCCGGTGCCCTCTTGATCGCCTACCCGACGGCGATGGTCGCGGCATTCGCTGCAGCGGCCCGTCTTGGCATCATGATCAAGCAGACCAGGACACTCGAAGCGGCGGCAAGCGTCGACACGGTCGTGATGGACAAGACCGGCACACTCACCACCGGCAAGTTCGCCGTCAGCCGCCTGGCCCCGAGTGACGGTGTCGACGGCGCGACGCTGCTTCAGGCCGCTGCCGACGCCGAGCAGAGTTCCAACCACCCATTGGCCAAGAGCATTCTCGAAACCGCCGATCGGGCCCGTATCAAGCCGAGATCGATTCGCGGCTACTCCGAGTTGCACGGCCGTGGCGTCAAGGCCGAGACCGACCAAGGCACCCTCTATGCCGGGCGTGGGGCCTGGATCATGGAGGTCCATCCCGAGGTCGCTCCGTTGGTGCGATCGGTCGAGAACAAGATCGAAGGCATGTCCGGCGTCCACGTGATGCTTGGCACGCAGTACCTCGGTGCCGTTGGCCTCGAGGACAAGCTCCGCCGCAACGCCGTCGAGGTCGTAACGAAGCTCCGCCAGCTCGGCGTGCGACGCGTCTCGATCTTCACAGGTGACCGGCTTGCCGTTGCGAAGCGGGTCGGCCAGGCCGTCGGCGTCGACGCGATCGAGGCCGAGTGCCTTCCCGAAGAGAAGCACGCGGAGCTTCAGTACCTGATCCGCAAGGGCCATCGCACATTGGTCGTCGGCGACGGAATCAATGACGGACCGATCCTCGCCAGCGCCGATGTCGGTGTGGCCATGGGTCTTTCAGGCTCGGACATCGCCACCAACTCCGCTGGCGTCGCTCTCATGAACGACGACCTGCGACACGTGCCCTTCCTCATCGAGATCGCCGGTCGGGCACGAGGCGTGGTCGCTCAGAACATCACAGCCAGCCTCGCCCTCGCGGTGCTCGGGCTCGCCCTTGCTGCGACCGGACAGATCCAACTCTGGGTCACCCCCTTCTACCAGGCGGTTGCGTACGTCTTCGTGATTGCCAACAGTCTTCGGCTGGTTCGTTTCGGCGAGGACTTCGCCGATGCAGAACAAGCCAGACGGGACGCGGAGGCGGCACGTGCCATCAAGCCAGTGCGCGCTAACGCCGCGAGCGCGACCATCCGGCCTGCATAGCCTCGCGGCTTCCTTTTCCTCTCCTCTTCGTCGTCTTCTTCCGGGATGCTGCGGTCGCAACATCCACTATGCCAGCCCACGTGGCATGAACGCCAAGGCTCTCCATGGCCGAGATTCGGTGTTATCGCTTCCGGATCGACGGCAACGGTCTCCTCCTGGCCTTAAGGAGAAGCGCACAACCCGCGCAATCCGGACAGTTCTTCCAGACCTTCCAGATGTGACAGACCAATCAGACCGATGTCCCGGGCGGAGCCCCCCGTGCATCGATCGTCTGAAACACCCCTCCATCCCGCCCCTTTGGCCGATCGAGAATCCGACGCCGATGCCGATCGCGCGGTCGCTGGCGTGCGGCCTGAGTCGTGGCCAGGAGGAATCGGCCCGCCGGTTCTCCTCATCGGCGGCGGCCACGGTGAACGTGTCGCTGCGCTGCTTCGTGGGCCACTTCGACACAACCGTCAACCGATCGCCGTCCTCGTGCCTCCTGAGAGGCGTGCTGCTCACCGACAGAGCGTTGCGGCAGGTGAATGGTCTCAGTTCGACCCTGATCGTGTTCGGGTCTCCGCTGCGGACGATCCCTCGCTTGGGTTCGATGCCGCCTTCGGAGACTCGCTCCCAACCCGACTTCGTGGCGTCGCGGTGCTGGTCGGTGATGCAACGCTTCCCGCCAACATTTGTGATCGCGAGTTCCGACGGCTCCAGATTCGACATGATCAAGAAGCCCGCAACATCAACGACTCCCTTCAGCGCTTTCGCTCCGCTCGCGCCCAACCCGCGACCGAGCCCACCTCGGTGTTCGGCGCCGCCGATCGTTCCACCACCGCCCTTCGTCACCTAGGTGATGATCTGGTGCGTTCAGCGCGGCGATTGGGACTCCGTGGCGAGTTTCTGACGCTTGATCACCTCCGGGATCCCTTTCGCCCGATTCACCGTCTCGAGGCGTTGCTGACAGCTCAGCCAGACCTTCTCCTCTCCTTCGTCGCCAGTCGCGAACGTGATTGGGGCGCGATTGCTCAAGGCATCCCGACCCTGAGCTACTGGTCGAGCGATCCAAGCCGCTACGACTTGGCATCCATGCCTTTCACGGACGACGACATCGTCTGCGTCTCAGACATCGAGTGGATCGAGACCTTCCGTCAGCACGGCGTCGAGGCCAAGCACCTTCCGCTGGCCACCGGGCTCCACGACGCTCTTCCATTGCCTGATGAGGACCTGAAACCCGCCTCGGCGTCCTCGTCGCACGTGTTACTCGTGGGCAACCTCCCGGACGCTACCGACGTGCTCCCGCCCTCGCTTCACGCCGCTGTACCGGCCATTGAAGCCGCTGCCCTGGCCATCTGCCGCGATCCCTCCGCATCGCTCTCCGAACAGGCGGCCTCGATCGGACGACTCCATCGCACCGCTCGTGCGGACGTTCCCACCATCGCTCGGGCCATCGAGTTTGCGGCGACCCGTCTCGATCGACTCCGCGCTGCTCACGTTCTCGCTGCAGCAGGCATCCCGCTCCGCATTCATGGTTGCGCTCGCTGGCAGCAGGCTCTCGCCGGCTCGCCAGCGGGTGCCGCATGGGCCGGTCCACTGATCGACCGCCGCTCGAGCGCGATCGCTTTCCGCGACGCCGCCGCCGTGGTCAACATCGTGAGCCGCAACGGGCGCGACGGCGTCAACATGCGCGTCTTTGATGTCGCAGCAGCAGGCGGGGTCCTCCTCACCAACGACACCGCCGGGCTTCACCGCAACTTTCGGCCCGGCGAAGAAGTCCTCGCCTTCCGCTCCGTTGAGGAACTCCCGAGCCTTGCCCAATCCCTGCTGTCGGACCCGTCGCGTGCCGCCCGCATTCGAGAGGCCGGAACGCAACGTGCGCGGCGCGACCACACCTGGGAAGCCCGTTGGTCCCAAGTCTTCCGCTGGTTGCGCGAGCGGCGCGATGCCGAACGCGGCGGCGCCTGCCTCCGCACCTCGGCGTGACCGACACCGCCGTCGCCACCTACGTCGCTGAAGCCGATACGCTGTGGCCGTGACGGATGCCGACTCTCCCGAAACGCCCGCGCCGACGATCGCCCATTGGGGTCAGTACATCGCCCTGCGCACGGCCTGCGCGCTCCTCGAGCCCTACGCGCCCGACCAGTCCATCCAGTCCGCTCGCGCCCTCGCGTCGGTGTACTGCCGCTTCACCGGCAAGCGAATCGAACGGGCCCGCGCCAACGTCGCCCGTTGCTTTCCGGAAAAGTCCCACGACGAGACCGAACGCATTGCCGTCGACAGCGTGCGCAACATGTTCGAGCTCTTCATGGTCGACGCGGTCGTCATGCCGAAGATCGTCCGCGAGTGGAGTTGGCAACGCTACGTCACCTTGACGGACTTCGGCGATACGCTCGACCTCCTCCTCGGCGACAAGCCCTGCATCTTCCTCACCGGTCACGTCGGAAACTGGGAGTTTCTCGGCTACTTCCTCGCCCTCATGGGCTTCCGCATGACGGCCCTGGCCCGCCCGCTCGACAACCCGCTGGTCTACGAATGGCTCCTCAAGACGCGCGAGGCGAGCGGCCTGCGCATCCTCACCAAGTGGGGCGCCACCGAGGAACTGCAGCGCATCGTTTCCGCGGGAGGCAAGATCGCCTTCATTGCCGATCAGAATGCCGGCGACGACGGCCTCTTCGTTCCGGTCTTCAACCGTCTCGCCTCCAGCTACAAGTCGGTTGGACTCCTTGCCATGCGCTATCGGCTGCCGATCGTCGCCGGCGTCGCTCGGCGCATCGGCCATCGCTTTCGCTACGAGATCGCGGCCCATGACATCATCCGTCCCGAGGAGTGGGAAGCCCATGACGACCCTCTCTTCTACATCACCGCCCGCTATAACCGGGCGATCGAGATGATGATCCGGTCCAGCCCCGCCCAATATCTCTGGGTGCACCGCCGCTGGAAGAGTCGCCCGAGGCATGAGCGAGAAGGACAGCCGATGCCGGATCGCCTTCGCAGGAAGCTGCTCTCGCTCCCGTGGATGACCGACGAGCTTCTCGCCGAGCTGGCCAAGCCGGTCTAGGCCGCTGCGAACTTCCGCTTTCTTTCGCCGACCTATGGGCGTCGGGACTATGCTGCGCACCATGTCCGGAACGCTCGAAGGGCGACGCATTCTCATCGTGGACGACGACGCCGACATCCTCGGGTCCATTGACTTGGCCCTCCGCTCCGCCGGTGCGGTCACGCGAACCGCACCTGACGGAAGTACGGCGGTGAGCGCCATCCACGAAGAGCGTCCGGATCTCATCGTCCTGGACATGATGCTTCCCAAGGCCTCCGGTTTCCTGGTGATGGAGAAGCTTCACGAGTTGCCGGCGCCGCCGCCGGTCATCATGGTCACCGCCAATCAGGGCCGCCGACATCAGGCCTATGCGGAGAGCCTCGGCGTAGGCGCCTATTTCCTGAAGCCGGTGCCGCTCCAGCGACTGGTGGCGAAGGCTGTCGAACTTATCGCCGCCGATCCGCCCAGCCGCGGCTGAGCCACCGCGACCGATGGACGGCAAGAGGGCGTTGACGGCGCCGAGGGCCCGATCACGCTTGGCCCGGTCGCTCTCCGGGTCGCTTCCCGCGGGATTCTGTCGTCCGAGGCCGTTTCGCCCCCGCCATTCGCTACACTGCTCCGCTTTCGTTAGTCCGATGCCTCGAAGCCTCGTCGTTCTCTCTCCCTCTCCACCGCCGGCCGGCGGTGGCATGACGCCCATCGGCACGCGCCGTGAGATCCTTGGGATCCTCCGCGTGCTGAACACCGCTCCACAGGCCAGCGGTGAGGACGTTCTCTATGGGCCGGGGATTGAAGTGGAACTTCCGCCGGGACTCGATCCGGTGACTCAAATGCTCCTGAAGCTCACCGACGAGGATGTCGGCTGGGACGTCATCCGGGCCATCGCGCACCGAACCCATTGGCGACTGCTGGATCCGCTCTCCGGCCGCGAGCTCCGATTGAGCTGAGGCCCGCCATGCCACAAGAGACGAAGCAGAAATTCGACGGCGCCGCATCGCTGATCCAAGGCACAACCGTCGCCCGGGGCGTCAACGGTTGCTCCGACGAGGAGTGGCTCGCGGCCCTCGATGCCGCGCTGGACTATCGCGGCGACATCACAATCACCACCACACGCGGGACAGTCGTCGAGGGATATCTCTTCGACTGCCGACGAGGCGATTCGATCGAATCCTCCGTGGTCCGGCTGATACCGACCCAGTCAACCAGCTCTTCAGGCGAAGAGAAGGTCGCGATTCGATCGAGCGAAATCGCCCAACTTGCTTTCACCGGCCGCGATACGGCCGCCGGCAAGACCTGGGAGAACTGGGTCCGTCGCTACGCCGAGAAGAAGCTCAAGGGCGAAGCGGCCAACATCGAGGCCGAATTCCTCGATTGATGGCTTGTAGCACCGACGAAAAAGTCGCCACCGAGGCCTTCAGTTCTCGATGGCGACCGTTGCCGTGGGCCTCCGCGGCCAGGGAATTGCCCCTGACCGCTGATGGGGTCGACGTTGCTCGTCTCGAAGGGGACGAGTTCCGGCGGCCTATCACGGGGTGAGCCTCATGCGACGAGCGCTGAGAAGGCCGACCACACTCCCAATGGGAAGGCAAGGTCACACCGGACTGCCGGGTCTCAAATGGGATTCGCCGGTAGTCGCGGAACACGGGGCAAACGCCCCGCTCCATCACTCACTACAGGCGCTCAGCCTCATCAGCGAGCCGCCGCATCTCGGCAAGTGACCGAATGATCGCCTCGGTCCTCTCGATCGCCGCGTCCAAGGCAGACGTCCCGGTGACCGTCCGAATGGCGTCCTGTCGTCCGGTTTCGGTGAGTTTCGCCTCAACCTGCTCGCGGCCAGCTTTGAGAGCCCGCAGGGTCGCGACCGCTTCCTCAAACACCGCCCGGGTCGCCGGGTCGAGGGATGCAGCGATGGAAGCGTAAGCGTCAATCCGCAGTGGATTCGCTCGATCGGCCACGCCGGCCCCGCTTCCTGCAGGGAGCGGATCTGGTGGCTCCGTTTCAGCCCCGTCGGTGGGACGCGCGGAGGCACCAGCCAATCGCAGCGAATAGGCGCGTTCGGCCCCGTCCATGGGGCGATGCGAGGGGCGGGTTCGGTCCATCGTCGACGGATGATCCCACGCTCAACCAAGGCAGGCAAGTCCGGGGTTGACAGAAGGGTGTCCGAGAACACATCCGGTCACCATCCGCCGTTCACACCCCGCTGCCTTTTCCCCGCTCGACTGGCCCTGCGACGGGCGCTGTCCGCCTTGCCCACCCAAGGCCTCCACCCACCCTATGCGGCCGACTCGGTCCCGTCCGACCCCTTCACGCTACCGATCGACCGGGAGACCTGCTGGCTGTTTTGGGTGACGCTAGCGATGTTGGCGGAAATCTCCCGCGTCGCAGCGACCTGTTCGGAGACGGACTGGGAGATGGCACTAGCGCTTTGGGCCATATGTTCAACGGCAGCGTCAACGGACTTGATGTGCCCGACGACCTCGTCGACGTTGGCGTGCATCCGCTCCACCTGCTTCACGATCTGATCGGTGGCTTCGGCCGCGTTGCGGGAGAGTTCCTTCACCTCTCGAGCGACGACGGCGAACCCGCGGCCTGCCTCGCCGGCTCGCGCCGCTTCGATGGTTGCGTTGAGGGCGAGCATATGGGTCTGCTCGGCGATCGTCGTGATCACCCGAATGATCCGCCCGACCTTCTCGGCGGCGTCACTCAATTGACGCACCGCGCCTTCGGCCGCGCCGACCGTCTCGACGACCTCGTGCCCTTGCTTCGATGAGTCTTGGGCCTGGCGAGCGATCTCGGTCCCGCTGGCGTTGAGTTCTTCGCAGGCCGCCGCGACGGAGCTGACGTTGGTTGCGTTCTCCGCAGCGAGCGTGGCGACATATGAGAGCGACTCGCTGCTCTGCCGCATCTTGCGACCGGCCTGGTTGATGGTGCGCGCGCTATGGCGAAACGCCCCCGGCATGCCGCGGAGGAGGACCGGCCGATGAAACCGATCGCTTCCGCACTGCCGCATCGCCGCCGCGGCCTCCCGCACGAAGGCGTCGGAGAGGTCGAGCAGTTGGTTGATCGACCTTGCAAGGCCCGAGAGCGATGGATGCGAAGCGAGCCCCACAATGCGAGCCTCGAACTCGCCAGCCGCGGCTCGATCACAGGCATCGGTGATTCGTTGAAGATCCGCACGGGAAAGCGTGACCGTATCGGTTGACCCGGTCGCATCGACGGGAGTGAGATCAGGAGTGCTCATACAGAGAGGTCCATCGCGGTGCGTTCGGAGAGGCTGAAGACGAACTGGCTGTAGTCACATCGCTTGGCGGCAAGCGTCTCGTGGACGGCTCGCGTGCCCGCCTCGAGGGCTGATCGGGGATCGGGTTGCGATCGCTCGATGTCGCACAGCGTCTTGTAGAGCGCTCGCACCTTCGGCAAAGCATCGGGGTACGGCACGCGCCGACTGGAGTGGTATCCGACGACCGCCCCGTGGGCGTCCACGCTCGGCGTCACGTGCGCGAAGACCCAGTAGTGGTCGCCGTTCTTGGCCAGGTTCACGACGTAGGCGAAGATCTCTTCGCCGGATTGGATGGTGTCCCAGAGCAGCTTGAAGACCGTCCGCGGCATGTCGGGATGGCGGATGATGTTGTGAGGCTTGCCGATGATTTCCACTTCGGAGTAGCCCGAAACTCTCAGGAAGACGTCGTTGGCGTAGGTCACCACGCCCGCGAGATCGGTCTTGCTGACGATGAGTTCGTCCTCTCCGAAGGTCACCTCTCGGCCGGTCGGTTGCACAGTCGGTCGTCGCATCAGGGAGTCCCCAGAGTTCCGTTGGTTGGACGCGTTTTCCATCGGCCATCTGACAGTCACGCTCAAGCCTCGGCAGTCACCTTGCAGCCTCCTTATGCTGGTTGCGCGGGCAGTCAACGAACTTTGCTCTGGCTTCAAGCGACCGTTGTTCCGGAGATTCACGATGCCAACCTCCTTGCTCACCATCGGGCTCATGCCTCTCTGCCTCAGTGGCGCAGCGTTCGGGGCAGAACTTGGATATCGCGTGCTGCTCGAACGGTCGGTGGAGACGGAGTTTCGACCCGCGGCTGAGCGTCTCGCGAAGGAGCATGACGTCCCCATTGAGTTGTTTGACCCAAGCGACCTTCGGACGCTGCGCGATCAGCTTCGGGCCGACCCGGCTCGTGAGGCGGCGACCCACGTCGCCTTCGTGGTCGCACCCCAGACCCTCGATGTCCAGTTCGCCCAAGACCTCTTGATCGCCCTCACCGAGGTCGACGAGGATCCCTTCGTCGACGTCACCTACGCCTTCATCACCGGGCGATCGGGCACGGCCGCGCTGCGCTTCGTCGAACAGGGCATCGCCGGTCGGGCCCGTCCTCTTACCGGCAACGCCGGCATGTTTGGAAGCTGGGAAGGAGCGGCGCTCCCGACCCAACAGCCGCTTTCGGCACTCAAGGCCTTCGGCTTCGAGGGCACGCAACGCTACGTCAAGGTGACCGATCCAGCCGAAGCCCGCGCCCGCGAGGCTCGCGAGGCACTCGCCTCTTTCGCCGCATGCGACCTGACCCTCCTCTTCTCGCACGGCCACCCCGATCGGATGGAGTTCTGCTTCTCGGGCCGCGACCTTCGGGAGTGGAAGGCGAGCCTGCCGCCATCGGTCGTCATCAACTGCGCTTGCTGGAACGGCGCCACCGGGCGCTGGTGGGAGGAAGGCCCGAACGGGCCGATTCAACAGGCCTCGGTCTCGCCCGACGACTCCGTGGCTCTCGCCATGCTCGACACGGGGTGTGCGGCCTACATCGCCGGACTTGATCCCTGGCATGGCCCACTGGCGATGCGCTACGCGTTCCAGCTTCTCGATGATGGGTGCACCCTTGGCGAGGCCGCCAAGGAGACCTTCGATCGCCTGACCCTCGAGTTTGCTCCTGCGCGCATCCGGCTCGATCCGGTTGCTCAGCGCGGCCCGCGCCGCGAAGGCACCGACAACCGTCGCCGCAACAGCGCTGCGATCGTCGTCTTCGGCGATCCCTCATGGGCTCCCTTTGCCGCGCGTCCCACGCGGCTCATTTCGGCCAAGCGCAACGACGCCCCCGCCGGCCAGCGGATCGAGTTCACCGTGAAACCGCTGGTGGAAGGCTCGCCCGGCGCCGACTTCATGCTCCCGCAGGGGCGCATCATGGACTACCACAGCGTGAGAACCGAGAACTGGATGAAGGAAGCGAAGCTCGAGTTCGTCCGCACCGTCGACTGGCCCGAGAGGCTTCCGGCGGCGCCGGTCGTTCGCGTGGTCGAAGCGACGGTGCGTGGCCAAGCCCTGCCCTGCGGCGAGGTGCAAGCGCTCATCGAGCTGACCCCAAAGGGCCGGCGTCTTCACGTTCGTGTGCCGATCAATGTGCCCGCAATGGGATCCATGTGGCCAATGGGCATCGCCACCGGCGGAGCGACGATCGTCCTTTCCGCGGAGGCGCCTTCCGTCGAAGCGCCACGCTGACAGGAACCAATCAACCTCGCGTCAGGCCACCCGTTGCATCTCGTAGGCCGATACCTGGGCTTCGGGCACGTGACGGCGAATCGCTTCAACTACCTGCTTGGCGTCCTTGGGACGACGGTGCGGGGCGAGGTCATGCAGCATCGCGGCCACCGCCGTCGGCTCCGGCGTCGGGAGTCCCCAGATGCGGATGTCGGGGTGGCGCGTCGGGCGAACGCTCTCGCGGTCGAGGGCCAGCTCCTCGAAGAGTTTCTCGCCAGGTCGAATGCCTGTGTAGGTGACGGGCATCGAACCGGTCGGCAATTCGCGACCGGTAGCGTGACGAGCGTCCCGCACGCGATCGGGATAAAGCGGCGTCAGGCCGTGAGCCTCGATGAAGCGCGTTGCAAGGTCGACGATGCGGAGCGGTTCACCCATGTTGAGGACGAAGACCTCGCCGGCGTCGGCCGTGGGATCGTGCAGGGCTGCGGACTGGATGACCAGGGCCGCAGCCTCAGGAATGCTCATGAAGTACCGCGTCATGCGCGGATCGGTGATGGTCAGCGGGCCGCCGTCGCGGACCTGTCGCTTCCAGGTCTCGAGCACGCTGCCTGAACTGCCCAGGACATTGCCGAAGCGCACCATCGAACAGCCGGTGCGACAGGCGCGCCCATCAGAGGTGGCTGCGGCGTGGCCGCGCGTTTGGCCATGGACGTGCACATGCTGCACGTACAGTTCGGCCAGGCGTTTGGTCATGCCCATCACGCTGGTGGGGTTCACGGCCTTGTCGCTTGAGATCATCACGAAGCGTTCGGCACCGCAGCGGATCGAAGCGTCGGCGGCACTCACCGTGCCGAAGAGGTTGTTGTCGATCGCAGCGCCCGGATGATCCTCGCTCAACGGCACATGCTTGTGGGCCGCGGAATGGAAGACGACGTCCGGCCGCATCGACGCGAAGAGTTCCCTCGTCGCGTCGGCATCGACCACATCCTGCAACGCTGCGTGGCGCCGGAGGGTCGGCCAACGTCGGGCGATCTGCCGATCGATCTCGAAGAGGGCGTTCTCGCTCCGCTCCACCATCACCAGCCGGTCGGGGCCGTAACCGGCCACGATCCGACAAAGCTCGCTTCCGATCGAACCTCCGGCGCCGGTGACAAGCACCGTGCGTCCGCGGATCGTCCGCTCAATCGAACGCTCGTCGAGCGTGCGCGGCGGACGGCCGATCAGCGCGGTGAGATCGATGTCGATCTCGGTGCGCGGCCCGACGCCCGCGAGCTGATCCTCGAGCGTCGGAAAGAAGCGGTCCGCGACTCCGATCTTCCGGAGTCGGGTTCGCACCGCCGCGATGAGCTCCGACATCGCAGCGGGCAGGCTGACGAGCGCGAGACCTGGTGTCGACAGACGACACACGGTCTCGAGCTCATCAAGATCTCCCAGAACCGGCAGGTCACGGATATACCGCTGTGCATCCCGTTGGTGCACGACGCAGCCAACAAGGACGGGTGGAGCCGGCAGGACGGCAAGTTGCCGTTCGACGGCCCGAATGGTCGCGGGCGTTCCGATGACGAGTGCGGTCGTGGCCATCAAGCGAATCCCTTCGCAAGGCCCGCACGCCGACCTCCGGTCGACAACGGGCACCGCCCGTCGCGGCAATCCTCATCGGGGCTACGGAAGCCTTCGATGGCAGCGGCGGGTACAGGGCGATTCATCGGCGGTTCCCCTATCCACCTGAGGAAGAACTCTCAATTGGCCGATAGTCTCACGGCGGACAGAGACCACCGTCCGTCCTTATTGGCCTTTGTCCCCCCAAGCGGGCAGGCCACACCCCTGCTGCAACCCTCCCCATCCGGATAAGCCCTGTCATGCACGTACTCGTCACCGGCGGCGCCGGCTTCATCGGCTCCCACGCGGCCCTTCGACTCTTGGACGAAGGCCATCGCGTCACGGTCGTCGACAACCTCGTCCGTGGGCACCGCGAAGCCGCGACGGCACTGGAACGCCTCGCCCCCGACCGCTTCCGCTTCGTCGAGTGCGATCTGCTCGATACCGACCGCTTGGCGGCCGCGGCCCAAGGCTGCGATCTGGCCATGCACTTCGCGGCCCTCGCCTACGTCGGCGAGTCCGTTGACGAGCCGCTTCGTTACTACCGCAACAACGTGGGAGGCACGATCTCGCTGCTCGATGCCCTCACCCGGGCGTCCGTGCGTCGTCTCGTCTTCAGTTCGACCTGCGCCACGTATGGCGAGCCCAGCGAAGAGTACATCCCGATCAGCGAGAACTGCCCGCAACACCCGGTCAATGCCTATGGCCGTTCGAAACTGATGTGCGAAGCAGTGATCCGTGACTGGTCGCTCGCCCGCACCCGAGCCAGCGCTCCGGTTGCCTTCGCCTTCCTGCGCTACTTCAACGTAGCCGGCAGCGATGCCACCGGCCGAGTTGGCGAGGACCATCGACCCGAGACACACCTGATACCGATCTGCCTCGAAGTCGCTCTCGGACAGCGCCCATCGCTTACCGTCTTCGGCGAGGATTGGCCGACGCCCGATTCCACCTGCATTCGCGACTACGTCCACGTCGAAGACCTGATCTCGGCCCACGTCCTGGTGGCCCAACGCCTCGACCCTGACCGGGCCGAGGGCCGCGAGTTTGTCTTCAACGTCGGAACCGGACGCGGCGCGTCGGTGCGCGAGGTCCTGGACTCCTGTCGGCGCGTCACCGGCCACGCGATTCCCGCCATCGTTGGCCAACGCCGAGCAGGTGACCCGCCGCGACTAGTCGGCTCACCGGAGAAAATCCGCCGTGAGCTCGGCTGGTCGGCCAAGCACGTCACCCTCGACACTATGGTGGCCAGTGCCTGGGCATGGCGACAGGCGCATCCGAAGGGCTGGTAGCCCCTTCGCCTATGAGGTCTGCGGTTGATGCAATGGGCGCTCTCGCGTACGTTTCCACGTCATGCGATCTCCCCTGCGTTGTGCGTTGGTGCTCACCCTTCCGTTGACGGTCAACACCCTGGCTCACGCCGCTGGGGCCGCGGCTTCTGAGCTGGCTTCAGAGCTGGCTTCAGAGCCGGCTTCCTACCTGCACCTGGACTTGGCCCGGGCCTATGCGGCCGAGGAGTCCCCCTCGACGGCGGTGTGGGGCGAGAAGGGCTGCGTCGCTTTCAACGCTTCGCTGGGATACGCCGACGACTTCAAGGAGACCGGCATCGTGCCGGCGAGCTTGGGCATCTCGTGGTTCCCGATCAAGAACTTCTCGATCGATGTCCAGTTGGAAGGTGCTCACGTCAACCAACCGGGCGATGACGCCTTGGGCGGCGGAGCGGGCATGATGCTTCGCTGGCACTTCCTCGACTTCGAGACCTGGACGATCTACGGCGACCTCGGCGTCGGCTTCCTGGTGATGGACAACCCGGTGCCGCAGGAAGCGGCCGACTTCGTCTTTACGCCACGGGCCGGCATCGGCGCCTCGTTCGCCCTCACGGACCAGACCCGACTCATGGTCGGCGCCCGCTGGTACCACATCTCCAACGCCGAGACCTCCTTCGAGAACCCTGGCATCAATGCCTTGCAAGGCTACGTCGGTGTGAGCTTCGCGTTCTGAGCGTCGCTCGGCGGCATCGGACGATGCCGCGGCAAGGACCCCAAATGGCCAGTGATGGCAACCCAGTGTCTGGATTCACGCTGCCCATCCCGATCGATTCTGCCGACCTTCAGGGGGTAGGCGTCGTCGGCGTGGGTAGCCTCTATGCGGTCGAACAGGGCGGTGCGACCATCGCCGACGGAAATGTCGCCGCCGTCACCTCGATCGCGATGGCAAGCGGCGCCAAAGGCATCGCCGTCAGCCGCGTCGGCATGGACCGCTACGGCCGCGACATCGTCGAGCAGCTCCGCGGCCGAGGCGTCGATGTGCAAGCCATTCAGACCGATTCCGACCTGGTCACGCCGCGCTGGATCCAACGAGGGAACACGGTGCGGATCGAGCCCTACGCGGCCTTCGACAACATCCAGTGGGATGCCGATGTCGAGGCTCTTGCCCGGTCGGCCGAGGTCATCATCACCGACGCATGTGGCCGTCGACATGGGCAGAGCCGTTCCAGCATCGACCGCATGATGATCGCGGCTACAACCGCGATCCGCATCATCGATCTCACCCGCCGACCCCCATCGGATCCCCCTCGCCTCGATCGAGAGCATGTCGGCCAAACGATGGAACTCTGCGACGGGTTTGTGGTCGACTCGGTGGCCCTTCGAACCCTGGTGCCGGCTGCGGCGGATGCCCTCGATGGAGCCAAGCGCCTCTTCGAGCTGCGCAGGTGCGGCAGCGTGACCATCGTCCCAACCGAGCGAGATGAAGGTTGTGTGGTCACCTCGCGCGGCATCGAGCGTACACCCCGGTGTCGGACCGATGGAACGCGCGTTGCACTCGTGATCGGATTGGCTACCGTTTTGGGGCGACCACCGCATGAGGTCCTCGCGCGACTCTCCAATGCGGGTTGACGATCAATGCGTTGATCGAACATCGAGACAAAAAAGGGGCCGCTCGGATGCTCCGACACATCCGAGCGGCATTCACGACCTTGTCGTCACCGTCGTGACGCATGGGGCCGCGAAGAAGAAGTTCATTCGAATCCACCAACAGGCGGCTTCCTGTGGGGTCGTGTGCAGGCCACAATAGCCGGGTCAGAGAGCGATGGTCAATGGCTTGCGGCGGCTTCTGCGAAGTATTCGCAAGTCATTGATTTACAATGTCTTAGAGATTCTGAATGGCTCGTGGAAGTTCTCCGGACCTACCCTCGGTGACGACCCTTCATGTTGCGGTCGCAGCAGTCTGGCGCCGAGCCATTCGGGATGGCCAGCCGGTGATCGAAGTGCTGGCTGCGCGACGACATGCGCGGGCGATTCGGGGCGGGCTTTGGGAGCTCCCAGGAGGAAAGATGGAGCCGGGGGAGACCGCCGACGACGCCGCCCGCCGAGAAGTGGCCGAGGAGACAGGCATTTGCCTGATCCAGACCGAACCGCTTGGAGAGGTCGAGCACCACGACCTCGATCCTGACAAGGACCTTCGCGGCGAGGCTCGAGTTCGCCTTCACGCGGTGCTCGCTCAGGTCGCGAGCACAGTCGAAGCGAAGCCGATCGCTAGCGCCGAATGTCGGTGGGTCCCGATTGATGAGTTTGATCGCTACGACTGGCCACCCGCGAACGCCGAGCTGAACTCGGCGCTGGTTGCAGCGCTACGCGAGCGCTGAGCCCCTCAATCGGCAGCGCTGCCCCGCGCGCGCCGAGCGCCGATTGACACGCCGTACCTCCGCCTCTACTCTTCCGCCCGCGTATCACGAGTCCCGGGATGGCCTCATCCACCCGGGCGGCAACCGAGTCGCTTGGACGGTCGGCGTTTCACGCCCTCCTCGAAGCGAACGCGGTGCCGAGGCCAGCCTTCTTCCCGCCGTCCTTGGACGTCGTGGAACGAAGGAACGATGCGGCGGATTCGCCGACCCATGTTGGCTGCCACGGCAGTTGACGTGGGCGGAAAGGACATCCGCACACCTCCCTCCATTCGGGCGTGGCTTGGACCATTGCTCCTATGAGGTCGCGACGGCGTTCGTCGCTCCCGCACGTTCGACTGCCACTGGTGATGACGCTTCACATCACCCGCTCCGGTCCCATGGACCGCAGCGGGAACGAGGATGAAGCATGTCATCGATTCGACCGTCGACTGAGATCCCGCTCCCGTCCCCACCTACGTCCCCCTCTGGGTCCCAGGCCCCGCTTCCACGTGCCGACGGTTTCGCGACGCGAGCCATTCACGGCTGGGGCGAGCCTGATGACCTAACCGGCTCGATCCTGACGCCGATCGTGCAAGCGGCGACCTACCGCCAACGGGTGCCAGGGGGACCACAAGCCCATACCTACTCGCGAGCCTCAAACCCGACCGTCGACGCCCTCGAACGGTGCCTCGGCGGCCTGGAGTCGGCAGAACCCGCCGTCGCCTTCGCGTCGGGACTGGCGGCGACCCACGCCCTCGCCTTGGCAACGCTCGCAGCCGGTGATCACGCGATCGTGGGAGCCACGTCCTACGGTGGCACCCTTCGCCTCTTCCGCGAGACCCTTGCCCCCTTGGGCATTCGGGCGACCTTTGTCGATGCGACCGAGCTGAGGGCCGTCGCGGCCGCCTTCGAGCCACGTACGCGACTGGTGCTGGTCGAGACACCCGCGAACCCGACGCTCGAACTGTGCGACATCGCGGCCATCGCTCGCGTCGCCACCGCGGCCCGGGTCCGCTTCGCCGTCGACAACACCTTCCTCACGCCCACGTTCCAGCGACCTCTGGATCTCGGCGCCGATGTCACGTTGACCTCCACCACCAAGTGGATCGACGGCCACAACGCCACGATCGGCGGAAGCCTCGTGACGCGAGATGCCGAGTTTCGGAACCGGCTCGCCTACCTTCGCACCTGTGTGGGTTCGATCCAGTCTCCTGTCCAGGCGTGGCTCACCCTTCAAGGGGTCAAGACCTTGCCACTTCGGATGGAGCGGCACAGCGCCGTCGCCCAACGGATCGCATCGCGGCTCGAGGGCCACCCCGCCCTTCGTTCGACGCGCTATCCGGGGCTCGCCAGCTTTCCGCAGCGGGCCTTGGCGAGTCGCCAACACGTTGGAGCGATCGGCGAAGGCCATGGCGGCATCATCGCCCTCGACCTCGCCGGCGGACGTGCCGCCGCCGTGCGCTTGGCCCGGTCGTTGCGGATCGTGACGTTGGCCGAGAGCCTGGGCTCGGTGGAGAGCCTTCTCACCCACCCGGCGACCATGACCCATGCGTCCGTGCCGGAGGGACATCGCGTCGCCTGCGGCATCGGCCCGGGGCTGGTGCGCCTGTCGGTCGGCCTTGAGAGCGACGTCGATCTGCTAGACGACCTTCTTCGCGGCCTGGATGGGCTCGCTTCACGTTCGCTCGTCGACGAGGAGGAGGTGGCTCGTGCCAACTGACCCCAGCCTCGCATGCTCGGCTTCGACCATCGTCCTCAAGCTCGGAGGATCGGTGTTGGCCAGTGAAGGGGACCTCGCGAAAGCCGTCCACGAGTGCTATCGCTGGTCGCGCGAAGGGTATCGCGTCCTCGCGGTGGTGAGCGCGATCGGCGATACCACCGACCGCCTCGTCACACGGGCCTCGGCCTATGGCCACGCCCCGTCGCCCTCGGCCTACGCCGCGTTGGTCGCCACGGGCGAGGTGACCAGCGCCGCTCATCTCTGGCTCGCCTGCGATGCCGCCGGCCTCGATGCCGTGGCTCTCGACGCCTCGGCAATCGGGTTGCGCGTGGAGGGCCCGACGCTCGACGCAACACCGGTGACGGTGCATCGAGCGAGGCTCCAACAGGCCCTCGACCGCCATGCGATCGTCATCGTGCCGGGATTCGTGGGAGTCGACGCCTCCGGCCGACAGGCGCTCCTTGGCCGCGGCGGTTCGGACCTCACCGCCATCGTCCTTGCCCACGCACTTCGGGCCCGGTGCCGACTGGTCAAGGATGTCCCGGGCCTCTTCGAACGCGATCCGGCCCGGCCCGGCCCCTTCGCCCGTCGTTATGCAGCGATTCACTTCGACGACGCCGAGCGGCTCGACGGTGCCATCCTGCAATCGAAGGCTCTTCGATACGCTCAGGAACGGGGCTTCGCGTTCGAGGTCGCAGCCCTCGCAGCGGGAACCGGCACGGCCGACTGCACGGTGGTTGGTGCAGAGCGAACGCGCTTCGCACCTGACTCCGACCACAGGGCGCGGCGGCCCAAGCGACGCTTTGCGCTCCTGGGCTTTGGCGTGGTCGGGCGGGGCGTCTGGCAGCACCTTCGCGCCGAGCGCGATCGCTTCGAACCGGTCGGCGTTGCGGTGCGCACCCCCAAGCGACATGCCGACGCGATCGCTCCGCGCGTCCTGCGGACCGATGCCATCGCCCTTGCAGGCGACCCCGATGCGGACCTGGTCATCGAAACCATGGGCGGCACCGATCTTGCTCACGAGTGCGTGGCAGCAGCGCTGCGGCGCGGGGCGGACGTCATCACCGCGAACAAGAGTCTGGTCGCCCGATACGGCGCGGAGTTCGCCAGCCTAGCCCATCGGCACGGCGGCTCGTTGCGCTTCTCGGCGGCGGTGGGCGGTGCGGCCCCCTGTCTTGAGGCGGTAGCCCGCAGTGCCAGCCAAGGCATCGTTCGGCTCGACGGAATCCTCAATGGGACGACTAACGTGATGCTCGCCCGTATCGCCTCGGGCGCGAGCTTTGACGAGGCTCTCAGCGAGGCCCAGGCCCTCGGCTTTGCCGAATCGGACCCAAGTGCCGACGTCGATGGAACGGACGCGTTCGAGAAGATCACGCTCCTCGCCCGCGTTGCCTTTGGCGACCGACCACATGACGCCCGTGTGAACGGGATTCGGAGCCGGTCGGGGTCCATACCCAGCACGGGTCCGAACACCCGTCTGGTCGCAAGCGCGTGGCTCGACGCCGGTCGGGTGCGCATCGAGGTTGCACCGCGCGACCTGTCGCCGGAGGACCCGCTCCTGCGGACCCACGAAGAATGGAACCGCCTGTGCATCCACTGCACCGATGGGTCCATCGTCGAGGTGAGCGGCAAGGGTGCCGGTCGGCTCCCCACCGCGGAGGCCGTCGTTGCCGATGCCTTCGACCTGTGGCGCGCGGCCGAACGCCGCCCAGCGTCGGCAAGCGCGGAGGTGCTCCATGCCTGACCAACGCCACTCGAGCGGCGCAGAGCCCGGCAAGCACACGCGCTACGCCCTCCTTGAGGGTTCGCCGGGCGACCCGTGGCGGGCCAGTTCTCCGCCCATCTACCAGACCGCGACCTTCGAACAGGAATCTCCTGAGGGCTTCGGCCGCTACGACTACGCCCGCAGCGGCAACCCGACGCGGGAGACCCTGGAACGGCACGTCGCCCGCTTGGAAGGGGCCGTCGGCTGCGTTGCCTTGGCCAGTGGCGTCGCGGCCATCACGGCGGTCACGCGGCTTCTCGTACCCGGCGATCGGCTTGTCGCCCACCTTGACCTCTACGGAGGCACGCAGCGGCTCCTGTCATGCCTTGCTGGCGAACGAGGCATCGACGTGGTCCATGCCGACCTCGTCGACGGTGACCTTGACGCCCTGTCACCCGGAACGCGACTGGTCCTGGTCGAGAGCCTGACCAATCCTCTTTGGCGGGCCCCCGACCTGCGGGCGATCGCGGCCCGCTGCCGGGCGATTGGGGCGCTCCTGGCGGTGGATGCCACCGCCATGAGTCCTTGGCTTCAACGCCCCCTCTCCTTCGGCGCTGATTGCGTCCTCCACTCGGCGACGAAACTCCTCTCCGGTCACGGCGATGTCACCGCCGGCGTGATCTCGTCGGCGAGCGAGGATCTTCATCGGCGGCTTGCGTTTCTCCAGAACGCCGAAGGGAGTGGCCTCGCTCCCTTCGACAGTTGGCTTCTCCTCCGCGGGATGCGCACACTCGGCGTGCGGGTGGACCGCCAGCAGGAGAGCGCCACGCGAATTGCGGCGTGGCTCGCTCGGCGGCCGGACGTTCGAGCGGTGCACCAACCCTCGCTCCCAAGCCATCCGGACGTCCTGCGGCACGCGGCCCAAGCCGAAGGGCCCGGCGTCGTGGTGAGTTTCGAAACCGGCGACGAGGAGCGATCGCTTGAGATCGTGCGGCGCCTTCAGCGCTTCGCCATCGCCGTGAGCTTTGGCTCGGTGGACTCGACCGCGAGTCTCCCCTGCCGCATGTCGCACGCGTCGGTACCGCCTGAACTCCGCGCTCTCCGGGCGCTTCCCGGCGATCTCATCCGCCTGTCGATTGGGCTGGAGGATCCTGCGGACCTGATGGCTGATCTGGCGCAGGCGCTGGCGGCACCGTCGCTTCGCGCATCGCCTTCGCCCGCTCCAGAAGGGAGGCGTGGTCGTTGGACACCGGTGTCAATGTGAAGTGCCAGCGGTTCTCGCTGGTGAGCCGGGCCGGCAGCGCCTCGGCGATGAGATCGGGTCCGAGGTAGTCCCACGCCGGTGCGACCGCCTCGGCGCTGGTGTCCAGCGGCTCGTAGCCGTCGAGGGCGAGACGCACGTCGTAGGTGCCGTAGTAGGTGAACTCGGCCTCGCAGGGCGTCCGGCCGATCTCGCGGTCGTTGAGCCAGACCGTGGCCCCGCTCGGATCGCTGGTCATGGAGAGGACCCGTCGAACGCAGCCGACGCTCGTCAGGCTTGTGAGGGTGACGGCGGCGAGGAGGGCTGCGTTGCGTGCGGAGCGTGCCATGGTGAAGCTCATTGAAGTCGCGTCAGTCGAACTCGTCGCCGCGGAAGGTCGACGCGAGGTAGGCCTCGCGCACGACCGGGTCGTTGATGATCGAGCGGGGATCCCCCTCGCGGAGGTTCTTGCCGTCATCGAGGATATAGACCCGGTCGCAGATGCGCAGCGTCTGTTGGACGTTGTGATCCGTGACCAACATGGCGATCCCCTCGTCGGCGAGCTTGCGGACCTCGGTCTGGAGTTCCTCGACGGTGTGAGGATCGACCGCGGCAAAGGGCTCGTCCAGAAGCATCAGGCGAGGTTTGGTGATGAGAGCCCGGGCGATCTCGAGGCGCCGCCGTTCGCCGCCCGAACACGTGCGGGCCTGCTCCTTGGCCTTGTGGCGGAGCCCGAACTGTTCCAGCAACTCGGTCGCACGTCGCCGACGCGCATCCTTCGACATCCGCTGCGTCTCAAGGATCGCGAGGAGGTTGTCCTCGCAACTCAGCCGCTGAAAAACGCTCGGCTCTTGCGAGAGGTAGCCCATCCCGGCCAAGGCGTGGCGATACATGGGCAGCTCGGTCACGTCTTGTCCGTTGAAGTGAACCTGCCCGGCCTCGGGGGCGATCATGCCGATGGCCATGCGAAAGGAAGTCGTCTTGCCCGCCCCATTGCGGCCCAGAAGTCCGACAACCTCGCCTGGCTCGACCGAGAACGAGACGCCGTCCACGACCAATCGGCCGTTGTAGCTCTTCTTGAGTCCCTTCGCGTCCAGGAGCGGCATGTGGCGGCGAAGTGTATCCGGTCCTTCGACACAGGCTGCGAGGACGCGCCTCGTGAGAAATCACCGCGAAGGACTACCCCCCGGCGGGCGTTCAGGCGACACTGGCAACCCATGGGGCCGAAGAACGGGAAAAGCGCATCCGAGCCCGCAAACGGACATGCCGATCGAGGTCTCCCACCAACCGTCGAGAGCTCGGTATCCGCTCCGAGTTCCGGCGTCATCGGCGAGCGAATCCGATCGTTGCTGATGACCACCCTTCGAACCGTTCACGTCACCCGCGAACAGGCCAGTGAAGCCGAACGGGAACGCCAGTTTCCGTCCTTCTCGCTTCCGTTGGCCTTGGGACCGATCGACGCCAACGGCGAGCCGACATACACGGTTCTCTCCCAGGTCGGTCATGGACAGAGTGCACGGGTCTATCGGGGCGTCTTCCACCGGCTCTCGAGCCACGACCAAACCTGCAACATCGCCGTCAAGTTCTTCCGCGAGATCACCAACGATCGCCACGCCGAGGAAGCCCGCCGCGAGGCTCTCCGAGCTGACCTGGTGCGCGACGACCACGTGGTACGTGTTCGCGACGTCGGCCTTTGGCAGGATCGTTGGCCCTACGTCATCCATGACTTCCACCAGGCCCAAAACCTGGAGGAATGGGCCGCGATCGCGTTCGGGAGAGAGGGTGCGGCGGGCGCCCCCGGCGATGCCGCGACCCTTCCAACCATCGAACGTTGCGTGCGCATCGTGTTGGACGCGACGCGCGGCGTCGAGGCCGCACACGCCAAGGACGTGATTCATCGCGACATCGCCCCTCGCAACCTCTTGGTCTGTGCCGACGGCGTTACTCGCATCACCGACTTCGGCTGCGCGTCCCTCGGGGAACGGTCGGGCGACACCATCGTGGTCGGCACCCCCGGCTTCATGCCGCCGGAACAATGGACCAACGGGGCCCATCTTCGCCAATCGGATATCGCCTCCCTCGCCGGAGTCCTTTTCTGGCTCATCACCGGTCGCCTTCCCTACGGCGAAACGTCGGAGGCCGTGGCCCAAGCCCATGCCGAGCCGGAGCGGGCCCACGCGATGCGAGCCGACGTCCTGACAGAATCGGATGTCCCTCCGGAGATTGCCACCGCGATTCTCAAGGCCACCGAGCCGTCGCTCCTGAAGCGAACCGACGATGCACGCACCTTCGCGGCGGCATTGGAACGGTGGCTAGCGGCCCCCGTGGAAGGGTCGACGGCGAGTGCGGGATCGCCTCCCACTCGGCTGCAACGTCGACGCGGCCCCCTCGTCCTTGCAAGCATCCTGTTCCTTGCGTTGGTTGTGTTTGTCGCGTTCTGGAACGGTCCACGGGGGCCGATGCCGTTGGAAACCGCGGGGCAGTGCTCGGCCTGGTTTGATCGGACACCCGAGGACCCGGCCTTTCTGACGCTTGCCCGGTCGTTCTTCCAGTTCAGCGGCCTGAAGTTCGAACCCCAGATTCCACCGTCGATCGATCGCGAGGGTGCTCTCGAACTCGCATGGGAGTACCGAAGTGCGATCCTCGGGGAGTCGGACTTCCTTCAGCGATTCAACCGAACCTTTGCCGTCGCCGTCTTGGCCTACGAGGCTCGGGACGACGACGCGACGGCGTGGTGGCTGGCGACATCGCGCGACATGCTGCTCGGTCCAGAGGCCGCCAGCGTTCCAGACCTCGATATGCGCATCTGCCAGGTGCGGTGGAACGCTCTGCAGGGGCTTCGCTGGTATGACGCCGAATTGGCGATGGAGCAATCGCCCGACGGATCGAAGACCACAAGGACGCATCAAACGGCGTTTCGTGGAGGCGGTGCGGGCCGCCTCATCAGCAACTGGACGTTGGCCCTGAACCAAAAGGGCGTCTTAGGGTACGGTCCATCAGGGTTCCAAGACCTGATTCGCCAACGGGTCGATGACCTCCACGCACGGGTTCCCTTCTTCCCGCGACCCGGCGCGGCCCCGGGGGCGAAGGTGCCACCCAGTGCCGGGAAGCCCTGACTGCTTTCTTGAGCGCCCCTGAAAAAAGGCGTCCTGCTTTCTCACGAGAATGATGCCAACGGGCATTTTGTTGCGAGCTGACGCTCTGGTTCTGCGGTGGATATGGGGCTGACTCGTCCAGTCCCCCATGACGACCACAGTCCTGCCGTCCCGCACCATTCGTAGGGATCGGCATCCCCAGTGGTTGCGAACCGCCCCCGTTGTAGGGACATGGTCCCAAGGAATTCATCCGTGAGGAACGCTCCTCGATCGGCGTCGTTGTTGATTGGCATCACGGTACTCTTCCTGAGCGGAGGTCCCGCAGGCGGAGACGGCCCCGGGCAACTTGGCTGCGGCGTCCCCTTCATCATCCCCGACGCCAATGACCTGACCTGCAAGCTCAAGCGCAACGCCATGTGCGTGATCGAAGGCGTGCCGCTGGTCCCCTTCGGCAGTGACACCTGCGGTTGGAAATCGGGTACCGGTGGTGGGCCAATGGACTGCGGTCTCCCAGCTCAGAATGGAGCCCTATGCCAATGACATCGCTCCCTCACGACAACCCCGTCGTTCGCCGCCTCGAGTGGCGCGAGCCCGTGCAGCAGCGTCGCCCGGTGTCGGACTGGCTGCTCGCTCGCGCATTCGGCAAGAGCCGCACCCAGGCCATTGGGCGACTCGCGGTGATCGGCTGTTTGGCCGCCGCTGCCCCGCTGACCTCAAGAGTGACCGGGGAAACGGCCGTCGGAAGCGGGCCAGGCGATCTGGTCCGATTGCTCCGAACGATGGAAACGATCTCGGTGGAAGCCACCGTGATGACTCGTTTCTACCCGACCTCGTTGGTCACGACCGTACCGACGGATGGCTCACCATCCTTCGGATCGGCGACCTTTCTCGATAGCGGCCTCGCCTGGCGCATTCAGAATGACTTTGATCCAGCGCGTTTCACCTGCATGCCCGTCACCGACAGCTCGTTTGATGGTGATGCGACTGTCGTCACCTACCTCCCGCTGACCAACGAAGCGACGATCACCACCACCGGCGAACAGGACGTCCCGTACACCAACGTTTGGCATCCATGGTTCCGGCTCGGCATGTGGCTGCAATCCCACCCACTGGACTTCCGCTTTGCCACCACCCGAGCCGATCTCTTGATCGTCTCGGAGTCTTCCCTCGACATGGCAAACGAAGGCTGGGAAGCCATCGATTTCGAGGGCGCGGCCGCTGAGGCGACGATGGTCGACTACGGCCCTGGCTGCCCGGCGTATCGAATCATCGCTCTCGAAGACTCGCACGATCAGCCATTGGCGATCGAGCTGTACGACGCCAGCGGTAACCTCTCCCAGCGAGTCTACTTCTCGGAGTGGGAAGTGCCGACTTGGAGTACGAACTCATCGCTCGCCCCGCAAGCCTTGCCGCATGTCGTTACGCTCCTCTGCTTCACCCCATCAGGTGAACTCTGTTCCGACATTACGACGACCATCACCGCATGTGCGATCGATATGCCCATCTCCGCCGAGGCAATCACCACGCCCCTGAGCCAAGCGGAGTCCCTCTTTGATGAAGATACGCGCGAGCGCATCTGGTAAGGCCAAACGGCTGCCGATCGGAAAAGCCGGCAAGCGGTTGGGCGTCGGTCTCGTCTTCTGCGGCGGAATCCTCCTCGCTGCCTGCGATCCCCCTCCTCCGGGGTCGCTGAAGCAGGTGCGGACGCCCGACCTCTCGGTCGACGGACTCCATCCAGCAGTCCTGGAGCGCATGACGGGCTACCTCGTTGAACGCTCCGACGCCTCACTTGAGTCGCTTCTCGCCTTGCGGGATGGTCCCGTCGCGGAACTCCGGGTGTTCGACCCGGCGTTTCGCGGCACAACGGAAACAGATCGCAATGAACTTGAGGAGATGCAAGCCGAGCGACAGCAGATCGTCCTCCTGGCTTTGTACGAGATAGAACGGCCGTTCACGAACAAGGCTGACGCCGCAGCAGACCCTCAACTCCTCGACCGGGGGCCGCGACTCCTTGGATTCATGCGCGCTTTTGCCGAAGCGAACGCTCAAGGCTCCGAAGCGCCCTACGACGTCATTGGATTGAGTACCGGCAGAACGCTCAAGACAATCCAAGACTACTTGGCGCGCCATCAGCCCCAGGCCCCGGCTCCTCCGAAAGAAGCTGGGTCAGCCGGTCCCTGAGCACCTTCCACCGCTGGCGGGCTGCCTCCTCGGTGCAACCGAGTGACGCGCCGATGTTGCGGAAGCTGGACCGATCCAGGCGCATGACCATCGTTCGGTAGTCGCGCTCCGGGAGGGTCCGGATGAAGTTGGTCAGGAGTTCGTAACGAGAGGCGACGGCATCCGGAACGCGTGGATGATTCGCCGCTGCCGTGACGGGCATGCCTTGGGCGCGATGCAGGAGCTTGCGACGTTCTCGCAGTTGCAGCCGAAACGTACGGGCGATGGCCCGTTGGAGGACGGTCTTCACCAGCCCACGGGCCGGGCCTGCGCCTTGGGCATGGAACCGCCCCCCCGTGACCATGGCGATGACCTGTCGGGCGGTCGTGGAGAGCAGGTCTTCCAAGCCATGCGACAAGTGCCCGCTGGCACTGACCCGAGATTCGGCGAGCCGACGGAACTCGGTCCAATTGCGTCGCAGAAACTCAACGATCGCTTCGCGGTCGCCCTTTTCTGCAGCGGCCACAAGCTCATCGTCGGAGAACGACGCAAACCGAGGATTCGCAGGCATGGATCGCACGCAGGCATTGTCCGCCACAACAGTGCGAGTGCAAGCAATCGATCGCGCGGTTTCGACACAAACGTTGCGATACGAACCTCTACCCAATCGGCCGCAGGATCATCCCGTAGCGAAAGTGCTCACGCGAACCCGCCGCAACTGCACCGCGAATCGAGTTCACGACGCAGATCACGCCCCAGAACGGAAGGAGCGGCAATCCGAAGATGGACACCGCGAGGATCAGGCCGGTCAACTGCATGTTGATCACCTCGCGGCCGTGATCGTCGACGAAGCTGCTGGTGGATTGGCGAACCGCCCAGAACACGACGGGAATCAGCGCGAAGAGAATGCCCAGCGGTGAGAAAAGTCCAATCCACCAGAGGTGCATGATGATCGCGAACGTGCGATCGGCGTCGGACACGCGGGGATCCACGAGGCGGTCGCCTCGCCAATAAGGCGTCCAACCGGAGGGGGCCCCAGGCGACGGGTGGGCCTGAGAACCAATGCCGGGCGACTCGTTTGCGGCAGCCGCACCGGGTGGCGGCGAGGCAGGCGTTGGCGACGGATCGAAGCTCATGGCCGGCGCGTAGCTCATGGGTGCCCCAAGGAAGGCGTGCGAACTGCTCGGCGGCACCTCGTTTCCGCTCCCGTGAGGGGTACTGAGCCGCCTGTTCGGTGTTTCTTGGGAAGCCTGAACCGCAGGATGACCAAGGTCATCCATCGTGGTGTACATGCCCAAGGTCGCCTCTGGTTGGGAATTCGCGGTCCCAACTTTCGGGTTCGCGCCAGCGACCTCTCTCGTGGCCCTGAGTCCCCCATCGCCCTCCTCGGCGTCTTGTCGATCGGAGTCGCGCCGCGGCGACTCCATCACGATCCGGACTCCGATCGGGAGGCCCGCGCCAGGCCAGCGGACCCACTGTCCTCACGTCGCCCCTCAGCCTCAACCGGGGCGTCCGCAAGAGAACCGGGATCGCCGCCCGAGACTTCTCGGTCACCGTCGATTTCCGGCCCGATTAAACGAATCATGAGGATCTGGGTTCGGCTAGCCGCGACCACCTCGAAGGTCCATCCCGCTTCGGTGGTCGTCTCACCAGGCTTTGGGATCCGACCGAATCGCTTCAGGAGGAACCCCGCCACCGTGTCATAGTCGTCGTCCTCCGGAAGGCCGACATCCAGATGGGCGTTCAGATCGTCGACCCGATAGCGCCCCGGCATGTGCCACCGTTGCTCACCCATCGGGACGAGTTCTGGCGACGAATCGGCGTCGACGTCGTGCTCGTCGTTGATCTCCCCAACGATCTCCTCAAGGACGTCCTCGATCGTCGCCAATCCTGCCGTGCCTCCGTATTCATCGACGACGAGGGCCAAGTGCACCTCGGCCCGCTGAAAGTCGAGGAGCAGCTCGCGCACCGGCTTGGTCTCCGGAACCCGGATCGGCTCACGAAGGAGCGGGCGAAGTTGGAACTCAGGTGCCCCGGTGCCGAGGTAACGCACCAAGTCCTTCACATAGAGGACGCCCATGATCTGATCGAGGGAATCCTCGAAAACCGGAATGCGCGAGTGTCCCGCCTCAGCCAGGAAGGCCCGGATCAGGTCCAGGTCATCGGTGTAGGCCAGGCCGATGATGTTGGTCCGCGGCGTCATGACGCTCGAAACGGTGGTCGAACGGAACTCGACCACGTTCTCAAGAATGCGGGCCGAGAGCGGATCCAGTTCGCCTTCCTTGGTTGAGTCCTCGATGCTGAGAAGAAGGTCCTCGCCAACCTCCTCAACGTCGTCGTCATCGGCGCCCGAGAGTCGACGCACCGCCTCGTCAACAAAGGCGACGATGGCCAGGAACGGCGCCGCGACCACGTTCGCCACGCGGATAAGCGGCACGCTCGATGCGATAAGACCGTGGGCGAGGTACCGCGACAAAGCCGAGGAGATGACGCTGGTGAAGAACCAGATCAGGAAGACCGACGTCGCCATCGAGAGGAGGAGCTCTCGGAGTCCCATCGAGGCGGACTCACCGAATCCGGTGAACGAGATGAGGACCAGCGTGAAACAGGTCACCCGCCCGACGGTGCGGAAGAGAGCGACGGCGTGGGCCGCGTCCTCCAGCCGCTCGAGAATCCAGCGGCGACGCTGGAGCTGGCCACGCTCTTCCAGTTTTCGCTCGATCGCAGAGCGGCTAGCCCCGACAAGGGCCATGGAGAGCGCCGAGAGGTAACTCGTCACCACCAGCGCAGCCATCAGCCCAAGAACGATGGGACCGTTCATGACGTTGCCCCCCGTGGCCGAAAGGTCGGTCCTACGCCAATGGCGGAGAGGATTCGATCCTCTTCAGCATGCATTTTCTCGAAGGCGACCGGATCGTGGTCGTCATGGCCGAGGCAATGCAAAAGTCCGTGCACCGCGTAGAGGAGGATTTCCCGATTCACCGCATGACCGAACTCGCTGGCTCGGCGTCGGGCCTCATCGACGCAGGCAATGATGTCCACCTCGATCGGCTCGGCGTCGCCCGATGCAAGGAAGGTCAGGACATCGGTGGTCCCGGCGATACCCGAGTGCTTTCGGTGATAGCAGTCCATCTGGGCATCACCGACCAGTTGGACGTGCACCCGAGCGATGGACGCTCCCGATGCCGCCAACACCTCAACGGCCGCCGCGATCTTCCGTCGCAGAGGCTCGAGTTCGAAGGGGACCTGAACATCGACTCCCGCCACCATGTGCAGCGTGATCTCGGTGGCCGTTCTGTTCTCTGGCCCGGCGGGTGTGCCGTGCATGTCTTCCGTTGCCGTCATGTCCACTGAAAGGGTACCCGCGGATGGAGGTTGATGCCCCGCTGCCGCCCCAACTCCCGCCAATCGCCGCCAAACGGGTGGCAACCGCGAGGTTTCGGGACGGCACCGCCCCGCTTGGGCCTGCGACGCTTCGCACCCAACCGTCCCCCAATCCCCTTCGTCGTACGATGACCCACTTCGCTCTGAGGGAGCCCCCTTGTCCGGATCCTCGTGGAAGTCGCGTCACACGCCGAAACTCGTGATCTGCCTGCGCGAGGGGTACCGACCGCGGACCTTTCTCTCTGACCTGGGCGCTGGCCTGACCGTCGCGGTCATCGCCATGCCGTTGGCCATGGCCCTCGGCATCGCGAGCATTCCCCAGAGCGTCGCCGACCAGCTCGCCGCGGTGCACCCGTGGCTGACGCCGCCGGCGATGGGACTCTTCACGGCGGTCATCGCCGGATTCCTGATCTCGGCCTTGGGCGGTTCGCGCGTCCAAATCGGCGGCCCGACCGCGGCGTTCATGCCCTTGGTCTTCGGCATCTGCGCGACCCATGGCTACGAGGGACTCGTCCTCGCGACGTGCATGGCCGGTGTCATTCTCATCCTGCTGGGGGCATTCCGCTTCGGCGGTGTCATCAAGTTCGTCCCCTATCCGGTCATCGCCGGATTCACCGCCGGTATCGGTACGGTCATCCTCGCCTCGCAGATCAAGGACTTCTTCGGCCTCAGCGTCCTCACGCCCGAAGGAACGCCCGCCACCATTCCGGCCGACTTCCTCGGCAAGCTGGCCCTCTTCGCCGACCACTGGCGCACCTTCAGCTGGCCCGCGACGGGGCTGGCGTTGGGTTCCCTGGTTGTTCTTTCGCTGATGCGCCGGATCGCCCCGCGGATCCCGGCCGCGATCGTCGCCGTGGGCCTCAGCGCCATCCTCACCAAGCTGATGGGCTGGTCGACCACCATGGTTGCTTTCGACGGCGAACATATGCGACCGCTCGTCGAGACGATCGGCACACGGTTCGGTGGCATTCCGTCGAGCCTGCCCGCACCGCACTTCCCGACGATCTCGATGCAACTGGTGCGGGAGTTGATTCCAGCGGCCTCGGCGATCGCGTTCCTTGGTGCGATCGAAAGCCTCCTCTCGGCGGTCGTGGCCGACGGCATGACCGGCTATCGACATCGCTCCGACCAAGAACTCGTCGCCCAAGGCGTCTCCAACGTCACCAGCGCCATCTTCTTCGGCCTCCCGGCGACGGGAGCGATCGCCCGGACCGCCGCGAACGTGCGCAGCGGCGCGACGACGCCGGTGGCGGGCATGCTGCATGCGGTCTTCATCCTCGTCTTCATGCTGGCGCTGGCCCCGCTTGCGACGGCCGTCCCGCTGGCATCGCTGGCGGCGATCCTGGTGATGGTCGCCTGGAAGGTAAGCGAGCTTGAGCACTTCGTCTCGCTCCTCAAGGCGCCGAAAGCGGACGTGCTCGTCCTCCTGACGACCTTCGGGCTGACGGTCCTCTTCGACCTCACCATCGCCGTCGGCACCGGCATCCTCCTTTCGTCCATCCTCTTCATGCGCCGCATGGCCCAGGTCTCGACGATCGCCGGCATCAAGGACGAGATCGAGGAAGGCCAGGAAACCGAAGCCGCCGACGACAAGGACCCGGGCACGATCGTCGACAAGCGGATCCCGGCCGGCGTCGAGGTCTACGAGATCAACGGCCCATTCTTCTTCGGCGTCGCGAACAACCTCCGCGATGCTCTCGACCAGGTCGAGAAGCCGCCAAAGGTGCTCATCCTCCGGATGCGCTACGTGCCGCACATCGATGCCACCGGGCTGAACGCCCTGCGGCAATTTCATCAGCGTTGCGTGAAGCACGGCACCACGCTGCTCCTAGGAGGTGTGCACGCCCATCCGCTGTTTGAGATGGTGAAGGCGGGCATGGACCTCGAGATCGGATTGGAGAACATCTTCGAGAACCTCGACGAGGCCCTGAAGAAGGCACGGGCGATCGTGGCGGGGCAACACGGGCGGTAGCGACGCTGGTCAGGCGGCGCGTCGGTGTAGGCGCGGCGATCGCGAGCGCACGGGATTTCTGACGGAATCGTGAACCGCCCTCGGCGGAGGCGAGTTCTGGTACGTCGCCCACGGCTGGTGGCATCGCCGCATGGCGGCGGGACTGGCGCAGGAAGACGCTCCGCTGCGCATCGCCCGATAGCTTGCGTGGGGAACGAGCAACAAAGCCTCGAGGAGCATGCGGACTTGAATCGAATGGCCGGCGCTTGCTAGCCTTCGCCCCGCCATGTTGTTCGCACCCCCCATCTCGCACCGTCACCGGACTCTCCCCGCCCTTGTCATTGCCTGCGTTTCGACCGCCGCCTTCGCCGGTGACCTGGTCGTGCACTACGACGCCTCACAGGGCGTCCTTCCGACCGAACGGTGCTGGGAAGCGGTGGGGAGCGAGAGCGCACCTCCCCCAACGCTGGTCGACGGCGCCTTGGTGCACGGCCTCACCGGCTATGGCAACTGGTCCTACTTCGAGCACAACTTCCCGCCTCTCTCCTTTGCGGAAGGCGCAGCGATCGAAGCATCGATCAAGGTCGACTCGTCGACGTGGTACGCCATCTTCCCCTATCAGCGAAGCGGCTTCTATCTCACGCTCTCTGACAACGCCGGCAACTGGGCCTACCTGGGCATCTCCGGCGATCGCGTTCTTCTCCAGACCGCCGATCAGAACTGGAGCGACCAATCCTCGCTCTTCAACACGACCAGGGGCTTCCACACCTATCGACTGGAGATCAACGGGGCGATCGCAAGCGTGTCCATCGATGGCACCGTCGTCCTGACAGGGACGGTCGCGGGCGGATCGGTGCCCAACCAAGCGATCTTCGGGGACATCTCCGTTCTCGGCAACAGCAAGACCCGCACCAAGTACGTCAAGGTCGAAGGCGTTCCGGTCTGCTCGATCGCGGACATGGACTGCAGCGGCCACGTCGACGCTATGGACTTGGCCGTCCTCATCGGGGCTTGGGGCACGTCACTCTGCGAGGCCGACCTCGACGACGACGGGGAGGTCGACGGCCAGGACCTTGCCATTCTTCTGGGGCTCTGGGGATAACCGGCCTAGGGTGAGTCGGACGGGTCGGTCGAGAGGCCTTCCCCGATGCCTTCCCCGATTTCTCTGATCCCGCCGGGTCGTCCTTGGCGCGAGGGGGGTGCCATGCCTTCCCGAGCACACCCATTCGTCCGTCCGCTCGCCCTCATCGCTGCCGGCGCTGCCTCGCTTGCCTCCGCCCGCAGTGCGTCGGCGGACGTGATCTTCGTCCGCGCCAACCAGGTGCTGCCCCTCGCTTTCCAGACCGGCGGCAGTTGGGGCACCGCCTACAAGAATCTCCAAGATGCCCTCGCCGCGGCGACCGCCGGCGATGAGATCTGGATTGCCGAAGGTCTTTACCGCCCCACCACCAGCACGTCCCGGACCGAGTCGTTCGTCCTCAAGAATGGGGTCCATCTGCTGGGCGGGTTTGCAGGCAACGAGACACTCGTCTCCGAACGGAACATCCTTGCCTTTCCGACGGTTCTCAGCGGCGAGATCGGCGCCCCGGGCCTCGCGGACAATTCGTTTCATGTCGTCCTGGCGACGAACCTCACGTCGCTCACGATCGTCGATGGTCTGACCATCACGCGAGGCAATGCCGATGGGGCCGTTGGCCTGAATCGTGGCGCGGCAGTCCACACCGGCAACGCCAAGGTCACACTCTCGTCGTGCATCGTGCGAGACAACTTCGCCACGTTCGGGGCCATCGCGACGTCGAGCACGGTCGCCGACGCGGCCTTGACCTGCTTTCAGTGCGTCGTGACCGGCAATTCCGGCTTGCATGCGATCGATGCGCAGGGGGTCTCCCCGACCCACCTCTCTCACTGCACCATCACCGACAACCCGGCTGGCGGCATCTTCTACTTCGGTTCGGGTGGCGCGACCTCCTTCGTCGCCAACTCGATCATCTACTTCAACGGCGACGGCTCGGAAGGAGAACAGTTCTTTCCGCCGTCCCCAGGCGCCTCTCCGACCATCACGGCATGCCTCATTCAAGGTTGGGACAATGTCTCACCGAGCTCGCCGACGACGCTCGGATCGAATCCACTTTTGCGCGACCACGACGGTCTCGACGGCGTGGGTGGCAACGTCGACGATCTCCTCATGCTGCAGGGTGGCTCTCCCGCGATCGACCGGGGCCATACCGGTTTCATCGGGGTCGCCGACGCGCTCGACGTCGACGACGACGGCGTGATCAGCGAGCTCTACCCCTTCGACCTTGCCGGCAATCCACGTCGCGTCGATGACCCGCTGATCGCCAACACCGGTGGCGGCAGCGCACCACATGCTGATGTCGGCGCCTTCGAATTCGTTCGTCCGCGGACCGTGTTCGTCGACAAGGACGCGACCGGCGCCAACAACGGCACGACGTGGACCAACGCCTACACCCTTCTCCAGTCGGCGATCCAGGAACTCAACGATCCGAAGTTCGGCGGCGACGGCGAGATTTGGGTCGCCGAAGGCACCTACAAGCCGACTACGGGAAGCGACACCACGATCAGCTTCATTCCAGGCAACGGGATCTACCTCTTCGGCGGCTTCATCGGCAACGGTCCCGGCGGCAACGAACTCGACCGCTCGCTGCGCGACTGGCAGGCGCACCCGACGATCCTCTCCGGTGAGTTGGGCGGCGCTGGCACGAGCGACAACTCCCGTCACGTGGTGCTCTACACCGGCCCCTTCGTGACCGACACGCTCCTCGACGGCTTCCAAATCCGCGACGGCGTCGCCACGCTCGCCGGCGGACCTGGGGCGGGCATAGCGATCCAGAACGATGCGAGCCCGGACATTCGGAACTGCCTGATCGCTGACAACATCGGCACATCCAACACCGGGGGTGGCGGCATCTTCATTGGTGGGGCCGGCACCGGCCATGCCGAGATCGTCGACTGCGTCATCGTCAACAACGGTGGCGGAACGACCGGACCTGGCGGCGGCATGCTGGTGGACGCAAACGGGGCCTCGATCTATCACTGCCTGGTCGCCGGAAACAAGACCGCGTCAAGCGGCAACGCCGGCGGCGTGCACTTCACGACCGATCAGTCCACGGCGGTCATTGACAACTGTGTGATCTTCGACAACACCGGTGGCATTCTCGAGCTCGTGGAGAATCAGGTCCGCCACATCGGACCCGACCAGGTCTTCATGCGTTGCTGCTCGATCGAAGGTTTCACCGGACCGATCGCGGGCTTCACCGCGTTGAACTGCTTTGGCTTCAGCCAGAGCGACCTGATCGACGCCAACGGCCCTGACAACCTCTACGGCACCTCCGATGACGACTATCGCCTGAGTGCCTGTTCGAATCTGATTGATGCCGGCAGCACCAGCGCTCTGCCCGACGACATCGGCGATCTGGACCTCGACGGCACGCCCTTCGAAGTGCTGCCCCTCGACTTCGGAGCTCGGCCGCGCCGGGTCGAGATGCCCGTGCCGAATTCCGGCATCGGTTCAGGCATCGGCATCGATGTCGGCCCGTTCGAGTTCCAGGTGACGGACCTTCCCGACGCTGATTTCAACAACGACGGCGTGGTGGACGCGTCGGATCTGGCCATCCTGCTCGGGGCATGGCTGGCCATCGGCGGCGAGCACGATCTCAACGGTGACTGCATCGTGAACGCGGCGGATCTGGCGATTCTGCTTGGTGCGTGGGGCTGAATCCCGCGGCAAGGCGGACCGTGATGCAGGTGTGACGCTCGCGTTGCACGGCGATGGCCATCAGAAGCAATACTGGTGCGTGGGGTACCACCCAAGGACCACGCCATGCGCTTCACCACCATCGCTTTCGCCCTCTGCATCACATCCGCCTCGACCGGAGAGCCTCCTGCAGCCCCCCTCTCCAACCCGCTTTCCATTCGGGAAGTGACGACCTTCAAGGACGGACATGCCCTCGTCCTGCGGTCGGGTACCCCTGCCACCGATGCCGCCGGCGACGTGCAGCTCTCGGAGTTGCCGCGTGCGGTGCTCGGCACCTTCTGGGCGCACAGCGACTCGCCCGACACCCAACTCCGGTCGGTTCGGGTCGAACATGTGCCGGTGACGCGGGAGCGGACCGCCGCCACGATTGCGGACCTGATCCGCGCCAACATCGGCCGCACCATTCGCTACAGCACGGCCACTCGAGGCGGCGCCGAGGATTCTCTGCGGAGCGGGACCATTCTCGGCGTCACCGTCGGCGAGCTCGTGGAGGCCGACACCGCGCTGTCGAGTCCCACACGGCGCCCGCCGGCAGTCGAGCCCGCCCAGATGGTCTCCTTGCGCGAAGGAGAGCTGGTCGCGTCCGTTCCGATCAACGACATCGTGGATCTCCGGTTCGTTGGGGAGCCACCGGCAACCGTGCTCGGCGAGACGATCGACGGCGAGCGGATGACACTCGACCTCGAACGGGGCACCAACCGCGCCCCCCTTGCGACAGCGCCGATCTCGATCATGTATCTCCAGCGAGGCCTCCGCTGGATTCCTTCCTATCGGATCACAATGCTCGGCAACGACCGGGTGCGGGTCGAGCTTCAGGCGACGCTCATCAACGAGCTTGCCGACCTGAACGACGTCGTTCTCCACCTGGCCATCGGCGTCCCCTCCTTCGCCTTCGCCCACACGCCGGACCCGATCGCCCTTCGCGAGTCGCTTGACCAGCTTGGCCTCTTCTTTCGCCAAAGCGGCGATCGCACGGCAGGGATGCTCTCCAACGCCATCATGGGTCAGTCCTCACGCATGGGAGAGCGGCAAGGGGGTGGCGAGGGGGTTGGCGACGGGGCTGGAGAGCTGGGCGTCGACGATCGAGCCCAGCAGGTCGAAGACCTCTTCGTCATGACCGTGCCCCATGTCACTCTCGCTAAGGGGGCACGCATGGTTCTCCCGGTGACCAGCTTTGAGACCTCGGCCACGAGCATCTACCGGCTCGATCTGCCGGCCGTCCCCATGGGCAGCATCAGTTCGCACCTGTCGAACGACCAACATCGCGCCATCGCCGAATCGCTTGAGCACCCGACCGTTCGCCACGTCCTGCGGATTCGCAACGACGATCCGAAGGGGTACCCGATGACCACCGCACCGGCGCTGGTCGTCAAGAACAACCACGTGCTCGCTCAAGGCCTTCTCACCTACGCCTCAAGCGGCGCGACGGTGGACCTCGACGTCGGGACGGCGGTCGACATCGCCGTCCGCAGCGAAGAAACCGAAACCAGCCGCGAGCCCAACGCCCTCACCTGGGAGAACCTCAAGTTGCAGCGGGTGAGCGTCCGCGGCGCGGCGATCATCACCAATCGCAAGGACACCATCGTGCGGCTTGAGGTCCGGCGCATCGCCTTCGGCACGCCGATCAGCGTTGGTCAGGGCGGCACATCGACGGCCTTGAGCGTCTTCGCCGCCGACGCGGGCTGGCCGGGTTCCGATGTGCCGTGGTGGCGGCACTTCGACTGGCCGTACTACTGGCACCGCCTCAACGGCGCGGCCCGCTTCACCTGGGCCGTGGACCTCGCCCCGAACGAGCCGGTCACGCTGGAAGCGTCGTGGCAATACGTTTCGAATTAGCTGCCGCCTGGTGTTCGCTACCGCAATCCCGCCAACGCCTCGCGCGGCGGCGAGATCGGGTTGGGAGCAAGTCCGGAGAGGTCGTGCTCCTGGAGGATCTGCCAGGTGCTCGCACCGAAGCCGGGACCCCAACGAAGGACGCGAAGCTTGCAATCGGCGCTCGCGGTCAGCAGGCGGCCGTCGCGAGTCGGCTTCGCCCAGCGCACGCCGTCGAGCGGCTCGATGCGGGAAGCCCCGACCGAGCGAACGAGCATGAAGAAGCGAAGCTGCCCCTCCCAGACGTTCCAACCCATGCCCGGCTCGCCGGTCGCGCTGGGTGAGCGCGGGACCGCCGCGACCAACGAGACCTGGGTCCCGCTTGTCGCCTGAACGGCGACGGGAAAGACCGCAATCAGGTGCGGGGCGAGCGTCGGCTCGGGGACCTCGGCGGTTGGTTTGGGAAGAAGGTGTTGGGCGAAGCCGGTTCCCTCGAAGGCCGGGTCATCCACCGCCACCGCGTGCCAACCTTCCGCCGCGTTGGGGTTCACCGGTCCGGCCGTGAGGTGTCGCGGCCACTCGTCGTCGGTCTGCCGCCAGAAGAAACCGGCGAACATCGTCCACAATCGCTCTTGTTGGGCCTTCGAAAGGGCATGCTGACTCAATCCAGCCCCGCCCGGACCGAAGGACTGGGGATGCGTCAGCGGGGCAAGCCAGGGCAGACGGGCGACGGCGTAGCGCGGCCCGAGTCGGGCACTGAACGGGCCATCGTCATGGGTCTTGGCGTGGAAGAGGTGAAACTCACCGCAGGCCGAGACCATCGAGCGAAGGGGCCGGATCTCCATCGAGGTCCACGAGCCTTCCGTCAGGGCACCGGTCTTCCAATCCCACTTGAGAACGCACGACCAGCGGGTCCCCGAGCGGGTGGCCGGACCTTGGGCCGAATCGCGGTACTCCTTGGCGGCTCGCACCGACGCGTGACAGCGGGCAAATACCGCGACGACCGGCGCCTCGGAGGAGGCGCAACACCAGAGTCGGGGCAAGGGCACGTGGCTCATCGCGAACACTGTAACACTCGCGGTCGGGGGGCCGAAGGGTCAGATTTGGCCTCGACCCGCGCAGCACGCCCCAACAGAAAACCACAGGGGCATGGTGAGCCCCTGTGGCCTTCCGAATCACTGAATCTACGTCGGCGGGACCGGGGTTGATGGCGATGCGCTGCCGGCCCCCGAGCCAACGAACTGGTCGCTATGGACAGTCGCCCCATGCACCGAGCAGGATCGCGAGATCGGGCGCACCGACCGTCCCGTTCTGATCGAGGTCGGCCGCTCCCGTTCCGCCCCACGCGCCGAGGAGGATGGCAATATCCGGGGCCGAGATCCCACCGCTGCCGTCGAAGTCCCCGAGACAGCTCGGTGCCTCCTCGGCCCAATAGCCGCCGATGAGTTCGAATGTGCCTCCGGTCATCGATTCCTTGTTTGCCGGGCCACCATCCCATTGCCCGATGGTGCCGTTGAGGTCGAACTGCCCGCCGCTGGACATGCCGCCGCCGCAGTCGATGCTCGACCACCAGCAGTCAAACTCGTCTTCGGCCTGGGCGGCGACCGTCATGGCCAGGGCGAGTGCGGTCCCGATGAGGATTCGATTCATCGCTGATCTCCCGTTGTGCTGTGGGCCTTCGCAAGGTCGGCGAGTTCACGCACGACCGACTCCAGTTCGGCGAGCCGTTGGCGCGTCGCGTCCAACTCGGATTGCAGTGTCCGAATCTGCGACTCCTTCTCGTCGCGCAGCTCGCGGATCGCCTCGACTGCCACCGCCTCGAAGCCGCGGATCGTCAGCCGACGGAATCCGTTGGGGCCGAAGTCCACCCAGTCGGGGAAGACCTCTTCGACGTTCTGGGCGATGAAGCCGATCCGCGTCCCTTCCAGCTCGTTGATCGCCGCCGGGTCGATGTACTCGTAGGTCACGCCGTGCAGGCTGAGAAGGTCCTCGAGCGAGTGCTCGAGCGGAGCCACGTTCTTCTTGAGTCGCGCGTCGGAGGAGACCGACCAGAGACCGCCGCCTGGCTTCGCTGCCGAACCGTTGACCTCGAACTTCGAGGTGGGGTTCGTCGTGCCGATGCCGACGTTGCCGCTCGGGGTGATCCGGATCAGTTCGTTCGCGTTGGAGTAGAACTCGAGTTGGCCGTCGGCCGAGGAGAACATCCCCGAGTCGTTGTCACCGCCGTTCCCGGCGAAGGCGAAGCCGTTGTTGTTCGCGCCGGCCCCGCCGGGACTGCCGCCGCGGGCGCGGATGCCGCCGTTCACCTGAAGACTCGAGGTCGGGGCGTTGGTGTTGATGCCCACGCCGCCGTTGGCGAGGATCAGGAACTGGTTCGCGCCCGTCGATGCGAAGGGCGTTCCCGGGGCCGTGCTGTCGGACCAGACGAATGCGCCGTTGTGGTTTGCATGCGCGTTTCGGCCCCCAGCGAGGCTGTACTGCCCCAATGAGACGTTGCCCGATCCACCGGGTACCGTCGAGTAGTCGCCTGTGGCTTGATTCAATGATCCGCCGCCGATACTCGTCGAGTAGCCGCCCGAGGTGTTGTCGAAGCCACCAGCCGCCACGCCGTAGCTTCCGGCCGAGTTGCTGTAGCCGGCACCCACGAAACCAAGCTGCTCGGTTGCGTTGAACTCGCCGCCGGCGATGGCAGACTTGTGTTTGGCTGCGTTGTTTGCACCGCCGCCGATGAAGCCGTGCGTCTCCCACACGACATTCTCGACGCCTCCGGCGATCGTTCCGAAGTGATTGATCACAGAGTTCGACAGCCCGCCACCAACCGTTCCATACGTGGAGAAGACATCCACCTTGTTGCCGACGCCACCACCGATCGTCGCGTAGTCGGACGCTGAGGCGTTGCTGCCCACATCGCCGGCAGTTCCCCCACCACCGATGGTCACGCCGAACACCGTGCCGACAAGCGAGTTGTCAGCGTGCCCGCCCACGACGTTCGGACTCATGCTGTTCTCAAACACGCGAAGCCCCGGGAACTCGATCGCCTGGCCGCTCCCCGTCGCCGGCATGTGCAGCCGCGCCGTCGGCGTCGCCGTACCGATGCCGATCTTGCCATCGTTGGTGATCGACAGCCTCTTGGTCGCATTCGTCCAGAGATCGAGGCCGATGTGATTCGCACCGCCGACGCGGTTCGACGAGATGCCCTCGCCGCTGAAGCTGCCGAAGCGCAGGCTCGACGGAAGGCCGCCGTTGTTGACGTTCGATTCGTCGACGTTGACGCCACCAACGACCGAGAGCGCCACCTGCGGCGCCGACGTGCCGATACCGACGCGGTTGTTCGTGGCGTCCACCACGAACGTGGTCGAGTCGAGATTCAGAGCGGTGGTCAG
>JAEUIU010000079.1 GCA_016795065.1 Phycisphaerae bacterium
AGACCAAGCCCAACGAGGCTCGACTCGACGAGTATGCCGACGCCCGGATCGATTCCATCGAACGGTCGATCCTCTCCCCCGAACCGATGCACGAGGATCTTGAGGTGCAATGGCTCACCATGAAGCTCAGCTTCTTCGCCGAGCGACTCGGGGCCGAGGATCCCGTCGTCGTGAAGCTCTTGGACGGCCTTTCGCCGCGGGATCGGGCCCTCGCCCTGGTGCGGGAGACCACGCTTACCTCGATCGACGCCCGCAAGGCCCTTCTCGCGGGCGGCGCCGAAGCGGTCCGGTCGTCCAAGGACGCCATGATCGCCTTCATGCGAAGCCTCGAGCCCGAGGCCCGAGCGGTGCGCACCCGCTACGAGCGCGAGGTCGAGTCGGTCGAGCGCTCGGCCTACGCCGACATCGCCAAGGCGACCTTCGCGATCGAAGGCGACTCGACCTATCCCGATGCGACCTTCACCCTTCGCCTGACCTACGGCGTGGTGCGCGGCTGGAAGGAAGGGAGCGATGAGATTCCGCCCTTCACCAACTACGCGGGGCTCTACCGGCGGGCCGATCAGCGGCATGGGGAGCGAGATTTCACGCTGCCCAAGGCTTGGACCGATGCCTGCACGAAACTCAACGTCGAGACCCCCTTCAACTTCGTCTGCACGGCGGACATCATCGGCGGCAACAGCGGCTCGCCGGTCGTGAACCGCAAGGGCGAGGTCGTGGGCCTGATTTTCGACGGGAACCTCCCGAGCCTCGTCGGCGACGTCCTCTACGACGGCACCGTGAACCGGGCGGTCGCGGTCGACTCGCGTGGGCTCATCGAGGGCATCGAGAAGGTCTACGGAGCGACGTCCTTGGTGCGGGAGATTCGCGGCGCCGAGTGAGACGGCCGGACCCAAACCGAGACCCTGGATCCCATGCCACGCTTCATCGCATTCCTCCGTGCCATCAACGTCGGTGGGCGCCTCGTTGCCATGGCCGCCCTCCGCAAGCACTTCGAGGCGATGGGCCTTGACGAGGTCGAGACCTTCATTGCCAGCGGCAACGTTCTCTTCACCAGCGCGAAAAAGGAACCGGCTCTCCGTACGCTCATCGAACGGACGCTCGCCAAGGAACTTGGCTTCGAGGTCGCGACGCTCCTTCGGACGACCGACGAGCTCACGACCCTCGCCGGAAGCAAGGTCCTCGCCAAGGCCCGCACGGGCGTGCCGACGACGGTTGTCGGCTTCCTGCACGAACCGCTTTCGGCTGCGGCCGTCGCCCGGCTCAAGGGCATCGAGACCGACGTCGACCGCTTCACGGTCGAAGGCCGACACATCTATTGGCTCTGCTCGGTCAAGCAGAGCGAATCGAAACTGACCCTCGCCAAGCTCGAGAAGGCGATCGGCGGCCCCGCGACCTTCCGCGGCGTGAACACGGTGGAGCGCCTGATGGCGAAACTGGTGACGAAGATCGGGTAACGAATCGCTTCACCGACAACGCCACCGCCATCACGCCGCCGAACCGGCCTCGACCAGCTTCACCGTGTGCTTGCCGTTCTTCTCGACGACGTCCGTCGCCAGGCCGATCTGGACGAGTTGGGCCATCGGGCCGTGCGGCTTGGCGGCCTCTTCGGTGAGGCGCGACTTCGCCGCAGGGTTGGCGTAGGTGTTGAAGATCATGGCCTTCACCGTCGCGAACATGCCGCCGAAACTGGCGAAGGTGTGGTTCACCGCGCTGGCCTCGTAGCCGGAGTGGACCATGCAGTTCTGGCACTTCGGATTGCCGCTCTCGACGCCATAGTTGTCCCACGCGGTCTCGGCGATGAGCTCTCGGAAGCTGTCCGCGTAGCCCTCCTGCAAGAGATAGCAGGGCTTCTGCCAGCCGAAGATGTTGTAGGTCGGCATCCCCCAGGGCGTGCAGGAGTACTCGCGCGAGCCCATCAGGAACTCGAGGAAGAGCGGCGACTGGTTGAATCGCCATGTCCTCTTCCCGTCCTTCCGATTGGAGAGGATCATCTCGAAGAGTTCGTTGGTGCGCTTGCGGCCCAGGAAGTTCTTCTGGTCCGGAGCCTTGTCGTAGGCGTAGCCGGGCGAGACCATCATGCCTTCGACCCCGAGCTCCATCATCTCGTCGAAGAAGCCTCGCACCGAGTTCGGATCAGCCCCTTGGAAGAGGGTCGTGTTGGTCGTCACGCGGAAGCCCATCTGGACCGCAAGGCGAATGCCCTCGGTGGCCTTCGCGTAGGTCCCCTCCCGGCAGACCGCGAAGTCGTGGTGCTCTTCCTGGCCGTCCATGTGCACCGAGAAGGTCAGGTACTTGCTGGGCTTGAACCAGCCGGCCTCGAGCTTCTCTTTGAGGAGGAGGGCATTGGTGCAGAGGTAGATGTACTTCCGCCGGGCGATGAGCCCCTCGACGATCTCCTTGATCTGCGGATGGAGAAGCGGCTCTCCGCCCGGGATCGAGACCATCGGGGCACCACACTCCTCGACCGCCTTGAAGCACTGCTCGGGGGTGAGTTGCTTCTTGAGGATGTGGGCCGGGTACTGGATCTTCCCGCAACCGGCACAGGCCAGGTTGCAGCGGAAGAGCGGCTCCAACATGAGGACCAGCGGGTACCGCTTGTTGCCCAGAAGCTTCTGCTTCAGGACATAGGTCGCAACGGTCCACATCTGGCTGATCGGAACGGGCATACGGCTCCTCGGACCCCAACGAATCAACCCCGACGGGTCCTCAATCGAAGGACAGTGTCGGCGGGGTCGGTAACGGGGCGGATTCTAGCGGAATCGGTCGAGGCTCCCGAACCTGTGCAGCACCCCCTGTGTAGTCGCCTTCCATGGCGAGTGCGGTTGCGATCGATTTCGAGAGAGGGCCCGACGGCGCAGGGAGCGTGTTCGCGGCTATCTTCGGGCGGTCAGACCGGGGCCGTTCGGATGGGGGTCGCCCCCGCCCCGCCCTTCCCGTCGCTCTTCCTCCTGCGATGCCCGAAGCCGCCCAGCCCGACCCGTCCGGCCAACCGACCGCGCCCAACGCGGAAGCCCTTGCCCGTTCGGCCGCGGAAGATGCCTCTAGCGACCGTTTCGACGAACGCCTGCTGGTCGCCAGCCGTAACGGTGATCGCGGAGCGTTTCGGCAGCTCATGGAGCGGCACCGCGAAGACCTCCTCCGCTTCCTGGTCCGTTTCCTGGGCTCCCGCTCCGCAGCCGACGACGTCTTTCAAGAGACCTTTCTCCAAGTTCACGTCGCTGCCGACACCTTCGACGCCGAACGACGCTTCCGGCCTTGGCTCTACGCCATCGCCGCGAACAAGGCCCGTGACTTTCATCGCCGAAACAAGCGCCGCTCCGCCGCGAGCCTCTCGGCTCCGGTCGGAGACGGCGAGGCCTCCCTCGTGGATCTCATGGCGGCCGACATGCCCTCCCCTGACGCGCCAACCCAAGCGGGCGAACTGGAACGGGCGGTCAAGAAGGTCGTCGACGAGATGCCCGGCCACTATCGCGAGATCCTCCTTCTCAGCTACTTCCAGCGGATGAGCTACCAGCAAATCGCCGAATGCCTTTCCATCCCCCTCGGCACCGTGAAAAGCCGACTACACGCCGCTGTCGCGAACTTCGCGGCTGCGTGGAAAGCGACCCGCGCCGGACAGGAGGATGCCGAGTGACTCGTGCGTTTACCGCACTCCCCTTCCCCTTCCCGCATCCGCCCTTGCGAACGTCCTTCGCCTTCCGATTGGCCACGCCATGACCTCGAACCAGTCACCCCTCGATCCCGATTCCCAGCCGTTCGATCGGTCGGCGAGCGACAGCATCGCGGGCCCGAACCTCTCCGCAGAGGACGCCCGGGTACTCGATCTGCTGGTCGAGTGCCGCTTCAACCTCAATGCCCTCCCGAGCCTCCCCGCAGCGGATCGGGCCCGGGCTGAGCGACTCGTCGCCCAATTGGGCGTGTTGGACGCCTATCCAATGGGCGACGCACTCGAGGGCGGCGAGATCCTCCTCGATGCGACGCTGGCCCGAATCGATCGCGAAACCGATGCCCGGGCAGCCCGCATGCGGCTGGATCCGGAGCGGGGCACCGCTGTTCGGAGCCGTTTCCGCTTCCCCGACCTCGTCGCCGTCGCCTCGATCGCGATCCTGGCTGCGGTGGTGCTCGTGCCGATGGTGAACTGGCGAAACGCTCGGGCCCTCGACCTCAAGTGCGACAACAACATGCGGCTCATCGCCCAAGGGCTCGAGAGCTACACCCAGAGCTTCCAGGGCGAACTTCCGATGTCGGCCAGTCTGGTCCCGGATTTCGCCAGTTGGCTTGGCTATCGCAATGCCGACAACCTGAACCCGCTCAAGGCGGGCAAGTACTGCACCGAGGGCTGCCTTTGCTGCCCGGGCGACCACGATCCGAACGGCTCGTACGCCTATCAGGTGGCCTTGGGCGAGCGGCACCCCCGCTGGCAAATGGGCGCTCGCGTCGCGGTCGTTGGCGACCGAAATCCGCTGGTGGACCTGAAGCGAAACGGCGAAACGATCGGTTCGGTCGCCCTCAACAGCGCCAGCCACGGTGGCCGCGGCCAGAATCTTCTCTATTCCGATGGGGCCGTTCAGTTCACGAACTCCCCCTACCTTCCCTTCGAGGGCGACCCGGGTGCGATGCCGGCCGGCCGGATCGACAACATCTGGCTGCCCTTCGGCGACCGGGCCGACTCCCTGATCCAAGTCCCGGGCCAAGGGGTGGATGCGTTCCTTCTCCACTGAGGATCCGGTAACGGCCGTGTCGCTCCCGTGTCGGGACCGCAAGCCCTCAAGGACATCGATGACGGCAACCGACAACGACGCGTGAGAAGCGCTTCGGCTCGCGAGAGAACCGCTTGCGGGTTCCGGACGATTCCGCTACCTTTCTCGATCCCGCATTGGGGACCCACGTACCCCCCGAGCGGATATCACGATGCCTAAGAACAAGAGCCACAAGGGCCTGCTGAAGCGGATCAAGATCACCAAGAGTGGCAAGGTCCGTTTCCGTGCGCCGGCGAGCCGCCACTTGAAGTCCAACAAGACCGGCACGCAGGTGCAGAGCTACCGGAAGAACCGGTACGCTCGCGCTGGTGACCTCAAGGCACTGAGCAAGATGCTTTTCCGACCGCTTCGCAGCGAGGATCAGCACGAGGCCGAGGAACTCCGCAAGGAGTACGAGGTCGCTCAGGCCGCGAAGGCCAACTGGAAGGCGACGAAGAAGTAACTTCGCGTCTCCCTCCGAGCGTCATCAGGCCACCCACCGTTTTTTCCATCCCGCACCGCTGGACGATCGGGTTCGAAGCGAGAACGACGGCAACCGCGAAGCGAACGCAACGCGATGCCCGTCAGCCCTCCCCCGACGGCCGCCCTCACTGAGGTTTCCCCATGGCACGTGCACGCAAGGGCGCAGCCCGCACGAAAGCCCGCCGCAAGCTTCTTCGCGAAGCCCGTGGCTTCTTCGGTACCAAGAGTCGTCACAAGCAACAGGCCAAGGTCGCCCTCTGGCGCGCCGGCCGCTACGCCTGGCGCGACCGCCGAGCGAAGAAGCGTGACTTCCGCGGCCTCTGGATCACCCGTATCACCGCGGCCTGCCGCATGCGTGGCACGCGGTACAGCGTCTTCATCAACGCCATCCAGAAGAAGGGCGTCCTCCTCAACCGGAAGATGCTCTCCCAGCTCGCGATCGAGGATCCGAAGACCTTCGATTCGCTCGTGGCGATGGCGACCTAACGCCGACGCGCATCCACGCTGAACCCCTATTGATTCCCAACCGCCCCGGCCCACTTTGGCCGGGGCGGTTTGTTAGCAGCGAGCCGAGTCGTGTCTGCGAGACATGCGACCGTCACAGCCGCAACGTTGGAGACCAACGCCGAACTTTCATGAACGGCTGATGCCGCCTCTCGAGTCGCCGATCGACCGTTGACTCGCTCGACCGGGTCGATAGTCTGGGGCTCGGAGGCGCCGCGCATGGGAATGCTCATCCAATTGCTCCTTCGATGGGTCGGAGGGCTCCTCGTCCTGTCGGCCCTCGCGGGTCGGCCTGCCGCGGCGCTTGCCCAAGGCTACGGGGCGCTGGTTCCCGAGCCGATTCGCCTAGGCGAAATTGGTACGTGGTTTGAGACGCGTCTCGATCGGCGCGTCGACACGGGTGAATGCAAGAAGGTCATCGCGGCCCATGCGGCCTATTGGGCGGAGTACCGCGCCTTGGCCGAACGCGAGTTCGATCGCCTGCTGGCGACCGAACAGGGGGCGTGGCGCGAGCCGTCGAAACTCCCCGAGCGCGCCCGACGGATCGCGGCGGCGGTGCGGAAGATTGACGAGATCGACCGAGCTCTTTTCGATGCGATCGAGGCGGCGATTCCCGAAGGCGACCGGCCGGCCTTCGCATCGGCCCGTCTCGCCCGCTCGATCGTGCGGCTACAGTCGACCGATCGGTTCGGCCTCGGTGCCGAAGGCCAATCGGCCACGATCGTCGAGGAGATCCTCCAACTTCGTCACCTCCCGGCCGAGACGCTGCGCACGATTCGCCCCGCCCTTCTCCCGCACGAGGCTCGTATCGAATCGCTCCTTCGCGAGGCCCAAGCTGCCTCCGAGCGATTCCAGGATCGCCTTGCCGAAGCGGCGGCTCGGCGCGTGGCGGCCGGCGAGTCGGTGGTCGCCGCGTACGGCCCGGCTCGGGCCGATGCCGTCGCGTCACTGGGCGATTGGACCGCTCCCCATCGCCGGCTCGTCGCGGCGATCGGCGCCTGCCGCGCGGAGTTCAACCGAGCGGTCGATTTCGATGTCGCCCGCGAGTTCGCATGGACGCGCTTCGGCCGAAGAAACCAGCAAAGCGACCTGTTCTTCGACACCATGATGGTCGAGCGGCACTTTCGGTTAGCCCTGCGGGAGGCCAAGGACGAGGCCAGCGTCGCCGACCTGCGCGCCGCCTACGTCCAGTGGGCGAAGGACGACGACGCCTTCATCGATCGCGTGCTTGAGCGGCTCGTCGATCCGGATCAGGCCCAGGAGATCCTGGGCAACACGATGCCGATTCGCAAGGAGCGCCAAGTGATCGGCTCGAAGGCGTTGTCCCGGATTCGGTCGATCCTCCCCGATCGACCGTCGCCCGACGATCGCTTCATGCGAGCGGACATCTTCGTTCGTGCTTCGAGTGCCGACCGCACCGATCCCGATTCCGAAAGCGAGCTTCTTGGCCTTGTCACGGCCGAAGCGCTCCGCGGCTCGAGTGCGACCGCCTCGCGTTGGCGCATGAACTGGCGGCCGTTGCCACTTGAGGCCGACGCAGTGCTCGCCTGGTTCGAGGACGCCTCCGACGCCGAGCGGGCCACGGTGCGACACGTGCTGGCCGACGCAACGAAGCGTTGGGAGGAGACCATCGCCCTCCCCTTCAACGAGCTTGCCGAACGCCAACGAGCCGCCCTTTCCCAGATCTATGGGGAAGCTTCGAAGGCCCAACTCGGCGAAGAAGTTGGCGAACGTGCCGGGCGCGAGGCCTTTGTCGCCTTTGGTGAGGAGAGCGTGGCCCTTTTCGACCGGATCGCCGCGTTTGACCAGACGCTCTTCGACGAGGTCGCCACCGTGCTGGGGCTCCAGACCGAGACGGAATCGCCGGCCCGACGAACGGCTCTCGACGTCGCCCTCGCGCTGGCCCGTTGCGAGCGTGCTCTCGCGACGTGGGCCGACAGCGAGGAACTCCTCGGCGTCTCTTCGAGCCACGAGGTGCTGCCGAACCTCCCGACGCTTTTGCGGACATCGGTCCCGCTCGAGCATCGGGCACGAGTTGGCGCAGCCATTGCCGCCGACGCCCAAACGTGGATCGCAATGGCCCGCGAGCGACGCGTCGGTCGGGCCCGCGGCGATGTCATAGGCGATTGGGTCCGAGCCGAGGCGATGCTTCGTCAGAGCGAGTTGCAGCAACGTCAGAACGCCGGTGATTCCCCGGAAGCGATTCAGAAGGCGTGGCACGAACTGACTGCGTGGCGACAGGAACAGGGGGAACTGGGCGAGGGGGCGAGCGATCGAGCGATGGCGTATCGCACCCAATCGACCCGCTGGCGGGAGCGGTTCACGGCGGTCCTCGACGAGCTCACCGCAGCGACCGAGGGGCGATTCACGGCCGACCAGCGTTTGGCTGTCGAGATCGGCTATGAACGGATGGTCGCCCCCAATCGCTTCCACGAGATCCGCGACCCGAGTGGCCTCTTCCGACAGGCTGAAGGCCTTGTCCGCGAGGACGAGCCACGCCGCGCGGCAGTTTCAGGGCTGGCGGCCGAGAGCGCTCGCTCGATCGATCGCTGGACCCTTGATCGCTTGGCTGCGATGCGACGACACGACTTGGCGCAGACCTCCGACTCATCCGGCGATCTCGGCGCTGGCATCTCCGAGTTGCGCTTCCGCCTCGACCGGATCGAACGCCATACCGCGACGACGTGGCGCCTCATCGGACTTCTGACTCCGGACGAACTCAACCGCCTTCCCGCCCTCCGCGAGTACGACCGTCTCTGCGTCCTGAGCGGGATGTCGTGGTGGAATGAGTAGGGCTGGGTGCGATGGACCGAGGGGGCGTGGCTGCGTCGGCCTCTTCCGCCTCACTCTCGCTCCGGTACGGTCCGCGCACATCGCCAGAGCGCCTCTCTCATGCGCCAAAGCTCGCGAAGATAGAGGAAGAGCCCAAGCAGCGGCCCGATCAGGATGGCCCATCCAACCGAGCCCAAGAGAGGGAAGAGCCACATCTGCTTGCCGAGCCCCTTCGCCAGCAGCGGGTCTGGAATGCGATACGCGAGCGACCGCAGGTACGCGAGCCCGATCAGGAAGCGGGCGGCCCGGGCGAGGAGGTGCACGAAGCGCATCGCCAAGGCCACGATGAGAAGCGGCGGAAGCTGCGTCGAGAAGTTGATCGAGATGTTGCCGCTGACGCCTGCCATGCCTGCGTCGGCGAAGGCCGGCACGGTGACCCCGACGTACCCAATGAGCGTGATGGCCGCGATGAGGACAAGCAGGCTGCGGAGAATCACCCGCGTGCGAATGTCCCGGGCGGGATCCTGCGTGGCTGGATTGGGCGTCGTGAGCTTCCACCAGCCGGCCAGCATGAGAAGCGCCGCCAGCAGGTCAATCGATTGGAGGATCACGAATCCGCCGCGCTGCGTGAGGAGTCCCAAGGTGGGGAGAAGCGCGACCACAAGCGGCGCTGCGACCCACCAACTGACGCTGATCACCGTCCCGACGATGACCAATGTCGTGCCATGCGCCAGCGATCGGACATAGTCGGGATTGGCTACCGAAAGAAGATCGCCCCGAAGCGAGTCGCTCACCTTGGTCGCACACTCAGGGCAGACCTCGTCCACCCGCAGGAGACCGACCACATAGCCGCAACCGACGCAGGGAGTCCCTGGCGGAGCTCGATCGCTTGCAGTGGGTGAGGATTGGGACATGGACTGCATGCGACGGACGTCAGTGACCGCGGGGTCTCACTCGGGCAAATCAACGGGAGGAGCGTGTTCGGGGGTGGATGTCGGAGCCGGCGCGGGTTCAACCACTGGTGTCGGTGCAGGTGCTGGCTCGGCTGCCGGCGTGGCTGCTGAACTGGACTTGATGGCGCCTCCCAGCGTCGGCCGCCCGCCTAAAAAGGACCACACCTGATTGAAGTACCGCTCGCCTTCCATCCAACTGTGGCTCGGGACGCACATCGAGCGAACATCAAAGGACGCTTCGGCCGGCTCCTCCCCTTCCGCCGGGGTCAAGAGGATCGCAAACGACCACTCCTGATTCTCTAACCGCGACCACTGCCCTGGCGGGTCCTTGTAGCGTCGAAGGAGACGCCACACTTCGATGCGACCGCTCTTCTCGTCCGCCCAGACATCGTTCTCGATGACATGCCAGTCGTGGTACTCGGGCTGCTCGGCGGCCTTCACCATGGCCGTCCAAACCTGATCGGTGGGCTTTCCGTCGAAGACCTCGGTAGTCGACCGACAGCCCGCCAAGCTCACCGTCATGGCCAGCACCGCACCGGGAGCCATGACGAACCTCGATACCGGACGACGGGCAACGGCAGGGATGGAGCGGCGACGCATCCCCGCATTGTGCCCATGAGATCGCGGCATATGGGTCTCCACCGGTGTCGCCGAGGGCGGGAGAGGCGAGCAGCAGACCGATTCTGGCATGGGGGATCGCGGCATGGTCCGAGGTTGATCGGCCGGTCCGAGCAGTGGGGTTGAGAACCGCCCTAGCAGCCCGCGGCGGAGGTCAACTGGGCTGCGAACCCAATGATGGGCTCGGCTGGGAGGGACCGAAATTGAGGGACCGAAATTGGACAGTCACATTTTGCCGTCCTTCAAAATTGGACAGTCACCTCTGGTTTCACCTCTGGCTCCACCTCTTGGCGGACACAGGCTTCGCCGATCGCCCGTCCGAGTTTGGACCGGGGGACCGAATTTGGACGGACGGAGCGAATTTGGACAGTCACATTTTGCCGGTCACATTTTGCCGGGAGACCTTTACCCGACCCCTCCGGCCGTCCGCGTGCCGCCCTTTCCGCGCCTCTCCCCCAGACCCCACACCTCCGATGCTCGGGGTCCTCGTTCGCTCTCGGCGCCTACTCACCGCAAAGTCCCGGAGCCCCCGGGTCGATAGCTCAGGGCACTTGTGACTCGGCTGAGGGTTCGGATGCGGGTTCGGTTCGTGGCGACGTGCTGTCGGCCAGCCGCCAAGTGCGATGAGCGAAGGAGTCTGCCATGGCCGGTACCTGCACCGTTGCGGCGAATGTTGGTTGGTCCGATGCCGAACGTCCCCGCGACGCCTTTCGGGCGATCTTCCGCGATGGCGACCCCGCCACCGCGACCATGGGCGTCGCCTTTGTCTCGCCGCGCTATGACCTCTCCGAGGTGGCCAAGGAGTTGCGCGACATCTTCTCTTGCCCGGTGCTGGCCTGTACCACGGCAGGTGAGGTGAGTTCGACGGCCGGCTACACCCATCACGGCATTGCCGCAGCAGCCATGCACGGCGTGCACGCCCAAGCCCGGTTCATTCCCAAGGCCAACGCCTTCACCACCCATGATGCCCGCCAACTGGGGGCCGAGATGGGCTTCGGCGTCCGCGTCACGGGCCGTCAACAGGCAGCGATCATGGTGATCGACAGCATGTTGAAAACCGAAGAACGGTTCGTCTCGCACCTCTTCGAAGGCATCGGTCACGCCCCGATCGTCGGCGGGTCGGCAGGCGACGATGGCCGCTTCTCGACGACTCCAATCTTTGACGGCCACGATTTCGTCACCGGTGGGGCGATGGTCGTTTCGGTGGACTCAACCGCGAAGCTCCGCACCTTCGCCCACGAGAACTTCAAGGCCCTTCAGCGCTCCTACGTCATCACCGACGCCACGCCGGCCCAGCGGATCGTGCACCGTATCGATGGCCGCGTCGCCAGCCACATCTACGCCGAGTCCCTGGGTCTGACTCCCGAGGAGCTGACCCCGGGCGTTGTCTCGACCCATCCGCTCATGCTCCGCGTCGGCAACCGCCACTTCGTCCGCGGCATCGCCTCGATCGACAAGGACGGAGCGATGCACCTCTTTTGTGCGATGGAAGAGGGCCTGGTCCTTCGCTTCGGCGAGTCACTGGACATGGTTGGCTCGCTCAAGGCCCTCTACGATGAGCCTTTCATCCGCGACGCGTCCTTCATTCTCGGTTTCGACTGCATCTGTCGAGCCCTCGCGGTGAAGGACGGCCGCATCGCCGAGGCAATGCGCACCGAACTCGCCAAGCGCCCGTTGGTCGGCTTCTCGACCTACGGCGAACAGTACGAAGGCTTCCACGTGAACCAGACGCTGACGGGCATCGCGTTCGGCGAATCATGAGCGGATGTCTATGTCACCCCATTAGGGCTTCGCTGCGGCCTCAGCCGGCTTCGGCGAAACCGCATCGGCTCCGGGCTGTGACACAGGACTCTGTCCCTTCCAGACCAAGTCCCCCGCTCCACGGCGAGTGATGTCGGCGACGAATGCCTCGTAGCCAGCCTTGAAGCTCGCGAAGTCGGGATTGAAGTAGACGATCGCCACTGCCCGGCCGACCTTGAGGCCGAGGGTCCGTCCGCCTCGTCCGGCCGGGAGCCGTGAACTCGCAGCCACCTTGCCCGCGAGGCGACCCTCAGCGGCGTCGTGGAGCAGTTCTTCCAGTGCCGGCCGATAGCGTCCGCCCTCACCCTCGACGAGATAGTGGGTCAGCGCCCACACCTGTGCGTAGTAGGTCAGCAGTTTGCTTCGCCCGCTCTTGAGAAAGCCCTGCGGAATGCCGGCCATCAGCTCATCGAGATCGATAAGTTCGTTCTCGCGAACCGCCTCGCGCAGCTCACCGAATCGCTCGTAGTTTCGCCACGGATTGAAGGCCGGACGCTCGTCGCCGCGCGACCAGCGATGGCCTTCCATGTAGGTCGCCACGCCTTCCTCGAGCCAGATCGGCAACGGATGGCGGAAAACCGTCTGGGTGTACTGGTGCCAGCCCTCGTGGGCCGCCAAAGCAAGGGTGTCCCAGCGGCCGAGGTCGTAGAGCACCGCTTCGCCTTCGATCGTGTAGCCCCCTCGACCCAGTGCCAAATATGTGTCGGCGTCGCCTTCCATCCTCGTGCGGGTGAAGTCGCCCCAATGGTCGCGCGTGGCGAAGAGGTAGGTCTCAAGCGGCTTGGACGGCAACGGCAGCGTCACCAAGCCGTTCGTGTAGTGCTCGATGGCGCCTTCGTAGAAGCGGACGAGCTGTCGCGGCAGCGTCTCGTCGTTCTTGGTCGTCCGCACCCGGTAGCGCGGGCCGCTGATGACCTTGCCCTCGACCGGTCCCCAACTCGCGTTCCAGACCCATGGGTCGACGGTGATCGGGACATCAAAAGCGACAGCAGCCGGGGCCGCTGTCACCGTCTCCACACTGGCCGAGCGGGGAGCGGAGGCAGCGGGCTGCATGCCCGGCGCGACGCCGGGGCCGCCGCCGTCTCCGGCACAGCCACCCAAGGCGACGATACCCCCCACCAGCAGCCCGTGGCGAAAGTGCTTCGGAAAGCGAGGATGAGCAGAAGGGCAGAGTCCGAGGAGGAGCGACGAAGCAGTATCCGCAGCGATACGAGCGAGTTGCGCCGACGAAGGAATCTGCCCTTCTGCTCGTCCGCAGCCCGAATGACTTTCGCCACGGGCTGCTAGCACACCGACACGGAGAACGAGGTTCAGAGGGTGACGACGCATGATCTTGGCACAACTCGGCTTGTCGGAAACCGGTATCGGCCGGCGAGGCCGACCCGATCAGCGAAACAATGCCAGCCGCGAACGAGAAACGCCAGACTTGAATGCTGACAATTCCGAGATTGTCGCCGTCGGGCAAGCACCTGAGGCAATCAGATCATTGCCTGGTCGAAACACAATCCGGCTCAACGAGTCCCTCAGGGTGCACGCCCGCTCATCACGCCAGAGCCGCCAACAAGCGCCGCGCTGCTGCCAAGTCGGCCTCGGCTTCCGCCAACTTGGCCTTTGTCTCCTCGACCAACTCTGGCTTGGCCTTGGCGATGTAGCCGGCATTGTCGAGCTTGCCCCGGAAGCCGCTGATCTGGCGCTCGCGGTCGGCAATCGTCTTCTCGAGGCGGATCCGTTCGGCGCCGACGTCGACGGCATCGACGAGACCGGAGAGAACCACCTCACGACCCTCGAAGGCGAAGGGCACGCCATCGGCTGGCGGAGCGCTGCCCGGGACGAGTTCGCCAACGGACTCGAGCCCGCACAGGCTCTCGACGATCCCCTCGCTCGCCTGCACCAAGGCAAGGATCTCCGACGGCGCCTGAAGCCGGATGCGCTTCTTCGGCTGCACCTGGCGCTCGCCGCGCTTGTTGCGAATCGCATTCACGATCGCCTGAGTGCGCTCGAACAGCGCCGCTGCCGATTCGTCTTCCACCGAACAGGCGATCGACGGCCAATCGGCCAAAGCAAGCGTCGCCGACGGCGGGAGCTTGATTCCCGGAAGCCCCGCCTCCCCCGTCGCCTGCACGTGCGGCCAGAGCGTTTCGGTGACGAAGGGACAGATCGGGTGGAGCATCCGCAGCGACGCATCGAGGACCGTGCGGAGCGTCCGACGCTGGCGAGCGTCCTGCTTCACCGTCGGCTTGATCGCCTCGAGGTACCAGTCGCAGAAGTCGCGCCACACGAAGTCGTAGAGGGCCTCGGCGTACTCGTTGAAGCGATAGCTCGCCAGAGCGTCCTCGACGGTGTGCATCGTGCGATGGAGCCGAGCGATGATCCAGCGGTCGACCAGCGGCAGTTCCGAAACGGGCACCGGGTCGCCCACCCCCGCCGAGAGGTTCGAGAGGGCGAAGCGCGTCGCGTTCCAGAGCTTGTTGCAGAAGTTGCGACCAAGATCGAACTTGCTCGATGTGTTTCGCGCCAACGGCATCGCGTCGGTGGGCGTGGCCACGCCGCTGGCGAAACCGTAGCCCGAGACCATCCGCTTCGAAGGGTCCTTCGGCGAGACCTGCGTCGCGTCGGCGACGGTGTGGCCCGCGGAGGTGCGAATCGTCGCCGGGGCAAACACCTCGCCCGAGTGCGGATCGATCATGTCGACCGGCATGCGGACGTCTTGGGTGTTGGTGGTCATCTGCACCAGCGTGAAGCGCATCGCGTCGGCGCCGTGCGAATGGATGATGTCCCGCGGGTCGACGCCGTTGCCTAACGACTTGCTCATCTTCTGCCCGTACCCGTCCTGGATCATCGCGTGGATGAAGACGTCGCGGAACGGCAGGTGATGGTCCGGCGTGAAGTAGCGGTTGAACATCACCATGCGCGAGACCCAGAGGGTGATGATCTCGCGGGCGGTGCAGAGGACATCGCTCGGATTGAAGGTGGCAAGGAGATTGGGCTCGAGACCCGCTGCGGCCGGGTCCGGCCAGCCGAGCGTCGACAGCGGCCAGAGCGCCGAGCTGAACCAGGTGTCGAGGACGTCGCTGTCCTGGGTGAAGCCGTTGGCCTCAAGCGACTGGATCGCCTCGCGGTCACCTTCCCGTCGCACACAGACAAATCGCTTGCCGCTGTGCACCATCTCACTCACGCGGCCGCTCTTGACGAAAGGAGCGAGGACCGCGTGCTGCGCTGCCGATTCGGGCGCCACCCACACCGGAATCCGATGCCCCCACCACAACTGGCGCGAGATGCACCAGTCGCGGATGTTCTCGTGCCACATCTGGAAGGTCTTCGCATACCGCTCCGGCCAGAAGCGCAGCTCGCCGTCGCCGCTCGCCGGGCCTCCGCGCTGGAGCGCCGCCGGAGCGCCGTCCACCTGATCCGGCGCCATCGCCCGGATCGCCGCCCCGGCCAGACGATCGTCGGTCACCTTCACGTACCACTGCTCGCTCAGATAGGGCTCGATCGGCACATGGCTGCGGTAGCTATGGCCAACCGAGTGGTCATACTCGCGGGCCTTCTCGAGCAGGCCCGCGTCGCGGAACCACTGCACGATGCGCTTGCGGGCCTCCTCGCGGGAGAGCCCCAGGAACGCCCGGGCCTCGTCGCTCACGTCCTCCCACCCATGACGGTCGGAGATCGTCGCGTCCTCGGCCATCACGTTGATCGCCTTCAGCCCGTGCCGCTGCCCAATCTCCCAGTCGTTGGGGTCGTGAGCAGGCGTCACCTTCAGGAACCCCGTCGCGAATGCCGCCTTCGGGTCGCTCGCGTCGGCGCCGACCTGTTGGGCGAGCTCCGCGGGGAGCACCACGTAATCGTCCTCGACGATCGGGATCACGCGCCCGACGATCGGGAGCTTCACCCTCTTGCCGCGCAGCGCCGCCGCCCGCGGGTCCTTCGGGTTCATCGCCACCGCACTGTCACCAAGCATCGTCTCCGGGCGGGTCGTGGCCACGGTCACATGTCCCGAACCATCCTCCAACGGATAGCGCAGGTACCACATGTGGCCCTTCACCTCTTCCATCTCGACCTCGTCGTCGGCGAGCGCGGTGCGGCTGACCGGATCCCAGTTGACGAGCCGGTAGCCGCGGTAGATCAGGCCGTCCTTGAAGAGGCGGAAGAAGGCCTCGCGCACCGCCGCCGCGCAGACCGGGTCCATCGTGAAGCGGGTGCGTGAGAAGTCGCAGGAACTTCCCATCGCCTCAAGCTGGCTGATGATCGTCGCCTCGTACTCGTCCTTCCACTCCTGCACCTTGGCGATGAACTCTTCGCGGGTGAAGTCCGTCCGACGCTTTCCCTGCTGGAGAAGACGCTTCTCGACCACGGTCTGGGTGGCGATGCCCGCGTGGTCGGTGCCCGGCATCCAGAGCGTGTTCTGCCCCATCATGCGATGGGCCCGAGTCAGGACGTCCTGGAGCGTGTTGTTGAGGGCGTGGCCCAGGTGCAACGCCGCGGTGACGTTCGGCGGCGGAATGAAAATGCAGTAGGGTTCGGCGTTACCGCGCGGCCCGATGCCCGCCGGTTCGGCTCGGAACGCGTTCGCCGATCGCCAGACCTCGCCAACGGCCGACTCGGTCTCCTTGGGGGAGTAGGATTTGGCGAGTTCGCCCAGACCTGCTTTGGCCGAAGATGCCGGGGCGGGTGCTGACGAGTGGGCCGCAGAGGCGGCGCCGGTGGAACCTGTTCCGTGCGACGACATAGACCGTCCATCCTACCCGTGCGCTGGCCCGTTGCCGCCCTCGCACCACTCTGTTCGGCGCTCGGGCGAGCGTCGATCTCGGGCGTTGCCATCGCACTTGTTGCCTGCGGCGACCCAGCTGGGACGAATGCGGGCGCCCAATCGAGTCCGAGCGCCACCCCGCAGGAGCTCACCGAAGCCTCGGTCGCCGCCGACAAGGCGTTGGACGATGGACGCCTCGACGATGCCCTCACCCTCGCCCGCTTCGTGGCCGAGCGTGACCCGAGTGAGCGCGGGCCGGAACTTCTCGGCCGCGTTTGGCTCGCCAAGGCGACCCAAGCGGATCGATCGGGAAATCGGGAAGGTGCAACCGCCGCCCGACAGGCCGCCGCCGATGCCTATCGCCGTGCCGCCGACCGCGCTCCGAGGAACGCTGCCCTGCAGGATGCAACGGCCATGGTGCTTGACACCAACGGCGAGGTCCTCGTCGCGGCCACCTATTACGACCGTGCGACGGAGGCGGAACCAAGCAACGTCGGCTTTCGCCTTCACCGCGCCAACTCGCTTTTGCGTCGGAAGGCCATGGCCGAGGCCTTGGCCGATGCGGACCGCGCGATCGCCCTCGCACCCGACGAGGCCTGGGCGCACGCGATCCGAGGCGAGGCGCTCACGGCCCTGCACCGTCTCGACGATGCGATTGTCGCCGCACAGGAAGCTCGCCGCCTTGGTCCCAGCGAAACGTCGTTTCGCGTTCTCCATGCCCGCATCCTGCGCGCCCAGGGAAAGGCCAGCGACGCGGTCGAGTTGTTAGTCGCGTTGGACGAATCGTTACGAGCCTCGATCGCCGTCGCCGGTGAGTTGGCCCTCGCGTGGAACGACACGGGAAGGCCGGAACGTGCCGCGTCAACCTGGGAACTGGTCTATCGTCGCGCCGCTCCGCATGAGCGCCTCCGCGCCGCTCTCGAGGCCGGCCGCTATTCGATCGCAGCGAAGCGCCGCGAGGATGCCAAGTCCTGGCTCGACATCGCGAGCGTCATCGCCCCCAACGATCCAGCCGTTACCGAGTTGGCCGAGCGATTGAAGTCGAGCGGCTCGTAAGCACGCCGCGAGAGCAACCTGCTACCGCAACCACCGTCCGCCGTCGAGTCGAATGATCTCGCCGTTCACGTAGTTTGCTTCGAAGAGGAGCCAGCGAACGAGTTGCGCTGCCTCGTCCGGCGTGCCCGGCCGGCCCAGCGGAATGCGGGCCTCGTAGGCGGCGACCTCCGCCGGGTCGCTGCCCTCGGGCCACGCGATGACGCCCGGTGCGATGCCGTTCACCCGAACCCGAGGGGCGAGTTCCAGGGCCAGCGTTGCGACGCAGTCGGTCAGGGCTGCCTTGCTCATCAAGTAGGGAGCGAAGCGACGACGGGGCCGACCAAGGGCGTGGATGTCGCTGAAGAAGACCACCGCCCCACCCGCTCGAGTGAGGGCCCGGGCGAGCGCCTGAGTGAGCAAGAGCGGTGCAAGGGCGTTGACGCGAAAGTGCTCGAGGCACTCTTCGGCTCGGATCGCACCAAACTCCGAAGGGCCGTATGAACTCGCGTTGTGGACGATGCCGGCCAACCGGCGCGGTCCGCCGGGCTCGCATTGCGCTGCGATCGTGGCCCCGAGTCGCTCGACCGCCGCAAGGTCGTTCAGGTCGGCTTGCATCGCCTCGACGTGGATCACGTACCCCCTGGCTCGGGCCGCCGACTTGGCCGCCTCAACGGTGGCAGCCATCTCCCGTTCGCTGGAGCGGTAGTGAAGAACGAGGTCGCAGCCCAATTCGGCCAGGCTCAGGGCGATCGCCCGCCCGACGCGCCGAGCAGCGCCGGTGATCAGGACCGTGGATCCTTCGGACATCAGCGTCGCTTCTCCGGCGTGCGCGGCTCGTCGTCGCCGTCATCGGGTCGATCGGCATCGGGCTCGTCGTCGTCGCCCTCGCTCTCCTCGCCATTGTGACTCTCGCCCTTGGCGGGCGGCACCACCAATCGTCGACCGGCTTCGGTCCACGGGTCCCGAGCCCGGCCCCGCTCAAACCCCCTGGTTGGGGTCCGCCTGCCATAGCCATGCGTTTCCGGATCGGCGGCCCGACGGAGGAATCGCAGGGCGACCATCAGCATCAGGATGCCGATGCCGCTGATGAGGAGAAACCCGATTGTGATAGCCAGCCGATCGGTCCCCTCGGGGGCTTTGGGTGCGACAGGCGCTCCGACCGTGGCGATCCCGATCGAGGGCTGCGAGGGTCGAAGGTCGCTCGGCGGCATGGGACCCGGAGTATACGGATCCCGAAAGGCAACTCTGCCACTTCCTCGGCGATACGATTGGCTCTCCCTGCCCGACGTGCGAATGGCTCGCCACAGGCTGCTGAGACGATGACGCCCGACGGCCCCGAACCAACTCTCCCGGGCGACCCCGCTCCCAGCGGTAAGGATCCGGCCCCAGCCGTTCCGACGCAGCCCCATTCTCCCAGCCACCTAGGCGGCTGGGCTAGGGCACCGCGCGTTCTCGCCTCCCGCTGGCGAAAGCTTCATGTTCGGCGCTTGAGCCCGCGCGGCCGCTGGCTGCGGCTGACAGCGATGCTCTTCGCGCTGATCATCGTCGGCGGAGGCTACGTCCTCACCCGACCCGCGTTGCTCCAGAGTCTCCTTCAGCCGGCCCTGACCAAGGCGATCGGTGGCGAGGTCACGCTGCAGGACATCCGGCTCGAAGGCTTCTCCACGCTCTACGTGCGACACATGACCGTCCGTGCGCCAGGATGGCCCGGAGAGGCCGCTGAGGTCATCAGCGCCGACGATATTCGCGTCTCGGTGTCACTCACCGCGCTCCTGACCGGTTCCGTCGACGTCCGCTCGCTCCAGTTCGGGGTCCTTCGGGTGCGCTGCGCCGAGCGCGATGACGCCCCGGGAGAGTTCAACCTCCTTGCGTTGGGATCGGAAGGCCGCAGCGACGAGGACCACCTCCGGCCGGTGCGGGTTGACCTGGGCCGACTGGACATCGAAACCGGTCTTGTTTCCCGCGACGGCGTTTGGACCCGCGTCGGCGAGCGATCCCTACGCGGATTCCTCTCGCCCTCTCCCGATCGGATGGACGGCACGCTCTTCTCGTTTCGACTGGCGGACATTCCTCCGACCAGGGAAGCCGGCGCCCCGACGGACACCGAGGAGCTCTCGATCACGGGCACGTGGGACGAGCGGACGTTCGCCATCGCCGCGTCGCTCGACGCGATCACCCTCGACGATCGGGTGCTCGCGCTCCTCCCGCTGGGTGCCCAGCGTTCCGCCCGCACACTTGGTCTGACCGGGAAGATCCGCGGCGCGAAGGTCGGCTGGTCACCGAAGGCTCCCCTTTTCGCCGAACTCTCCGTCGCCGACATGAGCGTCACGCTGCCCGAGGGGCTTGACCTCGATGATGACTGGAGCCGATTCCGCAACGGCAAGCGCGAGCCGCGCGAAGGCCTGCCGACAGTGCACGTGCGCGATGGGACGGTGAGGCTGGAGGGCTCGAAGATCACCCTCCATCGGCTCACCGGCGAATTGGCGTCAAGCATCGCACCCACCGCAACCCAAGCGCCAAGCGGCACGGTCTCGGCCACCAACACGCGTTCCGGCCCGCCGATCGAGCTACCCGCTCCGCCCGAGACCGCCCCGGGTGTGGTGCCGGTGCCAATCGAACTCGGCCTGGAACTCTCACTTGCTGACCTTCCGATCGGGACGATTGATTGGAACGACGCAGAGGCCCGTCGACTCTGGATCGAAGAGACACTCAAGGTCGCTCCCTTTTCACTCACGGTGGCGATTCGAGGCTTCGACTCCTCGAAGGCCGCCAAAGGCTACGACCCGGTGCTCGAAGTGCCGTCGCCGATCGCCGCGGCGCTGGAGACCTTCGGCGTCACCTCGTGGCGATTGGATGTGGAGGCCGAGTTCTCGCGAGCCGAGTCCACGGTCGGGCCTGACCAGCGACGGGTGCCCGCCCCGATCCGGTCGAAGGGACAGTGTTTCCTCTCCGGCGGACGCGGCTCCTACGAGGCCTTTCCGTACGAGATTTCGGATGTTCGGGCCCACCTGGCGTTCGACCAGGACGACGCGGGCGATGACCGTTTGGTCGTCGATTACATCTCGGGGACAACCGAGGCCGGGTCGACCATCACGATGAAGGGAACGGTGACGCGGCTCGGTCCGGAGGCGATTGCGGACATCACTGTCACAGCCCCGAAGTTCACCATCGACTCGCGACTCATCGACCTCTTCGAGCGTGGCAACCACACGAGCATCGCCTGCCTCTTCCACCAACCTTCGATCGATGGACTCCTGGCCAGTGGCGTCCTGAAGACCGACGACCTGCCCGCCTTGATCGAACGGCAGAAGGCCCTTCAGGCATCGCTCGCCGCCACCAGTGACGCCGAGGAGCGAGAACGGCTCGCCCTCGAATCGGCTCGCGTCGAGCGAATGATTGACGTCCGCCCCTATGCGATGGGCGGCACCGGCGCGCTCAACGTCCGCCTTGTTCGCACGCCCGGCGAAACACCGCCGGTCTCGATCTCGGGCAGCGTGACGATCGAACGGGCGGGTGTCCTCATCGACGAATTCCCCTATCCGCTCGTCGTCACCTCGGGCACCATCTCGATCGCCCCCAGTTCGATCCGATTCGGCGAGGAAGGCCTACGGGCGATCACTCTTGAAGGCGGTCTCGTGCGGATCGGCGGCGAAATCGCCATCGTTCCCCGCGAGCGGACTGGGGCCCCGGGGCAGAGTTCCGACAGCGTCCGAGGCCGGCCGAATCTGACCATCACCGCAGCGGGCGACCGCATCAATCCGCTTCTCCTCGCTGCCATTCCGCCTGATCGCGGTGAGGTCATCAATGGCTGGCCGGGAGCGGCACTGGTCAGCACCGCGCGGCTGCTGGATGCAACCGGAATCCGCGGCACGATCGATCTGCACGGCACGATCAGCGAGGAAGCGCCACCGCCGGGTGTTCCGCTCGGACGCAAGATGCCGACCCACACCCACCTTCAGATTGAGGTGAGCGACGGTGCCCTCGACTCGAAGGAAGCCCACGACGTTCCCCAATCGCTGCCGGCGGGCATTTCCCTGCGCGAGCTTGAGGCTTCGGTGATCATCGATCGCGACGTCGTCGAGTTCCGCTCACTGAAGGCTGCCGACGCGAGCGGCACCGGAACCGTCGTCGCCTCGGGGCGATTCAATACGGGCGACGAAAGCGAGAGCGTGGACCTGCGCCTCGAGAACATGCCCATCGCCCCGTGGCTAGCCGAAGCGATGCCCGACGGAGCGGTCGAGTCGGCGCGGGAATGGTGGACGCATTGGAAGCCGCGCGGCTTCTTCGACGCCCACGTCACCGTCTCAAGCACCTCCGAGGGCGGCACGATGACGACAATTGAGGCCCGGCCTCGCGAAATCACGGTCGCTCCCTTCGGACGCGAGGTGAGCGTGCGCGGCCTCGATGGGAGCATCTCGATCATCGCCAATGACCATGGCACGCATGGAGCGACGAATGCCCTGCGATTGACCGACGGGTTGGAGGCCGAGGCCGGAACGATCATGCTCGACGGGACGCTGGCCGCCAGCGGAGCATCGCTTCAGACGCTGGATCTGACCGCGAAGGCCGAGTCGATGCGTTTTGAGTCGCCACTGGCGGAGCTTCTCCTTCGCTGGTCAGGGGCCCAGGAACTGGCCGACGCGATCGCCGCTCGAGCTCCCACCGGACGAACCGACGGGACATTGACCTTCCACACCACCGCGGGCACCCGTCCCGAGTGGAGCCTGCAACTCCTGCCCAGCACGCTCGCTCTCTCGATCACCAGCGGCGCTGTCACCGGTCGACCGGCGATTCGCTTCGATCCCGGTTCGACATTCGAGGCCGACGCCAAGGGGGCGACCTTCCGTCACATGCGCGGACAGTTCGACGGCGGCCGCATCGCTCTCGATGGGTCCGTTGACCTGAGCACCACCCCCCATACCGCCGCGGGCTCCTATTCGCTCGAGGCGACGTCCTGGTCCGACAGCGCCTCGGCTCTCCTTCCGCCTCCCCTGAACATCGCTCGCGACCGGATTCAGCTCAAGGCCGAGGCGATGAACCTCCCAGCCGCCGCAATCACCTTGCAATGGGATCCCGACCGCGGCATCGGTTCGCCACTCCTCTACACGATTGACGGCCTCCTCTCGCTGCGCGGGAGTCAGATGACCACCGGCGTCCCCTTCACCGAGTTGGAGGGCGAGGTCGACTACGGCTTCCGATACGAAACCGATCCCGACGGCTCGAACGAACGGACCAGCCTCACTGCCGCCGTGACCTTGCCGACCTGCCGGATCTATGACCGCCTGCTCACCAACGGCTCGACACGAATCACGCTGGTCGATCCGCCGAGTCCTCCCCCGACAAGCCACAATCCTCTCGCGACCGTGCCGGCGATTCCACCTGGCCAACAGCTTCTCATCCGCGACATCAGCGGCACGCTCGCCGACGGCCGCGTGATCGGGCAGGCCACCGTCGACCTGAACAACCAGCGTTACGCCACCGACATTCGGGTCATCGGCGCCTCGCTTGCCCCGCTGATTGCACCGCGCGATCCGGAAAGCGCGTCAGGCGGCGCCGTCGACGGGCGAATCTCACTCGAAGGCTCGACCGCCGAGGTCCCCGCCGCGACCGAGCGACGCACCGGCCGCGGCCGCATCTCGATCCGCGACGCCGCCATGGCCAAGTCGCCGATCACGTTGCGGCTGCTGCAACTGAGTCAGCTCGCCCTGCCCCTCTCCTCTGCGCTCAAGACCGGCGACATCCAGTTCTTCATCGATGGCGACACCGCCACCTTCGACCGCTTTGAACTCACGACCAGCGGTCTCATCCTCGACGGCAGCGGCACGATGGACACGCGGGACTTCAGCGTCGATCTGGCCTTCCGCAGCCGCGGTCGCCTTGGCATTCTGAGCGAGATCGTCGGCACCGTGAGCGATCAACTCTATGAGATCACCGTCACGGGGCCGCTCAACGATCCGGTGGCGAGCCTGCGGGCGTTGCCGGGACTCCTTCGAAAGGGCACGCCTGACGCGAGCGGTACGAAGTGACAGGCGATGCGTCGACGTCAGGCCCCTGTCCCCGCTTCGGCTGCTGCTACGATTCGACCCATGGCAGAACCGCGTGACGCACGCACCGACGGACCCGCCCCGAAACCCCCTCGCACTGGTGACGCTTCCGCGCCCACCGCACGGCGCGGCCGCGAGCGGCGCGGCGAACCCGACGAGATCGACCGGGCGACCAACGCCCTGCTGCATTCGCTCGGACATGACCCGACCGCGACCGACGTTGGGTACGTCTCGGACATGCTTCGGACGGCGGTGAAGTTGTTGAGCGATGGGCCCGACCTGGGACAGCTCAAGCTGGTCACCACTGCCTTCAAGGAGATGCGGTACGCCTACCGCGTCTTCAACCGTTACCGCGGCGTGAAGAAGATCTCGATCTTCGGCTCGGCCCGCACACCCGAGGACCACCCGGACTACGTCGCCGCCCGCCGCTTCGGCGAACTGATCGCCCGCGAGGGCTGGATGGCGATCACCGGAGCCGGCAACGGGATCATGAAGGCCGGTCACGAGGGCCCGACCCGCGACGCGTCGTTCGGGCTGGCGATTCGCCTACCCATCGAGCAGAGCGCCAACACGGTCATCGATGGCGATCCGAAGCTCATCAACTTCCGCTACTTCTTCACCCGGAAGCTGATGTTCACGAGCAACTCGCACGCGATCGCCGTCTTCCCCGGCGGCTTCGGCACCCAGGACGAGTTGTTCGAAGTCCTCACCCTCATCCAGACCGGAAAGTCCGTCGTCCTGCCGATCGTCCTGGTCGAAGGCGCTGGCGGCGACTACTGGGACACCTGGCACCGTTTCGCCCATACCGACCTGGTCCGGCGCGGCTGGATCAGCGACGAGGACGAGGCCCTCTATCGCCGCTGTGCGACACCCGAGGAGGCGGTCGCCGAGGTGCTTCGCTTCTATCGCCGCTATCGGTCGAGCCGGTTCGTCGGTGATCGCTTTGTCATCCGACTCGACGCCCCGCTTAGCCGCGCCCAATGCGAGGCCCTCGAAGAACGCTTTCGCGTCCTCCTCCGAGTCGGTGGGATCGAGCAGTCGGGGCCATTGCCGGGCGAGGACGATTCGCTGGAGTTGCCGCGTCTCCACTTCGAGTACACCCGCAAGCGCTTCGGGCTTCTTCGACAGCTCATTGACGCGATCAACGAGATGCCACCTGAGTCTGAACGGGCCAGCCAGCCATGAGTTGTCGGCGTCGCCACGGATTCGCTGGCCGGTTGCTTCTGGCATCGCTATGGGCTCCGCTTGCGGTGTCGCCGTGGGGCTGCCAGCCCCAACCCATCGATGAGCGCACACCGAAGCCTGCGGCGGTGACGCCGCAGGAGCAGGCCGAAGCCGTGGTCGATCGCCCCCGGGCGCCGGGCGAAGACGACGGCCTTGAGGTCGCCCGATGGTCGATTGCCAACAACGAGGTGCTCATCCGCCGTTCCCTGGCCCGTTACGCCCAGCGCGACGTGCGGATCGGCGTCGATGCGGCGACGCTCGAACACCACGGTTTTCGGGCCGTGATCATGGACGAGGCCGACCTGACCAAGTTCCTCATTGATGTGGGCGGCACGACGAAGGCGTTGACGGTTTGGTTCGGACAGGTGCCGTCGTGGCGCGAACTGGCTCGCACGCTGCTTGAGTCACCGCGGGTCGCCATGATCGACGGCAAGGCGGAGCGCCTGCCCGGCGGATGGCTTCGGCTGATGACGCGGGCCTGGACGGTGCCATTGGAAGAGGGCGGTTACCTCGATGTGCAGGTCGCGGCCCAACTTGTCTCCGATTCCAACGACATCTCCGGTCTACTCAATCGGGACAGCCTCCGGGGGCGCGTCTGGGAAACGGCCAGCATTCACGCCGAGCTGCCGCGGAATGCGGCGCTCATCCTGATCTCGGCTCCGCCCGAATCACCTGACCTGGAGGAAGACCCCGAGGGACCGCCGTCGCGACCTGAGAATGCAGGAAGCGGCCCTGCTGCGGAGTTGCCCCCGACCTTGGGCGAGTTTCTTCTGACCGACTTCGAAGCCCGTCCGTCCAGGCGGCTGGTTCTGGTCCTCAAGGCAAAGCTGCCGGATATCCTCTTCGTCGAGCCGGTGCCGACGGCAGGTGCCCGACCGGCTCCGATGGAACCCGTCCTTCCCTTGCCTTCCGAAGATCCGCCGGCCGATGCGCCATGACCCAAGACTCAAGACCCAAGACCCAAGACTCATGACCCATGACCCATGACCCGCCCTTCCGACAGCCAACCCTTGGGTGAACGTGCTGGTGGCTCCTCGTCGAGCCGCCCGGTGCCGGTCCCCAGTGGTGGGACAGGCGACCCCGCCGAGTCCGGCTTGCGTTCGGCGGCCCGAACCCATCGACGACGGCGGCGGATGCGTCCCGTCAAGGCGATCCCGACCATCCTCACCTTGGGCAACCTCGTCTGCGGATTCAGCGCGATCCACTACGCGATGAAGCCGGTGGGCGAGACGCAGATCTTCCACCTCAACTCACTCACCGTCGCTGGACTCCTGATCTTCATCGGGATGTTCTTCGACGCGATCGATGGCTCGGTGGCCCGGCTCACCCGTGCGACCAGTGACCTCGGCGCCCAGTTGGACTCTCTCGCCGACGTGGTGAGTTTCGGTGTAGCCCCGGCCTTCATGATGATGCGGCTGGTGAGTCACTATTACGGCCCGCAAGAGTCACAGGCCGCGGTGCTGGGACCCGATGCGGACACGATCTGGGCCCGCATCATTTGGTCGATTGCGGTGGTGTATGTCTGCTGTGCGGCGCTGCGGCTGGCCCGCTTCAACGCCGAAACGCCCTCGGCCCGAGAAGAGGATCACCGCTTCTTCAAGGGGCTGCCCTCGCCTGGCGCGGGCGGCGCCGTGGCTAGCCTGATCGTCCTGCACCAGCACCTCCTCTACCAGAAGAGCGGTGCCCAGTACATCGCTACCGGATTCGAGGACAACATCGCCTTTGCCCGGGCAGCGGCGTTGGGCATTCCGCTGGTGACGCTTCTCTGCGCGATCGCGATGGTCTCGTCGCTCAAGTACTCGCACTTCGCCAATCGCGTCCTTCGCACGCGGCGCGACTTCACGGGCATCGTGCAGATCGTGATTCCGGTGGTCGCCGCGATCTACTGGATGCAGTTTGCTCTCGCGATCGGCTTCACCGCCTACGCGATCTCAGGCCCGGTCTGGACCGCTTGGCTCCTCTCGCGACAGCGTTCGGCGTCGCCGCCTTCGACGCCGATCTCCCCGGCCTCCTAACGATTCTCCCATGTCGACGCTCACCCATGTTCCCGATCCGAAGGGTCGCTTCGGCGCCTTCGGTGGCCGTTATGTTCCCGAGACGCTCGTCGCCGCCCTGGATGAGCTTGCCGCCGCCTACGAGACGGCCCGTCGCGATCCCTCCTTCAACGCCGAGGTCCATTCGCTCCTGACGGAGTTCGTCGGCCGGCCGACGCGCATCACCGAGGCGAAGCGGCTGACCGAACACGCCGGCGGGGCGACGATTCTCCTGAAGCGCGAGGACCTCGCCCACACCGGCGCCCACAAGATCAACAACACGATCGGGCAGGCCTTGCTGGCCAAGCGGATGGGCAAGACCAGGATCATCGCCGAGACCGGCGCCGGCCAACACGGTGTGGCGACGGCGACGGCCTGCGCCCGCTTCGGGTTGCAGTGCGAGGTCTACATGGGGGCCGAGGACGTGCGCCGCCAAGCCCTGAACGTCTTTCGCATGCGGCTGATGGGGGCGAAGGTGAACGAGGTCACGACCGGCTCGAAGACCCTGAAGGACGCGACCAACGAAGCGATGCGCGACTGGATGGGTTCGGTCGGCGCGACGCACTACATCCTCGGTTCGGTCGTCGGGCCGCACCCCTTCCCGATGATTGTCCGCGACTTCCAGAGCATCATCGGCCGCGAGTGCCGCTCGCAATGCCTTGAGCGCTTTGGTCGCCTGCCGGATGTCATCGTCGCCTGCGTCGGTGGCGGATCGAACGCGGCGGGCATCTTCTATCCCTTCGTCGACGATCGAAGCGTGCGTCTCGTCGGCGTCGAGGCAGGCGGACGCGGACCGAAGGCCGGCGACCACGCAGCTCCACTGAGTTTCGGCTCACCGGGTGTCCTGCACGGTTCGCTGAGTTACGTGCTCCAGGACGAGTTCGGCCAGACCGCCGACGTCCACAGTTGCAGCGCCGGCCTCGACTATCCCGGCGTCGGTCCTGAGCACAGCTACTGGAAGGACACCGGACGCGTCGAATACACATCGGCGACCGACGCCCAAGCGCTCGCGGCGTTCCAAACCCTCGCCCGCAACGAGGGGATCATTCCGGCCCTCGAAAGCTCGCACGCCGTTCACGCGGCGCTCGACATCGCGAAGAGTCTCTCCCGCGACAAGCTTGTCGTCATCAACCTCTCCGGCCGCGGCGACAAGGACGTGCAAGAGGTGATGCGGTTGTTGGGGGTGTGAGCGTCCCTCGGCGTGGTTCTTCACCGCAGAGGCGCGGAGGATGCGGAGACCCGAAGGAGGAGACATATGGTGCGCTGCCACCATTGGCGAACGCGCCGACGTCGGGTCCCTATCAGATCTCTATCCGGTCTCTGTCGGGTCTCTGCGCCTCTGCGGTGAATCAGGAGCGGCGCGACCTCAATCGCGCGGCAGGAGATCGATCGCGACCGGCATGTGGTCGCTGGCGTAGCCCTTCGGGAGGGACTTTTCTTTCTCTTCCGGGCTGGCGTCCATCGGAGGGAGCTTGGCGGGGATCGGTGCGGAGAGGACGAAGTAGCTTCGGTCAATCGTGTCCTCGGCGAGGGCCGGGCTCATGAAGATGAAGTCGATCGGTCGGTGGGTCGCGTGGGTCAGGTACATCTCGCTCGGGGCCTTCGGATCGAAACGCTTGTCGTAGGCGTTGACGAAGCCCGAGTTCAGATAGGTCTTCACGCTCTTCTTCGAGGGGGTCGCATTGAAGTCGCCCAGGACGGCGATGTTCAGCTTCGGGTTCTCCTTGACCCTCGCCTGCACACGCTCGATCACCTCGAGGGCCTCGAGTTCGCGTTGGGCGTCGAAGTCGCCGCCTGACTTGTGGTGGACCACGAAGAGCTGAAGCTCATAGCCGTCCTTGGTCTTGAGCGTCACCACCAACGGGCTGCGGGCCCAACGCTTGGGAAGCTCGCCGCCCTTCGGTGCCGCCCATCCGTCGCCGGTGCGCTTCGCCTGCTGGTCGTCAATCCGCTCCTCGGGCCAGTTCTCGACCTTCACGATCGGAATCCGGGAAAGGACTGACTGTTCGATGCCCCGGGGGTCGCCGGCATCGAGGCTGGCGACGTGGTCGTAACCCAGTCCCTTGAGGTAGCCGTCGCGAAACTCGATCAGGGCGTCCTTGTTCTCGACTTCCTCGAGGGCGAGGACGTCGGCGTCGAGGCGCTTGA
>JAEUIU010000023.1 GCA_016795065.1 Phycisphaerae bacterium
GGCTCGGGCAACGGGCTCACCTTCGATGAGGGTTTCGATGCCGACTACTTCGTTACGTTGACCTGTGGCAATGATCCTCTCTCGACCTTCGCGAACACGTCCCAGGTTCTCTCAAGCGGCGGTGGCACCGGCCAGTACATCGGAAGCGGCGGCGCCGGCAGGTCCTACCTCGCGGGCTCGGACGGGACCTTGATTGCGATCAACAATTCCAATATTGCCGGCGTCAACGGCGGCACCGGATTGGCGAGCGGCGCCGGCGTGACCACCGGCATCGAGATCGCCATTCCGCTCGCGAACCTCATCAAGTACGGAAACGAGGACATCAAGGTCTGCGCTTTCATCAACGCCGGCGGACATGACTTCGTCTCCAACCAGGTGCTTGCCGGCATCGGCGGTGGAGGCAACCTTGGCGAGCCGCGCTTCGTGAACTTCAGCGTCGTTCCAGGCAACCAGTACTTTGTGGTTCCCGCCCCAATCCTTGGCGACCTGAATTCCGACGGCGAGGTCGGAGGTGCGGATCTCGCGATCCTGCTCGGCGCCTGGGGTCCGTGCAGCGGCATCAAGAAGGGTGGCTGCTCAGCCGACCTGAACGGCGACGGAAACGTCGATGGTGCGGATCTGGCGATCCTCCTCGGCGCTTGGGGCTGATCCAGTTCCGGCCGCGTCCCTGACGCCTCCGCTCCGTTCTCCGGACCTGCCGTCCGAGAAGCCGAGAGCGGGAGGTCGCGGGGACCGGCCGCAACTTGCTGGAGAGTTTCGCCCGAAACACCCGCCGCAGTCTGGCATTTGGCTGCGGCGGGTTTCTAGTATCGAAGTCGCCTTCGCCCTGTCAGGGGAAGGCTCCGTTTGAACCATCGCCGTCCGGCTCGCGCCCCGTGTGGCGAGCAGACGGCGCCATACCTCGTTGATCCATTGAACACCATGAAGACCACCCGCCTCCTTGCCGCCTTCGTTGCCGCCCTTGGCACGTCCGCCTTCGCTGACATTACCATCGACGGGACCCTCGACGCCGCGTACGGCGAGGCCCTCGCCGTTCAGGACACCCAGACCCAGTTCGGCGATTCGTCGCTGGGTTTCATCGACGATGCCAACGGGAGCGAACTCGACAATGGTTACGGCCTGATCGAGGGCGACTATCTGTACCTCTTCCTCGGCGGCAACCTCGAGAGCAACTTCAACAAGCTTGAGGTCTTCCTCGACTACGTCTCGGGTGGCCAGAACAAGCTTCGCGGCGACAACCCCGACGTCGACTTCAATGGGCTCAATAGGCTCGGCGACGACGGAACCGGCAACGGCCTGACGTTTGACAGGGGCTTCGAGGCTGACTTCTACTTCACCATGACCTGCGGTGGCGGGCCGTTCTCGACCTATGCCAACACCTCGCAGGTGCTGACCGGTGGCGGCGGCTTCGGCGAGTACATCGGTTCAGGCGGTGCGGGCGCGTCCTACCTCAACGGTTCGAACGGCACGCTCGTCGGCATCGACAATTCCAATACCGCCGGCGTGAGCAGTGGTACCAAGATCTCCAGCGGCTTTGGTGTGACGACCGGCATTGAAATTGCCTTGCCTTTGGCTCTGCTCGGCTACGCCGGCGGCGACGTCAAGGTGTGCGCGATCGTGAACGGAGGCGGTCACGACTTCGTTTCCAACCAGATCCTCGGCTCAATCGGCGGGGGTGGCAACCTTGGCGAGCCTCGCCTCGTGAAGCTCAACAAGGTTCCTGGGGATCAGTTCTTCGTGGTGCCCGCCAGTGGCGGTAGCAGCTGCATTGGGGACCTCAACGGCGACCAGGTGGTTGACGCCACGGACCTCGCCCTGATCCTGGGCGGCTGGGGCACGGCAGCGACCGATCTCAATGAAGATGGCTCGACCGACGCGACGGACCTGGCAATCGTCTTGGGTGCATGGGGCGGCTGCCAGTAAGCCGGCCAAACGGCGGCGACACGGATAGACGTGGAGTCCGACGGCCCGCGAGCTTGCTCGCGGGCCGTCGGCGTTTGTGCGATTGGGGAGGGAGGTTGCCCCATTCGCCATCAGGTCATCGCATGAAGTCCGCAACCGAGGGATGATCCGCCAGTAACCTCTGACTGCGCGGCAAACCCCGCTTTTTCGGCTTCGTGTGTGGGCGGGGTCCACATCCAGTCCAAGCCCGCTTCGTCCTCCTTCGGTGACCATCTCATGCGAAACAAGTTGCTCGTCGGCACCTTCCTGACCGCGTCCATCTGCGCGACGCTGCTCGCCCAGACACCTCCCGGCCCGCCACCGGCTCCGGAGGGAGGCGCCCCCCGTCCCCAGGCGCCCGAATACCCGCCGTTCCAGGAGGTCTCGAAGAACTACGAGAAGATCACCTCCAGCCCCGACGGGCAGTCCCTCTTCGGTCTCTACATCAACAAGAAGGACGAGCAGCTTCTCGCCGAGCTTCCGCGCGGCTGGGATCGCATGAAGTTCTTCATCGCCGCGACCCCTGCCGGCGGCGTGATCTTCTCTGGCCTTCAGGGGCCCGATCGCTACGTCTCGTGGCGGCAGTACGGCAATCGGCTCGCCCTCATCGAGCCGCAGATGGAGATCCGCAGCAACGGTGAGCAGACCAGCAAGGACTCGGTGAAGCGCATCTTCACCGATCGCGTCCTCTTCGACGTGCCGATCGTCTCGATGGGCCCTAACGGGACGCCCGTCATCGATCTCGACGCGATGCTCATCGGCCAGTCGCAGCAGCTCGCGGGACTCGGACTCAACCCCAAGTTCCTGAAGATCGCGAAGGCCAAGAGCTTCCCGCAGAACCTCGAGCTTGCCCTCGAGTCGACCGACCAGTCCGGCAGCTACAAGACCGTCCACTATTCGATCTCGCTCATTCCCGAGAACCCCGGTTTCAAGCCGCGTGTTGCGGATGACCGCGTCGGCTACTTCCTCACCGACTATCGAGATCTGGGTCAGTACGGCACCGAGACCAACTGGGTGCGCTACATCAACCGCTGGGACCTTCAGAAGCGCGACCCGAAGCTCTCGCTCTCGCCGGCGAAGGACCCGATCATCTTCTACGTTGAGCACACCGTTCCGGTGCGTTACCGCCGCTATGTGCGCGAAGGCATTCTCCAGTGGAATGATGCCTTCAAGCGAATCGGCATTGACAATGCGATCGAGGTCTATCAGCAGGACGAGGTCACCGGCGCCCACATGGAGAAGGATCCGGAAGACGTCCGCTACAACTTCATCCGCTGGCTCAACAACGACATCGCCACCGCGATCGGGCCGAGCCGGGCGAATCCCTTCACCGGCCAGATTCTCGACGCTGACGTCGTGCTGACCGACGGCTGGATTCGGGCCTTCTACAACTGGTACGACGAGCGCCCGCTGGACATGGCCCAGGGCCTTTCCGCGAAGACGCTGGTCTGGCTCGAAAAGCACCCGGAATGGGATCCGCGTCTCACCATGCTTGACCCGCTCGCCCGCGAAGCGGAGCTGAAGAAGCGTGCTGCCCGCGCCGCAACCGGTGATCGCGATCCCGCGGACAGCCGCAAGGATCCGATGGTCGCAGGGCGGCCCGAGTTCGAGGAGGCAATGCGCATCGCCAGCGGCGGCGACATCGATGACGGGAGCACCGCCCATCGCTGCGGCATGCACTGCTTCGCGGCTCAGGGCCTCGCCATGGACATGGCCTTCGCGAACATGCAGCTTGAGATGCTCGGCCTGATCGGCGAGGACGCGAACGCCTCGCAGGAAGCCCCCAAGGGCGACGCGCCGAAGACCGAAGGCGACAAGCCCAAGGACGACAAGCCGAAGGAGGAGATCCTCGACGGCGTGCCGGAGAGCTTCGTCAGCGTCCAGCTTGCCCACCTCGTCGCCCACGAGGTCGGTCACACGCTCGGCCTGCGCCACAACTTCAAGGCGTCGAGCCAGTACACGATGAAGGAGATCAATTCGCCGGAGCTCAAGGGCAAGAAGCCCTATGCGGCCTCGGTGATGGATTACATCGGAACGAACTTCAACACCGATCCGAATGCGGTCCAGGGCGACTACGCCATGATCTCGATCGGCACCTATGACCTCTGGGCGATCGAGTACGGCTACACCTTCGACGATCCCGCGAAGGTGGTCGCGAAGGTCGGCGAGCCCGGCCACATGTACCTCACCGACGAGGACACGGGCGGACCGGATCCGCTGGCCCGGCGCTACGACTTCTCGAAGGACCCGCACGAGTGGGCCGAGTCGACGATCGAACTCTGCCGGAAGCTCCGGGCGAACCTGCTCGAGAAGTACGTGAAGAAGGGCGACGCGTGGGAGCGGGCCCGTAAGGGCTATCAGAAGACGCTGAACCGTCAGCGTCAGATGATCGACGTGATGGCCTCCTGGATCGGCGGCACCCACGTCAACCGCGTGAAGAAGGGCGACGAGGGAACCGGCGACCCGCTGGTCCCGTGTGACCCGAAGATGCAGCGGAAGGCCCTGCAGTTCGTCATCGAGAACGCGTTCCGCGACGAGGCGTACGGCCTCTCGGCGGACCTCGTCAACAAGATGTCCTTCGAGATGTGGGATCCGCGCGGCGGCGAGCCGACTTGGCCGATCAACGACCAGGTGGCCATGACCCAGGGCCTGGCCCTGACCATGATCGTCAACCCCGAGACGATGAGCCGCGTGCTTGACAACGAGCAGCGCACCAAGGCCGGCGAGGATGCCCTGACCCTGCCGGAACTCATGAAGGCACTCAGCGATGAGATCTACAAGGAACTCGGTAACGCCAGCGGGTCGTTCACGAACCGCAACCCGATGATCACGCAGTTCCGCCGCAACCTTCAGGCCGACTACACCGATCGCCTCATCAAGATCGCGACCGGCAACGCCCAGATGCCGCGCACCGTCCGACAGCAGGCCCAGTACCAGCTTGAGCAGATCAAGTCACGGCTGGACACCGCAGCGAAGTCGAGCGGGCTCGACGGCTACACCGTTGCCCACGTATCCGATATGCAGAAGCGCGTGCAGAAGGCGCTTGATTCGGTGTATGTCGCTCAGTAATTGAATCGCTTCATCGCAAGCATCAGGGCCTGGCGCGAGCCAGGCCCTTTTTCATGCGCGGGCTCAATACAGCCCGTATTGCCATCCGAGGACCACCGTCGTGGTCGCGCAGGCAATGGCATTGAGCGGCAGCCCGAAACGAAGGTAATCGGTGAATCGATAGCCGCCCGGGCCGTAGACCATGAGGTTCGTCTGATAGCCGATCGGCGTGGCGAAGTCAGCGCTGGCCGCGAAGAGGATCGACATGACATACGGCATCGGATCGCCGCCGATCGACGCGGCCGTGCCAAGGGCGATCGGGAACATGATCGCGGCCGCGGCACTGTTGGAGACGAACGCCGTAAAGACCATCGTCGCGAGGTATGTCGCAGCGACGGTCAGTACGGGTTGCCCGCCCGCCGCGGTCACAAAGGCCTCGCCGACGATTCGGCCGAGTCCGGTCGATTCGACGGCCTTTGAAATGCCCAAGCTGGCCGCGATCGTGATGAGCGTCGGAAGGTCGAGCGAGCCGCGGGCCTGGGCCGGCGTGACGCAGCGGAAGAGGAGCATCGCGCCGGCCGCGAGTGCCGCGGCACCTAACATGTCGCCCCTCCAGGTTGCGTACCCGACCATGGAGGCGAGGATCACGATCGCAATCCACGCCCGATCGTGGCTGGGGGTCGTCTCGCCGTCGACCTTGCCCACCAGATAGAAATCGCGGCTGTCCCGCCAGCGGTCAATGAAGCCGTGGTCGGCATCGACGAGGAGCGTGTCGCCGGGCTCGAGGACGACGTCGCCGATCTTGCCCTCGATGCGGTGACCGTTGCGGGCGACGGCGAGTACGGCAGCGTCGTAACGACCGCGGAAGCCGAAGTCGCGGATCGACTGCCCGAGCCCAGGGAAGGTCGTGCTGACGACGACCTCGATGAGCGTGCCGCTGAACTGGTGGGAGTTCGGCTTGTCGGCGGCGACGAAGCCTCGCGTGCCGATGAGTTCCCTGACCATTTCCAGGACGCCTGCGAAAACGACAATGTCGTTGGCCCGAAGGACCGTTTCAGGCCCGGGGGCCGAGACGCGATCGTCGCCGCGCTCAATCCCGACGATGAAAAGCCCAGGAAGCCCACGAAGGCCTGCCTGTTCGATCGTGAGGCCGACGAGCGGCCCTCCCGGCACGACCCGCACCCGCGAGGTGTATTGGCGGGCGTCCTCGTCGATGTCGATCACCGGCGTACGGACCGGAAGCAGGGTTCGGTTGAGGAGGATGATGTAGCTGATGCCGACGATGGCCAGCGGAACGCCGACCCAGGCCAGTTCGAAGAAGCCGATCGCCCGCAGGCCGCTCATTGGGCTGGGTTTGGCGGAGGCCTCCCGCACGAGCCCCATCACCACCAGATTGGTGCTGGTTCCAATGAGGGTGATGGTTCCGCCGAGGATCGTCGCGTAGCTCAGCGGCATCAGCAGCCTGCTGACCGGAATCCGGGACCGCTTCGCCCAATCGGTCACGACGGGAATGAGCACAGCGACGATGGGCGTGTTGTTCAGGAAGGCGCTCGCCGCCGCAACTGGGACACAGAGGCGCAACAGGGCGAGCTTCTCGTTGGCCACGGGTCGGAAGAGCGAGCCAGTCATCCGTCGGATCGCGGCGGTCGATTGGAGCCCAGCCACCACGACGTACAGCAGGGCTACCGTCAGCATGCCCTCGTTGGAGAAACCGGATGCGGCTTGGGCCGGCGTGATCAGCCCCGCCACAGCCAAGGCGACAGCCGCGGCAAGCATGGCAAAGTCCGCGCTGATCCCCAGCACAAGCAGGACCACCACGAGCCCGATGACCGAGGCCACACACCACGGCGCGACTTCCGCGGGAATCATCTCCGCGAGCGTACCGGAAAACCCCCTTCCTCCGCGAGTGTCGCTTGCCGTAGCGAATGCCTCATTTCCGCGGCGAGGGCGGCGGAGTACAGTCGGGCGAATGTTCGTGGACCGGAAGGCAATCGGGACTCCGCAGCGCGTCGGACGGGCCTTGCTCGTTGCTTCGATCGTGGTCCTCTGCGTCCTTGGCGGGCGTTTCGCGGAGTCGCGCTCCGATGGAGGCGTCGAGCCGGTGAGCTTCGACCGGGAGATTCGACCCGTCCTCGCGGGCATGTGCCTTCGTTGTCATGGCGGCGTTCGCGAACTGGCCGGACTGCACCTGGGCGACCCGACCCGAGCGAGCGCCCCCGACGGGAAGGGGAGGATCGCGATTGTTCCGGGTGAGTCGGAGGCGAGCGAACTCATGCACCGCATCACCGCTCCGGCCGGGAAGCGGATGCCGCCGGATGGCGAGCCGCTCTCGCCGCGACAGGTCGAGGCGTTCCGCCGCTGGATCGACCAAGGCGCGCACTGGACCGATCTCTGGTCGTTGACGCCGCTCGCCTCGATCAGAACGCCAACGGTGCGAGCCACCGCTTGGGCCCGCACGCCGATGGACCGGATTGTTCTCGCCGGACTGGAGCGGGTCGGACTCGGGCCTGCTCCGGAAGCGGATGCGGCGACGCTCCTACGTCGGCTCTCCCTCGACCTCATTGGACTGCCGCCCTCCGTTGCCCAGCTTGATGCATTCCTTGCGGATCGCGAGCCCGGGGCATACGAGCGCGTGGTGAACGAACTGTTAGCCTCGCCGCGATTCGGCGAGCGCTGGGCGCGGCCATGGCTTGACCTCGCCCGCTATGCCGATACGCAGGGTTACGAGAAGGACGGGCGGAGGACGATCTGGGCCTACCGCGACTGGCTGATCAGGGCCCTGAACGAGGACATGCCCTACGACCGGCTCGTCACCGCCCAGATCGCCGGCGACCTCTTGCCCGATGCGACCGACGATGACCGCATCGCCACGGCCTTCCACCGCAACACGCTCACCAACACCGAGGGCGGCACTGACAACGAGGAGTTCCGCATGGCCGCGGTCTTCGATCGTGTCGCGGTCACTTGGACCGGCCTGCTGGGGACGACGTTCCACTGCGCCCAGTGCCATTCGCATCCCTACGACGCCTTCACTCAAGAGGACTATTACCGGTTCGTCGCCTTCTTCGACCAGACCGCCGACGCCGATCGCGACGACGAGTCGCCGACGATCACCGTGCGATCGCCCGGCTTCCGCGAACGTTCGGAGGAGACCACGACCGTGCCGGTGATGCGCGACCTGCCCGAAGGCGAGCGTCGCGTTACCCATTTCCTCGAGCGGGGCAGCCTGAAGAAGCCCAAGCACGAGGTGACGCCGGACACGCCGGCCTGCATGCCGCCCTTCCCGGCCGACGCCCCGCGCAATCGGCTTGGGCTTGCCCGTTGGATGACCTCGCCGACGAACCCGCTCTTCGCCAGGGTCGGGGCGAACCGAGTGTGGGAGACGATCTTTGGGCGGGGCATCGTCGAGAGCGTCGAGGACTTCGGCAGCCAGGGGACGTGGCCGGGTGACCGGGCCTTGATCGATCATCTGGCCTTGCGCTTCGTGCAGCTCAACTTTTCGACGAAGGCCCTCGTTCGCGAGATCGTCCTCTCATCCACCTATCGGCAGTCGTCGTCGTCAGGTCGTGAGTCTCAGGAGCGCGATCCCGACAATCGGCTCCTGTCACGCTCGCCACGCTATCGGCTCGAGGCGGAGGCAATCCGCGACTCGGCCCTCGCGGTGTCGGGCTTGCTGAGCGACCGCATGTATGGCCCGAGCGTGATGCCGCCGCAGCCGGAAGGCGTCTGGTCGATCGTGTATAGCGATGATCGCTGGAGCGTGAGCGAGGGCGAGGATCGCTACCGTCGCGGCATCTACACCTTCTGGCGGCGCTCGAGTCCGCATCCGGCGCTCATCGCCTTCGACGCACCGAGTCGCGAGACCTGCACGCCGCGCCGCAGCCGGAGCAACTCGCCGCTTGCCGCGCTGGTCACAATGAACGATCCGGCCATGATCGAGGCAGCGCAGGCCCTCGCGGCGGCGGTCGCGAACCTCCCTACCGAAGGCCGCGGCGCGCAAGCCGATCGGACGCGACTGGCGACTTTGCTGCGCCGGACGCTTTTCCGTGAGGCCCGGGCAACGGAGCTGGATCTTCTCTCGGCGCTCCTGGACGACGAGCGAGATCGCTTCAGCGGTGACCGCGCGGCTGCAACGGCGATGGCGGGCCGCGACGATCCGAACCTGGCCGCGTGGACCTCCGTGGCGAGCGTCATCCTGAACCTGGACGAGTTTCTGAGTCGGGCCTGATCCGAAGGGCACACGATGGACCCCAACCGCTACGCCAACCTCACCGGCCTGACCCGACGGACGTTCCTCGGCCGCGTCGGCGAGGGGCTAGGCGTTGGTCTTGGCTCGATCGCTCTCGCGTCACTCATGGGCGAGTCGCACGCGCTCGGAGCGACGGGACGCGAGGGCCGTGCACCGACGAACCCGCTCGCTCCGCGTCCGCCACACTTTCGGGCTCGGGCGAAGGCGGTGATCTCGATTCACCTCGCCGGCTCGCCCTCACAGCACGAACTCTTCGAGAACAAGCCGGTTCTCACCAAACATCATGGACAACCCTGCCCCGACGAGTACCTGAAGGGGGAACAGTTCGCATTCATCAAGGGGCATCCGACGCTCCTTCGCTGCCTCTACGACTTCCAGCGACACGGCACATCCGGCATGGAAATGAGTTCGCTTCTTCCGCACCTGGGTTCGGTGGCGGATGAACTCTGCATGCTGAAGGCGGTGAAGACTGACCAGTTCAATCACGCGCCGGCCCAGCTCCTCCTTTGGACCGGCGACGCCCGGTTCGGGCATCCCTCGATGGGGTCCTGGCTGACCTATGGGCTCGGCTCCGAGGCCAATGACCTTCCCGGCTTCGTCGTTCTCGTCAGCGGCGACAAGACACCCGACGCGGGAAAGAGCGTGTGGGGCAGCGGATTTCTGCCCAGCGTCCATCAGGGCGTGCAGTGCCGCGCGTCCGGGGCGCCCGTCCTCTACGTGAACGACCCCCCGGGCATCGATCGCGCCGCCCGACGCAGGATGCTCGACGCCGTCAACGACCTCAACCGCATCGAGGCCGAGCGCTCGCGCGATCCGGAGACGCTGACCCGCATCGCCCAGTACGAGCTCGCGTATCGCATGCAGATGTCGGTGCCTGACGCGATGGACATCACCCGCGAACCACCTGAGATTCTCGAGGAGTATGGGGCCGTTCCGGGGCAGGGCTCGATCGCCAGCAGTTGTCTCCTGGCCAGGCGGCTCGTCGAGCGAGGCGTCCGATTCGTGCAGATCTTCGACTGGGGGTGGGACGGCCATGGCACCGGCCCCAACGACGACCTCGTGACCCAGCTTCCGAAGAAGTGCGGCGAGATGGACCGCCCGGTGGCGGCGCTCATCCGCGACCTGAAGCGCCGCGGATTGTTGGACGAAACGTTAGTGACGTGGGGCGGCGAGTTCGGCAGGACGCCCGTCGCCGAATTCCGCGACGGCAAGAAGGATTTCCTCGGCCGTGACCACCATCCCCACGCCTTCACGATGCTCATGGCCGGCGGCGGGGTGAAGGGCGGATTCACCTATGGCGAGACCGACGACCTCGGTTACTTCGCCACGAAGGACCCGATCCCCGTGAACGACCTCCAGGCGACGATCCTCCACCTGCTGGGACTCGACCATCAGCGGCTGACCTACTTCCACAGCGGCCTCAACCAGCGCCTGACCGGGGTCACCAAGCCAAGCCGAGTCCACGAGTCGCTGCTGGCCTGATTGGGGGATCCGTTTGGCCGATGCTCGCCCGCATTCATCGCGGAATGGGAAGATGTCCCCATGCCGAGCTCGATCGCCAGCGTGACAACGACGGTTCTCCTCCTCCTCGCCTCCAACGTCTTCATGACGTACGCCTGGTATGGCCATCTCAAGTTCAAGGGCTCCCCGCTCTGGATCGCGATTCTCGCGAGCTGGGGCATCGCCTTCTTCGAGTATTGCCTGCAGGTTCCCGCGAACCGTTGGGGCCATGGGGCGATGACGCTTGCCCAACTGAAGATCACTCAGGAGGCGATCACGCTCGTCGTGTTCCTCGGTTTCGCATGGGTGACCTTCCGCGAGGCGCCGCGTTGGAACGAGGCCCTGGCGATGGTCCTCATCATGGCTGCGGTCGTTGTGACCTTCGCCTTCGGCCCGCCGCGCGGAACCGGCGCGGGCAGTGACGCCGGGACGAGCCAGACCGCGGCGTCAGCCTCCGCGCCGCTCGATGAACACGTCTAACACTTGGCCCGTCAGGAGGTCGGCCGGGCGCCCGTCCTTCGACGGCTCGATCGCGTAGATGACCTGCATCACGCGGGTGTCGGTGCGCTCACCCATGTCGCCGGAGAGGGTTCGCTTGGGGACGATCTGGGGAACGACGCGCACGAAGCGCAGCGGAAACTCGCGCTTCTCGCTGCCGCGGAGCATGGCCACGGCCGGCGCCTTGCCATCGAAGCGCCAGGCATCGAGCTCGTCAATCTCCACCCGAAGGTGCAACGGATCGAGCGCCCCGATGGCGACGAGCGTCGGGGCCTGCGGTCCGGCCGGGGCAAACTCGCCTTGTCGGATTGCCACGGAGAGGATCGTCCCGTCGATCGGGCTGGCGATGGTCAGGCGCTCAAGCGACGTTCGGGCCTCGTCGCGCTTGGCGGTGGCGACGGCGACCTGGGCCCTGGCCTGTTCGAGTTCCTCGGGATAGGCGCCGCGCTTCACTTGGGCGAGATCGGCCTCGGCCTCGGCGACTTGGGCGGTCCAGGATGCGACCTGGAACTCAAGGGTTGGCCGCTCGTTGGCGGAGACCGCCGCATCCACGCCGACCTCCTCCAGCCGCCGGAGGCGACCCTTGGCGTCGTCGACAGCAGCGCGACGGGCCTCGACCCTTGCGGCGGCCCGGGCGACATCCTCAACCCGTGGCCTCGACTCGAGGTTGGCGAGGTTGGCTAACGCGACGCGCAGGTCGGCCTCGGCGCTGGCCAGCCTCGCGGTGGCGTCGCGCCGATCGAGAGTGAAGAGCGTTTCGCCTGCCCGAACCACGCCTCCCTCGACGGCCCTCATCGACTCGATCAGGGCGCCGAGCGGCGCCCCGACCTTGATGATCTCGCTGGAGGGCTCGACCGCGCCAATGCCGGCAACACGCCCGACGAAGGGTGAGGCATTCGGTGCGATCGGAATGGGCGGCGGCGGAACCGGCTGGTTCTGCTTGTTGACCGTGTAGGCGGTGAGCACGAATCCGGTGACGGCAAGGGCCGGCAGGACGATGAAGCGAAGCGAGATCATCGGAATGGATCCTCCGGCGCACCCGCGCCGGCGTGAAGCGGCTGATGGGACTGTTGGTCGACGCGCTTGATGCGACCGTCGTCCATGTGGGCGATCCGATGGGCGAAGGGGAAGATGCGCTCATCGTGGGTCACGACGAGCACCGCCCGATCCGGATGCTGCGAAACCGCAGCGATCTGCTGCATCACCTTCCATCCGACCGAGGCGTCGAGGGCGCTGGTCGGCTCGTCGCAGACAAGGATGCGCGGATCGTGCACGAGACTCCGGGCGATCGCGACGCGCTGCTGCTGACCGCCGGAGAGCTTGTTCGGCCGCGAGCGCTCCCGGCCGCCGAGCCCGACGGCGTCGAGGATCGCAGCGGCCTTGCGCAGGGCCTCGCGCCGCCGCACGCCGCGGATCACCAGCGGCACCGAGACGTTCTCGGCGACGGTGAGCTGGGGAATGAGATTGAACGCCTGGAAGATGAAGCCGACGTTCTCGCTGCGCCAGCGGGTGAGCTGCCCGCGCGAAAGCGAACCGAGATCGGTCCCGAGCACCGACATCGCGCCGCCGTCGCGGTGGAGGAGCCCGGCCACGATCGAGATGAGCGTCGTCTTTCCGCAGCCGGAGGGGCCGACCAGGAACGTCGACTCGCCGTAGCGGGCCTCAAGCGTCGCGCCGCGGAGTGCCGGCACCGCGCTGTCACCCTTGCCGAAGGTCTTGGTGACGTCGGTCAGCCGAATGGCGACATCGTCGTCGCGGGTGCCGGCCGCGGGGCTCATGTCTTGAACACCTCCGCCGGGTCGAGTCGCACGACCCGGATCATCGACAGCAGGGCACTGCCGACGCAGATGATCGTGACCGCGCCTGCAGTCATCACCGGAATGTGCCAGAGCATCCGAAAAGCGAGTCGGTTGCCGGGTACGCTCAGACCGAACATGCACGTGATGCCCAGGCCGATGCCCAAGCCGAGCACCGCCGCCACGAAAGCCTGGAGCGCGACCATGACGAGCAGCCGTCGTGTGCTCGCGCCCATGGCCTTCATCGCCCCAAAGTACTTCAGGTTGTCGAGGGTGAAGTTGTAGAACATCTGTCCGGCGATCGCGACGCCCACGAGAAACCCGAGGCCGATCGCGATGCCGAAGTTGATCGGGATGCCGGTCTGTGAGACCCAGTAGCTGATGGTCCGCCACGAGAAGTCGTCGGGGGTGAACGCAAGAAGCCCGGTTTCGGCCTCGATCCGCTTGGCGAGTTCCTTCGGTTCGACGCCGCTCAGGGCCTTCACCAGCACGAGGGACGCGGTGCGGCGGTTCGCCGGGGCGTATTGCTTGGCGCGGGCGTAGGTCGTGTAGATGACCGGCTGGCTCTGGAAGGTCGGGGTGGTCTCAACGATGCCGACGACGACGGCACGCCGCTCATTCAGCTCGAGGACGTCGCCAAGCCCCATCGGACGGCGCTTCGCCGCGGGATCGTTGGGGTCGAAGTCGAGCATGACATCACCTGGGGCGAGGCCCGCGGGAAGGGCGAGCTTTCGGCCGCGGCTCGCGTTGTCGATCATGATCGCGTCGGGGTTCCGCAGGTCGGCGACGGAACCCTCGAGGACCTTCGGGGGCCCGCCGATCAGCGTCGCATCATCAATGCCAATGACGTCGCAGGTCTCGCGCTCGCCGCTCGGGAGTTTGGCGCTGAGCAGCCCCTTGAAGAGCGGCACCGCCCACGCGACGCCCGTGACCGAACGGACGCGATCGACTTCGGTGTCGCGCAGCGGCTTCTGGTCGTCGACGTAGAGCTTGTCCGGATCGATGATCCACAGGTCCGCCTGCCCCGTGTCGCGGATGAAGCCGACGGTCCGGCTCATGAGCCCGACGAAGATCGCACTTTGTTGGGAGATGAGAAGCGATGCGAAGGTCAGCCCGAGCAGGATGCCGTAGAACTTCGCGACATCGCCGAAGAGCATCTTGAGGGCGAAGTACTTCATCAGCGGGTCGTCTCGCGTTGCGCAGCCCGTCGCGCTTTCCACCATTCGATGATGATGGGAATGATGCTGATCAAGATGATGAGGACGGTGACGACATGGAAGTTCTTCTGAACGAACTCGTGTTGGCCAATGAGGTAACCGCCGCCGAGAAAGATGCCCACCCAGAGTGCCGCGCCGAAGACGTTGTAGAAGAGGAATGTCGGATAGTGCATCGTGCCGACGCCGGCAACAAATGGGGCGAAGGTGCGCACAATCGGAACGAAGCGAGCAAGGACGATGGCCTTCGCTCCGTACTTCTCGAAGAACTGCTGGGTTCGGGTCAGGTGATCGCGCTTCAGGAAGCGAAACCGGCCACTGAACGCGGGCGGTCCGATGAACTTGCCGATGTGGTAGTTGACCGTGTCACCCAGGACCGCAGCCACGAAGAGAACGACACCGAGGCCCCACACCGAGAGCGGCGGCGGATCGGACGCGCAAATGGCCCCGGCGGCGAAGAGCAGCGAGTCACCGGGAAGGAACGGCGTGACCACCAGGCCGGTCTCGGCGAACACGATCAGGAAGAGGATGCCGTAGGTCCACGCCCCGTAGTCGCGCACCAACTCCGTGAGATGGAGATTGATGTGCACAATGAAATCCCAGACCTGCCACAGGACATCCATGGGGCGGAGTATACGAGTCGGCCACTCCGCGAACTCACGCCGCGTGATGGTCGCTCGGCAGGTGTTCCTTGCGCTTTGGGAACATGAGGCTTGCCGTGAGGGTGAGCCCAAGGGCCAGGACGATGATTCCCAACGACCATTCGATCGGGAAGTGACCGTCCTCGAAGAAACGTCCGAGGAAGGTCATCTTGCAGCCCACAAACGCCAGCACGAATCCGAGGCCATAGCGCAGAAGATGGAACCGGTCCATGGCGCCGGCCAGCACGAAGAACATCGAGCGCAGTCCGAGGATCGCGAAGACGTTCGAGGTGAAGACGATGAGCGGCTCCTTGGTGATGCCGTAGATCGCCGGAATGCTGTCGACGGCGAAGACGATGTCGGTGAGCTCCACCGCGACCAGGGTCACGAAGAGCGGCGTGGCCATGCGCCGACCCGCCTCGCGGATGATGAACCGGCTGCCCCGGTAGCCATCGGTGACGGGCAGGAATCGGTGGAGCAGGCGAATGACCGGGTTCTTGTCGGGATCGGGTCCGTCATTGCCCTTCGCGAACAGGAGCTTCAATCCGGTTGCGATCAGGAAGAGCCCGAAGACGATCACCACCCACCAGAATTGGAAGAGGTAACTTCCTAACGCAATGAACAGGGCGCGGCAGGCCAGCGCGCCGAGGATGCCGTAGAAGAGGACGCGATGCCGGAGGTTTGCCGGGACCTTGAAATAGCTGAAGAGAACGAGAAAGACGAAGAGGTTGTCGACGGAGAGGGAGATCTCCACGACATACCCCACAAGGAACTCGAAGGCGAGCGTCTTGGCGGCCTCGTCGGGGGTGACGCCGTAATGAATGAGCGGCGGCTTGTCGAGCCCGCCAGTGGTGTCAGCGATCGCGGCCTGATTCTGGCTCAGGATGGCGGCGAACTCGGGCTTGTGCAGCTCGTGATAGGTCCAGATGTACAGAAGGCCGTTGAAGATGAGGGCAAGCGAGATCCACAAGGCCGTCCATCGGACCGCCGAGGCGATCGACATCTCCTTGGCCTTGCGGTTGAAGACACCCAGATCGAGGGCAAGCAGGACCAGGACCAGGCCAATGAACGAGCCGTACAGCCACCAGTAGTGGCCAAGCGGGAAGAGTTGGGTTGGAAGGTCGGCAAGCAAGGGGAGGGCAGATGCTACCGACTTCTCGGAACCGAAGCGGGCATGGGGCCCCACGTTCGCCGTCAGCGAATGTCCGGGGAGGCACGATCGGGAGTGCGCTTTCCGCGTCAACTCCGGACTCGGCGTGAAGCGACCGCCCCACCGCGCCGATCCCCCAGCTGCGTTGGTATGCCGGTCGGGGAGTTACCCTGACCGCGACCGACAGTTTCCGGCTTGGCCGGGGGGTCTTGATGAACCGTATCGATCGGCTGTCGCTGTGCCTGCCCACTTCTGTTCGCCACTCCCTGACGAGCGGTGTCTGGTGCTGTGGCCTGCTCTGTGCATCCGTCACTGCGGCGCAGGATGCCCCAGGCAATCCGAACCAAGAGACGGTCGCAGGCGTCGGCGGGGTTGACGACGCCGTTGAGGTGATCGGACCCGCAACCGCCGGGGCCGTGCCTCCCGAACTGCCAGGACAGAAGCTCGGGCCGCGCACGGTGGAGCCCGCTGCCGAAGCGACGCCCGCTGGTGAGCGGGAGTGGTTCGGCGGCCTGCCCCCGTGAGAGTGGTCGCGGCTGACTGGCGATTGGGCCGGGGCTCGGACTTGGCTCGAGGAGCACGGACTCACCATCGAGGGCTCCTTCACGATCGAATGGGCCGATGCCATCTCCGGCGGACTCTCGCGGAAGTGGGTGAGCCGAAACATCTTCGATCTCAATGCGACCTTCGATACCGACAAGCTCTTCGGCTGGAAGGGCGGCACCTTCTACGTCGACGTCGCTTCGAGCGATTCGACCGAAGGCGGGACCTTCGTCCCAGGCACGCAGTGGACCTCGACCATCGAGATCGGCGGCGACACCTTCCAACTCGCCAACGTCTGGTATCAGCAGGAACTCTTCGATGGAGCGTTCCGGGCGAAGTTCGGCAAGATCGATCCAACCACCGAATTCGGATACTCCAACGCAACCGCTGGATACATGAACCTCGGTTCGCTCTATCCGATGACCTTCCTCACCGTGCCGACGTATCCCTATTCGTCGCTCGGCGGTGTGGCGTACGTGTATCCCTGCGAGAACTTCTACGTCGGTGCCGGCGTGTTCGATGCGAACTTCACGTGGGACCAGTTCGTTCCCGATGACCAGTTCGATGACGTTTGGGCCGCCGGCGAGGCTGGCCTGACCTTCAAGACGATGGGCCCGTTCTGCGACGTGCGATTCGCCTTCGGCGGCTGGTACGACTCAAGCGATTTCACCCACTTCGACACCGGCGCGATCGAGTCGGCCTACGGCCTGTACGGCCTGGCCGAGGGTCGCATCTGCTCGGGCGATTGCACTTGCTCGGCCGACGATGCGAGCGATGACTGCGGCCTCTGGCTCTTCGGCCAGTGGAGCTACGCCGATCCGAGCGTCATCGAGCCCCAACTGCACTACGGCGGCGGCCTCGCCCTGCACGGCGTCTGCGCCGGCCGTGAGGCCGACAAGCTCGGCCTCTACGTCGGTCGCATGCACTACTCCGGCTCGCCGAGCGTCGGAATCCAGGGCCAGGAGACGGCGATCGAACTCTTCTACGCCTTCCAGGTGACGCCCTCGGTCACCTTCACGCCGGACATCCAGTTCCTGCTCGATCCGGGTGGAGACGAGAGCGTCACCGATCCGATCGTCTTCTCGATGCGCCTCGAGTTGGACTTCTGACCCGCGCGGGCGGTGGTGGCGATATCCTCCGCTCATGTCGTTGGGCGCACAGGAGTCGGCTTCCGCGTCGATCGGCGTGACGATCAGCGATGTCACGCGTCGATTCGGTGCCGTGGCTGCGGTTGAGCGCGTGAGCCTGTCGGCGGAACCCGGATCGTTCGTGGCCCTCATCGGTCCGAGCGGCTGCGGCAAGACGACACTCCTGCGCATGATCGGCGGCCTCGATCGACCCGACCGTGGCTCGATCGACTTTCCCGGCATGCCGGGAGCGGAAGAAGCTCGCGCCGAGTCGTCGTTCTGCTTTCAGGAGCCGCGGCTCCTTCCGTGGCGCACGGCTCTCGAGAACGTCGCCTTGCCGCTCGAGCTTGCGCGGCAGGATGGCCGTGCGGCGGCGCTTGCGGCGCTCGACCGGGTGCATCTCACCGACGCCGCCCTGCGCAGGCCGCACCAGCTCTCGGGCGGCATGCGGATGCGCGTGGCGTTAGCCCGCACGCTGGTCACGCGACCGCGGCTCGTGCTGCTTGACGAGCCGTTCAGTTCACTCGACGAGGTGACGCGTCAGGAGCTTGGCGAGGAGCTTCACGCCCTCTGGCGCCAGGATCGCTTCACGGCGGTGCTCGTGACCCATTCGATTCCGGAGGCGGTCTATCTCGCGACCCGATGCGTGGTTCTCTCGCCGCGCCCGGCAAGGGTGCTGCATGTTGAGGAGATCTCGCTCCCGCGACACGATCCCGACGTGCGCACATCAAGCGAATTCAACGAGCATGTGCGGCGCTTGAGCGCGGTCCTGCGCGGCGCGATGCGGGGAGAGCAGCCATGATCGGCGCCGCCCCATCGAGCCCGCACCGCCGTTCGACTTTCGAGGGGATCGTTGGCCCAGCAGTGGTGGTGCTTGCCTTGGCGGTCGTTTGGGAAGTCGCGGTGCGCGTCGGGAATGTCTCGCCCTACATCCTTCCCGCGCCGTCGCGCGTGGCGGAGGCCCTGTGGTCGGATCGAACGTCGTTTCTCCGCAGCACGCTGGTGACGGCACGGTCTGCCCTCGCAGGCTTCGGCCTGGCCGCCCTCATCGGCATCGCCGTCGGCAGCCTGTTGAGCGTGAGCCGCCGCGTCGAGCGCAGCGTCTATCCGCTGACGCTTCTCCTTCAGATGGTGCCGCTCGTGGCGATCGCGCCGGTGCTGGTCGTCTGGCTCGACAACGGGGCCCCGGCCGTGATCGCGTCGAGCGCGATCGTGGCCCTCTTTCCCGTCATCGCCAACACGCTCGCCGGACTGCGCGGCGCCGACCCGCAACTTGAGGAGCTCTTCGATTTCCATCGGGCAAGCGCCTGGCAGCGATGGACGCGCCTCCGCTTTCCGGCGGCCATTCCATCGATCCTCACGGGGCTTCGCATCGCTGCGGGCCTGGCCACGATCGGCGCGGTGGTCGGTGAATTCGTCGCGGGCTTCTCCAGCGATGCAACGCCGCTGGGCATGGTGATCACCGCAAGCCAACGCGAGTTCCGAACCGATCGCGTCTTTGCGGCGGTCCTGCTGGCGTCGCTGGTCGGGTTCGTCCTCTTTGGGCTGGTGAGCCTTCTCGCGAACGCGGCGGGCCGGCGAATGGGCAACGAGGCGTGCTCGGCGTCTCGTTAGGATGTTCGCATGCGGCTCCTCGTCCTCACCATCGCGGCCCTCGTCGCCCTCGCGGAGTTGACCGGCTGCGGCCCCAGCAGTCCGCGGCCTGTGGCACAGGAAGCGGCCAAGCCGACCAGCGTGCGCCTCCAACTCAACTGGCTTCCTGAGCCGGAGTTTGGCGGGATCTACGCGGCGGAACTCGAGGGGATGTTCGCGGCGGAGGGGCTCGACGTCGAGATCGTCAGCGGCGGCCCAGGTGTCGCTGCGCCGCAGTTGGCGGCGAGCGGCAAGGTCGAGTTCGCCGTCGTTGGTGGCGAGCAGATCGTGACGCTGCGTGAGCAGGGGGGAGAGCTCGTCGCGCTCTACGCGATCTACCAGGACGACCCGATGGGCGTGATGGTGCACGAGTCGAGTCCGCACACCTCGCTCAAGTCCCTGTGGCTCTCGAACGCCACGATGGCCTGCGAGACAAACCTCACCTGGGTGAAGGCGCTTGAGCGCTCCTTCGGCCCGACCTCGATGACCTTCGTTCCGCATGGGGCAAGTCTGGCGGAGTTCGCGTCGAACCCCTCGCGAGCCCAGCAGTGCTTCCTCTTCAGTGAGCCGGTCGCGCTCGAACTTCAGGGCGTGAAGACGCGGGTCTTCCTTGCCCGCGAAAGCGGCTTCAACGTCTACAACTCGGTCGTCGCGACGTCGTCCGCCTACGCAAGGGAGCACGCCGAAACCTGCGAGCGACTCGTGCGGGCGCTTCAGCGCGGCTGGGAGAGCTACCTCAAGGACCCCGGTCCGGCGAACGCCTCCATGGCCGCGCGCAACACGGCGATGAGTCGGGAGGCGATGGATCTTGCGGCGGCGAAGCAGGCCAACTTGATCCGCACCGCGGAGACCGAACTGTTAGGTCTGGGGGCGATGACGACCGAGCGATGGACCGACATTGCCGGGCAGCTCAAGTCGCTTGGCACCGTCAGCGAGGCGCCGCCGGCGCAGAGCCTCTTCCGATGGTCAGCGCCGTCACGACAATAGCGAAGTTGAGGGCTGCCGTACCGAGGCCGCTCAGGATCGCCTGGATCTCCCAGTAGCGGCCCATGTAGACATAGAGGCTCAGGTTGGCCAGGCCGAAGAGGAGCCAGGCCAGGATCGAGACGTTTCGGGCCGAGCGGGCCCGGATGATCGCCAGGAGCTGGAGCGCCGTTGCGCCGGGAAAGACGACGGCGGGAATCCAGCCAACGAGCGACGCATAGTCCATGGCGGCACCATCGGCAGGTGTGGGCGCCTTCCGTGAGTTGCGGGGTTGCTTCGACGAAGTTTCCGGGGGCCTTCCGTGTTCGCAGCGTTCGCCGTACGCTCGCCATCGTGAGCTTCTATCGCAACCACGCCCTGTACAGCGCCTTCTTCGAGCCCAGCGAGGAGATGCGCGATTCGATCGACACGATGGTCCGCACCCATGTTGGCGCGAAGCCCAAGCGGGTCCTCGATCCGGCGTGTGGACCTGGCCTGTGGCTCGAGCATTTCGCCAAGCGCGGCACCTTCGTCGCTGGCGTCGAACTTGATCCTACGGTCGCCGCGGCGGGGGCGAAACGACTGGCCGGTCGGAAGGCTCGCATCGTTCAGGGCGACATGCGCGATCCACCCTCCTCAGTCGAAGGTCCGTTTGATCTCGCCATCAATCTGGACAACTCGTTAGGTCATCTGGGTGGTGTCGCCGACGTGGTCGCCCACTTCCGGGCGATGCATCGTCTCTTGGGTCCGAAGGGCATCTATCTCATCGGCCTCGCGGTGCGCGAGCCGCGTGAGCGCATTCCTTCCGAGACCGTCTACGAGCGCGGGCCGCTGCCGATCGCCGGCGGCGGATACGCGGCGATCCGCAGCGAGACGCATGGGCTGCAGCCGCCGAGCGGGCCGGATCGCCTGCGCTGCGAGCGGATCCGGCATTACGTGATGACGGTCGGTATCGACGGACTCGCACCGCTCTTCATCGAGCAGTACGACTTGCTGACCTTCCCGATCGTGACGCTCAAGCAAGCGCTCGCCCATGGGGGTCCATGGAAGGTCGCCGATTGCCGCGACGCGGCCGACGAGAGCTTGCCCAAGGCGAGTTTCGAGGCATCTTGCGGTGATGTCCTCTTGGCCTTGCGTCCGGTCAAGAGCGCCGTCCACGGCAGGCGCAGAGGGCTGCTGCCTCCAGCCGCCCGGTAACCGACTTTTCACCGTTTTGACGCTTTGCGTGACACCCAAATGGGGAGGGTGTCGGCTTGATCGGTCGTTGGCGACCGACGTTCGGACGCCGCTCGTCCTCACTTTGTCAATTTGCCCCCTAACTGCGGAGCGTGCGGGAGTGATTGGCACCACTGGAAGTCCGTTTCGTGCGATTCTCAATCACCGCAATCCTCCTCCTGACCGTCCCATTCGCCACGTCGGCATCCGCCCAGACCATCACGAGCTGCAATCGACTAGTCAAGGTCAATTCGGCCTCGCCGATATCCACCGCGGATTTCGGCCACTGGATCCAATCGACGGCCTCGGGATCGAGCGTTGCCAGCCAGGATTCCATCGTTGAGGCAACATCGATTGTCGCCCAATGCGACGCGCATGCCGCAGCCCAAGGAGCGACCTCTGCGATCTCCTCTTTCGACGCGAAGTTCGTCCTCAACGAATGGACCGAGGTGTGGGTCGCGGCCGAGATCCTCTCATGGGTGCTGTCGGGAGCGACATTCAGCGAGGGGCCGGCGTCGATACAAATCAAGAACCTAACGACCGGCTCAGTGATTGAATCTTGGAACGCGGCTCCTCCCTTCGACGAGGTGAGCTATTTCGGGATCAGCGAGGCGCTTCCACCTGCAAGCTACACGATCACCGCCGTCGCCAGCGGATTTGGAGCGGGCTCGCGCGGCCTGGGAGTTGCGACGCACAGCGAGGTGGACTTCTCGTTCGATCTCCATCCCCTGTGGCAGCTCTATCCGGGATCGTGCTTTGTCGCCCATACCGACAACGGCTGCAACAACGAAAGCTGCTACTCGATCGTTTGCGCCCAGGATCCAACCTGCTGCGTGGAGGGTTGGGATGCTTCCTGTGTCTCGTCGGCTGAGCAGCTCTGTGTCACCGGATTCGGCGGCGGCGGCGCGGTCGATCCGCACACCGGGCACCGCTACGTGCTATCCCTGGCGAAGGACTGGAGCGGAGCTGTGGCCTCCGCAGAGGACCTCTTCGGGAATCTGGCTTCCGTGGGCTCAGCGGCGGAGAACGGCTGGATCGCGCGAAAGGTGATCGGGAACGGGCCGACCTCGTCGCGCTGGATCGGCTTCAACGACGTGGATGTCGAAGGAAGCTGGGAGTGGCAGTCGGGCGAGCCGGTCTCGTTCACCATGTGGGCAGCCGGCGAACCGAATGACGCGGGCGGCGAGGATGGCGCGGTCCTCCTCCCAAACGGACGGTGGAATGACCTCGCGACCGCCACATTGCTGCCCGGCGTGATCGAACTTTCCCGAGGCGAGTGCGGTCATGGTGGCCCCTGCCTCACCCAGCATGGTCCCGGCTGTGATGAGGAATCCTGCTGTAACGAAGTCTGCACGCTGGATGCGTCCTGCTGTCAGTCATCGTGGGATGCAAGCTGCGTTTCGCTTGCCATGGCGAACTGTCCGCGGGACATCGCTGCGGGTCCCTTCTTCCATCCGGGCACCAACCATCGGTACTACGTCCTTGCTCCGACATCCTGGCACCAGGCGGAGAAGCAGGCCATGCTGATGGGCGGTCATCTCGCGACGTCGGACACGAGCCTTGAGAACGGTTGGATTGCGGCGAACTTCGCGGCATCGCTTCTCGGCGACAAGAAGGTCTTCATCGGCGCGGACGACGAGTTCATCGACGGTGTGTTCCGTTGGCAGGACGGCTCGGCGGTTGGCGAGACCCACTGGGCGGCAGGCGAACCGAATGGCGGCAACGTGGAGCGGATCGTCGAGATGTATCCGAGCGGGTTGTGGAACGATCTGCCGGTCGGCTACTCCCGTCATGCGATTGTCGAACTCCCATGCAGCGGTGACTTGAACGACGATGGCGTCGTCGATGCCGCGGATCTGGCAATCATGCTCGGGCTCTGGGGCACCCCGGACGAGAGGGCGGATCTCGCCACGAACCAGACGGTGGATGCGGCCGATTTGGCGATCCTGCTCGGTGCGTGGGGACCTTGTCCGACGAGTAACGCCTGTTCGGCGCACGGTTCGGCGGGCTCGGACCTTCCGGGCTGCACGACTTGCGTGTGCGCGATGGACCCCTATTGCTGCAACTCCCAGTGGGACTCGATCTGCGCGAGCGAGGCGGCAGGGCAGTGCTTCGCGGCATGCCAATGCCCTTGATCGTCGGGTTCAGTCCCGCCCGCGAGGCGCCTCGCGATCGGTCCAGCGCTCGTTGCGGTGATGAGCGACATCGGCGCGGGCGATGGCATCCTTGCCGAACTTCGCGCGGATCGCGTCGGAGACCTTGTCGATTGCCGCGTGCTTCGTCGCGCCGGGCTCGTCGAAGAGGGACAACTGCTCGTTCCCCTCACTCAACTGGCTCGTGCTGCAGCCGATGAGGCGCACCGGTCGGTAATGCACGTCGGCCCACGCCCGGAAAAGCGTCCGAGCCGCCTCGCGCAGCCGATCGCTCCGATCGGTGGACTCATCCAGCGTGAGGGAGCGGGTGATGGTCTTGAAGTCACCGAATCGGATCTTGACCGTCAGGCGTCCCGCCTTGAGTCCCTTCCGGCGGAGTCGCGCCGCCACGTCGTCGCACTCGTCCATGAGATGGCTCTCGACCTCCTGGCGGTCGCGAAGATCCTCGCCAAAGGTCTGCTCGTGACCGACGCTCTTGGCGGTGTGATCGGTGTGGACCGGCCGGTCATCCTCGCCGAACGCCCTGCGCTTCCAATCAAGTGCGCTCTCGCCGATGAGGTTCTCAAGCTGTTGGCCATCGATGGCCTGAAGGTCGCCGAAGGTGCGCACGCCGATCTGGTGAAGCAACTTCGCCGTCACCGGCCCGACGCCCCACATACGTTCGATCGCCAGCGGGGCAAGCCGCTCGGCGAGCCCGTCCGGCGGGAGCACACTGAGTCCATCAGGCTTCTGGAGGTCGCTGCCCAGCTTGGCGACGAACTTGTTTGGGGCAACGCCGACCGAGCAGGTGAGACCTAGCTCCTCGCGCACCTGGGAGCGGATCGCCTTGGCGATCGTGACGCCGTCGCCGTGGAGTCGCTCCGAACCGGTGACGTCGGCGAAGGCCTCGTCCAGGGAGAGCGGCTCGACGAGCGGCGAATAGCGTTCGATGATCTCCATGAGGCGTTCGGAGAGCTCGCGATAGCGATGGAATCGGGGCGGAGTGACGATCGCCTGCGGGCAGAGGGCCCGCGCCTGGCCCATCGGCATCGCCGAGCGGCAACCGAACTTGCGAGCCTCGTAGGACGCAGCCCCGACCACGCCCCGTCGACCGTTGCCGCCGACGAGGACGGGCTTCCCGCGCAGCGCCGGGTTGTCGAGCTGTTCGACGGACGCATAGAAGGCGTCCATGTCGACGTGCAGGATGGTGCGCGGCCAAGACACGACAGAAGCGTATCCGCAGCGCTGTCCTCAACACTGGATCAACGGTCGGGGAGCGAGCGCAAGAGGGCCTCGATCTGCGGGCCCGTCACCGAGCCACCGAGGTTGGTGTCGAGCGAGCGGAGCCAGTGGATGCGGGCCCGTACCGCGTCGACCGTCGTGGCGCCGGCGGCGGCCAGGCGGAGCTGGCCCAACTCGGCCCTCCACCATTCCAGCGAGCGCTCGGCGGCGGCATCCATCGCCTCACGGAAGAGCCGCATCGCGGAGGTTCGGTCCTCAGCGCCGCCGAGCCGCCGTCGGGCCTCGGCCCGCTGGAGGAGGGCGGCTGGTCGGTGCGACTCGCTTGCCGGAAAGATCCGGTCGACGAGGGCGCACTGTCCGCTCCGTACCATCGCGTCGGCGAGCCGGATGCGCCATCCCGCATCGCCGTCGGCCGCCGCGACGTCCAGGAAAACCGTCCCTAACAGTTCGATCATCGGCGACGCTGGCGGCTCCGAGGTCTCGTCGGTCCCCGTCGCGAATTCTTCGACACGGCGCCGCAGGGTCTCGCGCACGGCGGGCCACCATGCGTTTGGATCCGAGCGGACGGCCGCACCGACCCGTTCGGGAAGGCTCCCGCGACCGCCCGAGGCGTCCAAGGCGCGAAGGAGCGTCTGCAAGGCGCGGCCGCGCAGGGACATCGGGAGCGTCACGTCGAGCACGACGGACGTTGCCGTGGCGACGGCTCGATCGGGCTCCCCGGCCAGAAGCGCGTGCCGGGCGCGGACGATCTCGCGTCGGGCCGCCATCGTGCCCTCCAATCGGGCCCGGTCCAGATCGGCCAGGTCGCGGCCGACCGCGTCGAGCCGTTCCGTCGGCTTGACGTCCTCCGCGGCGATCGTCACCTCGGCGGCAAGCAGCCGGGCACGATCGGCCCCCGGGGCGGAGCCGAGGCTCGCCGCGGCGTCACGCGTGCCCGCGAGGTTGCCGCGCAGGAAGGCGATCTCGGCGGAAAGTTCGATCCACGCGGTCCGCTCGCGAGACGCAGGGAATGTGGCGAGAGCGTACCGAACCGCCTCGTCCAGACGCTCAAGCGCCTCCGGATCCGGCGCGCGATCAAGATCCGGCCCGACGCTTGCACGGTGCAGCTCGCCCGATACGAGCAACGCAATCTCCATCGCCGCCATCGCCAGCGGATGTTCCGGATAGTGGCGGGCAAGATGGAGGAAATGACCTTGGGCCTCGAGGTAGCGCTGTCCATCGCTCGCGATCGCGCCAAGCTCAAAGAGCGCCAGCGGGCGCAGAGGCGAGCCCGCGTCGGCGCCGACAAGCTCAGTAAGGCGTCGGTGTACGACTGTCGCATCGTCGCCGGTGGCCGTTCGCGCTCGGGCAATCAAGTGAAGCGGTCTTGCCGATTCCGCATTGAAAGGAAGTGTCCGGAGTCTCGCTGCAAGTGGCTCACTCAGGGCCGCTCGTGATTCCGCATCGGCCGCATCGAAGAGGCCGCACCAGACGCCCGCCGGATCGGTCACGACACTCGCGATGCCGTCCGCGGTGAGAAGCTGCTGCATCGGGGAGTCGAGGCGGGCTCGGTCGAACGCTTCGCTCATCGCGGTGGTGGGGGCTCCTAACTTCGCGCGCACTCCAACGACAGTTCGCAGGATGCGAGAGGCCGTGCGATCGATTGGGCGCAAATCGACGCGGCCATCGAGCCGGTCGAGAGGTCCGGTTGCGTTGCCGCCCTCCTCGGCGCGGAGCATGGCCAGGGAGAGGAGGAAAATCGCCCTGTGTCGAGGCAAGAGGGCGTCGATGTCCTCGGCCAACTCGTCTACCCATGGCCGAAAGAGGTCGCCGGCCGGCGGATCGAGACGCCTGGCCTTGGCCATCGCCCACAGGGCAGCTCCACGCACGCGCTGATCGCGGGCCGCGGCGCGAACCCGATCGTCGGTGCCAACCAACGGTTGGGCGGCAGTCGCGAACTCCCTGATATCGGGGACGGCGATCGGCGCGCCATTTGAGGTATGGCCGAAGAGAACAAACAGTTCGTTCGCCGCTGGGGTCAGGTCAAGGAGGAGCACTCGCTCAAGACGGTCGAGCGCGGCAATCTGGGAAAAAATCGGCGTCGCTGCGGCTTCGACCTGAGAGTTGCAGACCGTTGCCTTGGCCGACGGAAGCGGCATTGGAAGCAGGGCCGCGAGCACGACCATCGGAACCCGAATCTGAAGGGGAGTCTGAACGGGCATGGAGCGAGGGAAACGCATCGGGCGAATGTCGGTGCTCAGCCGCCACCCGATGCTGACGAGGAGCTCGGCGCGGGCTCGGCGGTGTTCAGTCCTAACTCCTCGCGTGAGAGGAATCGGAAGCCCGACGAGCCACCAGTCGATCGATCGCCGCCCGCCCCGCTGTGGGTCTCCGCGATCCGGCGAAGCGTCTCGAGCGGATCCGGGTCGAGAAACTGAATGCACTGGATGCGGGTCGACCGCCGACCGGTCGTCGCATTCAGCGGATTGAGCGATTCCAACGTGCGGAGGAGTTCATCGCGCCCGATCTCGAAGTCGCCGCTGCCGGTGATATCGGTCGAGAGCAGGAAGATGACATCGGGGCGCAGGGCAAGCCCCCGTTCAAGGGCGGCCAGCGGACTGCTGCGCCCAGACGGCCGCAGCGAACTTGCCCACGTCAAAACACGCCCGATGATCTCGGGCTTCGCCGTCTGAAGCCCGGCGGGTGCCGAGCGGTCGTTGTCGTTCCCGCCTGGTGATACGCCTCGCACCACCGCCTCGGTTGCCTCCAAGGCCTGGTTTCGCTGGAAGAAGATGACCGCGAAACGCTGCTCTGGCGAGAGGTGCCGAAGGGAACGCTCCAGTTCGCGCTTGACCACCGGGAGCGTCGATATGAGCGAGCCGCTCGCATCAACGACGTAAACGATGGATTGGGCGTTCGAGGCCTCAAGGCCCGCGAACATGGTGGGTGGGGCAATCTCGGGGGCGGCCGGGCCGCCGCGCGCCCCGCCGGGCGGACCGAGTCGGGATCTCAGGACGTTGTCCAGATCATTGCTGGCTCCACTGCCTTGAGAGTTGACTTGGGCCAATCTCTCTGCGATCCTTTCGTCGAGGGTTCCTTCGACGTGGTCGATCGTCGCCCGAGCTGATGTGGCGGCACGGGATTGCCTGTGCGCTTGTGTCTGGCTTGCCGACGACGACAAGGGATCCTTCTCCGGCGGCACGTGAGCCTGTCGGCCAAGAGACTGTTGACTGGTCGCCTCTCGATTTGGTTCTGGATTCGTGAGTTCGCCTGACGGCGGAGTCGCGGAAGCCAGCCCCGGGTTGGAAGCCGCTCGCAGGCTTGGTTGATCGAAGTCCACGACGACTTCGATCGGCAGGAGGCCGTGCGCATCGCGTTCGCCCATCTGCATGTATTTCCCGATCGCAACGGTTCCGATGACGATGCCCAACGCGGCATGGATTGCAAGTGAGGCGAGCGATGGCGCGACGATCGCACGCAGGGCTCGCGCCCGACGGCTGACGGTCCGTGGGGACGGAGCTGCCAGAGCCGCCGGAGCCGTCGCAGGGGAAGGACGAAGCTCGCGGCTCGATGCGGATTGGGAACTCGCCGGGCGTGGCGTCACGATGGGCAAATCGTATGGGGTCGGGCAAGCATGAGCACGAGGAAGAATCGCTGATGTCGGTGCAACCCATCGCAGCAGTGTCCATGACACTGGTCCAAGCGCTCCTGAACGTCCTGCCAGAGCAGGTCGTCCACCGGGGCCTCGGCTACGCGCTCGACCGCGAGCGAGCCGACGACGTGACCATTGAAGGCACCCCGCGCGCTGCCGGCGACACCCTCTCGATGGACGGATGGGTCCGCGGGAACGAGCGCTATCGGGTGAAGCTGCGGGTCCACTCAAGCGGCGGGGTGGAGACCTCCTGCACCTGCCCGTTCTTCATCGATCGCCAACAGCCCTGCAAGCACATCGTCGCCCTGCTTATCGAGGCGTCGGCGCGAGGGTATTGGACGCCCCATCCGCAGTTGCGGATCGCCGCCTTTGGAGCCCTCAATTCGAAGCTCCCGATCCGCTCGCCCGCCCAGTCCCAGACGCGGGGACGCGGTGCCGGACCTGGCTCGCCCGACGGGAAGATGGGTAGGGGTGGTCGGCAGTTGCGGGGAGGCGGCGGCCAGCGGGAGTTCATCGAGGGTGAGGAGTGGCGTTCGACGTTGGTGCGGCCGATTCACGGCTCGCCTCCGCCGTTGGTCTACGCGTTCGCGATGCAGCATTCGCGGCAGCCCTCGGCGATGGTGGACGTCTTCAAGCGTCATTACGGCCATAAGGGGCACATCCGCCTGTCGCGGGTCGACATGGAAACGGTGCTCGGCGAGGGGCTGAAGCTCGACGCCACCGACAAGGCGATCATTGACGAGATCCGTCGCGGCGATGAGTTGGCCAAGTCGCGGACGTGGCTCCGTCCCGAAGACGATCCGATCGTCCCGTTGGTGAAGGCCATCGCGTCGGCAGGGCGACTGCATGCCCGCCTCGATCGCATGCGCCTCGGTCCGGCCTATCGATGGGATGGCGATGTGGGTTGGACCGCCGAGGTCCATGTCGAGCCGATTCCGCCCGAGCCGCCGCGCAGCGAGCGTTTCTCGCGCGGTCGACGTCGTCGTCGCGATCGGCGTCGTCTGCACTCAAACAATCCGCCACCGCAGCAGCGGTTCGGCGAGACGCCGGTGGCGCCCGAAGTCCCGGTTGACCGACCACATTCGGAGCAGGACAGGACCGCCGAGCATCGAGGAGCACGGCAGGTGGAGGCGAGCCTGCCCGAGCAGGCCCGTCCGATTGCGCCGCCGACCAAGAAGCTCTCCGGTAACGCGTCCTGGCTCGAGATGCTCGCCGACGAGCTTGAGCCGTTGCCCGAGACGCCGGTTGTCGGGGCCGAGACCGGCGAGAAGCGGGACGAGCATTCCGACGCCGAATTGGAAGGCCGTGGGGTCGAGCGACACGACGAGGAGCTCTTTGATCGGGACGAGCGCGACGGGGACGGGTCTGAGGAGGGTGCCGCGGAATCCTACGGCGACGAGGATCAGGCTGACGAGCGGGCTGAAGATCGCGGAGGAGAGCAGGGCGAAGACGAGCTCGGTGAGGACCGCGATCGCAATGAAGCGTCGAGCCGGCATGACGGCCAGTCCAATGGCAACGCCGCGGCGGCCGATCCCAATCCGCTCGCTCGCGGCATGCGCATCTTCGTCAAGCTGATTGCCGAGGGGCGCAACCCTGTCTCCTGCATGCGGCCGCTGCGGGCCCAGGTCGGTTCGCTTCTTTTCGTCGATCGGCTCATCGTGCGACCGAAACCAGGCCCGTCCGGCTCGACGCGCGGAAGCTTCGGCTGGAGCCGTGACGCACTGTTGCGCGACGGCGTGCGCACCGTTTCCACCGACGAGATCCGCTCCGTTCTCGACGGCATTCGTCACGGCGACTATCAACCCGAAGCTCCTGAAGGCGCAAGTGGCGCGCTGGTCATCGACCCGCGCATCGGACTCACCTTCTTCCGCGCTGCGCCCGAGCCGGTCGTTCGCCTCGACAGCGGCGGAAAGCGAGTGACCGTCGATGTGCAGCCACTCGCCCGCTATCGCGATCCGGATCCGGCGCCCAATGGCGAAGAGGTCATCGTCGACCGCGATGCTCGCGAGCACAAGATCATCGACAGCGGTGAGTTCGCGATGCATGTGCCCTATCCGATGCGCTCCCGCGAGGCGGCCCTCAACCGTGACATCGAACGGCTCGTGCGCGACTCCCACGGTTCCGGCGATGCCCAGTTGCGCATCCCGCGTCATGCCCTTCCGAAGTTCATCGCGGCCGCGGGCAAGGCCGGCGTTGCCGTCGAGATGGCGAAGGCTCCGGCCCGCCTCGGCGGATCGTGGTCGGTCCAGATCAAGAGCGGCACCGACTGGTTCGAGCTCACTGGCGAACTGGTCACGCCGGAAGGCACGATCCCGCTGCGCGAACTGGTCGAGGCAGCCAAGCGGCAACCCGACGCGATCGAGGTGCTGACCCTTGCCGACGGCACGTCGGTCGTGGTGCCGGCTCGACTGCGGGCGGTGCTCAAGCGTCTCTCGGCGCTCCTCGCCTCTCGCGACAAGAGCGAGGGCCTGCGATTCGGCCGGGCCGAGGCGCTCCTGCTCGACGAGGCCCTCGAGGGCGCCGAGGTGCGCAGCGAGGACGATGCATTCATCGACCTCCGCTCGCGCTTGCAGAAGTTCGACCGGGCCGAGCCGCGCGAGCCGACGGCCACCTTCCGCGGGACCTTGCGCGACTATCAGAAGGCCGGGCTCGGCTGGTTCGAGGCCCTGCGCGGGCTTGAGTTCGGCGGCTGCCTGGCCGACGAGATGGGCTTGGGCAAGACGATCCAAGTGTTAGCCATGCTGCTGCATCGCAAGGCCGAACTGGCCGGCGACAAGTCGCGGGCCTGTTCGATCATCGTGGTGCCCCGCTCGCTGGTTCGCAACTGGATCGACGAGGCGTCGCGCTTCGCGCCGTCGCTGCGAGTCATCGATCTTTCGCACGGCAAGCGCACGCTCGACGCGAAGACCTTCGCGAGCTGTGACGTTGCCCTGATGACCTACGGGACGATCCTGCGGGACGTGGAGACGCTGTCGAAGCGCACGTTCGACTACGTGATCCTCGACGAAGCCCAGGCGATCAAGAACGCCGACGCCCGCACCAGCAAGGCGGCGAAGCAACTCAAGGCCAATCATCGCCTGGCCCTCACCGGCACGCCGATCGAGAACCACCTTGGCGAACTCTGGAGCCTGATGGAGTTCCTGAATCAGGGCGCCACCTCGCGATTCGAGGGGCTCGCCGGGCGCGGCGACCCGGACGACCTGGGCATGGTCCGTCGGGCCGTACAGCCGTTCATCCTGCGGCGCACCAAGCGCGAGGTCGCGAAGGAACTTCCCGAGCGCATCGAGCAGACGCTGCCCTGCGAGATGACCGAGGAGCAGGAGAAGCACTACAACCAACTGCTGGCCAAGATCCGCAGCGACCTGCTCGATCAGGTCGAACGGATCGGCATCGGCAAGGCCCGCATGGCCATCCTCGAGGGACTGTTGCGCCTTCGACAGATCTCCTGTCACCCGGTGCTCGTCGACCGGGCCCGGTTCGACGCCGGATCGGGCAAGCTCGAGGCGCTCCTGCCCATGCTTGAGGAGTCGCACGAGGAAGGCCGCAAGACGCTGGTCTTCTCGCAGTTCACGAGCTTCCTCGCCCTGGTGCGGGCTGAGCTCGATGACCGCAAGATTCCCTACGAGTATCTCGACGGCGGCACGACCGACCGCGCCGAACGCGTCAAGCACTTTGCCGAGGACGAGGGCTGTTCGGTCTTCCTGCTCAGCCTCAAGGCCGGCGGCGTCGGTCTCAATCTCCAGGCCGCCGAACGGGTCGTGCTGCTGGACCCGTGGTGGAACCCCGCGGTCGAGGCCCAAGCGATCGATCGTGCCCACCGCATCGGGCAGCACCGCACCGTCCACGCCCTGCGTTTCGTCAGCGTCGGCACGGTCGAGGAACGGGTCCTCGAGATGCAGGCCCGCAAGCGTACCCTTGCCGATGCGATTCTCGGCGAGGACGCCGGACCGCTCGGCTCCCTTACGCGCGAGGACCTTGAGTTCCTCTTGCGTCCGGTGAGTGCGAACCCGGTGAAGGACGTGACCGATGCCCAGGCAGCCGAGCGCGCCGCCACGAAGGCTGCCTCGAAAGCGACGTCAACGGCCGGTTCGCGTGCGGGCCAACGTGTGGACATGCGTGAGGACAAGATTGCGCCGAGCGATCCTGCCGCAGAGTCGAACCCTGCGGAGGCTGGTCGTGGATTCGTCGGGTCCGCTTTGGATCAGGATGACGATGGCGATCCCGTGCCGGCGCCGGCCGGAAAGGCGAGAGCCAAGTCATCGCTCTCGATGGCATCGCTTACGCCAGTGGTTTCGGCGCGATCTGCCCCGGCAACCGAAGCGCCGTCGATGTCGGCTCCGCTTGTGACGCCAACGCTCACCTCAAAAACGGCCGCGCCGATGGCATCGAAGGCAACCCTGAAGCCCACCCTGAAACCAACCCCGAAACCTGCTTCGAAGCCCGCCCCGACGGCGATATCGAAGCCCACGTCGAAGCCAGCCGCGAAAGTGGCTGCAAAGCCCGCACCGAAGCTCCTGAAGTCCTCCGCAAAGCCGATTACCAAGAGCACCGCGACGGGCGCATCGAAGGCTACGGTGAAGAAGGCCGCCCCGGCAGTCGTGAAGAAGAAGGTTGCCGCAGCGCCCGTCAAGGCTTCCCCGAAGGTCGTCAAGAAGACGCTGAAGAAGGTCGCTCCGAAGGCGAGCGCGAAGTCGGCGGCGAAGAGCGTCAAGCGGCGCTGACGGGTTGAGGTCGGCCGTCTGGTTCAAGTCCCTCGTTCGAAGGAGTCACCATGAACGCTCCCGCCATCGGACTCTCGAGTGCCAGCTGCCCCGCGTTCGTCGAGGTGCAGCGATTCCGTCAGCCTTGGTTGATTGCGATCATCCTTGGCGTTGCGGGCCTCCTCTGGTGGGGATTCATCGCTCAGATCGTGCTGGGGCAACCGTGGGGTTCGAAGCCCGCGCCAGATGCGATGCTGTGGGTACTCTTCCTTCTGATTGGCATCGGCTTTCCCGCCCTCTTCGCCTTTGGATCGATGCGGACCACGCTCGACGGCGATGGAGTCCTGATTCGCTACATGTGGGTCGTGAAGCGTCGCATTGCCTGCCGTGACATTCGCAGCGCCTCCGCGGTCACCTATCACCCGATCATGGATTACGGCGGTTGGGGCGTGCGCTGGAGCTTCAAGGGATGGTGCTACAACGTGAGCGGAAACCGCGGCGTGACCTTGGCACTCGCAAACGGCTCGTCGGTCCTGATCGGTTCGCAGCGGCCGGAGGAACTGGCCGAGGCGATCGCTATGAAGACCACCGCGCCTGAGGATAGGATTCGACCATGACGATCCCGGCCATCAAGGTCCTCTCGCAAGCGCTGCTCGCGTCGGCATGGGCGCAGCTTCTGGCACCACAAGGCGAACCGAAGGCAGTGCCGAAGCCCACGCCATCGCTTGTTGGCATCACCGAGTCACGAGATGCGATCGAGCCCGGCTATTACACGGTGGCCATTTCCGCCGAGGCCGAGGCCGACCCCGCATGGAAGGCGGTCGCCGACGCCCTCGTCGCCAAGCACGGCGGTGAACGAATGGTCGCCCGAGTCACCTTCGATGCGGCCAAGCCCGAGTCGCTCATCCAGCCGATTCGAAGCGCCGAGTCCCGACTGCTGGCCGTTGTCCTCAAGCCCGAGCAGGCCGGTCGGGCGTTCGTCGGTGGACTCCATCGGGCGATGCGGAAGATCGACGAGGATCCACGGTCGGACCTGCGGTGGGGGGTGATTACGGCTCGCACGGCGGCGGGGGCCATGCGCCTTGTCACCGACACCAAGCCGCTCGTTGCCCGTCACGCGCTGGGAACGGCCGATTTTCCGATGGGGATCTTCGCCAGCGCGGTGTGGTGGAGCGAGGAGAGCGCCTGGCACTTCACGATGCACGAGGAGTCGGAAGGCGAGCCGGCGTCACCAGGCACGGCGAAGACGGAACGGAAGACGACCTCGCGAACTCTCGATCAAGATTCGATCGGCAAGGCGGTCGCCGATGCCATCAATACCCGGCAGATCGATCTCGTGCTCACCGGCGGTCATGCCACCGAACGGGGTCTTGAGCTCGGCTTTCGAAAGCCGGCCGGCCGGCTCGGCCCCAAGGACGGGGCGATCGCCATCACCTGCATCGACGGCGCAGTGCTGGACATCAACAATGAGTCCCCCAAAGCCTGGATTGGTGTCGGCAACTGCCTGATCGGGAACGTCGATGGCCCGGACAGCGCGGCGGCGATGCTGGTTGAGGACTTCGGAGTGCGGGCTCACGTCGGCTATGTCGTGGTCACCTGGTTCGGCCGGGCCGGATGGGGCACGCTGAAGTGGTTTACGGAGAAGCCCGGCGCCCACACGCTGCATGCTGCGTGGACCTACAACAACGATGCGATCATCGATGAACTGGTGCGGCGTTGGCCTCAGCTTGCGGAGATGAACATTGGCGACGTCACCTTCGAGGGCTGGCTTGAGAACGACCCGGATCGTTTCGCGGCAGCGGTGCGCCGTGAGGCGGGTGATCTTGTGCCCGAGGAAGAGCTCAAGGACCTGACCGGACTTTTTTGGGACCGCGATGCGGTCAGCTACATCGGCGACCCGACCTGGGACATCCGTTCCGGACCGCAACCCTCGTCGGAACCGATCACCTCGATGCCGACGGTTCCGGTCGGCGGCGGCCCTACCAAGTCGACGCTGACGCCGGAGCCGTCCGGATCGCCCACTCGCCCCTGATGGTGACCTGCCGAGGTGAGCGAATCGTTAGCCATCGCTGGCAGGCTTCTTGCCGCCGCCGCTTCCGCCGCCGCTGCTCAGCCGGCGATCGATGCTTCCCGAGCCGGCGCCGGTCAGAAAGAGGCCGAACGCGAGTGCGAAGAGGGCGACCTGGCTTGAGTAGCGGGTGAAACCGTCGACGGGCATCCCGATGACCATCGTTGAGAGCACCTGGTCGTAGCTGGTCAGGTAGAACGCTACTCCCATCGTCACTGCGAGTCCCAGGCCCCACATTCGGGTGAAGAGGCCGAGGACGAGACAAATGCCGCCGACAAACTCGGTCACCGCAGCCAGCCAGGCAAGCCAAGTCTGGTAGGGCCAGCCGGCCTTGTCGACCATGATCGTGACCCGGTGCAGGGCGCGGGCCTTCACCGGCTCGCCGGCGACGGGAGGCGCCGTGGTTGCGCCGTCAGAGGGCTTGGCGGGCGGATTGGTGACCGGCGTTTCGTCGGTGGTCGGCTTCGAAGGGGCCGCGGGATCAACGACTTTTGGAGGTGCCGCCTGTCCCACAAGGGGGTTTGCAAGGGCGACCGCCGGCGGGATGCCGCTCTGGCTGCCGGTCAGCGAGTTCGACGACGAGGCGATGACGCTCAATTCGCGGAGTCGCTTGGCCTCCTCGCCGGAGAACTCCGCCTCCTTCATGAGCTTGTTGTAGCCCGCAGGGATGAACACTGCAGCGAGAACAAGCCGGGCGAGAAGCGGGACGACGTTGAGGGCGGCGGACTGGCTGAGGGACATGGAGGTCGATGCCGTACGAACGGGAACGCTCGGGCAGTGATGTTCGAGCGGGAAGGGTACGATGCGGGTTCGAACGCGGGCGTGGCGAAATTGGCAGACGCATGGGATTTAGGTTCCCATGGGGTAACACCCGTGCAGGTTCAAGTCCTGTCGCCCGCATTGAGCTATCGGCAGATTCCTCCGATTCGGCTCCCTTTCCGTCCCATCCGAATGGCCACACTGGTCCACATTGGTCCACAATTTGGGCCACGCTTCCGATGCCCCTCCCCCCGAACGCCGCTTCGACGACCCCCGATCGCCCCTGGTCACCCACGTCGTGGCGGTCTTTCCGGGCCGACCAGCAGCCCGACTATCCCGATCCAGCCGCCGCCGAGGCGGTCGTGGCGGCTATTGCGAAGCTGCCGCCGCTCGTGACCTCCGGCGAGGTCGAAACGCTGAAGCGGCAACTCGCCGAGGCGGCGCGAGGCGAGCGGTTCCTCCTTCAGGGTGGCGACTGTGCCGAGAGTTTCGACGCCTGCGACAGCGGCCATACGACGGCCCTCCTCAAGATCCTCCTCCAGATGAGCCTGGTTCTGACCCACGGCTCGCGGAAGCGGATCATCCGGGTGGGCCGCTTCGCCGGCCAATACGCAAAGCCTCGTTCGAACCCGATGGAAACCAAGGACGGGACGACGCTCCCGAGTTACCGCGGCGACATCGTCAATCGGGTTGGGTTCACCTCGGTGGATCGCGTACCCGACCCGATGCTCCTTCTCCGTGGCTACGAACGGTCGGCCCTGACCCTCAACTTCATCCGGGCCCTCGTCGACGGCGGATTCGCCGACCTTCACCATCCCGACTACTGGGATCTCGATTTCGTTCGCCACTCTCCGCTCGCCGCCGACTACCAGCGCATCGTCGAGTCGATCGGCGAAAGTCTCCGCTTCATGGAGACGCTCGCCGGCAGCGAGGTCGGACAGATCAACCGCGTCGACTTTTACACGAGCCATGAGGGCCTGGTCCTTCTTTACGAACAGGCCCAGACCCGCCAAGTGCCGCGCCGCACCGGCTGGTACGACCTCTCCACCCATTTCCCGTGGATCGGCGTGCGCACCGCGACCCGCGATTCGGCTCATGTCGAGTACTTCCGCGGCATCGCCAACCCGATCGGCGTCAAGGTAGGCCCCGAGACGTCGAGCGAACTGTTAGCGTGGCTGATCGAGACGTTAGACCCTCACCAAGAGCCGGGCCGCCTGGCCCTCATCCATCGCTTCGGGGCCCACAAGATCGCGAAGTGCCTGCCGCCGCTCCTCCAGACCGTGAAACGAATGGGACGCACGGTCCTCTGGAGTTGCGATCCGATGCACGGCAACACCGAGACGGTAGTGCCCGCCGAGGGCGACTGGGCCGGCAAGCAGGTCAAGACCCGCAAGTTCATGCACATCCTCGCCGAGCTCGAGCAGGCCTTCGAAATCCACCGTAACGAGGGCACGACCCTCGGCGGCGTCCACCTCGAGGTGACCGGCGAGAACGTCACCGAATGCACCGGCGGGGCCCGCGGCCTGAGCGAAGTCGACCTCTCGAAGGCTTACGTCTCCCAAGTCGATCCGCGGCTGAACTACGAACAGGCGCTCGAGATGGCGATGCTCATCGCGAGGCGCGCGGCCGGAGTGGGTCGGAGATAGCGGAACGAATGGAGCGGCATGCGAGAGGTTGGTGGGATCCATGCACCGCTCCATTCGCCTCAGGTTCCTCCCGCCGAGGCCACCTCCCAGCGACAGCGATTCGCCTCCAGCCGTTCGATGTTCGGTGAACGGCCGAGGAAGGCGGCGACGATTTCGCTGTTGCTCGAGGCGTGGCGCGAGAACGGGAGCGATGCCGTTCTCGCCTCGGTCATCGAGTCGGCGTGTTCCTCGGGAGCGCATCACGGAGTCGATATCGAATCGATCATCGCGCTGAAGCGGGTGTCGCTGATTCCGTGGATCGGTCCGAGCGAAACGTTTGCGTTCGACGCCGAAGCCGCGTCACGCGCGTCTCGGCGCGTCGTCGACTTTCGCGGCGTGTCCGGCAACGAAGCCACCCGCGAATTCGGAGGCCAAGAGCCTCAAGCGCGGCAGGCTCACCGTGGCTCGGCCCCGCTGCTACCATCTCCTCCTTCATGTCCCGTCCCGCACGTCGTCGTGTCGTCATCACCGGCCTCGGCCCCGTCTCCGCCTTCGGGGTGGGCATGGCACCGCTCTGGCAGGCCATGATCGAGGGCCGCTCCGCCCTTCGGCCGATCGCTCGCTGGGACGCGTCGGGGCTGCCGACCAGCGCCGCCGCCGAGATTCCGGCCGAGCTCTTCGACGTGAAGAGCTACGTGCCCAAGAGCTACCGCAAGGCGACCAAGGTGATGGCCCGCGATATCGAGCTCGCGGTCGGCGCCGCCCATGAGGCGGTGCGAGATGCCGGTCTCCTGACCAAGTCGATGGAGGGGTCAGCCGAAGGGGCGACGCCGACGCTCTCGCCTGATCGCGTCGGCTGTCACATCGGGGCTGGCCTCATTGCCGCGGACATCGACGAGCTCACCACCGCCCTCTACACGGCCCGCGACGAGGCAGGCACGTTTAGCTACGCCCTGTGGGGCACGCAGGGGATGAGTAACCTCACCCCGCTCTGGCTCCTCAAGTACCTGCCCAACATGCTCGCCTGCCACGTGACGATCATCCACGACTGTCAGGGGCCGTCGAACACGATCACCTGTGCGGAGACCTCGGCGGCGCTTTCGATCGGCGAGTCGATGCGGGTGATCGAGCGCGGTGACGCCGACGCGTGTCTCTCCGGCGGCGCCGAGGCTCGACTGCACCCGATGGGCATGCTCCGACAGGTCTTTGCCAAGCGGCTGGCCCCGACGCCGGAGGGTGTCGATCCGGCCACGGTCGTCCGTCCCTTCGATCCTGCGGCGACGGGCGGACTGTTAGGTGAGGGCGGAGGCATCCTCGTCCTCGAGGCACTCGATTCGGCGACGGCCCGCGGGGCAACGCCCATCGCCGAGGTGGCCGGCTATGCGGCTGCCCAGTGCTTCTGTCCCGACACGGTCGGGGTGATGGTGAACGAGACGGGGGAGGAGATAGCCGCGGCGATGGCCAATGCGATCGCGGACGCCGGGATCGGCGCTGATGCAATTGACGCCATCGTTCCGTTCGGTTCGGGCATTGCCCATCTTGATGCGGCCGAGGCCGCGGCAATGGGCAAGGTCTTCGGAAGCCGGGCGACGTCGATTCCCGTCATTCAGGTGATGCCCTTCGTCGGCAATTGCGGAGCCGGCTGCGGGGCCCTCTCGGTCGCGATCGCCGCCCAGTGCCTGCGGACCCAGACGTTGCCCGCCCGCATCAATACGACACGCTCGTCCCTTGTCGCCAACGCAGCGCCCTCGTCCTCGGCAAGGCTGGGTCACATTCTCGTCTCGACCACAAGCCTCGGCGGCCAAACCGCCGCGATCGTCCTTCGCGCCCACCCCTAACGCTTCGCTCACCATGCCACAACCGCCACGCATCGTCATCACCGGCATGGGCTGGGTCACGCCGCTAGGGCACGACCTCCAGACCGTTTGGGGCCGTCTCATGCGAAGCGAGTCGGGCATGGCCCCAATCGACCGCTTTGACGCCCGCACCTTTCCGACGACCTTCGCCGCCCAGGTGCGGAACTTCGACGTCGCCAACTTCGTGGAAGACGCCCAGGTACACCGCACCGCCGGACTCAACACCTGCTTCGCCCTCGGCGCCGCCCGTCAGGCGTGGGAGCAGGCCGGGCTTTCATCGTGGAAGGGACTCAACCGCCGCCGCGCCGGCATCTACCTTGGCGCCGGAGAGGGCGTCCTCGACACCGAGCATTACGTCGCCGCAAACATCGCCGGATGGGATCCTTCGAAACAGGCGATCGACGGCCCGCGCTGGGCGGCCGCAGCCCTGCGCGAGATGACCGCCATGCGCGAGATCGAGCAGGAACCGAACATGCCCGTCTCGCATCTCGCTCGCGAGTTCGGCCTGCGCGGACCGAGCTACAACTGCCTCACCGCGTGTGCGGCCAGCACCCAGGCGATTGGCGAGGCCTGCACGATCCTCAAGCGAGGCGACACCGACCTGATGATGGCCGGCGGCACGCACACCATGATCCACATGCTCGGCGTGACCGGCTTCAATCGCCTGACCGCCCTGTCGACAAGCAAGGGCGATCCCACCAAGGCCAGCCGCCCGTTCGACCGTGACCGCGACGGTTTCGTGATGGGCGAGGGCTCGGGCATGGTGATCCTTGAGACGCTCGAACACGCGATGGCCCGCGGGGCGACGCCGGTGGCCGAAGTGTTAGGGTACGGTTCAAGCGCCGACGCCTTCCGCATCACCGACATCCAGCCCGAGGGACGTGGCGCGGCGGCCGCGATGACGATGGCCCTGCGGCAGGCGAGAATCGACGCCGCCACGCGCCGTGCCGACGGCCGGGCCCCGATCGACTACATCTCCGCCCACGGCACCGGCACGAAGGAGAACGACTCGATCGAGACGCTCGCCGTGAAGCGTGTCTTCGGCCCGCTCGCCAAGGACATCCCGATGAGCTCCGTGAAAAGCATGATGGGGCACCTGATCGCCGCCGCCGGCGCGGTGGAACTCATCACCTGCGTCATGGCCATCCAGAGCGGGATGCTGCCGCCGACGATCAACTACTCCAACCCGGACCCGGAACTCGACCTGGACTACGTGCCGAACACCGCGCGCCCCGCCAAGGTTGACGTCTGCCTGTCGAACTCCTTCGGCTTCGGCGGGCAGAATGACACGCTCGTCGTCTCGCGGTGGAACGGGTGAGGCCGCGGCGGCGGGCTCGGTCACTTCTCTTGACCGTCGGGACGCTCATCGCGGCCCTGGTTCTGGTGGCGATCGTCCAACTCCGTCCTCCCGCATGGTGGCGGGCGGTCGGAGCCGACTCCAAGTCGTCCGTCGTTGACGCCGACCGGGGGGAGCGATTCGAGCAGGCCTGCGTCAGCGAGATCTATCGCATTCGGCCTGACGCCGAGCCATGGGCGGTTCGGATCCGCGAGGAGGACGTCAACGCCTGGCTCGCGACACGCCTCGCGGCGTGGTGCGACCATGTCGGAATCGCCCCGATCGGCGATGTGCAGGTTCGGTTCAGTGACGGTCGCGCCGAGGTCGGGGCGGCGACGACGGGTCTGCCTGCGATTGCCGTCATCACCATCATGCCGAGCGTGGAAGGGGAGTGGCTCCAGCCGAACCTGGGGACGCTTCACCTTGGTCGCCTGCCGGTTCCCTTCCTCACCCGGTCAACGCTTGCGTCCGCGATCGAATCGCTAGGTGCCGACGCGGGCGATGACCTTCGCGCTGTCCTGCTTCCGGTTCTTCGGGGCGAGGGCGTCGCCACGACCTTCGAGCTTGCCGACCGTCGGCGTGTGCGGTTGCGTGACATCGAACTCCTCGATGGCGAACTTCGCATGGAGCTCGAGACGCTGGGCGCCGCTCGGCGATGAGCGAAATGAACCGACCCGCGGCGTTGGCCGCGGGTCGGGTACTCCTTCGCGATGGTTGGCAAACTGACCGAGTGCCGTCGGATCACGCTGCGACCGAAGCAGACATCACTCCCTCTTGCCGAAGCCCGGGATGGCCGGCACGAAGCTGCCCTTCGCCGCCATGACCTTATTCATCGCCTTGATGACGATGAAGAGGCAAAGAGCGACAATGACAAACTCAATGCAGAGATTGACGAAGTTGCCGTAGGCAATCGCAACCTCCGGTTGACCGACCACGGCGGCTTTGCCCTCGATCGCAGCAACAGCTTCGATCTTCGGCTGAAGGATGTACTTCGCGTCCTTGAAGTTCACGCCGGCAATCATCAGGCCCAGTGGCGGCATGAAGATGTCCTGCACCATGCTGTTGACGATCTTGCCGAATGCGGCACCGATGATGACGCCAACAGCCATGTCAACGACGTTGCCCTTGAGGGCGAATTCACGAAACTCTGAAACGAAACCCATCGCGGAATCTCCTCTGAGTGCGATGCCATCGGAAGCGGCATCTGATTGTCGAAGAGACTACCGCGCGGCGGCGGATCCTGTCGTCGGCGGTCCTTTGCGCGCCGGTCGATGTGCTCGCCATTGCCGTCGGAATCGCCGACGTCGGAAGCGGGAATGGTAGAGTGCATGACGTGACGACCGCCAAGAACCATGCAGGCGATTGCAGCGTGACGCGACGCTTCGTGGATACGCGCCGCCCCATGGCACAAGAGGCCGCGCGGCTCCTCATCGAGCACAGTCACTCGGATGTTCCAGGCATCGCGGACCTCTCGCGATGGCTCATCGTGGTCCCGGGGTCGAGAGCAGGTAGGCTCTTGATGCACGCGATCTTGCGCGAGGCGGCGGGTCGGGGCCTCGCCTGCGAAGTGCCGACGTTCGCGACCATCGGGCGTCTCCTTGAAAGGGCATTTGCCCCATTGGCGACGGCCGAAGGGAATCTGGCAGCTCGACTTGAGATCGCGTCGCCGCTGGAGCGGACATTGGCGTGGGAAGCGGTCCTTCAGGAGCACGCGGCGGGGCAGGCAGCGCCTTTCGTCCCGCGCGGACACGTGGCCGATCCGGCCCTGTGGCGGCGGCTCGCTCGCGGCATTGCTCGCCTTGAGGACGACCTCGACGCGGCCGGCCGCACCTTTGCCGATGCCGCCCGAAGCGTCGAGACGATGCAGGGCGATCCGACCCGTCTCTTGGCACTGGAAGCGCTCTCCGCGGAGGTCGCAGTCCGCCTCGACGCAGCGGGACTCATCCTTCCACGGAAGGCCCGCGAGCGAATCTTGGCCAAGGCGACGCTCGCCTTCGAGTCCCTTGCCCTGGTCGGCACGCTGGACCTTGCTCCGATGCAACGCTGCGCGATCCGACGATTTCCTTCGGTGCTGGCGATTGTCGCCGGCAGAGAGGAATTGGCCGATCGCTTCGACGAACTCGGCGCCGCGAACGATCGCTGGAACGAATCCGAGATCGATATCCCTGAAGAGTCGATCGTCACCGCGGAAAGCCCGCGCGACGCGGCCGAGTCGGCCCTGAACTTCATCGCCGATCGGGTGGCCGTCCAGCCGGAGCTTGCGTGCGATGAAATCACCATCGGCCTCGGCGACGCCGAGTCGGCGGCTGAACTCGCCTTGGCCGCGCGCGATGCTGGGGTTGATGTGCATGCGGCGGCGGGCGAACCGCTCCTCGCCTCGCCGGTGGGTCGCGTGCTGACGGACGCCGCGGCATATCGGGCCTCGCGGTCGGTCGAGGATCTCGCTGCGCTCATCCGACGGCCACCAGTCGAGTTGCTCGTGCGCGGTGATTTGGATTTGGATTCGGCAGACCCGATAGCCGCACTGGATGCGGTTCGCATGGCCTGCCTGCCATCGTCGCTCGACTCGCTCCCCGATTCGGACGTGCCGGGCGATGACCTCGACATCGTGCGTCGATCCATCGCTAGCATCGACCGCTGGCTTGGACGCCTTGCTTCGGGCGCGGAGGCGACCGAGGCTGCGCTGGGCGAGCTGACGAAGGCGGGCGCTAAGGGTGGTGATGCGGCCATCGAAGCCATCGCAACCGCCCTTGCGGGCGTCGATGCGGTGCACCCGACGTTGCGGGGGAGTGCAGACAGGTTGGAGTTGGCGATGGAACTCGCCGACGGGATCCGGCTGCCGGTCGAGCCCCGCGAACGGGCCGTCGAGGCGATCGGGTGGCTGGAGCTCCTCTTTGAGCCGGCTCCTCATGTCGTGGTGCTGGGCATGAACGAAGGTCTCGTTCCCGGCGGCGGCGGTCAGGACGGGCTGGTTCCCGAGTCGGTGCGCGAACTGTTAGGCATGACGACGCGCCGGGGACGGGCGGCCCGTGATGCGGCCCTGCTCGACGTTCTCGTCGCACGGTCGCGCTCGCTGCAGTTCGTGGTGATGCGCCGGACCGAGGAGGGCGACCCGCTCACGCCCAGTCGCCTCCTCCTGCGCTGTCGGGGTCAGGCCCTTGCGCGACGCGTCGAGCGTCTTGCGGATCCCGCCCAAGCGTTGTCGGGCAAACGGGCATGGCGGCCCCGAGCCGACGGTCGCAGCGGATTCGTGGTGCCCGCGCCCGGTGAAGAGGCACGCGAGATTGCCTCGATGGGCGTGACCGCGTTCCGGGACTTCCTGGCCTGTCCGATGCGGTTCTGGCTGGGGCGGATCGAGCGGCTGGAGGCGGTCGAGGACGACCTTGATGAGATCGCCGTGCCGGACCTCGGCACCGTGGTGCACGCAACGATGCGTTGGTTCGCCCAGGAGTCTGGGCTCGCGGCGTGCACCGACGCGGATGCGATCGCCCTCGCCATTGACCGTGCGTTCGTCGCGCGGGCCCGCGAGACCTATGGGGCGAAGCCGCTTCCCGCCGTGCGCCTCCAGTTGGACATCATGCGCCGCCGGCTCGAGCCCTTCGCCCGTTGGCAGGCCCGACATGCGGCTGATGGCTGGACCATCCATTCCTCGGAGATCTGGCTGCCCAAGACCTTCGCGATCAGCCCCAAGGGTCTCACGCCAATGCATATTCGCGGGCAGATCGACCGCATCGATCATCATGCCGCCACCAAGCGCTATCGAATCATCGACTACAAGACCGGTGACGCGGGGAAGTCGCCGCGAGAGGCTCATCGCCGCGGCAAGAACGGCACCGGCGAGTGGTTTGACCTCCAGTTGCCGCTTTACCTTCTGGGCATGCGATCGATGTTGGGCGGTGTCGACGCGAAGATCGAGACCGGCTACGTTCGCCTGCCCTCCGATCCGTCGCGATGCGGCTGGGTGAGCGCCGGGTTCAGCAACGAGGAGATCGACGAGGCGAAGGCCGTCGCAACGGCCGTGGTCGAACGCATCCGGTCCGGTGAGTTCACGCTGGGGGATCCGATCGGCTGGGACGATCCCTTCGAGGGCATCCTGCAACGCCAGGTCTTCGGGGGCGATGACGGATCGCGACGCGAGATGGTCGAGGCCCGCGAAGGAGGCGAGTCGTGAGCGGTCGCGCGTCCGCGACCTTCGGGTCGACGTCGTCGGCTCCGGCGCTCGAGCACGAGCGGATCCTCGCCTCCGCCGGAAGCGGGAAGACCTTCCGGCTCTCGGGGCGGGCGATCGAACTGTTACGCCGCGGTGCGCCGCCGGAGACGCTCCTGGCCAGCACCTTCACGCGGGCGGCCGCGGCCGAGATCCGCGACCGCGTGCTCGGACGGCTGGCGAAGGCTGCTCTCGATGCGAAGGCGCGCGAAGGGCTGGCGGTTGCCGGCGGGCTTGCGGCGCCGAGCGAGGCCGAGGCGATTGAGACGCTGGAGCGCGTGGTGGCGGTGATCGATCGGCTTCAGATCCGCACGCTGGACTCGCTCTTTGCCTCGATGGTGATGGCATTCGCAGCGGAGCTCGGCGTGCCGCCGGAACCGAGGGTCCTGGACGAGCTTGAGACATCGAGGCTCGAGGCGCTGGCGGTCGAACGGATGCTCGAGGAGAACGACGCCGAATCGCTGCTCGCGACGATCGCGGCGATCAACAAGGGCCATCCTCGGCTCTCGATCGGTGATGCGATCCTGGGCGCTGTTCGGCCCGTGTTGCGAATCTATCGGCAGAGCCTTCCCAGCGCGTGGGAGTGGCCCAAGGTGGCGATCGCCGACGCCGACGACGTCCGCGCCATGGTGGCCGAACTTGCGGCGGCGGCGCCGCGGGCAACGGCGCGGCAAGCCAAGGCGATCACCGCCGATCTCACACAACTTCAGGAGGTTGGGTCGCACGATGTCGAGGCTTGGGGAAAGCTCTTGGCTGGCGGGATCGGGGCCAAGGTGCGGGCTGGCGACCACACTTACTACGGCGAGCTCCATGGTGACGTCGTGGCGGCGTACGAACCGTTAGTCGAACACGCCGTCGCGCTCGCGATCGACGCGCAGCGGCGCCACACCCTCGGTCTTCGTGACCTCGCGGCGGTCTTCGACAACGCATTCCGGGCGATCAAGGCCAGTGCCGGGGCGGTCACCTTCGACGACCTGACCTTCGCGTTAGGTGACGCCGCTGCGCTGCCGGGCATGGAGGAACTCTTCTTCCGCCTTGATGCGCGATTCCGTCATGCATTGCTTGATGAGTTCCAGGACACCAGCGTCCCACAGTGGCGGGCGCTGTTGCCGATCATCCGCGAGATCACCAGCGGCGATCCGAACGAGCGCAGCCTCTTCGTGGTCGGTGACCTGAAGCAGTCGATCTACGGCTGGCGCGGCGCGTCACCGGCGCTCCTGGACCGGTTGCCGGCGCTGGTCCTTGAGGGCGGCGAGCTTCCGATGCGGAACGACACGCTGACCCGGAGCTTCCGCAGCAGTCAGGTCGTCCTTGACGCGGTGAACGAGGTGTTTGACGGCCTTTCGACGAATCCCGCCTTGCACGAACGCGACCCAGCACACCGCTCGGCGGTCGAGGGCTGGCTGCGCAACTGGATTCCTCACACGGCGGCGAAGGCCGGCCTCGCTGGCGTTGTCGAACTGCACGTGACGCCGAAGGTCGAAGGGGCGCGGAACGACTCTCGGGTGCAGCAGGAACGCACGCTCGACCATGCGGCAGGGGTGGTCGCGGAACTCGCCGCCGCGTATCCGCGGCTCTCGATCGGCGTCCTCTGCCGGCGCAACGCTCCCGTCGCCGGCATGCTCAACCGGCTTCGCGATTCCGGGGTCGCCGCTTCGGCCCGCGGTGTCGGGTCGCTGTTGGATGCCGCGAGCGTGACCGCGTTCATCGCTGCCGTCACTCTTGCGGATCACCCTGATCACACCATCGCGTGCTTCCACGTGGGGCGCTCGCCGCTGGGCCCGGTCGTGGGTCTCGGTCCCGATGACCATCACGCTGATCGCGCCCTTTCCCGACATCGTGTGAGCGCGGCCCTGAGGGCGAAGTTCGATCGCGACGGATATGCGGAGACCTTCCGGCGCTGGCGCGACGCCGTGCTCCCTTCGGTTGATGCCCGCGAAGCGCGACGTTTGGATGAGCTGATCGAGCACGCCGTGGCCTTCGATCTGGCGGGGGCGAGCGAGCGGCGTCCGGCCGACGTGAGCGCCGCGTTAGGAGCGTTGGAGCTCGACGAGGACGGCGGCGGGGGCGTCACCGTCATGAACGTGCACCAGTCGAAGGGACTCGAGTTCGATGCGGTGGTCCTGTGCGACATCGATCAGGGATTCCGCATGCGGACGCCCATTGCCGCGGTGCGGGCCCAAGGTGATCCGCAGGGACCGTTCGTGCGGGTCACGCGCTGGGCCGCGGAGTCGGTGCGTGATGGTGAGGTTGCGAAGGTCATTGATGAGGTGACGGAAGAGTCCTATCGCGAGTTTCTTTCGACCCTCTATGTCGCCCTGACGCGGGCGAAGCGAGGTCTCTTTGTCGTGGTTGGCCCGGCCGAGACCAAGAGTGGCATGAGTTTCGGCAACAGCTTCGCGGGCATCCTGCGCGGGGCTTGGTGCCCGAACGCCTCGGCGGCAGGCCGGGCCTTCTCTCGCGGTGATCGCGGTGTGCTTGCCCAAGCTGAGGACGGAACAGGTCGAACTGTCTGCGCGACCGCCGAGCCCCGAACTTCCATTCGACTCGCTGCGCCGAGCGGGCTCCGAATCGTGAAAGCCACGAGTGCCTCGGAGCGGGAGCGTCCGATCCTGGTCGACGGCGAGGAGGCGGGACCGGAGCTTGGTGCGGCCCGACGTTGGGCCATGCTTCGCGGAGTTCTGGCCCACGCGATGATGGAGTCGATCGAATGGGCCGGCGAGGAGGCGTCCGAGGACCCCTCGAACGATGAGCTTCTCGATGCGGCCCGACGTGCGGTGGCGACCTTGGGTGTGCGACTTGCAGCCGACGAGGAGTTGCGATGCTGCAGCGAGTGCCTTGCGCTGGTGCGCGATGCGCTCGCGGTGCCCGAGGTCCGGCGCCAGTTGGTACGGCCGAAGGAGACCTGCGAGGTGCGCCGTGAATGGCGGTTCGCGCGGATCGATCCCAAGACCAATGGCCTCGAGCAGGGGGCCATCGATCGCCTTGTCCTGACGGGGCCTCGGAAGCAACCGACGTCGGCCCGCATCCTCGACTTCAAGACCGATCGGGAGTCTGCCGTCGAGAGCTCGCCTGATGGAAAGGGCACTGACTTCGGAGCTTCCCTCGTTCATCGCTACCGGCCGCAGATGGAAGCCTATCGAACGGCCGTCGCGGAGCGATTCCGAATCGATCCCAACGCCATCTCCGCAACGCTCATCCTGCTGGCGCCGCGGGCCGCGGCGGGGGTCGGGGGGCAGTCGGGCCCGGTCGGTCGGGTGATTCCGGTGCCGATGCGGACCTCGCCGGCCGGAGGGTGATCGGGAAGACATGTACAGACCGGCCGATGAGGACGCGCGGGCTGTCGGCTTCCCGTACAATCCCCGCTCTCTATGCCCACGATCACGATCAACGGCTGCGCGGTTGAGTTCAAGCAGGGGCAATCCATCCTCCAGGCCGCCCTGGACCAGGAGATGGAGATTCCCCACTACTGCTATCACCCCGGGCTCTCGGTGGTGGCGAGCTGCCGCATCTGCCTGGCTGAGGTGTGGGCTCCGAATCCCAAGACCGGCAAGCTCGAGCCCTTCCCGAAGCTCGTCCCGACCTGCCAGCAGCCAGCGACTGACGGCATGGTCGTCTACTCGGACAGCCCGAAGGCCGTCGCCAACCAGAAGTCGGTGATGGAGCTTCTGCTCATCAATCACCCGGTTGACTGCCCGGTCTGCGACAAGGCCGGCGAGTGCCACCTCCAAGACTACTCGTATCAGTACGGGCGAGGGGTGAGCCGCTTCGAGGAAGACAAGATCAAGCAGCCGAAGAAGGACATCGGTCCGAACGTGCTGCTGTACAGCGACCGCTGCATCATGTGCACCCGATGCGTCCGCTTCACCCGCGAGGTGACCGGAACCGGTGAACTGATGGTCGACGGTCGCGGCTCCCTGGAGCAGATCGACGTCTTCCCTGGCGTGGCCTTGGCAAACGAACTCAGCGCGAACGTCACGGACATCTGCCCGGTCGGAGCCCTTCTCGACAAGGATTTCCTTTTCCAGCAGCGCGTCTGGTACCTGAAGCGAACGCCATCGATCGACGGCATCACCGCCAGCGGCGACAACGTTTGGGTGGAGCACAACGACGGCCACATCTACCGGGTCAAGCCGCGCACGAACCCCGATGTCAACAAGTGGTGGATCACCGACGAGGTTCGCTACGGCTGGAAGTTCGTGCATCGCGAGGATCGCTTGGCGATGCCGCTCGTGAAGGGTGAGGACCTCGCGGATCGGACGCAGGCGTCCGCCGCCTGGGCTGCGGCGCTTGAGCGGATCAACGAGCAGATGCGATCGCTCGGTACGGTCGCACACAAGCGGCTCGCCCTCCTGGTCAGCCCGATGCTCTCTTGCGAGGATGCCTTCCATCTGGCGAGCTACGCCCTGGCGGTCGATCCAAACGCCCTTCTGGCAGTCGGAGCGATTCCAGCGCACGGCATGGACAAGACCTTCGCGGGCGGGTTCACGCTCTACGGCGAGAAGGCTCCGAATGCTCGCGGCGTCCGACGTGTGCTTGAGGCGCTTGCTATTGGCCGCAAGGTCGAGGACTTCAACGGGTTCCTGCGTGAGGTGGCGAAGCCGGAGTTCGGCGCCTCGATCATCACCGGCAACTATCCGAGCGAATGGGCGACGCCGGCCCTGATCGAAGCGGTACGTCACACGTTTGTCCTGCTGATCGACACGCTGCCCAGCGGTCTGACCGCGAAGGCCGACGTCGTTCTTCCGAGCGTCACCTGGACCGAGAAGGCCGGAACGTTCGAGAACGCGAAGGGCCGATTGCAGGTGTTCCGGGCGGCGATTCCATCGAAGGAATTCGCCAAGAGCGAGTCCCAGATCGGGATCGAGCTTCTCGCCGAATGGCAGGTCAGATACCCGCATGCATTCGACGATGCGGCGACTCGGGCTGCGATGGTACGCGTCCCCGGGCTCGAGATGCTGGCTCAGGCCCATCTGCCGGCGAACGAGCATGAGCGGGTCGAGAGCGACATGGTGATGGTCGAACTCTGACGCCGGGACGCGCGGCCCGCACATTCAGCACGAAACAAAGCGACCCGGCTGCGAGCCGGGTCGCTTGTCAATTCGAGTGTCTTGGGAGCCTGCGGGGCTCTCGTGTCGAGCATCGGTCCCGGCGCCACGGGCTGTTAGGCCTCGGTGTCACCTTCGTCGTCGTCGTCATCATCGATTTCATCGATGATGTCCGGCACCGACGGGAGCTCCGGCTTGCCCGCGGCACGCTGGGCCTTCTTCCATGCCTCGACCCGCTGCTTGTCCGGGCCGATGATCATGGTGAGGCGGCGGCCGTTCATGCGGGGCATGAGTTCGACGCGTCCGAGGTCGGCGAGTTCGGCCACGATTGCCCGCATGCGGACGTCGCCGCGGTCGCGGTGGGCGATCTCACGACCCTTGAAGTTCTGGACGATTTGGACCTTGTGGCCTTCGATGAGGAAGCGGCGAGCCTGGGCCACACGAATCGCGATGTCGTGCTCGCCGATCTTCATCGATCGGCCGAGGCGCACTTCCTTGAGTTCGGAAGCCTTGCTCTTCGCCTTGTTGGCCTTGTCCTTCTTGGACTGCTCGTACTTGAACTTCCCGTAGTCCATGATGCGACAGACGGGAGGACGCACGTCTGCGGCGATCTCGACGAGATCAAGCCCAAGCTCCATGGCCCTGCGGCGGGCATCATCGGTTTCGACAATGCCGACCATCTCTCCGTTCTCATCCAAGAGACGGATCGGAGTGATACGAATGCGATCGTTCAGGCGCGGGCCCATGGGCTCGCTGCGGAAAGGCGGACGACGGGGCGGGTAGCTGATGGCAGGAATCCTCGGAGGTGGAGGCCGTCGGCGAACGCCGTCAGGCCGAATGAGACAGCGGTGAGATGGGGTTACGAGGGCAAGGGATCACCGCGCCGCTCGCGGTGATTGCCACGGCAGTCTGCTCTCTGCGTATCGACGCGCAACGACATGAGGCACAAGCTTTCATGTCGTGAAAAAGAGATGCGGTCGCATGTGCAGAGGGGCTTTCATCCAGGCAATCGAGAAAGGCAATGACTCCGTTTCGGCGTGACTATGGGGCCACGTCCAACGGAAACGATCTTGCCGACATCAACGGGGCGGCCAGCGAAGCCGGAGCCGACGGGGCCGTCTGACCCACGTCTCGGAGTCAACAGGGCGGTTGCGTAGCCGAGAACGGCGACGCCCGCACCAGTTGAGGTCCGGGGGCGATGTCGGTTCGAAGATAGTCTCTCTTCGGGGACTGAGCAACGGTTTCGGGCCGTGAGCCTCTGGAAATCCGGGATTTGGGAGTCGCCGGGAGAAGGGGCGGACCGACGCGGGAGCGAGGGCGTTCGCGGGGGGGGCGTCGTATCGTCCTTTGGGCGGTCGCCTTGCCGAGGCGTGCTTTGTGAAGGGAAGCTCGGGGGTCCTCCCTGCTGAATCGAAGCAACGTTGAGAAGCAGAGTTGCAGCAGCAGTGAGCAAAGTTGGACAGGCACGAGCCCGACCGGCCAAGGCGGTTATCTGGACACAAAGAGCCGCTCTTGCGGCCGGCTGGGACCTTGGCCGAGCCTGGCTTCAGGTCGTCAGGCGGGTTCCCGGTATCGGTTCCACCCTCTTTCGCCCCGGCGAGGAGAAACACCGCGACGGGGAAGTCCACCTTGCGGCGGGGCTCGACGACTGATCGCTCGTAGCGTCGGGTGGACGACGGTCGCGACATCCATCATGACACTGAAGCGGTCGTTGCCGACGATGGTGTGGATCGATGCTGGCATGGTGGCGTCGCTGCCGGCAAATGCGAGTTGCGCCCACTCCGTCGCGTGGCCGCGGAGTTCGGGCGCTCCCGCGGCACCGGGGGTTCCGACGGACGGGCGATCTCGTTCCGGCCTCCTCCCGCCCGACGCCTCGCAGAGCTTCGCCGTCGGGTAGGAGGTGTGCTTCACCGATCGGATCGGGGAGCAGGGAAAGAACATGCAAGGCACGTCTGCGACTGTGCTTTAGCAGGCCGCTAAGAAACTCCATTCGGGCTGCGGCCGACCCTGATGGGACATCCGCGGCGTCGATACGACTCGCGGCATTTCGCCCAATATCGCTTCGTCGCATCTCCTTGCGGCTGACCCATCAGGCTCGCCCTCGCCATCGAAGCGAGCTCCTTAGCGGCCTGTTAGCGAAGCGGACCGGTTCGCTCACATCGATCTGCGGCTCAGGGAAACGATAGTGATCATCAACGAAAACTTGCCACTCGAGCACCGGCAACTCGGATTCTGTGCAACATCGCTGATTGAGCTCTGCGAGCGCTGCCACGGCATCGAGTCAGTTCGATTTTGTGCGCGACGTTGTGCGGATCCAGCAACAGAACGGAAGAGGAAGGTCCCTTCGCAGGAGCCTGTGCGAGTGAGCCACGAGCCGAGCGTGATCGAGAGCGATTCATGAATCCTCACATGAACCGAGTTCCCTTGACTGTGCGGCTTGGTACGCTCCATTCATCGAGGCCAGAGTTGAGTCACACCCAACGGGGTCACCAATGCGCAACCGATCGTGGAACGTGGGGCCGCTCGCAGCCGTGTCGTACGTCGGTGTGCGGATGGGTCTCCTCTTGCTTGGCTGCGGCATTGCCGGATGCGCCAGCGACCAGCAAACACAGTCTTCTTCGCAGTCGTCTCAGGGAAGCCTGCAGCACGGCCAGCCGGGCATCGCAGGGACCTCGTATTTCGCCTCGCCGCAGGAGGCGGTCGCACGGACTGCCTCGCTCTTGAAGGCGAAGAACTGGGCGGCCCTCGCGACGTATTACGACCTCTCTGGCTCGACCATCGACCGAGCGGAGCTTGTCAGCGGTGCATTCTTCTACGGCCCGCGGACCGAGGGCATGCACCATCCAGCAGGCTTTGATCGATACCGCCATCCCTTCCCGCCGGAGTTCAGCTTTGAGCGGATGGACGCGACCGAGCGCAACGACGTGACAGAGGTCATCACGACCGTGTCGATCGATCAAGGCGACGGTCGGATCCAGCGAGGCTTCGCCGCTGCGCTGCTGCGGCGAAGCGACCGCGGCTGGCAATGGCTTCCTGACGCGGTCCACGAGTAGCGTTCGCTCGAGTTGCCCGCTGGCCTCAGCGCTGACGCCTGAGGTCGCCGCCGTTCACCAATGGAGTGTCGACATGAGCGTGGTGATGCACCCAATCAGCCGATGGTGGGCGCTGGCCGTGTTGCTTACGATGACCGCTTTCGCCCACAGCCGATCGTGGGATGCGCCTGCAGAAGACGAAGCGACGGTCCGTGTCGTCGTTCGCGACGCGACTGGGCACGCGGAGCCACAGGCCTGCGCAATCTATCCGGCAGAGGAGAGTGGCTGGGATGCGCCGTTAGCGGAAGCGGCGGCTGGGCAAGTCGCGACAGTCAAGGCCGGCCGCGTCTGGGTCGTGACTGGCGCGGAGGAGGAGCATCGGCAGCTTGTGACGCTCGTGGCCGGAGAAGCACGTGAGGTCACGTTTGATGTACCGCGAAGCCTTTGGTTGTCCTTTCAGGTGAAGGATGCAACCCGACGAGTCCTGCTGCGGCTGCGCTCGCAGGAGAGCGCTCGGAACGCCCTGAGGTACGTTCGAGGTCGACCGGTCTGGTCGGCGCTGTGGGCGCTTCCGCGACCAGAAGCGGCTGGCACCGATGGCAGGGGGATCCGCGCTGAAGCCCGAGCGGCCGCGCTCGCCGCTGTACCAAGAATCTTCGCCAAGCCCATCACCGATGGCTTCACAAAGGAAGAAGGTGAGGCGTACTGGCTGCTGCGAATGCTCGAGACGCAGCTATGTTGGGGGATTCTCACCGCTGTGGGCCAACCGGAGGACGTCCCGGCGATTGTTGCTGCGCTCGGTGAGCGAAGTGACATGAAGCAGGATGCTGGTGCAGTTCGCGATGCGGCTGAGATCATCAGCGCCATTGAGGCCCGCAGCAGCGCCTCTGGTCAGCGAAGCGACGGCGAACTCTCTCGCTGGCTGACGAGCGACAACCAGGTGCGGGCGTGGGCCGCGGGCATCGCGCTGGCTCGTTGCGGCGATGAGAGCGGTCTTGAAGTGCTTCGCGCATCGATCCGCGCGGCCGACCCATTGTGGACGGCGCTCGATCCGGCGAATGCACTTCTGAACGACGGCTCTCCTGCCACCTTGGAGGCGATGCGGGCCCTCCTCCAACTCTCGATGCCGCGACCCAACGATCCATCGGGGCGAGCGCACGTGGGGCCAGGTACGCCGGCTTCGATGTACCTCCTTGCGCACGGCGGTGTCGACGATTGGCGCGCTGTCGCGCTCTTGCCGATGGGCGGCCAGCAGGCGATGGCGTTCGCATCGCTTGCCGAGAATCCGATGGACCTCGTCGATGTGGTGCTGGACACCTTCGGCTGGTTTTCCGCGCGAACCATGGCGATCAACGCTTTCCTCGATCGGCCTGAGGATGAGCGAGCGATGCTGCTGGATCTCATCAACGCGAAGGTCTCCCAACTCGGCGCAGCGAAGTTGAAGAACGAGCGCGATCGTGCCACACAGTACAACACGTCGATGAATACGAGCCAGGCGATTCAGACCTTCTTCGAACCTTTCGAGCGGCTGGTCGGCTTCTACGGAGGCTTTGAACGCAACACACCGATTCGACCGACCGAGAAGCCTGGCGACAATCTGTCGCTCTATCTGCGCTGGATGCTTGAGCCTGAAATGACCGATCTCTTCGTGCGAGAATGGCGTGCGGGTCGCGTCGACTACGGCTTTCAGTTGGATCACATCCCGTTGGCCGAGATTGAAGCGAGCGTTGCTGCGCTGGGGAACCCACCACCGCCCGCGTGGGATCTGTTCCGGCATTTTCGTAGGGTCGCCACACGACAGTTCCGCACATCGCTTCTCGAGGCGGGTGATGGCATGTCGCACTTTCCCTACGTGACGCGCTATCGCGACAAGGCCGCCGACGGAACGACGAGCTTTGGCGGTGGAATCAGCGGCGTCGCCGACATGCGGGCTGATTGGCGTGATGAGCGACTTCGCATCGCCGTCCGACTTCGGCAGCGATCGATGTATAACGATATTGGCTCGCTGGCTGGGCGCATCGCTCGCGAGAGCAAGCCGTCGGAATGGGCGCACCATCGCTACATGCTTGAGTTTGGTCGGGCCCTGATCGAGCGCGTGGAGGTGCGCTGCGGCGAGGCCGTGATTCAGGCGACCGAGTCGCGCGTGACCGACGACGGCTGGATGGTGTTCCTGGCAGAGGTGCCGGTTGAATCGCGGCGCGACGTGGTCGTCGACCTTCGCCTGAAGTTCCTCGATCAGGTGTTGGTGTTCACTGAATCGCTGAGCTTCGGCGAGCAGGCTCGTCGAATGCGTCATGCGATTGGCAACGCCGACGCGGCTGCCGCACTCGCGGCGCGTGACGGTTCGGCCGCTGCGTTCGAAGCGTGGGTAGAGGCGGAGTTCGCCGCTGGTCGGATTCAGCAGGCTGCGAAGGCAATTGACGCACTCGTTGCGTCGACCACGTCGCCTGGCGACTCCGCAGACCCCGCGACCGATGAACGAAGCGCGAGCACGGCACAATGGGCGAAGCGATTGGCCGAAGCCGATCGGGTCGACCTAGCGGTCGCACTTCTTGAACGCCAGAGGGCGGCGGCACCCAACGATGTGTATCTCGCCGGCGAAGTCGCTCGCACCTACTATCGCGCCGGAGCGTACAAGGACGCCGTTACGGCGATCACCGCAGCCCGAGCGCTCGCCCCTGACGACGACCCGATGCGATTCACCCATGCGGCGAGCTTGGCCCTCCTCGGTCGCTTCGACGAGGCTGACGCCCTTCTTGCGTCGATCGGCGCTGCCTTCTCAGCCGAATGGACCGCTGCACTGCGGTACATCGCAGCCAAGTCGAGTGCGACGATTGCCGACGACGCTGCGACCAAGGAGCTGGAGTCAAGAGTCCTCGCGACAGCGGAAGTGGATCCGGAGTGGTCGCGGGCGTTGGCGGTGTTAGGAAACGTCCGTGGCACCAAGGACGAAGGTGCAGCGAGCCCTGAGACGATCTGCCGGCTGCATCTTGCTCGGGGATACCGCGACCTCTTCGCCCAACGCCCGCAGGAGGCAATGGGGCACTTTGCCCTTGCGCGGGCGACGCATCAACGATCGACGCTGGAGTGGAAACTCGCAGACGCAGAACTTGCCCGGCTCAGACAGGGAGCTTCGCCATGAACATGAAGTGGTCTCGCCTTGGATCCAGTTTCGCGATCGCCTGGATGGTCGCGATGACCGCGTCGTTCTCTGTTGGGCAGTCCCCGCCAGCAACTCCGGCGACCGCAGCACCAGTAGCTGATGTCGTACCGCAAACTCCATACGGTCGCGGCCAGGTCGCCCTGAGCTTCGACCTGGCAGCGAAGCCGGGCGGCTCGGGTGGCGGTGGGATCGTCGGGAAGATCAACGAGGTCACGGGGGAGATCGCTGGTGCGGGCAGCAGTTCGAAGGCGTCCGTGACAATGCAGATCGACGCATTCGTCCACGAGCGAGTCGGCAGCCCGTGGCGAGTATCGCTGAAGGTTGGTCAACCAGACGTTCGGATCCCCGCACAGATGCCCGGCGAGACGAGCGCGGCACTTCGCCGCGAGCTTGCCCTGTTTGCCGATCTTCTCGGCGTGTGGGAGGTGAATCTCGACGACGCTGCGACGCTCGCGCTGAAACTGAAGGGTGCCTGCGAGGTGGTCGTGGACCGGCCATTCGAGTCGCTCAAGCAGTGGAAGGGTTCGCCGGTGACGATTCGCCTGAGTCGCTCTGCGGTGCCTGAAGTAGCGTCCATTCGGCTCTTCGTGGTTGGCCCGCAGGGATTGGTCGAGAGCGAGCGCGTGCCCCGCGGCGTACCGGTGGTGGTGGAGGTCCTCTTCAATCGTCCACCGAATGAGGGCGAACATCTGATCGAACTCTCCGCCGGCAAGGAGCTCGTGAAGGTGGTGGCGCAGCGAATCGATGAGAACGCCACTCGGTTCATGACCCCGATGTTCGTGGTCAGCGACAACGCGGGGCTGCCAGCCATGACGCCAGTCGCGCCAACGGGTGGGCCAACGGGCGGGGCAAAGAGCGGGGGAGGAGAGCGATGAAGAGCGTTCATCGGCCGGCTCAGAACTTCCTCAATCTGGTGAGTTCGTCCCGCGCGTTGAAGGTACTCCTCGTGACGCTGGTGACGTTGCTGGCGCCGCACGTGTTGCTCGCGCAAGCGTCGAACCCGTCGCCGGCCGCGCCCGCTTTCACCAGCACGCCGCTCCGCTGGGAGGTCGAGTACGCCGACGCTCAGCTCGGCGCGGTGCGAGGGACGGCGTCGTTCTCTTCCGCTCGCGATGCAGTCATCGTCGAGCTCACCCATCCGCTGACGCAGGAACCGCACACGCTGCACTCGACGCGAGTCGAGGTACAGGGCGAGAAGGTCACCATCGAACTCGTCGGCCGGTCACCCTACGCCGATCAGGTAAGTCGGCGGGCGACGACGGGGCTTCCCGTGGTCATCGCGGATCCCGAGGCACACGCGCCACTGGTGGCGCGGGTTGCTGGCAAGCAGCGAGAGTTCGCCATCACCAGCGCCACACCGGTCGACGCGGACCGCGTGACGCTTCGCCTTCGGGTCACTGCCGAGGGCTACCTTCTCGGTGCCTGGGAACAGGCGTCGGACGTCGCCACGCAACGCGATGGTCTGGGGATCGGGCGAGTCGGCCGATTCAGTGCGATCGTTGGTGCCGAGGGAGGTCTCGTCGGCACACAGACCGGCGATGAGATCTGGTCGCCCCTCTATCCAACGATCGAAGAGGTCGTGGTGGTCACCGATCAACTCGGCACCGACACAGGCGGAGGACCCAAGAGCACCTTCGCCGAAACGGTCCGGAACGCTGATGGCACGCTGCGGTGGGAGTTCAGGCCGGGCATGCGCATGCTGATGGTGATCGGTCGGAACCTGCCGACGACGACGGGCGACACGACGGCGCCGGTCTCTGATGGCGAACCGAACCTGAGTTACCGCGTTCACGGTGTTCCCGGACGATTGGGCCCGTCGGTGCAGCACGCCGCTGACTTCAGCAGAGGCTGGGATCTGCTGCGCCAAACGATGAGTCAGGAAGCGGGGAGTTCCGGCCAGGAACGACTCCGCGCGCTGCGCGACATGGAGAGCGTCCTCCTCTGGGTGAACCTGAAGCCGCGAACAGCGCCGGGGACGAAGACATTCACCCTCGGCGGAGCGAAGGGCCAATGGGCGCTTCGCTTCGGCGACAACGCAGCCGACATCGGCTTTGCCCGCGCGTCAAGCGAAGGCGAGTGGGAGTTCATCGAGAACGCGTTTCTGCCAGAGTCGATTCGCCTGGTCGTCTCGGCGCGCAACGACCTTCCGATGGACGCGGTGCAGGTTGTCTTCGGGATGAATGGCCGCGTTCAGCGGCTTGCCGGGTCAAGGTTCCTGCCGGCGACTCGTTGGCGCCCGCCAGAGGAAGCGCCGCTGGCAAAGGGGGAGTCGCCGCGCCCAGCGTTCTTCGTCTCCCCAGAACTCGTCCTCTACCCGGCTGAAGCAACGCCGCCCACGGTGAGTGGCGGGGCGATCGCCGTGCCGGTGAAGCAGGGCGACAAGCTCCTGGCGATGCTCGCCGACGACGGCGTGGTGAACGCGAATCCTCGGGTGGCCACGGCCAGCGTCGCAACGACGCCGGCCTCGCTTGGGCCGATGTGGAAGGACGCCCTCGCCCGAGCTGCGACCTGCGCCGGACGCCCGGTCGAAGATTGGTCGGCACTTACCCGCGAGCAGGCCGACGAGATCACCAACTACACCCTCTTTGACGGCGAGACGCTTGGCAAGGTGCTCGGCATCGAGGTGGTCGACATCTCGTTGAACCCGAAGGCTCACACCACCGGCATCGACATCGGCGATCACGCGGCGATGATCCTGCTGCGCGACGAGTTCATCGAGATGATGAAGACGCAACTCGCCGAGTTCGAGACCCTCCAAGGTCCGACGGCGCTCTCCGGCTTCGCGTCGATGATCGAGCCGCACGTGAACAACGAGCGTCATGCGTTCTCGACGATTCGCGTCGCGTCGCCTGATGGACGTCCCGTCTCGCTTGGGGCGCTGTTCATGGAGTCTTGGATACGCCAGCGCTTCTCGCTGAGCCCGGAGCAGTTCTGGGCATGGCGAGCCGGGGCACTGGCAGAAGGGCTTGAGACGTTGCGAGCCAACATGCGCTCGACGATCGAGATGGCTCAAGAGACCGACCCTTGCGACGTGCCGGAGATGCTCGAGCTGACCGGCTGGAGCTTCCAAGCGGTGGCCGATCGCGTCAGGGCCCGGCTCATGAAGCTGGACGACTCGGGCGGCCCCGGCGCGTTGCGATGGGTACCGGATCGAGTTGCTCGCGGATATGTCGCGGGGCTTTCAACGCTTGCCGAAGCGGTCCGGGCTCAGGAGGAGTACGCCGAACTCGACACCTCGGTCGCGGTGACGGTGGCGGCCTTGATCGCTGTCCCGCTGGCTGCCGCAGAGAGTGCGGTCCTCGCTGGCGTGGCGCTCTCGGCTGACGCGGTCGATGTCGCTGTCGTTCTCTTCAACGAGGTCCCTGAGTACGTTCGACGCAGCGACGCGGTCGAGTTTGCCCGAGGTGCCGCCGTCGTACTCGGCGCTGACCGGCTTCAGGCTGCGCTCGACCGTGAGAAGACGGCCGCGGAGCTTGCGGTCTCGCTCGGCGGAGCCGCGCTTGGAATCGGGGCGAGCACACTCGAAGCGCTGCCGAAGATCCGACAGGCCTTGCGCACTCGAGATGCCGCGGAGATCGTTCGATCGGCAGGTCGGGTGACAGAACAGGCTGGAAGCGGAGGCCTTGATGCGTTCCGGCGGCTTCCAGCGGAGGACCAGACGGCGTTCGCGCTCTTCGTGGCCGACGCTCGACGATCGCAGTCATCGGCTGGCGATGCCGCCCTCACCGAGTCGCAGCGTCGCGCGATGGACGTCGCTGCGAACCTCGAGCGTGAGGCGAGCGCTCTCCCCACGAAGCCCGGTGAGGCGAATGCACCCGAAGCGACTGCAGCTCCGAAGCCCGAGCTGGCGGTGGCCGATGATGCTGCGCGGGCCGCGCCCGGCGTTCCAGAGCGCGTGCAACCTCCACCGCATATCGAGCCAGAGGGTCGCGGATTGGCTGAGGCGGTCAGTGAGCCGGCACCCGTGCCGAACACGCCTCCGTCGCCTCGAGCCGATCCAGCGGCGACTCCCGGCGCGGGGAGTGCGCCGCCGCGCCCGCGCGACCCGGCCGACGCGGCGCCGGTTGCCCCTTCGCGGACGCCATCGAGGACGCCATCGAGGACAGCCGATCCGGCTGATGTCCCGCCGGCGCGGGCCAACGTGCCGCCGACGCCTGCTCGCCCAGGGCCCCCAGTAGGTATAGCGCGGAACGAGCCGCCGGTGCATGTCGACGACTACCCGGTTGCACCGTCGCGTAATCCGGAAGCACGGCTGCCACAACCGCGACCACAACCGGCACCACAACCGAACCGAGTGCCAAGCTCGGCCTCAAACCCCGAGCTACCGGCTGTCTCGCGAAGTGCTCCCACCGTGGTGGATCCGCGCTCGATGCCGACCGTGCGGTCGGAGTCGGCGTCACGGGTTGGCATCGAAGATGGCATCGGCACCGCTCCTCCGTTGGAGGGGCGACCAGCGTTCGGAGGAACGCCAGAGCCGGTGCGCGTCGACGGACTTCCCTCTGCGCCGCCCGCGGCCCGACCTGGCGCCGCGCCGTCCGTCCGTCCGTCCAGTCTTCCGGCGAATCCGCCGGCGAGACCCTCGACGGGGGCACCATCATCACTGCCAGCGCCGCCGCCGCCGTCCGCAGTTCTTGTGCCCGACGTCGGCATGCCGCCAGCGAAGGGTCTCTGGCAGCCCGGTCCAGGCGTCCCGCCGATTGAACTCGACGGACTCGCCGGTCGGGGTCGGTACGCGACGGTGTACTGGATCAAGTCAGCGCCCGGCGAGCCGCGCAGCGTGCTCAAGATCTATACGCAGCCCCACGGATCGACGACGCCGCCGAGCAGCGTTGTGCGTGAGATCGTGAAGGGAAGCGAGTTGCTCGGCGACGACATCCCACAGTTGAAGATCCTCCGCGCAGACCCAGACGCCGCGAAGCCCTACGTCGTTCAACAGGCAGCGAGCGATGCCACGATCTTCAGCGGTTCGCCGACGCGAGCGCAGTTCGGACCTGAGTATCAGGAAGCGGTCGTCCGTCTCTACAAGAAGATCGCGGACAAGGGCCTGATCTGGGAAGACGGCCACATCGGCAACATCTACTTCTTCAAGGACCGCGACGGCACGCTCGCTGCGGGCCTGCTGGACACCGATCGCATCGCCCGCTTCACCGACCGCAGCGGCAACTTCGGCGAGATGATCCAGGCCATCGAACAGTTTCCGGCGATGAACGGGTTCCTGAAGAACAACATTCAGTCGTTGGCTGGCTCGCGATTCCCCGACCTGATTGGCGACGCGCCGGTCTTTCCCGGTGCGGAGTTCTTCATGGAGAAGATGCTCGAGTACAACGGGCGTTGGATCAAGTTCAACGGCTCGGCATTCGAACCTGTCTTGATTGATCCCTCGATCGTTGCAAAGCACTTCAAAGGCTTTCCCGAACACGTCAACTTCGACTTCGCTCGGGGCGCCCCTTCGCCGGATCGTCCCCCGTTTCGTGTCGAGGGCGTTGAAGGAGCCGAGGCCGCGAAGGCGCCACCGCCAGCGTCGGTGTCCCGCGAAGCCAAAGCGAGCGCCGAAGCCAGCGCCGCGGCCGAGGTCGTCCCACCTCACCCATTGCCAGGGCGACCAGCATCATCGCCGGCCGCGGGCGCGGCGGCGTCGAGCGGCGAGCGAGCGAGCAGCGTGCCCGAACCAGGCAAGGACTTCGTCTCGCCGAGCGGTTCGCTCGCGTTGGGCGAACGCCTCGGAAAGGGGAAGTTCTCTGACGTCTTTGGGCTGCGCGACGCGGCCGATCGGGCGGTGAAGTTCCTGCTGCGGGGCGACACCGCGAGCGCTGGCGTCGCGTGGACGGCTGAGAAAACAGCCCAGCGGCAAAAGGAGGTCAGCGACCTGCTGGCAGCAGCGGGCATTCGGCAGACGCGGGTCTTGAGCGTGCAATCCGACGCTCAAGGGGTGCGCATGATTGTTGAGCGACTCTCCGAGAATCAGAAGACCTTCCGACTTGATGCGTTCAAGGGAGGTGGCCGCGCGAAACTTGTCGCCGACGGAGTGTGGACGCCAGCCCATGAGCGTGCGATTGCCGAACTCTTCGCCGACCTAGGGCGGAACGGCCTGGTGTGGGAGGACGCTCACTTGGAGAACCTCTTCTTCGAGGTCATCGACGGTCGCGTGGTGGCCGGTGTTCTTGATCACGGCCGCATCGCGAAGTTCGATGCGATGGACGAGGTGGTCGCAGATTGGACGGTGATGATGGAGTTCTTCCCGAAGAAGAACCGGCTTCACTCGATTCTTGGCCGGAAAGCGGGAAGCTATCGAATGGGATCCGCGGTCGAGTACATGGCCAAGATGCTCGAGCACAAGGGTTACATCCGCTATGACCAAGAGAGCGGGCGATTCGTTGCTGGCCTGATCGATCCAGATGTGATTGATCGTGCAGCGCTGCCGTTAGAATCGTGGGTCATCCCCGAGGCTGGCATGCCAGCCCCCACAACGTCGAGACGATCTCCTAGAGCAGGGGCTGGGCGCGGCCGAATTGGACGGGCACAACCCTTGGCGGGCAGGGCCACCATGAGGGCCAAATGGCGGGCCAGATCAAGAGGCCAATGTGGTCAGTCACATTCGGTACGCTGAGACGCAATGTCGCATCGAAAGCAGCTCAAACGGGCCAACACCGAACAAGCAGCGAAAGGTGAAGTTGGGGCGAAGGCCAACGGATCGTCACCGGGCAAGGTGATGAGCGAGGCACGACACGCAGCCCCACACCGGGACGCGGCCCCCAATCAGCCAGGCAGGACCTTCGCCCACGGGGCGGCTCCGTGGCTCATTCGGGTGGCTTCGCTGTGGCTACTGGCAGGTGCCCTCGCGAAGGCCTTCTCGGGCACCCCGTCGGAACTCCCCGCACCGATCCTCGATTCCGACCTCGATCCCTTTCACGTCATTCCGGCCGCGGTAGTCGTCGAAACAGTGGTGTCGCTTGTCGCGCTGGTGGTCCCGCGCCGCGCCTGGATTCCGCTGGCAGCGGCGCTCCTGACATTCGCGGCCATCTTGGTCTTCCACCTTCGAAGCGGTGCGGAGCATTGCGGCTGCTTCGGTGGAGCGTTTCCGATCCCGGCCTGGATCATGCTGGCTATCGACGGTTCGCTCGCGGTTCTGGTGATCGCCTCGGCGATCGCCTTGCGGGCGTGGCCGTTCGCTCGAGCGGGCTCCAACATCGCCATCGAGTCGTCCCACCTCGATCACGCCCGGTCTATCCCAGGACGCCAAGGATCATTCGCGTCGCTGCCTGTTCTGCTCTGCGCCGCCGGCGTCGCGGCAGTCAGCCTCGGTTGGTACACCGATGCCAGGTTGCGCCCGATTCGACCGGTCGAAACGCGCACGCTCATCGTCCCCGGCCCAGCTCTGACGGACCGTAAAGAACCGCTCTCCTTCCCGGTTTCGACACCTTCAGGGACCGACGCGCCTCGACCTTGGGCGCTCCCGGAGCCGCTTCCGAACGAGGTTGTTCTTCGTCCCATCCTGTGGACCAACAAGCGGCTGGCGGAGACCGAACTGGGCCGGTTCACCGATACCTCGAAGTTCCCGCAAACCGCCACCATCGTCATCTACTACGAATCCTGCAACCACTGCGCAGCCCATTTGCGTGAGCTCGCCGAGAAGCAGAAAGCGGCCGGAAACAGCGAGTCTCCGACCTACGTGCTTGTCCAGTTGCCGACGCCGAAGGGCGACAACATCAAGATCTTCGTGGACACGGTCCCCCAAGGCATGCATGTCGCGATGCCTGAGGCGATCACACGCTGGGTGATCACCCCGCCGTGGGATGTGTTCGTGGAGAACGGCATCGTCAAGCGCGTGGAGCGGATCAAGTGGCCAGACGAACGGTGATGGTGCCGCAGCTCGGCCCCCGTTACGGCGACGCACTCGTGCGTGGCGATGTGATTCCAGCACCCTGAACGACCGTCACGCATTGGGGTTCCTCAAGCGCGGTGTGTTGGCCGAACGGTGGCGGCGGTGTGGGACGCTCATGGCAAGCGGTTGAAACGAATTGCGAAGGCACCGTACGCGTCGGCGACTCGGCAACCCGACCGATCAGGTCACGGTACGGAAGGGCTCGGTGTGACAGCTTCCTTGCCGCGCCACTCGCTGGCCGATTCGGGCCGATTCCATCGCTCGTACATGTCCGCGATCGCATTCGCGGCGATCGAGCGCCGTTCGTGGCCTTGGGGAAGCTGCGACGCGAGGATTGCATAGCCCCGAAGGAACGCCACTTCCGCCTCATCAAACTTCGATTGACCCGCGAGGCTCCGAGCCAGATTGACCATGGCCTGGCCTCGCATCCAGTGCGATTCCTCGACCGCACGCTCCATGGCCTCCGCCATCGGCCGCAGGATCGTCTCCGCGTCGACGGGTCGCTCGCGAGCCAAGAGAAGAAGTCCCAGATTGTTCATGATGGCAAGGGTCGGGATGGCGTTTTCGCCCGACACGCGTCGGCGGATGTCCAGCACCTTGCGGAAGAGCGACTCGGCCTCATCGAGATGCCCGGCGAGCTGGAGGTTGCGGGCGAGATTTCCCATGTATGCAAGCGTTGACGAGTGTTCGGTTCCTAGCAGTTTGGCCGCTCCGTCCACAGCCCGCTGCAGCAGCCCGATCGCCTCCTCAAAACGGTCGAGATGCTCGAGCGATGTCGCCAGAACGCTGGCGGTGATGAAGACTTGTGGATGCTCTTCCCCGTAGACCTTCACTTTCGACGCATGCACGCTGCGGGCCAGCGATTCCGCCTCGGAGTAACGCCCAAGATCGTTGAGTATCGATACGAGAACGCTTTCTGCCGTGAGCTTCTGCGCTCCAAGCTCTCCCTGCGATCGCGTGGCGACCGCGATGAGTTCGCGCGCGACGCTCTCGGCCTCCTCGAGCCGGCCAAGATCGAGAAGCACATCCGCGATGCTCGTCATGGTCTCAAGCGCCGCCTTGTGGCCCTGGCCGAGGGCGGCGATCTGCATTGCCAGGGTCTCGCGATAGATCGTGAGCGCCTTCTCCTCCTGCCCGCCGAGCTGCGTGGCGAACCCGATCAGGCTCGCTGTGGCAAGCGAGTCAGGGTCGCTTGGGCCGAGCAATCGCACCTGTGCCTCATGCACCTCATCGAGCATCTGCCGTGCTCGTTGGATGTCGCCAAGCTGGAGCTCCACGCCCGCCACGCCGAAACGGTCGGAGAGCGTGTCGCGATGGTCGGCGCCGAGCAAGCGAGTGCGAATCTCGGCGGCGCGAAGGAACTGCTCCTTTGCCTCCTCATATCGGCCGAGCTGGTTGTAGCTCTCGGCGAGCGTGTGTCGAAGCGTCGCCTCGGCCGTTGGCTGGTCAATGAGAGCCGATCCGAGCCTTGACGCTGCGGCATCAACGAGTTCCTTGACCGTCACCTCACGACCCATGGATTTCTCCGGGTCGATTGACGTGATCATGTCCTGAAGGAACCGGGTAGTGGCCTCCGCCCGCGTTCGTTCGGCACGCTCCCCTTCACGGGCGGCCCGCTCGGCACGCGAGGCCTCGATCGCGTGACGAAGGCTGATGGATGTTCCAAGGAGGCCGATCGCCAAGGCCAGCGAAACGGCTCCGACAGCGAGGACCAGGCCCTTTCGCCGACGGATGAACTTCCTGGCCCGGTACGTCGCGCTTGGTGGGGCGGCCTCGACCGCCTCGCCGGACAGGTGCCGTTGCACGTCCGCCGCGAGCCCTCCGGCAGAGTCGTACCGACGTGTGCGATCCTTCTCCATCGCCCGCATCACGATCCAGTCCAGATCTCCGCGGATCAGGGCGCCCAGTCTCGCGGGCTCGGTCCGCCGATGGGCCGCCACGCTGCCTGCTGTGGCGCCAAGCGAACTGACGCGAGTGCTCGGTTTCGGCGGATCGACCTCACGGATGACCCGCTGGATCTCCCCGTAGCCGGCCTCCAACAGTGCCTTCGTATCGAATGGCGTCGTGCCGGTAAGCAACTCGTAGAGCAGCACGCCGAGGCTATAGATGTCGCTACGGGTATCGATATCAAGTCCACTCATCTCGGCCTGTTCGGGCGACATGTAGGCCGGGGTGCCGATGAGCTGGCGATGTTCGGTGAAAAGGGTGCGCTCGGTGAGGCGGGCATTCGTTGCTTTCGCGATGCCGAAATCAATGACCTTCGGCACGGGCCTGCCGTCATGGAGGGTGACGAGGATGTTCGATGGCTTGATGTCGCGATGGATGACGCCCTTCTGATGGGCGTGCTGCACCGCGTTGCAGATTGGAATGAAGAGCTCCAAACGCTCGCGGGCCGTCAATCGTTGTTGATCGCAGTACTCCGTCAGAGGCACACCACGAACAAGCTCCATGACAAAGTAGGGCCGCCCGCTGGCCGTCGACCCTGCGTCAAGGACCTTCGCTATGTTCGGGTGGTCCATCAGGGCCAGGGCCTGACGTTCCTGCTCGAATCGTGCGACGACCTGCCGGGTGTCCATTCCGAGCTTGATCAGCTTGAGCGCGACCTTCCGGCGAACGGGATGCTCCTGCTCGGCAAGATAGACCGATCCGAACCCGCCCTCACCGATCAATTGCAGGAGGTGATAGGGTCCGATCCGAGAGCCGATCGGATCAGCGTCGGCGAACGTCTGCGAGCCATGGACCGGAGCGGGAGGCTCGGCTCCCATCGTGGGGGAGGCGAAGAAGCGCACGTCGCCTGTTGCGGCCGCAAGAAGCTGATCGACCCTGCGTAGGAGATCCGGATCGTCCTGGCATTCTCGCTCCAGAAGCGCAGCCCGATCCTCCGGGCCGAGCTCGACCGCACGATCGAAGATCTCGCGCAGCCTGCGGTGCGACGGAGCCTTCGCTGGCTCCGGCGGGATGTTGGGGTCGGTCGGTCGCATAGGTTCGGTCACGAAGTCGGCCCTGGTGTGGCGTGCTGCGGCAACGCAGCGGGAAACAAGCGAAGACTGGGCGTTCGAACTGCCAGGAAATCTCCGAGCCGCCCCAATCCATCTGGTCCAGGATGATCCGCAGGGTGATGGCCGTCACGAGGGAGTATGGCCGATCCTGTTTCGCGGATGGTTCTCGCGCCCCAATTCTGTCGGATCGGCACCTCGCCCACCTCAAATGACAGCGATCCGCCTGTCCCCGATGCGCGGCGCCGCCATGGTCAATCGGCAAGTTGTCTTCCGGGGCCGACGCAGAGGTTGCATGGCGGCACCCGACCGACGTGATTCTGGCGCGCACGTTGCCGCAGATGGGAGGTTGCTCGCTGGCGAGTGACCGCGGGCCGGACGGGACGTTTGTCCGGCCCGTCTCGGTTGGATCGCTTCGGTGAATTGCCCAGAAGGAGAAAACGATGAATATGCTCACCCGTCGTGATTCGAATCGTCTTCCGTCGATTGCTTCGTGGCTTGAGAACGCCTTCAGCTCACCGTTCTTCGCTCGCGAGTTGCCGCTGGCGATCGTTGAAGAGGGCACGCTTCCGGTCGACCTCTCCGAGGACGAGAAGTTCGTGATCGTCCGGGCATCGGTTCCGGGCTTCCGAAAGGAAGATGTCGAGGTTGAGGTGGAGGACGGCGTGATGACCATCAATGCCAAGCACGCCGAGGAGCGTGAGGAGAAGGGCGAGCGCTTCTATCGGCAGGAGCGATCCATGAGTTCGCTCAGCCGAAGGATCGCCCTGCCGACGGCGGTGAACGAGAAGGAGGCACACGCCGAGCTCAAGGACGGTGTGCTGACGGTGCGTGCCCCGAAGCTTATGAAGGCCCAGCCCAAGCGACTTGAGATTCGCGAAGGCTGAGGCCTGTGGGGACCGATCCGGATGGGACGTTCATCCAACGGAAGTCGATGCCTTGACATTGACGCAGCGACCCTGGTGCAAGCCAGGGTCGCTGTCATGTTGGCGATGGAATGGCGAGTGCCCCATCGACGAGTCGTTACGGATGCCGGCTTTGACAGGCGGCGTGCAATCCATGGCCCAAGGTCCATCGTGCGAATGAGGCGGGAGCGGCTGTTGAGGCCTCTCCCGCGCGAGTTGACTTCATGAGGATGGACCGGGCCTCGCCCGGCAGGCGAGGCTTACGACCAGTCGCCAAGCAAGACCGCAAGATCGGGCGCCGTCACCTTGCCGTCGCCGTTGAGGTCCGACGGGCAGCAGATGGCGTTGTCACAGGGCTCCTCGCCCCAATCGCCGAGCAGGATCGCGAGATCCTGTGCACCCACGATGCCGTCGAAGTTCAGGTCCGACTCCTGCGGCGGCGCCGAGTCGACGACAAGCTTCACGCTGTTCTGTGTGTACGTCACATGGAAGTAGCCCGAGCCCGCTTGCGGGAACTCGACGCACTGCCAAACGCCGCTGATGGATGAGGCGTTGAGAATCGTGAACTCCTGACCGATCATCGGCACGAAGTTCTCAACCAAGCGGACCTGCAGGGCACCGCCAAGATGGGCTGTTCCATTCACGGTGAGAAGGTCGTTCCCGCTCAGTCCAAGGTCGACGAGATAGCCTCCGTCGGCAGATTGTGAATAGGTGCCGTTGACGGTGAGCGAACCGATTGGACTGTCGGCCGTGTTCGAAGGCGAGCACGATCCCCCGAGAACACTCACCGTTCCGACCACGGTGCCGTCACCGCTGAGGAGGCCCCCGGTCACGCCAACGCCACCAGTTGCAATAGTGAGCGTTCCGTCGATGCGTGACTCGCCGTCTTGTTGGTTAAGCATTCCCGTCCGGGTTGCACTGAGCCCCGCATCCACCTGGAACAGGCCGTTGTTGACAAACGTCCCGGCGAGGATGTCGAGTGATCCGGTTCCGGTGACGCGCAGTGCGCCATCATTGATGAACTCGTTGGTCACGTCGATCGCGAGATTCCCGTTGTCGGCCCGGACCGTGCCGAGGTTCGTGACATCGAGATTGGAGTTGAATCCGAGATTGCCTCCTCCGCGGATCGTGTGATCGGGTCCATTGACAAGTCGCCGGATGCCATTGATGCCGGAGACCCGATTGAAGGCGGAGGGACCCAGCACGAGTTCCCCATTGCCGGCCAGCGTCAACGGCGTCCCGTCGAGTGTGTCGACGCGAAGCTCCGTCAGGGAGCCGAGCGACTCCATTGAGATCGTGCCATCGTTGGTGACGGTCCCATAGAGATTCAGGTCGTCACCATTGAGGAGCTTCAGCGATCCGGCATTTCGGACGTGAACGAGGGACTGGTTGCCGTTGTCGCCCCGGATGTACCCAGTCCCGCTCGTCGCGAGTGTTCCTCCCAGGATGCTGGATTGGGCCGAAATCCGCAGGACGCTCGCATCCTCTGCGCGCAACGTGCCCTGGGAATTGTCGAGCAGCACTGTGTGCAGGATGAGCTCGCCACCATTCGTCGCCTTCATCGTTCCGACATTCGTGTTGGCCGACGCATCGAACGGGTCGATGGTCAGCGACGATCCAGGAATGTCGGCGTTGATGACGCCTTCGTTGCGGAACTGAAATGCGGCATTGTTGCCGAACGAGCCCCCGCCACGGATGGTGTGCAGTGGGCCGTTCACAAGCTCCCTGAGGCCGTTGATGGCCGTCACCCGGCTCAGTGCGCTTCCGTTGAGCGCGAGGGTGCCAGCGCCGCTCAGCGTGACCGGCAAGGAGTCGACCGAGTCGATGCGAATCTCGGTGAGCGCCCCACTCGATTCAACGGAGATGACGCCGTCATTCTCGATCGTGCCGTACAGGTTGATGTCGTTGGAGTTGAGGAGCCGGAGCGAGCCGAGGTTCTGAACACCCACCAGCGACTGGTTTCCGTTGTCGGTGTGAACGTAGCCGCTTCCTTCGCTCGAAAGGGTTCCGCCGCGAATGCTCGTGGCTGCACCGATCTGTACCGCGCTTCCATCCTCGGCGAGGATCATGCCGTCGGTGTTGTCGATGATCGAGGAGAGGATGGAGAGCGTTCCGCCTGCGGTTGCCTTCAAGACCCCAGTGTTGGTGCTGGTGGCAGAGCTGTCGAGGTCGATCGTCAGTGTCGCTCCCGGCAAGTCGGCTGCCACCGTGCCTTCGTTGGCCAGTCGCAACGGAGTGTTGTTGCCGAGCGAGCCGCCGCCATGAATCGTGTGCGACGGACCGTTGACAAGCTCTCGGGAACCGTTCAGGGCGACGATGCGGTTCAGTGTTGACCCGCCCATTACCAGTTCGCCTGTTCCGACCAGGGACGTGGGCAGTGAGTTGAGGGAGTCGATGCGAAACTCCGTGACCGAACCGATGGACTCGAGGCTGATCGTGCCATCATTGACGATGGTGCCATACACGTTTAGGTCATGAGAGTTAAGGAGTCGCAGCAAGCCGAGGTTCTGAACGTCGACGATCGATTGGTTGCTGTCGTCGGTTTCGATGTGCCCATTGCCTGCTGTCGTCAGGACTCCGCCGTTGATGCTTGTGAGGGCGTCGATGACGACGACGCCACCTGCATCGGCGAGGATCGTCCCGCCGGTGTTGGCAAGCGGGAGCGCCGTGAGGATCAACGTGCCGCCGTCCGATGCCGCAAGCAGGCCCTGGTTGGTGTTGGAGGTTCCCACCGAGGCGGCGATGGTGAGGGCATGTCCGCTGGAGTTGGCGTTGACCTCGCCTAGGTTCGTCAGTCGGAAGTTCGTACCGTTGCCGACGGCGCCCCAGCCCGAGATGGTGTGGCCGATCTCGTTCACGAGCTCGCGAATGCTTATGACTCCAACAATGCGAGACATGCTTCCGGAGAGGGCGACCTCGCCGGATCCGGCGAACGCAACGGCCGGTGCGTCGAGACGGATCTCGGTGATCGACCCGGAGGATGGAACCTCCCACAGCCCATCGTTGTGAAGCGAGGTCAGAGTGAGGTCTTGACTGTTGCTCTGGATGAGTGCCGCTCCGAGGCCGATGGACAACGACTCGATGGTCGGCGAGGTGTTGAGGGTGACCGTGTTGGGTGTTCGCGATGTCGGGATGATCGCGTGGCTAACGCCCACGGTGCCCGGGATGCCGTTGTTCCAATTGGCTGCGGTGTTCCAGTTTCCGACGGACGGCCCGACCCAGGTGGAGGTGAGGCCGGCGTTCGCAGAGCCTGCAACGGCCATCGTGCCGGTCAGGATGAACGGGGTGAGTGCGCGAATATGCATGGCGAGTCTCCGCTGACAGGGGGGCGAGCAGGAGATGCTCAAGCCCGTGATTCTGTGGCGGCCTCGCAGCGCGTTGGTGATCCCACATGGAATTGACCGAAGCGCTGCCGAGGCAGCGATCTGTCAGCTTCCACGCTAGCCATGTCGGGCGCTCAATGGAAGGTGATGAGCGATCCTCGCCGAATCAAGATTCCGGATCTGCAGTCGAACGGTTAGAGCGATCGTCGACATCGCCGACCCACATGATGCGCGCAGCCGATCGCAGCCTGCCATCGGCCATGTGCCTGGTGGTCGTTCTCCCCCGAGCCTTCTCGGGGTGCATGGCAGAGGTCGCAGCGTCGAGAATCGCGTCTGGTCGTCGTGTCGTCTATCGACGTCGGGTTGCCGTGGGAAGGGCCTTCTCCGCCTGCTCCGTCAAGACGCGGCCGCCAAGCGAAAGTTCACGCTCGACGAACTCCGTTTCTCCCCTGGTGCGAGCCTTGAATCGGACGGAGCCGCCCAGGAATCCATGTGCATCGGCCGGGGACTCTCCCGAGACGGTGATGACGAAACCGGGGCGGCCGTCTCGGGTTTCCTCAGCCACTTCGACAGGCTTGAAGGTGACGGGCGCGATTCCTCTCATCTCGACTCCCATTGGCTCGAGCTTGACGTCGGTCACGTCGATGGCCTTCCCCTCCTCGTGTGAGATGAAGATCGACTTTGAGAAGGCGTTCCCTGGACGCACCGTCTCCATCTGGAAGATGTAGGCGCTCGCCCGAATCTCATCGACGATCGTTCCCGCGACGCGGAAGGCGAGGGTCTTGGTCAGGTCCTCTCCGCCTTCGTTCTTGCCTCGTGTGGTGATCATGAGCACGCCGCCCTTGAAAGACCCCCACTTGACGTCGCGGTCAACGGAGAGCTTGATGGTCACCTCTCCCTGATGGGGGGCATCGCCGACGAACTCGCCCCGAAGGATGGGGCTACGGGATTGGACGTCATCGAAGAACGTCGCCTTCGCGTCAGCGACGATCTTGACTTCGCCGGCCCACGGCTGTCCGCGTCGAACCTCGCCAAAATCAAACGACTTTGGCTCGAAGGAGAGGACAGACTCGACCTTTCCGATCACGCGGATATTGAACACCTCAGAGGGCCACGCGGCATTCGACTTGATCACGATGGCCTTGGCCTGGTGGCCACCGGTGGGCGGCGTGAAGTCGACGTCGATGAAGCCGCTTTCTCCCGGTTGATAGACCTTCTCAAGGTCACAGGATGGACGAGTGCAGCCGCATTTCGGAACGACCGCCTCGATCATGAGCGGCTGGTCGCCGGCGTTCACGAAGGTGAAGCGATGGCGCCGCGTTTCGGCGTTCGACATCGGTCCGAAGTCGTGGTCGAGCTCGTTGAAGTAGATCGCAGGGCCACCCTTGAAGTTCGGCTTCTGGCCCGGATCGCGGACCTTCAGGCCTTCCGGAAGTTCTGCATTGGCGTCGTCGGCATGTGGCGGTGACGCCTGCTTGGTCGCGTCGGGGGAAGCTGCTGGAGGAGTGACTCCCTGTCCTTGGGACGGCGAGCTTTCCTTGAGGGTGGAGGAGCCAGCTGGTCGAGCTGGCGGCGGGCTGGCTTCGCGTGGCGGTTCGGCGGCGGTCAGAGCGCTGAGGGCGATCCAGGTGAATGCAATCAGGGCGGCGCCAAGCGAAGTTCGGCCGGGGAGGGGAAGGGCAGTGTTCCTCATGTTGAACAGCGTAGCGGGGTTGCGCAGCGGGAATCGGACCCAATCGGCTCGGCGGGTCACGGTCCCGGTAAGGCGCCTTGGACCGAAGCAGCTTGGGGCCTGCTGGCCGACGCCTGCCGGAATGGTGGGCTGGGCTTTCCGCCAAGCCTGGAAAGGCGTGGAAGGGGCAGGGGCACTCTGGCGGGGCGGGGCAATGGGGCGTGCATTGCCGCCTGCCGGCGCGTTCCGGTTGGCTTGAGCCAAAGAGAACCGCCGCCGTCCGGAGCGGACGGCGGCGGTTCGAAGAGCGGGTGAAGGGACTTGAACCCTCGACATCCACCTTGGCAAGGGGACGCTCGCGCGTTCGAAGTGGCGGAACGGGCGGGGGTTGTGGCGAGCGGGATTCTGCCTTGCACTTGGGCTTGCACGGACTCTTGGCGAGGCTTGTCAATCGATGTCAGTCGCAGTGGTTCCAAGAGAGGCCTTCCGAGCTTGTCCTTCACTGTGCAGGTGACGCCTCCAGACATTCGCAGATGTGGCCGTCAATCCTGCTGCCGAGTCGTCCAGCACGATCCGCGCGCCGAAGCGGCCCTCCCAGAAGTGTCCGGTGACGCGGCCCTCGCGTTTGAAGCGCTTGGCCGACCACTCCTTCCAATGCGTGTGGAACTCCGAGAGGCAGGCGCGGCGGATGCGGAGCCGGTCCACCGCCGCATCGTCCGCGGCGAGCTTCCGAACGACCTCGGGGGCCGGTGGCTCATCGGGCGCGACCGATCGCGGCGAACGGCTTAGCCGAAGCCAGCGCTCCGCGACCTCCTCCGCGGTCCAGCACCACGCGAGCTCGGGATGGGTGCGGAGGACGAGGACGAGGTGGAGGTGGTTCTCCATCGGCATCACCTCGACCACGTCGACGGCGAAGACCGAGGCGAGGAAGGCGAGCCTCCGCTCGATGAGTCCGATGCGGTCGCCCTCGCCGAGCAGCCGCTCGCGCCGCACGCAGCGCGAGACGCAGTGGTAGACGCCGGAGCGGTCCCGCGCGACGGTCTGGTGCCTCGGATATCCCACGCGCTTCCGCCCCCTCCTCAAGGCGGCGCGAGGGTAGCGGAGGGAAGAGCGGGGACGTCCGGATCAGGGTGAGTTTCTGGCGGCGCTGCGGCGGGGAGTTGTCCACGGGGCACTCAGAAAGTGAGTGTCCAAATTGCAGCTCACGAGTTTCGACCGCACTCGTCACTGGGATACCGAGCACCCGCACCGTGCACGTGGAGCGAGCGGCCTGCACGTGCTGCTGGACAGGCCGCTGTGCCAAGCATCCCGCAGCAGAGGCAGGTGGGCATCGATGTACTCGACCAGCAGCTGGACTGATTCGTGGGGGCGGGTCAAGTGTCGTTCGGCGGAGCCGGTCGCGCAACCAAACATGCGCCGAACGGCGCGCGGGTTTCAAGACGGATCCGTATCAGCCGATCCACTTAAGTGTGGGAAGATGTTTTGAATTCAAAAGGGGTGCTCCGCAGTTTGATGAGGATGTAAACGGTGGAGCTATTGCGGCAGTCCGCATTCGGGGCATCGCTTCGATCCTCGCGTTTGATAGCCGCACTCCACGCATAATCGGCTCTTTCGCCTCGCGGCCTTCGTAAGGGCCGCAGCCAACCGAAGAAGCATGATTGGCGGCGTAGCCAGCACGGCAAGGTCAAGTAGAAGGCCTGCGAGCAGGGGCCGCATCGGTATGATGAGATTTGTCCCATCTGAGGCTTGGCACATCGTCGCTCCGTGCGACACGAATTCGCCCGTTTCAGATCGGGTAAGGTGTCCTTCTAGGCAATACCAAGGCCAGCCCGCCCGATGGCGAAGAGCGGCGGAAGGCTCACCATCGGCAGACTCGAATAACACTTGTTCGAATCCAAATCCTTCGGCGCATACTGCGGACTCCGGAGGCGACGTATTAGGAAATAATTGTGTCCACCATCTAACCTGCTCGTCATTGCATTTCTGTGATTGCCATCCGAGTCCATTCGCATGCATTGAAACGGCAACAGATAAGGCGATACAAGCGAGGGCGCATCCGGAGAGCCATAACAGCATGCCACCGATGTATCGAAAAGTTTTCGATGGTATGTTGATCATGCACGGCGCTCTTAGCCTCGCCCCGCGTTGGTGCCGCCGCCGCCAGCCCCGGGGGTCCCTGGAGCAGTGCATTTCGGTTGGGGGCCAGGATGGCAGCTGGCGGAGTTGGTTCCAGCGCAGGGATTTTGGAATAGGTCAACTATGCTGCAATTGCAGCACGAGCCGAAATCTACACGAAGTGTGTGTGGATAAGCCGCCCTCGCAGCGTAACTGCCCCAAGTGGACGGTTCAAGAAGAGACGTCGGATTAGTAACGGGTGCGAGTGTCATTCCGCAGAACGACATAGATAAAGCCTGAGCATCGGACGCAAATGAAGCCGGGATCAATCGAACCTCCTCTACTTCTCGGGAAGTTCCGCCAAAGTCAGCTTTTGAAAGCTGAGGCGTCTTAAATGAGTGCTCTCCAATGAAGTTCATGCCCGACGCCAGTGGTTTTAGCGGCGTCCATAGCTCGTAGAATGTGAGATCATCTACCGACTGGGCGGTGTTGCAGCAACGGCCCCAGATGGAATTGTGAATTTTTGCAACGATTTCCCATGCATTTTCGTCGCTCTCTTCGAACAAGAGCCAGATGTCGGCGAAGCACCCTGCGTTACCGCAGTTTCCTTTGTAGTTTCTTGTCTTGCCTGAATATACAAAGAATTCGCTTAGGCCAAGAAAATCCGTGGAACGGATCGGGTGGGACGAGATGTAGGAGTAGGAATTTTGTTCGTTTGATGACGGATCACGATCTCGCGTGATCCATGATCCGGCGAGTGATTCAAGCATGCGATGCCGCACATGCCAGAGGCTGGCGTCTGACGTCTCCGCACAGTATCCCGCGTATCCGAGCCTGCTGTGAAGCGACGACAGCGTGCCGCTGCCCGTGGCCAGTCCGCTGTTGCCGAGCTGTACCGACTGGTCCGTCGCGTCGATCGTCCCATTCAGGTCGAGGTCGCACTTCGCTGAGCTCGTCCCCCACGCCGCAAGTAGGATCGTGGAATCCGCCGAATCGACGTCGCCGTCGGAGTCGCAGTCACCTAGCGGGATTCCGAAGGGCACCCCGTAGCTCGAATACCGCACGCGTTCCTTGAGCGCGCCCGCCGAGGTCACCAGCGCCACCACGTCGTGACGCCAGTTCTGGCAGTAGTAGAGGCGCTCCTCGAGCGTCCCGTCGCTTGAGAGGTGCCAGCCGGTGTTCGCGTCGCGCTCGCGGAGGACCACCTGGTCGATGTAGCTCGAGCTTCCGTAGCCGTTGCCGCCCGCGGTGTGGTGCAGGAATCGTTCCTTCGGGCTCGAGTCGCTCCCCACGAAGGTGCCGACGATCCGCCACCGCTCGTCGTAGGCGAACCAGTACCACGGGTCGTTCGAGTCGACGTCCGAGTCCTGGTCTGCGTCGTAGTGCTCGCCGGCCCTGAAACCGTTGCCGTAGTACTGGTGTTCGCTCAGCACTGCGCTCGTTCCGCGGTCCTTGATCTTCCTGAGGCGATACCACGCGTCGTACTCGTATACGTAGGTCTCGCCGTCGTCGGTGAGGTTCCCCGCCGCGTCGTGGGTGAGGGTGTAGTCGTCGGTGCTGTCGCTGTCGGTGTCCCGCGCCGTGAGCTCGTTCACCGCGTTGTGGGTCCTCGTGTCGTCGTGCTCATCGGTGTCGGTCTCGTCGCCGTCGCCGTTGAGGTCAAGCTGTTCGTTCTGCCAGTTCCCGGTCTGGGTCAGCGTCCACTGCTGCCGCCGCGTCCGGCTCGTGATGCTGCCCGAGGAGAGCGTCCCCTCGTCGGCGTCCGTGACCCGGTCCATCCCGTCGATCGCGTACTTCACGTCGAAGCCCGCGTCGTAGATGTTCTCCTCCGTCGTCAGCGGGTTCGAGTTCTCGTCATAGCTGACGTCCACCGAGACGAAATCCATGTCGGTCGCGAGGTCCTTCGTCCATCTCGACTTG
>JAEUIU010000024.1 GCA_016795065.1 Phycisphaerae bacterium
GCGACCAACCCGCCTGCGCGTTCAGGCGCCTTCGCTCCTCGGCGGCCTTCGCCCCGCGGCTTGCCCGCATCAGGGGGAGTGTTGGGGTTTCCAGGCTTCGCCTCGCGGCCACCCTCGGCGGGGTTGCGCGGCTCCCGCACCGGGGGTCTCTCGCCGTTGGGCTTGGTGGGCGGTGGGACCTTGTCGTCACCCAGAGCGACGGCAGGAGTGGCAACGGTCAAAGCCAAGGCGAAGAGTCCAGCGGGTTTCAGGCAGCGAAACAGCATCATTGTCAGCAACTCCAGTGAATCCCAAAGGCGAGCACGGCTTGCCCGGTGGGAAGTAGCGGTCAACGGGACATGCCCATCGGCTATTTCTGCCCGGGTCGATGATCCTGACCGATCAGGACCGCTTTTCTGAGTTTCCGTGTCAAGCAATGTTGCAATAGGTGGGGTGCTAGCCGCCCCGCCAAAGCTCCAGCCGACGGGGTCGTTTGGGGCGAGAACTTAGGGACCTTGCCGAGGTTACCGGGGAACGGCCGTATGATCCGCGGCCCGGTCCACCCCCATGCCGCCCACCAACGCCCAGCTTCTTGAAGCCCTCCGCACGGTCCTCGATCCAGACCTCCAGAAGGACCTTGTCACGCTCGGCATGGTCAAGGAGGCAATCCCAGACGGTCACGGCGTGAAGATCGTGGTGGAGCTGACGACCCCTGCCTGCCCCATGAAGGACCGAATCCGTGCCGACATCGAGGCGGCCGTTCGAGCCAAGGCGACAGCCACCGGAACCTCGGTCGAGTCAATCAACATCGAGTTCACTGCCGATGTTCGCTCGGCCAACGAGCGCGTGCGAAGCGATTCCAATCCGCTTCCCAATGTCCGACAGATCGTTGCGGTCGGCGCTGGCAAAGGTGGCGTTGGCAAATCAACCGTCGCCGTCAATCTCGCCGTCGGTCTTGCCAGGTTCGGGGCACGAGTCGGGCTTCTCGACGGCGACATCTATGGTCCAAGTGCCCCCACCATGCTGGGGCTTGACCAGATCGGGACCGCGGCCAGAGGAAACATGCTGCTTCCGTTCGAAGTCCATGGCATTCGGGCCATGACCATCGGCAAGCTTGTTGACAGCGACAAGGCCCTCATCTGGCGCGGCCCCATGGCCCACGGTGCATTCAAGCAATTGGCCACTCAGACGGAATGGGGCGAACTCGACTACCTCATTGTCGACCTGCCGCCAGGGACCGGAGACGTGCCGTTGACGCTGTCGCAACTGCTGCCGCTCTCAGGCGCCGTCATCGTCTGCACACCACAGCAGGTGGCTCAAGATGACGCTCGGCGTGCTGTGCGCATGTTCCAGCAACTCGGAGTCGACATCCTCGGCGTCGTTGAGAACATGAGCTTCTTCCTCGGTGACGATGGCCGCGAGTACGACCTCTTTGGTCGAGGCGGTGCGGAAGTCATGGCCCAAACCATGGGCCTTCCGTTCCTTGGCTCTATTCCCATCATCATGGCCCTACGAGCCAATTCAGACGCCGGGACGCCGCTTCGGAACTGGGAAGATCCTCGGCTTGCGACGGCCCTGGATCGGTTCGTGAAGAACGTGGCGAGCCAAGTCTCGATCGCCAGCTTCGGCAATCGATTCGTTCAGCCCACCCTCAGTGTGAGTTGACGTTGTCCTGCCATCGCTCGGCCGAATGGCAGAGCGTGATGCCGCATGCGCCTTAACAATCCGGTTGCTGAAGCGGATTTTTGGTCGTGACAAAAAGAGACGCCGGGCCACCCACGAGGGTGGCCCGGCTGTCGATTCGGAGGCATGGAGAGGTTGCGGTTGCCAGGCACCTATTTGGCAGCCGCAAAGCACCACATCACGCGTCACTCACTTGCGGCGGCGAGAACCGATGAGGCCCGCGAAGCCGAGGAGGGCAATCGCACCCGGAGCCGGGATACGAGCCTGATCCTGTGCAGAGGAGTTGACAAGACCTTCCACGAAGGTGGTCTGCCAACCGCCGGTCCCAAGCGAGGCGTACATCTGGTTGTACCAGAGGGCGACGTCAGCACTGAGGTTGGCGCGGAGGGCACCGGTCGACACCGAAAGCTGAGTCTTCAGCGTGTCGAGGTCGCCGCCGGTCAGGTTCTCGTGCGAGATCTCCCAAAGGAGGATCGCGAAAGCCGCGGCCTTGGCGTTCGTCTCGGCCAAGGTTCCTTCGACGGCAACCGTGCCGGTGTTGGTGATCCAACGCGAGAACGCGTCGCGCATCAGGTTCGCCTGAAGAAGACCCATCGGGCCCGGCGCTGGCGGGGCTTGCGGGGCGTTCTCAAGGGCGACGCAGTTGAAGGTGTAGATGTTGCCGACCGTGATGCCTTGGTAGAGCTGGATGCACCAGCCAGTCCATTCAGCACCGGAGCCGGTGTCTTCCCAGTGGTGATCAAAAGCCTTAATCGAATAGAACGGGCCGCTGCCGGCCTGGTCCCACTGGGTGCTCGGGTTGTAGGAGACGCTCTGGAACTTGCCGTAGCCGGTCCCAAGGTAGGTTGCCGTCACGTTGGCAGATGCGACCGATGATACGGCCGCAGAAAGCCCAATACCGACAGCGAAACGCGTGAACGAGGTCATATCTCTCTCCGAATGGGTGCCTCCGGGAATGCCACATCCCGGCCCTTTCGAGCCCTCGCTCCGAGACGGAATGTACACGATGTTCAAGCACATGCAAGTCTTGCCACCAGAAAACTCACTTTGGGAGGTGAATTGCCCGTCTCTGAGTTCATCGGGTGGAGCCGACGCACAACCTCGCGGCGGGTTGTGTCGAAAAGAAAAAACTCGACCGAGGTCGAGTTTCTTGAGTTCTGCCTGTTCAATCGCAGGTTCTCGGCCCGATTCCTTAGGCGAATTCCCGCCGTAAGACCCTCAGTCCTTCCCCGAGGCGGTCCAAATGGGCCTTCGTGTGAGCAGCGGAGATTTGCACTCGCAAGCGGGCGTGCCCTTCCGGGACCACCGGGTATCCGAATCCGATCACAAACGCCCCAAGCTCAAGGAGACGACGGCTCATGGCGATCGCCTTGGCGGTGTCGTGGACGATGATCGGGCAGATGGCCGTCGGGCTATTGAGGACTTCAAAGCCGACGTTCCGGATCGTCTCCCGGGCGTAGGCGACGTTGGACCTGAGGGTCGCCACCCGATCCGGCTCCCGCATGACGATCTCGATCGCCTTGTCTGCAGAGCAGGCGATGGTGCATGGGAGGGCGTTTGAGAAGAGTGTTGGTCGCCCGCGCTGGAGGAGCAGTTCGATACCCGCCTTGGATCCGGCGATGTAGCCCCCCGCGCCGCCGCCCAGCGCCTTGCCAAGCGTACCGGTCACGAAGTCGATCGAGCGGCCCGGCATGTTCCAGTGCTCATGCGTGCCGCGGCCTGTGGCGCCCATCACACCGGTACCGTGGCTGTCGTCCACCACGAGGTAGGCCCCAAACTCGTCGCAGAGCTTTCTCATCTCAGGGAGGTTGGCGATATCGCCTTCCATACTGAAGACACCATCGGTGATCACCCAAATCTGGCCGGTGACCTCCTTGTTCTGCCGTGTTTCCACGAGTTTCTCGCGCAGTGCCGCCAGGTCGTTGTGGCGGTAGACGGTTCGCAACAGCCCCTTCTTGATGGTCGTGGCCAGGCGGATGCCGTCGATGATGGACGCGTGATTCAACTCGTCGGAGATCATCATGTCCCCGGGTTCGCAGAGCGTGGGGAAGATCGCTTCGTTCGCGTTCCAGCAGCTGGTGAAGGTGTAGCTCGCTTCGAGGCCGTAGAACTCCGCGATGCGGCGTTCCAGCCGTTCGTGGCAGTCGAACGTGCCGCAGATGAACCGCACGCTGGCGGTGCCCGCACCGTAACGTCGGATGCCTTCGATGGCGGCCTCCACAACGGCCGGGTGGTTGGCAAGTCCCAAGTAGTTGTTGGAGCAGAAGCAGGCAACGTCGCCGTATCCGCGGATGCGGATCGTGGCGTCCATCGGGCCTTCGATCATCTGCAGCGACTTGAGCTGCCCCGATTCACGAAGGGTGGCCAGCGTGCTGGCGGTGCGTGCGACAAAGGGATGTGACGGCGAAGCGGGAGTAGCGGTCGTCATGGTGGAAGGCCCTTGGAATGGGCGGAAATGGACAGTGCGGGCCTCCCACGGCGGCCGACAAAGGTCTGCCGAAGGCGAGGCTGGGGGCACGGGAACGCCCGTAACGCGACAGAATAGCGACGTCGCCGAACACCCCCGGGTCTCCCCGGCGTTTCGTAGACGACGATGCGGCCACCGATCAAGCAGTCGGACAGGCAACCGTGACGACGTCGGAATTGGTGGCCTGGAAGCCGGCCGTACTCAGGCGTAGTGAGCCCGGATCTTCGGCACCAGGTAGTGGTCAAATGCGGTCTGGAGGGTATGGCTCGGCGACCAGCCCCAATCCCGCCGGGCGGCGTCGTCGACGAGGTCCTCCGGCCAACTGTCGACGATGGACTGGCGTGCGAGGTCGGGCACAAAACTGATCTCGCTCGTCGGAAAGGCCTTGCGCACCAGTACCGCGAAGTCTTCGGCGGAGGGACTGAACGCCGAGACGTTGTAGATCTGCCGGGAAAGGCTCGACTCGGGAGCGTCGGCCAGCTTCAGCAAGGCGTCGATCGCTTCCGGCATGGTCATGAACGGGATCTTCGAGTCAGGTCGAACGAAGCACGCGTAGGGCTTGCCGGAGGCCGCCGCGTGGATCATCTCAGGACCGTAGTCGCTGGTGCCGCCGGAGGGAACGGTGTCCGAAGAGATGATGCCGGGGAAACGAATCGATCGGAAGTCGATGGGGCGTTCCAACCGGTCCTTGGCCAGAAGGCGGTAGTGACGGGCGTAGTAGCGGCCCAGGTGTTCGCCCTCGAGCTTGTTGACCCCATACATCGTGTGAGGCTCGAGGAACTGACTCTCATTGACTCGACCAGCCGCCCGTTTCGTGGCCAGATCGGGCAGTCCATAGACGGCGATGGAACTCGGGAATATGAACTTGACGCGGCGACCGTGGGCACGAGCCTCCTCCGCGGCTAAACGCAGGAGGTTGACCGTCCCCACCACATTGACTGCGTGGGCGGTTTCGGGCACGAACTCTCCTCGCGTCGAGAGGAGGGCCGCGAGGTGGAAGATCTCCGTGATCTCAAACTGGGACTGGAGGCGATCCAACAGGCCGCGATCACAGATGTCACCGACGAACGTGTGATGGCAGTACCGGCGGCTGGTCTCATCCAACTCGCGAACGTCGATGGCGACGATCTGGCGACCGGTTGTATTGGCGACGGCGCCCAAGCGACTCAGGAGCCCATGGCCCATCTCACCCCCTGCTCCGGTGACCACGATGGCGCGGGTTCGTCGGCTTCCGGAGAGGCTCCCTGCGCCGGCCCCCGCAGGAGCGGTCGTCGTTGAAGAGGCGTCGGCGAAAGAGGACGAGGCAGTCGATGAAGGCGATGGCATGGCAGTATTAGGAGGAGCGTTGCGACAAGCCGCGGCGTGGTGGATGCGGTTGGATGGCACCCCCCAAACGACCGGCAGGCGACCGGCAGACAATTGGCAGAAGTCTGGCCGCGATTGTACGGATTTCCGAAGTTCTGCCCGGCAGGCGTTCGCGCTGACGGAAGGCCGATCGCGGCGGGCCTCGTCAAAGGCTTGGGCGTGCTCGCTGATTGGAGCACGGGCCGTGGTACGTGCTTGAACCACGCGGCACGGGCGCCGCAGCAAGGCCAGTGACGTCCTCTCACTCATCCAGCATCCGGGCAGCATCCGGGGACGAAGTGGCGAGCAGTCGTTCCAGCAGCCGCTTAGTGGCGAGGATCCCCTGCTCCTCCGAGAGACGACGACCTTCGTACTCAATGCCGATGGCCCCCTTGTAGTTCGCGTCACGGGCGATCGCGATCATGAGGGCGTAGTCGATGGTCGTTTCGTTGCCATCCGTGTCAAAGTCGTAACTCTTCGCACTCATGGCCCGCGCGAGAGGTGCAAGGGCGCGGACTCCGGCATAACGGTCCGACCACTCCCGCTCCGACCGTCGGAAGTTGCCGAAATCTGGCAGCGATCCCATCCCCGGGTGCGCGACCTCGGTCAGCACGCGAGCAAGCCAAACCCCATCGGAACTCTGTGCGCCGTGATTCTCGACCAAGACCGAGAGCCCCAGCGGTGCGGCGAGTTCACAAAGGGCGCGAAGGCCGTCGACGAGCAGCTTTCGCTGCTCGTCGGGCGTGCCTGAACTCCGTGCATTCACCCGAATCGAATGGCACCCCAATGCTTTTGCCGCATCCAGCCAACGCTTGTGGCGATCCACGCTTCGCCGACGCTCCTCAGAGTTGGGGTCTCCAAGGTCACCCTCGCCGTCACACATGATGAGGTGCGAGCGAATGCCTTCTGCAGAGCACCGCTTGGAGAGTTCGGTAACCCACTTTCCGTTGGCGGGCATGGACTGATAGAACTGATTGACGTACTCAACGCCGGAAACGCCCAAACTTCTCGCCGCCGATGGAAAATCGAGGGGGTCGAGGTCACCGTTGAAGATCGCCCGGTGGAGCGACCACTGTGCCAAGGTGATGGCCGGAACGAATGGAGGGCGTGTTTGACCGCTGCCTGCACTTCGGTCTGAATCGATCGAAGGATTGCCGAGGGACGCTTCATGCTCGGTCAGAATCGCCGGCAGCGATGCAAGAGCGAAGGCTGAACCGACGAACTGACGCATGAACCCTCGGCGAGGAGCCAATCGCGATCGCTCTGGGTTGGGTTGCACTGCGTGAGCTGGACCCTGAGAGGCAAGTTCGGCCCGGGATAGCCCGAGGCGGGTGGCCCCATCCGGCGAACCGCATGCCACGGCTCGCGGAGCATCGACTGAAGCGAGGTACCGCCCCGACTCATGGGGTTCCGCAACGTACCGCGAGTTCGCGTCAGCGGCGACACGAGGCATGGGTGCCATAGCTGCCGGCGCCTCAGGCTCGATGGAGAGAGCATTGAGGACACGGGGTGTTTCGGTAGCCGGGGGCGAAGCACCGTCGCCCGACACGCGATACTCGTGAACTTTTCGACTGGTATCAGAACGCATGAATCTCCTTCGCGAGAGTGCGGGGATGACCGAGGACGGTCACGGGCACTCCGATACTCTTGAGAATCGCACCGAGCGAGACCGCGTCGCGGCGTAGCGTTGACGGCGCTACCTCGAAACAGCAGTTCCATGTCCGTCCGCTCCGAAGCGGACGAACGAACGAGTTGATGTCGGCTCAGACCAACATGACCCCAGCCCATCGCTCGCGTTGCCGCTGTCAGCGTCGGCCCGATCTTCAAACATCGAAGCGCATATCCTACCGAACGGGGTTGGGCCCGGACCTTGCCGAGATTCTTCGAAGAGCGTGACGACGCATGGCTGGCTTTGGTCTGGTTTTGGTCTGGGTTTGGACTGGCTTTGGTCTGGGTCTGTTCTTGACTCCTCCAGCGGGCCAGGCCGCCCCTGGCCTAGATGAGCGAACGGCTTGTCTCCCGGATGGGTGGCTGGTTTCACCTCTGCTTTCGTGACCGACAACGTGATTGGGGACTCGTCGGATAGAGTCCGACGATGCGAACGCTCGCCACGGCACTCGTCACCGTCGTCCTTGTCGGACCGCTTCAATCTGCCATCGCTTCGGCGTTTCCCCTGGCCACCGGATCGACGGCCACGACCCTTCCGGAGAAACAGGAGCAGGAGTCACCTCCTCTCGACGCCACACGATCGATTCCAGGCCTAGGTGCCGAAGCCGAGGCCGGTTTCGATAGCCTCGCTATTCCGACCATTCGGGCCGCCACGTTTGAGGACGCCCTTCGAGTCCAAGGATTTGTCCATGCCCAAGAGCGGTTTGCACAGATGGACCTCATGCGGCGATTTGCCGCTGGCGAGTTGGCGGAGATTGCCTCGGCGCTGGCGCTTTCGATCGACCGCCAGCAGCGTCCCATGCGACTTCGCGCCGTCGCGCGTGCGGCGTACGAACGCCTGGAAGAGCGCGATCGCGTGCTCTTGGATGCCTACACAGCCGGCGTGAATGCGGGAATCGGAGCACTCGCGGCCCCCCCTCCGGAGTACGGGTTCCTGAAGGCGCCACTCACACCCTGGCGATCGGAGGATTGCCTGCTGATCGGGCTCTCGATGGCAGCGATGCTGAACGATTCGGCCCGCATCGAGATCGAGTGGGCTGCGGTGAAGGAGAATCTGTCCCAGCCACTTATAGACTTTCTGAGGCCCCGAATCTCCCAATGGGACACACCGGTTCTTCTGGACTCCGAAGAGGCCCGCGCCAACGCACGGGTGGAAATCCCGGGACCAGACGTCGTCGACACCCGCGTTCTATCGACGAACTCCGGGACGTCACCAGCGGCATCCGCAACGTCCCCTGACCGAGCCGGGAACACCCCTGGGCACATGGTCGCCTCCCGACCGTCGTTCCGACTGGCCCCGTGGCTAGAACCTGGTGCGCAACGCGATCCGCTCGATGAACCACCTCCCATTGGATCCAATGGGTGGGTCATTGGAGGTGAACGCACCAAGGACCACCGAGCGATCCTTGTCAACGACATGCACCTCCAGATCACGGTGCCCGGTATCTGGTACCGAGTCTCCTTGGAGTACACCGAACCGACGGTCAGCCGAGCCACCGATCGCGCGACCGAGCCTGCCGGCACCGCCGAGCCGGAGTCGCGAACCACTCGTCGCTTGGAAGGCATCAGCTTGCCGGGTGTACCTGGGCTGATCAGTGGTTCCACAGGACGCGTCGCATGGGGATTCACCAACGTCGAGGCCGACTTCATCGACTTTGTGGTGGTGGAAACCGATCCCGCGGATCCTTCGAAGTACCTCGTTCCGGGCGGCAGCGAACCGTTCACGATCGAACGAGAGACGTTGTCCGCGTTGGGTGGAACGGAAGAGATTCTCGAGGTTCGAGTGACGCGTTGGGGACCGATCGTCGCGACGAGCCACGACGGGCGCCCGTTGGCAATCGTCTGGACGGCGATGCAGCCGGGAGGGTTGGACCTAGACCTCCTTCGCATGCGCGACGCCCGAAACCTCGATGACGCGTTGGCCATCGCCCGAGCTTGGCGTGGCCCACAACAGAACGTGCTCATCGCGGACTCAGAGGGAAACATCGGCTGGACCATCGCTGGCTACCTCCCTTCCCGAAGTGGTTTCGACGGTACCTATCCCACCAGTTGGTCGAACGGAACGTGCCGTTGGAATGGCGAGCGCGACGAGTCGGAGCGGCCGGAACTCCGGAATCCAGCGAATGGAATCATCGTCACTGCGAACCAGCGGACAATGCCTCTATCGATCGCGGACAGTTTCGGACGCATGTGGGCGCCTCCCGAGCGTGCCCACCGAATTCGGGAACTGGCCTTGGCAGCAGCACCTTTGGATGAACAGGCCTGCGCGGCCATCCAATTGGATGTGCAAAGTGCGCGATTCATGGCATGGCGCGACCGCCTTGTCCCGGCCCTCGAACAAGCGACAGCCCGCACAGCATCCCCACCGCCAGATAACCCGGCTCAGGCTACGGCCAAAGCGCCGCAATCAAACTCGGACACCACCAAGCGGACGAGTGCGCTCCTGAAGCTCCTGCGCGATTGGAACGGCGAGGCTTCGGTTGATACGAAGGCGATGGGAGTCATTCGAGGCACCCGGAGCCGGATCGTCGACGCCGTCAGCAAGTCCCTGGTGGAAGCGGTCCTGGCCCGCCGCTTCCCGGATCTCGCGCCGAAGGACCGTGCGACCCAAGCTGCAGCGATGCCCCGAGGTTGGATCAGCGATGAATCGATCCTACGAATCCTCGACGAGCATCCCGCTCACCTCCTTCCTCCCGGCATCACGTCATGGAACGACCTCCTGGTTGATGCAACGCTTGCCGCCGCCCAGGCATCGCGCGATAAGAACGGTCTGGCGCCGTGGGGGTCGCTCAATGCAAGCCAGTTCGCACACCCCCTCGCTCGAGCGATGCCGCTTTTGGCAAGTAGCTTCAGCATTCCAGCGCACGACCAGCCAGGACACACAACGACCGTGCGAGTGGCTGCCCCGACCTTCGGAGCCAGTGACCGTTTGATCGTGAGTCCGGGGCGAGAGGCCGAGGCGCTCATCGCAACGCCGACAGGCCAGAGCGCGAATCCAACGAGCAAGCACTACCGCGATCTGCACGAGTCGTGGCGCCGCGGGGAGTACCTTCCACTCCGCACCGGTGCTCAGACATCGGTGATCCGGTTCCGACCCTGACCTGTTGCATGTGAACACACCATCAATTGGATTGGCCTCCTAGCACTAGGTCGCCCATGAGCTTCTTCTGCGGCCGAGCGGAGGGAAAGGCAGAGTTCCCCTCTCAAAGTGGAAGCTTCAACGAAGCAGCATCCGCAGCGATACGAGCGAGCTGCGGCGACGAAGCAGCCGGCCCTTCCCTTCGTCCGCAACCCGCATGACTTTCGCCACGGGCTGCTCACGCCGGTTTCGTACGGCTCTATGGATGAAGCCCGAACGGGGCAGGACGCCGCGCCCTTTGACGGTGCACTGCACGGATCACAGGAATCCTGCGAACGACTTTGCACGCGCAATCGCGGCGAGACGCCCTGCCCTCTTCGCTACTGCATGGACTCAGTCGAGCCTACATGCCGTAGCGATCTCGCCAAGCACTGACGAATCGCTGGGCGTCTGCGGCGTCGAAGTCACCATCCAGGTCGACGTCACGGAGATCGATCCCGTCGAGCGGCTCGGTCGTCCAGTACGCCACCCAATCAAGGTCATCGACCTCTTGGTCGCCATTCCAGTCAGCGATGCCGGGCGCTGGCGGGATGATCTCGGTCGCCGAGTATCGCACGCGATCGAGAGCGAGTCCCGTACCAGTCAGAGGCAGGCGCACCCAGACCACCGGCGGTACGAGCACGCCCAAACGCTCGTCCGCGACGACACTCATCCGCAATTCGACAAGCCCGTCGTCGCGTCCGACGGAGAGTCGCGAAAGGCCATCCGGATCGGCCAGTCGCATCGAGAGGCCACTCTCCCCGACAGCCCAACGAAGCGACGCATCGGAGATCGTGAACCCGTCGGCCTGCTGCGCACCGAGTTCAAGCGAGCCCGTGATCGTTCCCGAGAGCGAAACTCCCAGGGCGTCAAGCGAGAACCCGCCCTCCTCCAGGGTCAGCGTCGTCGTGCGATTCTCAATCGGGGGACGAATGGCCAATGTAGGTGTGAAGATCGCTCCGTAGGAGCCCCGATCAGGAACCCACTTCCCTTGAAGAGCGAGTCGGTCCTCCCTCGCGAACGGCACGCCAACCGCCCACTTCGTCCCATCAGGCAAGGCTGCAGTCATCGGACACTCTCCACCAGGAAGACTTGATGTCATCCCGCGGAGGATCTCCATGATGCTGCGAGCAAGCTCCTCGTTGTCGGCGATGCACGCCTGATACCACTGGAGAATGAGTGTCCCTGTCTCGAGCCGCCACTCCTTCACCGAGTCGAAGCAGGCGACGGCCTCGGCAGGGTCAAGCTCCGCGATCTCCTTGCAGCACGCAAACGCCTGATCGTGGTACTTGTCGGCCATCTTCTCCATTTCGCGCTGCCCATCGCCGCAGCAGCCGGCGAGAAGTGCTGCACCGAAAAGCACGGAACCAGTGCTCCCCACCGAGCCGACCAGCTGCGATCGGTGTCGATCCTCACACGGGCTTCTGCCGCCCGCTCTTGGCATCGACGACGCGCCATCACTCGGCATCTTTCCCTTTGCCATCATGGCTACCTCCTTGCGAGCCGCGAATCGGCGCGGTGACACCGCCGAGCGCAGGCCCCTCAGCCCGCACGCGTTGGATCCGCGGCTCGATCATTGTGAAGGCCCGCGTTCCTTCGCGAGCCTGTGGCCAAACTACCGCGCCAAACGAGGGGGCCGCAGTTTCTAGGCATTTTTCCCATGAAGTTGCGCACTGTGGATAAGTGAACAACGGCCACCGATTGGATCAGTGACCGTTGCCGATGCTCCTCTGTGTTCACAAAGAGCCTGCGACCTGTCGTGCGGCCGCTCATTTCCATCATGGTGCCGGCATCACGACGGCATGCCTGAGTCGCGCATCACTTGCTTGCGCATCGACTCGTACTCGCTCTCGGAGATCGCTCCGGATTCGAGCGCCTTCTTGAGGTCGATCAGTTCCTGGCCGGCCGTTGGCGAAGGAGCCCGATGGGACGTTCCGCCGACGAGGACGCAGCCAGCGAGCGAGCCGAGAGCTACTGCAAGTCCTGCGGCAGTGACCAGACGGGTTGCAATGTGAAGAGTCCGATGGGGAGTTGTCATGATGGGAATCCGATGGGACAGGGACAGAGATAGGGACCGAAACGGCATTGCCTTTCTGCGCCGCTTTCGACCATGCGTTTGAGGCCGTCGCCCGACCCCACTGTAAGCCCGGCCATTCCCATCAGAAGAAAACTCTCGTGCCACGACGACAACGACGGCCCGAATTTGGATCGGGCCGTCGTCGTGGATCGTGAAGGAGGCAGCTTGGAGAGGAGCGGGCGTGCCCCAAGGGCCGTAGCGACTCTCAGCCTCGGCCTGAGCGTCGAACGAAGCGGCGGGCCCGCTTGGGACGTCGTTCTCGGCTCGGCGTTGTGCTCGAATCGGGACGGGCGATTAGTGCTCGACGTGCTCGCTTGTTGACGGTCCGACCTCGGCCGTTCGGGCCGGTGTGGCGGTCGACGGCGAGAGCTCCGGGAGAAGGTCCACTTCACCTGTCTCGAGGTCGTAGATCGCTCCGACCACTCGAACCCCCTTGTTGCTGACGGCTTCCGCCAGGACGGGGCCGCACTTCTGGAGAGCCAGAACCGTGCGTTGGACATTGCGAATGACCGCAGCACGAACCGGATCGCCTTGGGCGGACTTGGTCTCGGCGACGGCGGGCATGATCGAGCTCACCACCTCGGGCAGATGCCCGGGAAGGTCGGACGCCTGCTTGCCGGCGCTGCTGGTGTCGACCGCTGCCTTGACAGCGCCGCACTTGGAATGCCCCATGACGACAATCAGCTTCGATCCGAGGTGATCGACCGCGTACTCGATGGAGCCAAGCGACGCGTCATCGGCGGTGTTGCCGGCCACGCGGACGACAAAGAGGTCGCCGAGCTCCTGGTCGAACACCAGTTCCGGGGGAACGCGCGAGTCGGCACAGGAGAGGATGATGGCGAAGGGGTGCTGTCCACCGGCAAGTTCCGCTCGGCGCTGGACGTCGCGCTTGGTGAGGTCGTCCATGTTGTGGGCGAAACGAGCGTTGCCTTCGATGAGCCGACGCAGCGATTCGTCCGGGCTCACGCTCGCTTGGGAATCGGAATGCCCGTGGGCCGACTGCTCCTGACCGGACGTAGGCTTGGCGGGCTCGGCCGCGTCATGCGCGTCGTGGGTATCCGACTTGTTCGCATCCGTTGCAGGGGCCGCCTTCGTAGGGGCCGCGTGCGAGTCCTGCGTTTCGGCGGTTTCCTTGGAAGCGTGATCTTCGTTCCCATGGGAGCCGGCGCCCTCGTGCTTTGCCGCCTCGGACGCCGGGGCCTTCGTTGCGGGTTTCGTTGTCTTGCCCCCCGTCGCGGGCGCCTTGGGCGGCGACGCAGCAGGCTTCTCCGGCTTGGAGGGCGGAGCGTGCGGATCGCCGGCGAGTGAAACGGCTGTGAGTGCACTGCAAGCGACGAGGGCAGCGAGGCCGATCCGCCGGGCGAGGACGGTCGAATAGGACGACGTGGAAGTGCGATGAGGCATGCACTCCGGATCGGCGGATTTGGCTTCGGTCTTGAGGATCTGTACCGATTGCATCGATCGCGCCCCCCCAATCAACGGTCGATCGACGGCGGCCACTCCCCGACGCTGGACCAAGATGAACTCGGCCCGGACCTGCGTCGTCGGGCGGTTCGGGGATCAGCGGCCCCGTTCTGGTCCCCGTTCTGGTCCCCGTTCTGGTTTGGCTTCCGAACGACCGTCACCCTTCGACTCCAACCTTGGTTCGGAGTTCCTGGCAGACCGGGCGTCCGCGTCCTGATCGTGCACCTTGCCCAGCGCCGCCGGGAGTTCAATGCCGGCCTGCCGAGCCAACTCGTGAAGTCGCGGGAGGCTGTTCACGAGCCCCGAAAGGAAGTCGCTCGTCGCGTTCCGTCCGTCCTTCGAAGTCCCGGTGTCCCACACGGTGATCTTGTCGATCTTGAGCGATGAAATGGCCTTCACCTGCTCGGCGACCAGTTTCGGTAGCTGTTCGATGAGAAGGAGCGTCGGGCCCACCTGCGGGTCGGTACCGCAACTCTCGATGAGCTTGCGGTAGCCATCGGCCTTTGCCTCGAGCACCATCCGCATGCCTTCAGCTTCGGCTTGGAACTTGGCAAGAATCGCGTCGGCCTCGCCCTTCGCCTCGATGCGTCGCTTTTCGGCCTCGGCGCCTGCGGCGATTTCGATTCGCTTCTTCTCGATCTCCTGCGGCGCCACCAATTCCTTGGCCATGCGAGCAAGTTCCTGTTCTCGCTCGGCGATCAGGATGGATTCCATGGCCTTGGCCGATGCGACCTCGCGGCGGCGGCGGCTGTCGGCCTCGACCTCACCAAGTTGGGCCTGGGCCTGGGCCATCTTGGCTCGAGCGAGATTCTCACCCGTCACGGCGGTCGCTTCCGCATCGGCGACGCGCACACGCTGCTCCTGTTCGGCTGTCTTCTTCGACGCGACCGCCTCAGCCTGCCGTTGTGCGATGTTCACTTCCCGATCGCGCTGGGCCGACACCTCGGCGGCGACGGCCTGCGCCTCAAGGCCGGCAAGCACCGCACGCTGCTGGCTTTCGGCCTGCTTCTTGCCCTGCTCCGCTTCGGCCTTGGTCATCGAGACGCTGACCTCGCGCTCGCGGAGGGCTAACGCCTCGCCCATCGCCCCGTCGCGCTCCTGCTGGGCGACCTCGACCTTGGCTCGGTTGATCGCCTCGGCGGCGGCCCGCTTGCCGATCGCCTCGATGTAGCCACTCTCGTCGGTGATGTCGCGAACGTTCACGTTGATCAGCTCAAGCCCGATCTTGTTGATCTCCTGGGCGACGTTCTCGTTGATGAGCTTCATGAACTTCTCGCGGTCCTTGTTGATCTCCTCGATCGTCAAGGTCGCGATGACCAGGCGCAACTGGCCGAGAATGATGTCCTGGGCCTGGTCGCGAATCTGTTGGGTGGAGAGATTCAGGAGCCGTTCCGCCGCGTTGTTCATGAGTACCGGATCGGTCGAGACGCCCACGGTGAAGGTCGCCGGCGAGTTCACGCGAATGTTGTTCAGCGACAGCGCACCCGACAAGGGGATGTCGATGACCATGGGTTCAAGCGAGAGATAGGCCCAATCCTGGATGAGCGGCCAGACCAGGGCGCCGCCGCCGTGCATGCACCGGCTCGCTCGTCCGCTTCCGACGCGTCCGTAGATCACGAGAATTCGGTTTGAAGGACATCGCCGATAGCGTCGCGCGAAGAAGATTGCGGGGCTGACGATCACCAGGATCGCCGCGAACCCGAGGCCGAGCCAGATCATCGCCCGCTGGTCGCCCTTCGGAAGGACACCCGCGACGGGCAAAGCGATGGACTCGACGAGGCCACCCAATCGACCGACCGCGGCGCCCGTCCAGGTGCCGGCCGAGCGTGCCATTGTCTCGATCCATGCCGTGAACTCCGCTCCCATGGTCTCCTCCTCGCGGCCGTCGTGCGGCCCGCGATCGTGATGAGCAAACTGTTAGGCACGCCGTACGGTGAGCGTGTTGTCCGGATTGGCCCGAACGATGATCACGCGAGTCCTCGTGGGCAGTTCGGCCCCCTCGGAGACGGCGTAGACAAATCGCTGTCGATCCCCCACCACGGCCCGAACTTGGCCTTGCCCCTGACCAGCGGCGGGGACGATTGAATAGACCTCGGCCTCGCGGCCGACCAAGTCGCCGATCGAGACGTTGCCACTGGACTGGAGCCTCCGAGACGCCCGGAGCATGACCACGCTCATGGCTAGGAACACGAGTCCGGTCCCGGTGCCGACCAGGGCGCTGAGCCCCGGCGAGAGATCCGCACCGCGATAGCCGCCAAGCCCAGCCCATCCGAAGCCCATCAGGAAGGTGAGGACGCCTTGGATGGAGATGGTCGTTGCGGCGATGTCGTTGTGGGCTCCGACGTCCGATGAGTGATCCGCGCCGCTCCCGCCATCGTGCCCCCCCACATCACCACCACTGGCGTCGCCGCCATGATCGGCCCCGGAGAAGCTGGCCAAAGCCAGTCGCACGAGGAAGCCGCCGGTGCCGACGATCGCAGGTACCGTGAACCACGTCGCGGCCCCATCGAAGAAGAGTTCCGTTACGGATGCCATCCGATCCCCGCGAGCCTCTCGATTCCCCGTGGTCGCCGCAACGACGCCCGAACCGGGGAGAGCCAACCGCCGTGTGGCGGACGCCGCATGGGCATCCGCGACCGGATCACCGACGTGGTGATCGGGCGGAGCATAATGAGGCCCGGCCTGACCCGCCAGCACAGCCGCCGTCACGTCATCCGGAATGCGCGATCCATCGGTACGACCTCGCGGAGAATGCGTATCGCCCAACGCGCGGGAGCCACATGCCAAAAGGCCCCGTCACGACTGATGACGAGGCCTGAAGGAGAGCCACCCACGGGACTCGAACCCGTGACCTGAGCTTTACGAAAGCTCCGCTCTACCGGCTGAGCTAGGGTGGCGTTGTCGAAACATGCTGCACGCGGTCGGAAGGCAGTGCCGCCTTGCTGGTCGAGCCGATCGGCCAATCGGCGGGGGCAACCGACGAGGAGGCCTCAGCGGTGCCGGCGACGACATGGATCGAGTCGAATGGGACTCCGAGCGCGAGCGAAAGAGTGTACACCAAGATCGCCCGAGACTACCCCATCCTGTTGGTGCTCGATGATCCCTTCGCGCTGGCCGAGAGCGAAAGGCGGACGTGCACGAGAATATCCGACGCCCCCGACGGGGCCTGAGGATACTTGCGGTCGATTGGCGGTCGATTGGCGGTCGATTGGCGGTCGATTGGCGGTCGATTGGCGGTCGACGCCGGTCGACCGGCGGGCTATCGGCCTTCGCCAGCCGGAGCGGCAGGCTGGGTGATGAGCTTGACCGTTTCGGCCGAACTCAGGTTCAGGGCACCGTGGAGTCGTCCGGCCGCCTCGGCCAGCGTTCCGGAGGAACCGGCCACCAGGCCGCGAAGAGTCTCGACCTGACGCGCTTCGGACTGGTTGCCGAATGTCCGGGCGCTTGTTGCCGCTCGACCGAGCAGCTCGATCTTCTCGCTCTCGTCTGTCGCCGTCAGGGCGGCATCGATCAACTTTCGCTGGGCTTCCGCACTCGGCAACAGTGCCAAGACATCCGCAACAAGAAGTCGCACGCCGCCCGAGCGGCTCGCGAGGGCATCAAGCAGCGGCCGCTCCGCATCTTGGATCGAGAAGACTCCGCTTCGGGAGATCGCGATCTTCTTCAGCGTCTCGAGCGATCGCACTGTGTAATCAAGCGCTTCGTCCTCGACGATGCGTCCGCCCGACTGATGGGTGAAGGCGGCCTCCACGGCCTGCTTGAACCCTTCGTCGCTACCGTTGTTGGGCCAGACCACCACGCCCTGGTCGCGCTCAAAGGCGGCAGCTGCGGCGACGATGTCGGCCTCCTGCACGATGACCACGATCGGCGCTGCCGCTGTGCTGTTGGCGAGGCGGGCCGCGGCCACACCGGCCTTCACCGAGGCGAGGTCACCGGCGACGATCAGGACGTCCAAGCCGATCGAGGCATTGATTTCGGGCTCGAACTCCCCAAAGGTCGCGCCGCCGGCGAGGGTGGTGAAACCAATGCCGGCGAGCTTCGAAGAGATCTGTCGACGATCCTCTTCGGTCGTCGAGACGACTCCACCCACGACGGTGCCCGCGTCGCGCACCGCAGAGGCGAGGATCGGAACGATGGCAAAGTCGCCGGAGAAGGTCCGCTCGGGAAGGGCGTTGCCGATGGCGAGGGCCGCGTCGTACTGGACGCGCTTCTCGGGGTAGCGAAGGCTCTCGATGAGCGGCTGGCGTCCGCCGGAACCCGTCCCAGCACCGATGAGCGTGGCGGCGCCGGCGGTCTGTGCGATCGCGGCAATCGCGTCGCGAACAAGAGCGGTGTCGCGACGATCAATGGCAATGCCAAGGACTTCGCTGTCGGTTGCCGGGCCGGCGGCCATCGCGAAGAAGGCCGGCGAATGCGGTGATTGGCCAAAGATCGGATCGGTCAACCCATCCGGCAGACGATTCTCACGGCGAAGGTCTGCCGCTACATAGACCGCGAGAGCCGGGGCGTTCGCGGCGTTGTGGATCAGGGCCTGCTTCGAGGCCAGCATCGACATCACTTCGGCGAAGATCGCGGTCGGAACGGGCGTGGGAGCAAGCCCGCCGAAGGGGTCGTAGCTCCAGACGTTGTTGGTGGGTTCGCTCGGGTAGGAAACAAGCGACTCGTCCCCGTCGAAGAAACGGCGGGCAAGCTCGGCAAATTGCGTGCTGACATCGTTGCTACCGCCCCCGATGCGGCCGACCGCACGCTCTGCGGCGAGCTTCACGTCGGTCGGGGTTCCGCTCGCACGAGCGACTTCCAAGAGGTATGGAAGCGCAGCGGGGTACCCGATTTCGCCCAGCATGTCGCAGACCTTCCGCTGATTGGTCGGATCAAGCTTGGAAAGAGCTGCGCAAAGTGGATGCACGGCGTACCGGCGCATCTCCTCGATCACGCGGGTGGCGGCCACCTCGAGCCCGGCGTCCTTCCCGGTGGTGACAACCTTCAGGAGTTGCGGCATCGCGTATTCACCGGCGGCGGCGAGGCGCTCCTTGGCAAACATCTGCTGACGGAGGGTGCCAGTCAGGAGCGACACGGCGTCGGCGATGCGGCCCGGCTCGCGGGCAAGTTCCAACCGACCGTCGCGGAGCATCTGCTCGAAACGGATCGCCAGGTCAGCGACGCCTTCCATACCGCGACCGCGGATCATGACAGCATCGAATCGCTCGCCGAGGTTCCGGCCATCGACGATCCGGGCAAGGTCGGCCGCGGTGAGGCCGCCATCGAGAAGAGCTTGAGCCTCCGAGGTCGCCGCTTCCGGCTTGGCGATGTTGATGTAGTGCAGGAACTGCTTGACGGCCGTCGCCTTGGCGTCGAGCTTCTCGTCGTCAATGGAGGTCGTCGTCTCGCCGGCCTGCGCGGCCATATGGCTCGCGGCTGGGCCAGCGGCTGGGCCAGCGGCTGGGCTCGCAGCCAAGACGACCGCGAAGGCATGAGTGGCGGCCAACGACATCGGTGCTGCGGTCGTCCCTCCCGTCACGGACAGCGTCGCAAGAAGCGTCGCTGCAGAGAGAACGGCACGAACGCGCAGGAAGGATCGCATCGGTAATGGCTCCGCGGAAGATTCGTCAGTAGGGGGACGCAAAAACGAAACGTAGGGTCCCGCCACGCCCGCATCGGAGGCACCGTCCACTGACAGAGCGGACGATGGCGCGGGAAGCCCGGAATGTACGGGAGCCTTGCCGAGGGTGTCAACGCATCGCGCGATATGGCTGACGACTTTCGCATGGGGCCTTTGAACCTCACGTATACTCCCCCTCGCCGAGGCGTTCGATGACCGGATGTCATCGATGTCGCGGGAGCTCACGCTCCGCCCGGATTGCCTCGATCCCTCAGGTTTCCCTTGGGATCGTGCGACCGGACCGAGTGGCCCGACGAGTTCCCGAGACAAGGGAAGGCGGTGAAATGCCGCCGCGGACGCGCCGCCGTAACGGGTGCGACAACCGTCGCACGTCGTGTCACCAAAGCCACTGAGTCGACGCAGCACAACCGGCCCAACGCCCTTTCCTCCGCGTAGAGAACGCCGAATGGGCCAATGGAACGTCTCACGCTCCGCGTGGGAATGCCTGCGAAGAACTCGGGAAGGCTGACACGGCACACCCGGAGCCGGAAGACCTTCCTCGGTGTCGCACATATCCGCTGTCGGCGCGAATCCGACGGCGAGGAAGGGCTCACCGTGCATCCCAGTTGTCTCCCGCGCCGCGCTCTCGCTGGCGTCCTCGTCACCGTTCCGATGGGGTCTTTTCCGCCATCCTCGGCGACCGCCGAAACGCCGTTCGCGTCGAGCGTCGTGAGCTATGTCCCCGGCATCGGTGCCGCGGCCGCCTACACCAATCCCCAAGCCGCCCTTGGCTCCCCTGAGCGCATGACCGGCGACGGGTTCTCCCCGCAGGCGGTAACCCCCTTTCAGCCGGCCTTTCTCCCCAGCGAGATCGTCTCTCTTGGGATGGGCGGTTCACTCGTTCTGGCCTTCGATCACGACGTGTTGGACGATCCGGCCAACCCCTTTGGCCTCGACCTCATCGTCTTCGGAAACTCCTTCTGCGCCGACGCCCAGGCCCCGAACGGCGTCGTAGGTTCGATGTACTCCGAAGGCGGAACGATCTCGGTGAGTCCCGATGGAGTGTCGTGGACGACCGTGGTCGGCCTTGCTGCCGACGGACCGCTGCCGACCTTGGGATTTCGCGACGTGACGCCGTACTCGACGACGCCCGGACGCGTGCTGACGGACTTCACCCGACCGGTCGATCCGGCTCAGAACGTCGAGGTCCTCGTCGGGGCCTCGTGGGAAGCGATCAACAACGCCTACGACGGATCCGGCGGAGGCGCCGCGATCGACATCGGATCGCTTGGGCTCACATCGATTCGGTTCGTTCGCGTGGAGGGAAACCGCGCCTTCGGATTCTCACCCGAGATCGATGCCGTCGCCGACGTCGCACCGCTTGCTCCCGTTGCTGATCTCGATGGCGACGGCGTCGTCGGCGCGGCGGACCTGGGCGTCTTGTTAGGTGGTTGGGGCGGTTCAGGCGTTGGCGATCTCAATGGCGACGGCGCGGTCGACGCCGGTGACCTCGCCATTCTGCTCGGGAGCTGGTCGTGAACGGCGCTCACGGAAGAGGCGAGCATGCGGCCGGCGCACCCCGACAGTCATTCGGCTTCACGCTCATCGAGGTGTTAGCGATGGCGGTGGTAACCCTTGTCCTTCTCTCGCTGGCGGTGCCGGGTCTGGCGAGCGTGCGAGCGAGCGGACGAGGGGCGCAGTGCTCATCAAACCTCCGGCAGCTCGGCATGGCATCACTTCTCTATTCCAGCCACAACCGCGATCAGATGCCGGCGGCGGTTCTCTATCGGATCGTCGACGGCGGCCTGGCCACCGCCGCGTGGGATACCGAGCAGCGGCCCGATGGCTCGGTGCGACCCGGTCCGATCTGGAGCTACACCGATTCGCCGGGAGAGATCCTGCAATGCCCGGATTTCACCGGTCCGTCGACCTTCGGAAGCGATCCCTTCACCGGCTACAACTACAACACAAGCTACATCGGCGCCGAGGGGCGTTTCCCCGAACTCGGACCAGACGGTCAGTGGTTGGATGGGTGGAAGAACGCAAGACGAGGACTTCCTCCAAGCGCGCACCGAAGGACAAGCGAATGCGCGATCTTCGGTGACGCTGGTTGGAAGGGCGGCGCGAACAAGTTCATGCGTGCGCCTTCAGCAGATGTGGAGCAGGATCTCGGGATTGCGTATTCGGGCGGTCAGGCCTTTCGCCATCGCTCCTGTGCACACGTGGTCTATCTTGACGGACACGTGCGTCCATGCGACCGTTGTTGTGAAGGAATGCACGCCACGCCGGATCTGCTCGATGCCATCATGGGCGCTCCGGCGAACGGATTCCTGTCAGACGACGATTCCGCATACGACCCGCGCTGAGCGGTTCATTCGCCCGCATCCGACCACCGATACCGCATGCTTCACATCGACCGCTGCGTGTGCACGGACTGCACCTTCGAAGAGCTCAAGGAGCTCGCCGCGAAAAAGAACCTGGACTTCCGCGCTCTCTCGCGGGCGTCGGGCTGCGGCATGGGGTGCGGCCTCTGCACGCCGTACATCAAGGTGATGCTGGCCACCGGCGAGACGGTCTTCACCGAGATGCTGACCGAGGCCGACGTCGCCCGCGAGGTGCGAAACGCCAAGAGCAACTCGCAGCGCACGCCGGAAAGCGCCACCTGACGGCGCAGGGCGCGTTCCGCCTTCGCCAAGCGAGTCGTTCGTATCGCTGCGGATACCGCTTCGTTGCAGCTTCCTCTTTGAAAGGGGAACTCTGCCTTTCCCTTCGCTCTCGCTACCAGAGCACTTTCGCCACGGGCTGTAGTGTTAGCAGCGTCCGAACTGCCGCTCCAAGTCGCGGATTGAGATGCGCAGGCTGGTCGGACGCCCATGCGGGCAGTTCGTCGATCGCTCGATCCGCTCGCGCGAGGCCAGGAGATCGCGCAACTCCTCCAGCGAGAGCCGGTCGCCGGCCTTGATCGCCGCCTTGCAGGCCATCATGTCCAGCACCTCGGAGAGGGCAGCTTCCGAGCCGCCCGCATCACCGTCGGTACTCTTGGCAAGGAGCTCCCGCACGAACGGGGCCACGTCGACGCCTCGCTCCAGCAGGAAGCTCGGGAAGGCGTGCACGGCGATCGATCGGGGACCGGCCGCTGCCAGTTCGAGACCGATGCGTTCGCAGAGGGACTCGAGGTCGCCGAGCACTTCCAGCTCGGATCCGGTCACCTCGAGCACCGTCGGCAAGAGGAGGCGTTGCTTCTCGAGGTTTCCCTTGGCGATTCGCTCCAGGAGGCGCTCGAACATGACTCGCTCATGCAAGGCGTGCTGGTCAACGATGAGGAGCCCCTGTTCGTCCTGGGTCACGACAAACGAGGAATGGACCTGGAGGATCTCGACCGCCCGAACCGGGGTCGGGAGCGACGCGGGTGCGTCGACCAGTCCGATCGTGGGAAGCGGTCCCAATCGATCCCGCGCTTCCCGGTAGTCGATGGGCTGGACGGAGCTCCGCATCGGCGTGTGTGCGGCTCCGCCCACGGTAAACGGCCCGGTGAAGGTCGTGAAGGGCGTCTCCTTCGGCTCGCCAAACGCCGGCGCGGAACCATTCCCCCCCGCCGTTTCCGATGGATGACCAAGGGCAAACGCTGGAACAAGATCGGCCAAACGCAGGGACCGACGAACCGCCCGCAGGACGGCCTGATGGACTGCAGAAGGCTGTCGGAAGCGCACTTCGGTCTTGGCCGGGTGCACGTTGACGTCCACTTCCCGCGGGTCCATCTCGAGGAAGAGGACCGCCAGCGGCGAACGGGCCGGTTCAATCAGCCCGCGGTAGGCCTCGCGCAGGGCGTGAAGGATGGCACGGTCGGCGATGGGCCGGCCGTTGAGATGGATGCGAACGTGCTTTGCGCTGGGCTTGGCCAATTCCGGGAGCCCAAGCAGGCCCCAAACGGTGATTCCGCCATCAAGCGCATCGGTCACCAGGAGTTTCGGCTCGATCTCGCGGCCGATGACATCGAGGGTGCGCCGTCGCGGGTCGTCGGTGGCAGGCAAGTCCAGCAACGTTCGCCCGTCCGAGCGCAGCAGAAACGCCACCTGAGGATGGGAAAGCGCGAGACTCTCAACGACATCGGCGATTCGTCCGCCTTCGGTCCCCTCCGACTTCAGGAACTTCCTTCGGGCAGGCGTGTTGAAGAAGAGCGTTCGCACCACCACGCTGGTGCCAGGCGGACCAGACGCCGGGCGCGGGCCGGTGATCGCGTCGCCTTCGACGAGCAACTCGGCCGCGGCATCGCTGGTTCGCTGGCGCGAGAGGATTGACAGCCGTGAGACGCTGGCGATGGAGGCGAGCGCCTCGCCTCGAAAGCCCATCGTACCGATGGCCACGAGATCTTCCGGACGAGCGATCTTGCTGGTGGCATGCGGCGCCACGGCTAGCGTCAGTTCGTCGGGCGGAATGCCCGAACCATCGTCGGTCACTCGGATGAGTTCGCGTCCGCCTCCTTCGATGGCCACCTCGATCCGGGTGGCGCCCGCATCAAGGGCGTTCTCGACCAGTTCCTTGACCACGCTCGCCGGTCGCTCCACCACCTCGCCGGCGGCGATCTGGTTCACGAGGAGAGTCGGCAGGACGCGAATCGGCATCGTCGGCATGGTATCTCGCACACGCCGAACTGAACCGAACGCACACACCGTCCGGTTAGGATGCCGCGGCGCAGCATGGATGCTCCGAGGGTGGGCGAAGGGTCCGCTCGGAGCCCCACGGATGGTCGGAACCGTGAACGTCATCAGGCCCACAGCCCAGTCCCCTTCCGAGACGCCCGCGCCGGCGATCGTCGGTGACGTGCATGGGTGCGGCGAGGAATTGCGCGAGCTGTTGAGCGACATCGATCGTTCCCACGGCCGCCTGCCGGCGATCCTTATCGGCGACCTGTTCACCAAGGGCCCCGCCCCGCATCTTGTCGTCCGCGAGATTCTCGATCGCCGCGCCGCTGGTCAGAGGATCACGCTGATCTGCGGAAACCACGACCAGCGAATGCTCCTGGCACTTGTCCAGCTTGAGGCGGGTCTTGATCCCGATCGCCTCCCCCGCACCGAACGGGAGACGTGGCACGTCCTTCACAAGCGAAAGCTCGTCCGCGAGGCGACGGAACTCCTGGTCGAGTGCAACGAGACGGTCTTCGCCCGCGGCGGCGAGCCGATGCGGCCGTGGATCGCCGTTCACGGCGGCCTCGAACCGCGACTCGGGTTCAACCGCACGCCGGACCAGCTCAAGATCCATATCAAGGCCGAAGGAGATGACGACGAGCACTGGTGGGAGCGCTATCGCGGCGAGGACGGACTGATCATCGTGGGCCACAAGCCGCTGCGGACCCCGATGGTCCTGCGACGCCGCGACGGGACGCCGATGGTGGTCAACATCGACACCGGCTGTGCCTACGGCAACACCCTGACCGCGTACGTTCCGGATAGCGCCCCGACCGGCGGGCGCTTTCATTCGGTGCCGTCACGTCAACCGCGCGGCGACAAGTACAAGTCCCTTCGCGAGGCGAGCGCCACCGGTTCGACTCGTCGCGAGGCGCTGGCGAAACGTTAGGTCGATGCGGTTTGTTGCCGGGCCGCGTCGCTGCATCCAGCGATCGGCATCGGTCGGCCGCGGCCGAATGCCCGTGGGGTGAGCTTCAGGATCACCGCCCCTTGATCGCGCTTGTATTGCATGCGATCGATCGCCTGACTCCAGCGAAGGGCGGTTGCCTCGTCGATGCCGGTGCGGGCGACGATCGATTCGACCGCCTCCTCGCGCTCGATGCGGCCCTCGACGATGGCGTCGAGGATGTCGTAGGGCGGAAGCGAATCCTGATCGGTCTGGTTGGGACGCAACTCGGCCGACGGGACCTTCTCGATCGAGGCTGGCGGAATCGGCGGGTGGCCGAAGCCGAATCGCCCAAACCGCTCGTTGAGGCGCCGGGCGACCGCGTAGACGCGCGTCTTGAGCAGGTCGCCGATCGGGGCGAGCCCGCCGCACATGTCCCCATAGAGCGTGGCGTAGCCGGTGGCGAGTTCGCTCTTGTTGCCGGTGGTGAGGACCAGTGCGCCGCTGGCGTTGGAGATCGCCATGAGGATCATCCCGCGCAGGCGGCTTTGGAGATTCTCGTCGGCGAGTCCCTCGAAGGAGAAGGTAGTCATCCCTAACGTTTCGCGCAGCGCGGCATGGGCCCGTTCAATCGGCACGACCGGCGCCGCCTTCAACGAGAGCCGACGGGCCGTGTCGAGGGCATCGTCGATCGAACCCTGCGACGAATAGCGCGAGGGCATGAGGACGCCGGTCACGTTCGCGCCGCCGATCGCCATGGCGGCAAGGGCGGCGACAAGCGCCGAGTCGATGCCACCGGACAGCCCGATGAGGGCAGAACGATGTCCGGTCTTGTGAAGGTAGTCGCGGATGCCGCAGACCATCGCCTCGATGAGTTCGTCCGACCCGTCGTCGTCGCCATGTGTGGAGGCTCCACCGACCGGCAGCGCCACGTCAAAAGTCCGCACGTCCGCCTCAAAGGCACGGCACCACCCGGTTGGCGCCACGCCCAGAGCTCCACCGGGTCCAATCACCCTCGAACGCCCGTCGAAGATGAGGTCGTCGTTGGCCCCTGCCTGGTTGACGGCCATCACCGCCGTTCCCTTCGCGGCCAAGGCCGCCAGGCGAGCCTGATGCTTCGCTTCCTTCCCCAGGATGTAAGGCGACGCGGAGAGGATCGCCAAGGCCGTCGCTCCGCGCACCAGCGAATCGACCACCGGGTCGCATGTGTAGCGGCGGCCTCCGGTCACGTCGGTCGCCCGCCACAGGTCCTCGCAGACAAGGATGCCGACCCGTTCGCCAGCCACGTCGATGACCGCCGGTTCGTTCCCCGGCGTGAAGTAGCGGTCCTCATCGAAGACGTCGTATGTGGGCAGCAGCCGCTTGGCGTAGACCCGCTCGACGACGCCCTTCCGACAGACCGCTACGGCGTTTCGGAACGGGCGCGGGCCTTCCGGCCAGGGTTCGGGAAACCCAACGAGCGCACAGGTCGTCGTGCAGCGGGCGGCGATGCGGTTCACTGCGGCGCGACATCGCTCGGCGACCCCCTCTCGCAACAAGAGATCGCGCGGCGGATAGCCAAGCACCGCCATCTCTGGCGTCACGATCAGGTCGGACCGCTCGCGCGTCGCCTGATCGACAGCGTCCAGGATCGCAGAGGTGTTGCCGTCGATGTCACCGACGGTCGGGTTTAGTTGGGCCAGCGTCACTCGCACAGAGGGGGCGAAGCGTAACAGCGCCCCTGCCTTCGTCCCGACCGCGACACGTCACGTCCGAACCCACATGCTGCCCACTCGGCCTGCCAGAAGCCCAAGGAGCACCCCTGCCCCGATCCCATACAAGGCGGTGTCCCAGTTCCCTTGGTCCATCAGCCGAGAACTCTGTCCGGCGAAACTGGAGAAAGTCGTGAACCCGCCGCAGAAGCCGGGGACCAGCAGCGCGAACGGCCAGGAACCAAGTCGCCCCTTGCGGCGAGCCCGCTCGGCCAGGAAGCCGGCCAAGGCCCCTCCGAGCAGGTTGATCCCGGTCACGGTGAAGAGAGGCGGATACGCGACGTGCTCATGGATCGATGCGAGCGTCGCGGCCCGGGCGACCGACCCGATGCCACCGCCCAAGGCGATCATCAGGCAACCGAGCCACAGCGTCGCGCCCGGCTGGACCGCGTCGGAAGGTACGCCGCTCGACTTCACGGTGCGACGCCCTTCGCGAAGGAGGCCACCAGCCATCCCCCCACAGCAGCGCCCAGCCAAACAGCGGGGAGTGCGAGGGCGATCGGCAGCATGGTCTGGACGACCGCGGTCCAGCGGCGACCTTCGGTCCAAAGCCGGTCGCTCAGGACCGAGAGGGCGCTGAAACTCGTGTAGCCCCCAAGGAGCCCGGTCGAGAAGGTCCAGCGCGTGAACTGGGGGCTCATGCCCAGCAGACCCTCGCCTGCCGTGATCCAGCGCTCGACCAGTCCGATGGCGACGCATCCGGTGATGTTCACGATCGCCAAGGCGACCCACGCGTGCCGGCCAAAGCGGCCGGCGAAAAGAACGACCACGAGGTGCCTCAACACGCTGCCCACGGCTCCGCCGCCAAAGGTGATGGACATCGTGATCAACGACATGACCGCCGGGCATGCTAGCCCGGCGGTCACGTTCTTGTCTTGAACTGAGGGGTGACCTTCGCCACCGCCTCAGGAAATGTCTTGTCGGGGAGGCAGGCGTCACACGACTGCGTGGACACCTTCAATGGCTTCAATCACCTGCCGCACGCTGAATGGCTTGCGGAGGATTCCGTCGAAGCCGCGGCCCAGGAGTTGCGTTGCCTGGCCGTCGGTGATCTTCCCGCTCATCCCGAGGATGCGGGTGATCTGAAGATCCTCGTTGGAGCGGATCATCGTGGTGAGGGAGGCGCCTTCGCCTTCCGCCAGATGAACATCCAAAAGCATCACGTGAGGTCGGAACCGTTCGCACTCGACGCCAGCGGCGAAGCCGGTGTTGACGAGTCGAACGTCGTAGTTGGTCTGCTCGCCAAGCACCCGCTTCAGCGTCTCGCCGGTCTCACGATCGCCATCGACGATCAGGACCCGCGGATTCCCGGACATCAGGCCGTCCATGGGAATGTTGTGCTTGCGCATGAAGGCGAGGAGGTTCGAGACGGGAATCCGTCGGTCCTTTGAACCCGGAATCCGGTAGCCCTTGAGCTGTCCGGAGTCGAACCACTTACTCACCGTGCGGCTGGCGACGTTGCAGATCTTCGCCACCTCCCCCGTGGTTAGGACATCCTTGTCGGACAGGAAGGGTTGCTCGCGCATGAACTCGATCCTTCTTTCATCCCCCCCGAACCCTCCCCTTCCTTGGGGAGCGGGCTTGGGGGACCCCATGCTGCATTGGGTTCCGGCGACGTGCCGGACCTTCAAACAGCGTCGGGGATGCTGATCGGCGGATTGCTCCGGCGAGTTCATGTAGGCAAATGATTTCGTCGGCGGAACGGGCCGTAGGACGGCGTTATCGCTCGTCTCGGCGGAAAACAGGCAATTGGTGTTGGACGGCGGCAACACCAGATGCGAAGTGAGGCGAGAACGCACGGCAAAAAGGCCGCATGCTCCTGCGGGAGCGGGAGCCTGATCAGAGTTCGACGAGGGTGGCGGCGAAGCTGGTGAGCGTGGCGATGGCCGCGATGCTCGCACTGACGGCCCACGGGCGTTCCATGCGAAGGTATTGCCCCACCGCAAGCCGCCACCAAAAGAGCGTCGCGAGGAAGGTCACCGCGATGACGCTTGGGCGGACCCCCAAGAAATGCAGCCTGGACACCTGGGTGAGCGGCATTGCCCCCATCGAGGTGGCGACCACGGTCGTCACCAGGAAGGGTCCAAGCAACGCGTAGACAGCCGCGCGACCGATGTGGGCCCACCGGACCTTGGCCCGGCGGCGGGCGATGGGCAGGACGATGAACGTCGCCACGCTCGTGATGAGGACGATGAAGCCGACCAGGACGCCGTAACGACACCCGCCCAACCATCCGCTCCAGAGATCCCGCGGGCTCCTGCCGGTCCAGCCTGTCACGTACGCCGGAATCGACCATTGCGTCGGAATCCGGCCCGAGCCATCCGCGGTGAGCACGCCACCGGGGTTGAGTTCGATGATCGCTTCGTTCAGGTAGGGCTTCGGCGATGGCGAGACGGTGGCCGTTCCGTCGATCGTGATGGCCCCGGTGCCCAACGGATCGCTCACCAGCACCGAGAAGCCAGACACCCATTGCCAGAGCGAGGGCTTGGCGAGCGTTCCAGCATGGACCTGATCCCCCGCGGTGGTGTGGACCAGGAAGACGACGGGAGGCGCGTTCCGTCCGATCCGGGCCTGTCCGGCGAGGGCATAGCCGGCCCCCCCGGAATAGGACATGCGTCGAGCCGTTTCCACGCACATGCCGACGAGGCCGACCATCGGAAGGACCACAAAGGCGAGGACGCACAGGGCGACAAGCCGTCGGGAGCGAATCGGGTGGGCCATCCGCAGCCGGGTCCAGAGCGGCCAGCCGACCAGCGACGCCAGTGTCGTCATCACCGCCGCCAGCGGAAGGCGAAGGCGCGAGCAGTGCTCAAACCACCCGCGCGGCAGATCAAACTGACTGCGGAAGTACTCGGCCCAGTCGATTGAGAGGCCGCATTCGCTGCAATCGCTGTGAAGCGGCCACGATTCGGCCTCGGCGTGGATCAGCCCGCGCTGTGGCTGTCCGCAGCGGGGACACGCCACCCTGTCGACGATGGACTCGGTCGTCACCGCGCCCGCACGGGTCATCCGCTGCTCCACGGTCGCGGCGGCCCCGCGTCACCAGGCAACTCCAATCGGAACTCGGCGCCGGCCCCCAAGGCACTCTCGCACATGATGCGGCCGGCCATCGCGGTGGCCAACTCATGGGCAATCGCCAAGCCGTCCCCGGCCCCCGATTCGCCGGCGGTCGGACGGGCCGAGAGCATCACCCCGCGACGGAAGAGTTTCGCCCGGTCGGCCTCGCTCAAGCCCGGCCCCTGATCGATCACCGAGACGGAACTGATGCGGTCCTCGTCGGACTGACGGACCGAGAGCCGGATTTCCGTCGCGGGCTGCGAGAACTTCGAGGCGTTGGAGAGGAGATTGTCGAGCACCGTCCCAACAAGCCGAGCGTCGCCCCACGCGGGCACGCCGCGTACGGTCCCGTCGAGAATCAGCCGCTGCCCCTTCGCCCGCAACAAGGGTTCGGCCCGAGCCCCGGCGGCGCGGGCCAGATCCGAAAGGTTCACCCGATCGGTCGCGATCCGCGGCGCCCCCTGATCGAGCGGCTTCTCCAGGAATTCGTCGATGATCGAAGTGATCCGGTCGGCGCAGGCGACGATGTCGTGACCGTGGACCCGGGTGGTCGGCGAACCGTCGCGGGAGATGAGTTCGCCGCGCATGCGAAGGACCATGAGCGGGGATCGCAACTCGTGGTTGGCAAGGGCGACGAATCGGCTGCGGATCGCGTCGAACGCGGCAAGGCGCCGGGACGCGGCCTCCAGCTCGCCGGTCCGCTCGGCGACCGCGGCTTCAAGCTTGGCCTGGACCAATTCCTTCCGCGAGAGCCGCCAACGGCCGACCGCTGCCAACCCGAGCGCCGCTGCCGCCAGAAGCCCAACCAGCGAGATGACGCCGTTGGGCGAAAGGAACGGCGCAGACGCGATGAGCTGGACGTCTTGGGCTGAGTCGACCAGGAGGACTGGCCACTTGTCGCCGAGCATCGCCGAGACGATCGGCCACTTAATGCCGACGAACGCGACTCGCGCCCCAGGCTCGAGGGCGGATGGCAAGCGATCGGCTTCGGCATTCGTGAGGCGCAATTCGACGATGCCGCCCTGGCTGCGGGCTCCACCAGCTCGTCCGGAATCGTCTTCCATCCGGGCGGTGATGATCGTCTCCCGTTCGCGCTGGGTGACGCGGAAGAGCTCCGTTTCGATGCGCACGAGTTCGCCGCCCTGCGAACCTTCGGCCAACTCCCGAACAGTATGAACATGCCGGGCACTGGGGCGCGGTCCATGCGGCCCGCGGCCGACGATCGCGTCCTCGATCGATGTCATCTCATCGTCGGCCCGGGCGAAACCGACCACTTCAACCTCATCACCAGCTGCCAGCGGCGTCGATTCCACCGGCCGCACGAAGGCGGCACCGCCGTCGCCAGCGATGAAGAAGCTGCCATCGCCACGCCGCAACGTGACCACGCCCTTGGTGCGGGTTCGGCCGCTTGAGTCGGCCACCGCCCGGTATTTCAGAAGTCGCGACGGCGAGACGCTAGGAAGCGAGGCCACGTCCCTGGCCGGTTCCACAATGGCAATGTCATCCGCCTGCTGGCAGTGGAGCCGCATGCCGATCATCTGCCCACGCTCGTTGAGCCGCGTCGCACAGACTCCGCGGACCGCGACGCGGGCCCCGACCAGCGACGAACCGATGTCGCCCTCGGGGTCCTCCGCGACGAGCACCGGCACGCGGCCGAACGCGGTCGCCAGCGTCAGGCTGATGTCGCCCGGAGCATTGGAGACGAGCCGCACGATGCCGCTCATCGCGATGAGTCGACAGTCATGCTCGCCATTGGCCAAGCCCAACTGCTCAGCCACCGCCGGTGCGGGCAACGCTTCTTTGCCGAGGATGGTCACGCCACCCTCGTGGTCTGGATCGATGTTGGGCGCGAAGGTGCCGCGGCTGGTGACCCCCTTCACATTGACCAAATCGCCTCGAGCGAGGCGCATACCGCTCGAGTGGCTGACCCAGATCGCCTGTTCGCCCAACTGCAGAAAGAAGTCGCTGCCGACCGGATCCGTGAAGGTCACGATGCCGCGAACGTCGACCCGTCGAGACGCCGCAGCATCCTCCGGGGCGAGCCGCAACACCTGGCGGATCTCGACGAGCGGCTCTTCAACTGCCCCAAGCGCGTCCTGCGGCCCGGCGCTCACGGCCGTAGCGCACCCGATCGCCACGATCCACGCGACCACCATGGCAAGGCTCCCCCGTTCGAGAGATCGAGCCGTCGGTGGAAAGGGGCGGAGCATGAACACGCCGACAGGATACGGTCAGGTGTGGCTGCGGGCGACGATGCGGTAGCCGCCAGCCTCGAGGGTTCGATGCACGACCTTGGCATGCTCAAGGTCGCGCACCTCGACCGTGCAGTCGACCTGCACCGTGGAGATGTCCGGACCACCGAAGGCCCGTTCGTGCTGGATCTGCTTGATGCTCGCTCCGGTGTCCGCCAGCACGGTCGCGAAGGCGGCGAGTCCGCCCGGTCGGTCGCGGATGATGGCCGTGAATCGGGTCAGGCGTCCATCGATCGCCAGACCGTGGTCGATGACCCGGGCGAGGATCGTCGGATCGATGTTTCCGCCGCACAGCGCCAGAACGACGCGCTTGCCCTTGAGGTGGCCCAGTTGCCCTCCGAGAAACGGCGCGAGGCTCGTCGCGCCGCCGCCTTCGACCACACCCTTCTCGAGTTCCAAAAGCCGCAGGATCGCCAACGAGATCTCCTGTTCATCGACCAGGACGACGCGATCCACCTTGTCGCGGGCAATGGCGAAGGCCCGGTCGCCGACTTCAGGCACCGCGAGGCCATCGGCCAGCGTCGGCGAGCTCTGCACGCGCACGGGGCCGCCGACCTTGAGGGCCTCGCTGTAGCTTGGGCATCGGCGCGGCTCGACGCCGATGATTTCCGTCGACGGCGAGAGCCGCTTGACCGCCAGGGCGACGCCGGCGATGAGGCCCGCCCCGCCGATCGGCACAACGATCGCATCGGGATTGGGCACCTGGTCGAGGATCTCAAGCCCCAGCGTCCCTTGGCCGGCGATGATCGCCGCGTCGTTGAATCCATGGATGTAGGTGAGGCCCTCGCGGGCGACATACTCCTCACCGCGCACCTTCGCCTCGGCGATGTTCTCGCCGAAGAGAATCACCCGGGCCCCGAGGCGCTCGCACTTGGTCCGCTTCACCAGCGGCGCGAAGGTCGGCATGACCACCGTCACCGGAATGCCGAGTTGCTTGCCATGGAACGCAAGAGCCAAGGCGTGGTTCCCGGCACTGGCCGCGATGACCCCGCGCTTGCGCTTGTCGGCGTCGAGCAGGAGCAGCGCATTGCGTGCCCCGCGCTCCTTGAAGGAGCCGGTTCGCTGCTGAAACTCGAGCTTCGAGTGGATCTCGCAGCCGGTGAGTTCGGAGAGGTCAAGCGAATCGCGACAGGGCGTGACGACGACGCCATCGGCAATCCGCGCACGGGCGGCGACGATGTCGTCAAACGTGACGCTCGCGGCGAGGGTGGAGAGTTGGGTCATGTGTTTCGAGCGGGAGGGGATTCACCGCAGAGGCGCGGAGGACACGGAGCCAGACGCAGAGGGAAAAAAAGGGGTTGTCGACGCTCGACGCTCGGGAGGAACCAACCATCTATCTTCCCTCTGCGTCTTCCTCTGCGTCCTCCGCGCCTCTGCGGTGAACGAAACCCCACCCAAGCTCAATGCGCGCCGGACTTCAGCCAGCGTTCGATGTAGTGGATGTCGTGGGTCCCGTTCACGAAGTCGGGATGATCCATGATCCGGCGGTGCAGCGGAATCGTCGTCTTGGCAGGACCGATCTTGAATTCGTCGAGGGCGACCTTCATCCGTTCGATGGCGGTCGCACGATCCTTGCCGTGCACGATGAGTTTGCCGATCATCGAGTCGTAGTTCGGCGGGATGCGATACCCCGGCCGCACGTGGCTGTCCCAGCGGACGCCGGGGCCGCCGGGGGCGACGAAGGTCTCGATCGTGCCGGCCTGGGGCATGAAGTTGCGGTTCGGGTCCTCGGCGTTGACGCGGACCTCGATCGCATGGCCGTTCTGCTTGACGTCGGCCTGCTTCACCGAGAGTCGCTCGCCTGCGGTCACCTTGATCGTCTCGGCGACGATGTCGACGCCGGTGATCATCTCGGTGACCGGGTGCTCGACCTGGACGCGCGTGTTGACCTCAAGCATGTAGAAGTTCTGATGCTTGTCCATCAGGAACTCGACCGTCGCCGCGCCGGAATAGCCGGCGGCGCGGATGAGCTCCGCGGCGGAGGTGCAGACCGCGTCGCGCTTCTTCGGGTCGACGCCCGGTGCGGTCGCTTCCTCAACGAGCTTCTGGTGACGGCGCTGGCTCGAGCAATCCCGCTCGAAGAGGTGCACCGCGTTGCCATGCTGGTCGCCGAGGGTTTGGACTTCGAAGTGACGGGCGTTCTCGAGGAACTTCTCAACGTAGACGCTGCCGTTGCCAAACGCCGCGGCTGCCTCCTGGCGAGCGGCGTCGATGCCAGCCCGCAACTGCTCCTCGTCGCGGGCGACGCGCATGCCGCGCCCGCCACCGCCGGCCGCCGCCTTCACGATGACAGGGAAGCCGATCTCCTTGGCGACCTTGACGGCCTCGTCGATGTCCTCGATCGCTCCCTCGGTCCCGGGGAAGATCGGCGTGCCAGCCTTCTTGGCCATCCGCTTGCAGGAGACCTTGTCGCCCAGCAAGGCCATCGCCTCGGGCGAAGGGCCGATGAAAGCGATCTTGCAGTCCCGACAGACCTCGGCGAAATGGGCATTCTCGGAGAGGAATCCGTAGCCGGGATGAATCGCGTCAGCGTTGGTCACCTCGGCGGCGGCAATGATCCGCTCGATTCGAAGGTAACTCTGAGCCGAGGGCCCGGGCCCGATGCACACCGTCTGGTCGGCGTACTCCAGCCACGGCCCATCCTTGTCGGCGGTCGAGTAGACGCAGACGGTTTCGATGCCGAGCGTCTTCGCAGCACGAATGATGCGAAGGGCGATCTCACCGCGGTTGGCAATCAGGATTCGGTTGAACATGCGGATGGGAGGTGGATACGGCGGGCGATTCGGGGGGGGAGGGTTCACCGCAGAGGCGCAGAGGGCGCGGAGCCAGACGCAGAGGGGTCGAAGGGTGACCGACGCTGAGGGTCTGAAGAGTTTCCCATCCCACTGCTTCTCTCTGCGTCTTGCTCTGCGACCTCCGCGCCTCTGCGGTGAACGCCCCCGCACCAAGCTCAAGACTTAGTCGGGCTTGATCCGGAACAACGGCTGCCCAAACTCGACCGCCTGGCCGTTCTTGGCGAGGATCGCCTCGATCGTGCCCGAGGTTTCGGCCTTGATCTCGTTGAAGATCTTCATGGCCTCGATGAGGCAGACGATGGTGTCGGCATGGACCTTGGAGCCGACCTGGACGAAGACCGGTTTGCCCGGTCCTGCGGCGGTGTAGAAGGTCCCGACCATCGGGCTTTCAATGACCGGACCGGTGTGGACGACCGCCGGCGTTGGGGCTGGGGCCTGGGTGGGAGTCGCAGTCGGGGCGCCGCCAACGGAGTGGGCGACGTGGTGCACGGGTGCCATCTGCTGCGGCGCGTGGGCGGGTGCGGCAAACTGGCCCATCGGCATCGTGAAGGTGCCAGCAGCGGGGCTGGCCCCGGGCGTTGCCCGCTTGATGGTCACTTGTTCGTGCTCGTCGCGGACGTCCAGTTCGGTGAGGTCGCTCGCCACCATGAGGCGGACGAGTTCCTTGAGCTTGCGAATGTCGATCATGCGGGCGGGAAGTGTAACGGCGACTGCCGCCTCGGGGGCCAGCGTGAGCCCGAAGTCGGCCGAACCGGGCAGATCCCCCTTCCACGCCCCCGGAACTCCGACTAGATCGGCTGAGTTGGCCGGTTTTGGGCGTGGCTCGAGAACGGGATGCGTGGGCGATCGGCGCGACGGCCGACCCCCTCGCTGACGGCGTCAGGATGCCGCGGGTGGGCGCAGGATCTCTGAGACGATGAACGCCGAACGCACTTGCCTTGGATCGAGGAAGGCCTTTCGAATGTCCGCTGCTGTCGTCGGGTTGACGGCGGCCGCAGCCGCCTTGGGAGCCGCGTGCACAGCTCCTCGGGAGCCAACATGATCATGGCGAACGGTGACGTAGGCCTTTCGGTCGCTCACCGAGCCCCGTTCGCTTACTCGATGGCTTCCCTGGCGGGCCTTCTTGCTCGCCGCCCGCTCTGCCTTGCGTCGAGCATTCTCACGCTCGCGTTCGCTCATCTGATACGACTTGCCAGACCGCTTGTTTCTGGCCCGCTGCCCCGTTCGCTCGCCCGTGCCTCCCACAGGTGACGAGAACGAGCTTGCCCTCTGGGAAGCGGGTTGGGGCGCAGGAAGCGGAGCTGATTGGGGAGCCCTTGGCGGCGTCGGCGTCGCACGCATGGGCGGCGGCGGAGCGCGGTGTCCGACGAACTCGGCGGGAAGGCGATCGGGCGTCCTTGGCGATGCCTGGCGAACGCCGCCTCGCGAACCCAACGGCGGCGGCGGCTCGGGGCGAACAGCGCCCTTGTCGTTGAAGATGTCAAAGAGATCGCCCGGACCAGCTTCTTCTTGGTCTGCTTCGTCCGGCAAGCTGCCGTCAGCGCGGCCGGCACGGCGCGCAGCCTCTTCGGCCTCGCGTCGCTTCTTTTCAGCGGCCTTCTTTTGGGCAACCCATCCTGCAATCATCTGCAAGACGATGATCGCAATGACGATGTACTTCATGGCGTCACGATACCTGCTTGGTCCCGTCCTGACCCACCATCGGTTCGGGAATCCCGTCGATATCGAGCCGAAACGGCACGCCAAAGTGGCGCGTGAGGAAGTCGGTGGTCAGCACTTCGCGGATCGGGCCGGCCAGGGCCATCCGTCCTGCGTCGAGCACCACGACCGCATCGGCAATGCGGGCCGCCAAGCTTAAGTCGTGGAGGACGACGATCGCCAGTCCTCCCCCGCTCACGAATCGCCGAACGAGCGTGGCCGAGCGGTCGGTCTCGGCCAAGTCCATGGCAGCGAAGGGTTCATCCAAGAGGATGGCTCCATTCGCATCCACTTGGGCCCAGGCTCGGGCCAAAGCGACCCGCTGCTGCTGCCCCACCGAGAGCTCGTGGTAGATCCGATCCTGGATCTCCGTCAGGCCGAAGGCCTCAATCGCCGCGCGGATGCGCTGGTCGCTTGGCGCTAATGCGTACCGTCCAAGTTCGATCGTCTCCCGCACGCTGAAACGGGCGCTCAGGAGCGGACGCTGGGCGACGTACGCCACTCGCCTCGCCCGCTCGCGGGCCGACCAGCGTTGCAGGGGTTTGCCATCCCAGAGGACCTCGCCCGCGGCGACATCGATCACACCGGCGAGGGCTCGAAGGAGCGTCGTCTTGCCGGCGGCATTGCGCCCGACGATCGCAACGACCTGACCGCGCTGAAACGCGGAGGTGATGTTGTCGACGGTACGTCGTTGCGTCGTCAACGCACCCGACGGGGCCGATGAGGGCGGCCTCCCCAACTGCACACCGACCGCTCGGGCTTCGATCATGAGGATCCTCCGTGATGGAGAATCGGGGCGCGACGCAAGAGAATCAGGAAGACCGGCCCGCCAACCAAGGCTGTCAGCACCCCCACCGGCAATCGGCCGCCACCGACGTCGACGACTTGCCGAATGGCATCGGCTGCGAGAAGCATGGCCGCCCCCGCCAGCGCCGATCCCAAGACCAGCGTGGCGTGCCGCGGCCCCACCATCAGTCGAGCCGCATGCGGAGCGACGAGGCCGACGAACGCGATGGGGCCGGCGAGGGCAACCGTGCCAGCGGCGAGCACGCCGGACACGACAAAAAGCGTGATCCGGACCGTCGTGAGACGCACGCCGACCGAGCGGGCTTCGTCATCGGAAAGGCTTGATGCGTCAAGGGCGGGACCGATCGCAATGCCAAGACCGGTGGCAGCGGCCGCGATCGCGCTCACGATCAGAAGAAGTCCCTGCGGCGGAGCCTCGGGGATACGGCCCATCATCCATCCCACGAAATCACCACGAAGTCCCGCAGGCACGAGCGATTGCAGGGCTGTCGTACCGGCCGCAGCCATCGAACCGATGATCACGCCCGCCAAGACCAATCCAAGCGGGTCGACCGCGCCGCGCCGCGAGCCGAGTTGCCAGACGAGCGCCAACGCGACGAGGCTTCCTCCCACGGCAAAGAGACTCGGACCGCTGAGCCCGAAGAAACTCCCCGCGGCGATGCCGAACTGCGAGGCGAGGTACAGAGCGAGCATGTAGCCGAAGCTCGCCCCGCTTGAGAGCCCGAGGACGAAGGGTGAGGCGAGCGGGTTTCGGAGGAGGACCTGAAGGAAGAGCCCGGCGATCGCGAGCGAGACGCCAATGGCGGTCGCAGCGAGACCGGCGTCGAGGCGGTAGCGAGCGATCCCCTCGCCCGGCTCGCCGAAGCCGCTGCTGCCGACGAGATAGCGCAGGGCCAAGGCGAACATGAACGCTGCCAACAGGAGGCCGAGTCCGAGGGCGCGGCGATGGCGAGCGAAGTTCATGAAGGCAGGCCTTCGCGGGGCGCTGGGTTAGGCGCTGGGTTGGGCTGTGGGCTGCCTGAGCCGTTCGGCACGCTGATGTCGGGCGGGAGGGCCGGCCACGAAGCGAAGAGCGTTCGCAGTCGCTCAACGACCTCGGGAGCCTTCGTTGACGGAAGCATCGACATGGGATCAACGTGGACGGCGATCCGCCGATCGGCGGCAGCACGCGTCGGACTCGAACGAAGCGGGCGAAGGAGGGCCGCGGCGTCGGAGTCAGAGGGAGCCGTCTCGCGGAGGATGACGATGGCCGCGGGGTTGATGCCAGCGAGGTCTTCGAAAGTGAGTTCCGGGTAGCCGTCGGCCGTGATGGCGTTGACGCCGCCGGCAGCGACCAACATCTGGCTGACAAACGTGTCCGCTCCGGCGGCGGTCAGCGGCTCGGTGCCGACGAGAACGAGGGTCTTGATCGGGGTGTCGGGACTCGATCTCGAGCGCAGCGACTCAAGGGCTTCGGCACTCGCAGCACACCGGGCTGCGAGCGTGGTCAGCTCGGGCGAGATGTGCAGTTCAAGGCTCGGGACGAGCGCCGCGAGAAAGGCCTCGACGTCTTCCAGTCGATCAAGTCCCTGCTCGATGAGGACCCACCCGTGCCGTTGGGCGAGGCGCTCCAACTCCGGGTCCGTTCCCGTCGCGGCGGGCTGAACGAGCAGATGCGTCGGAGCCACCTGGATCAGCCGCTCGTAGTCGACATCCAAGAGAGAACCGACGGTCGGAACGGTGTTGGGCACACTGTCACAGAACGGTGTTCGACCGACGACCTGCGCTCCGAGTCCGAGGTCGACGAGGACCTGGGTCATGGCGGGGCTGAAGGACGCGAAGCGGCAGGCAGCGAGGGTAGTGGGCTTTGAGGCGGCGGCCGACGGATCGTCTGCGGGCGTGGCGGCCGAGGGCGTCTGGGTCGAGGCGGCGGGTCCCGGCGCCGACGGGGCCGGCGCGTCGCGGTCGACACAGGCGGCGATGATTGCCGTCGAGATCATGAGGCACGAGAAACGGGCCCCCAGGCGGCTGATTCGCACATGAAGGCTGCGACCAAGGCGCGAACGAGTATCGCGGGCCGCGGACCGAAGTCGAAGGTGTCCAAGGGATGTCGTGTCCCGCTGCACGGCTTCATCGTAGAGGTTCTCTCAGGGATCGCGGCGGCGCGACGGGAGGATCCGCGGGCCGAGGGCAGCCGAGGAGGGCGATTGGGGAATGATGAGGCAGGCCAAGACTGAGGGCGACTGCCTATCCAAACCGCTGTCGCATGGATCACGGCCGAAGAACGCGGAAACCGCCTGTGCCCGCGCCGAACTCAGGGTACGGTGACAGTTCAATATCCCCTGCGCTGATCGTCAGAAGGAACCGCCGCGCATGTATCAATGGCTGGAACAGGAACTCGAGTTGGTGAAGACGCCGAAGTTCTTCCTTGTCCACGACCGGCTTGGTAAAGCTCCGAACGCCCCGACGCAGCCGTTGCCGGAATCCTACCGACGGTTCCTCGACATGTTCGGAAAGGCGCGGTTCTTCCGTGACAGCAGCGGCTGTTACGTCATGGGCATCTTCGATCGCCCCGAACTGGAGATCATCAAGGCTGAAACGTACTGGTGTGTCGGCTGGTATCAGAGCCAGAGCGTCCTGCTGAAGGAACTGCCGCCTGGCGAGCATGACGAGTGGCCAGTGTTCGAACAAGCGGTGTCGCGGCGACCTCGTCACATGGCCCAGAGTTTCGACGGCTGGCTCGCCATCCGATGGAAAAGTGCGAAGGCGAGGTTCGGCCCGCGCACGTGGAAGCGCATCGTGACGGGGCCAGTCCCCTTCTCGCAGGATGAGCTAGCCATCGTGCAGGCCCGCAAGCTCTTCCGTTGGCGGTTGGTCGACATCGCCGATGATTGCACGCTCCTGGTCGAAGTGACCAACGCGTCGGAGAGGCGACTCCCGTACATCGGTCTCGGCGTGCATGGCAATCGGCGTGGCGTCTGGCTTCGACTTGCGTTCCCGGTCGGCCACATCGCGCCAGGACACACTGCGGTTGTTGAACACAAGGGCCTGACCAGCTTCGGACTCCTACCAAGCGAGGTCGAGCTGTTTCAAGAGCCCGACCCCGGGCCGGAGGACCGCCCGTTCTACTGGGAGTTCCGGCCGCTGCCAGATCGGACGCCGGAAACTCCACCGGCGGGTGGGTCGTGACGAGGTGACGGCCGAGATCGTGCCACCCGTAATTGGACAGCCACATTTTGAACAGCGCGTGGACGACTTCGTGATCACTCTGACCTTGCCCAGGAATGGTGGACACGCTGCACTCTGGGCTGCAATTTGGGAGCTGCCTCTCCGATTTTGGACAGCCACATTCTGAACAGCACGTGGACGGTTTCGTGATCGCGGCGGTCGCAATGCGACTGGCGGAATCGGCCAGTTTCGCGGGAACGCCGCCGCGGCGCGGTAGGCTCGCGAAGGCGCCTTGGGCTGGGGCGTCGCGACGTTTCGGAGGGAGAGAGAGTGGGCTACGCACGGCGTCTCACCGTCCCGCAGGACGAGGGCGGCATCTTCCATTGCTTCTCGCGCTGC
>JAEUIU010000052.1 GCA_016795065.1 Phycisphaerae bacterium
CTCGATCGAACCGTGCGGCTCTGGAGCGTTCCCGGCCTGACCGATCTCCTCTCCCTCGACGGGCACGCCGAGGCCCTCATGGCCGCCGACTTCGGCCACGACGCAACAACGATCCTCTCGATGGATCGCAACGGATCGCTGCGCCTGTGGCCGATCGATTCCGGGCAGTCAACCGGCGACATCCGGGTCGTCGACAACAGTTGGGGCGCGATCGATCTCGCCCGCAACAGGCCGTTGCTCTTCGGGCTGAACGCCCAAGGCAACCGACGTGTCTGGTCGGTGCATCCGACGGTCAAGGCCATGGCCGCCCATGAGGCGAGGGAGTCCTCACTCGTCGACGCTGCCATCAGCCCCTCCGGAGACCGTGTCGCCCACCTGACCAATTCGGCCCGTGCGGTCCTTCTCGAAGTCACCCAGGGCGGGTTCGCGGAACGGTGGCGCTCGCTCGAGGCGGTCGACGCCGTCGGCTTCACCGCCGCCGGGCAACTGCTCGTTGCCCTGCCCGGTGACGCCCGGGTTCTTGAGCGGCTCCGCGCCGCCCCCGATCTCGCTCCGGTCGCGCTTCCGCTTCCGACCTGCGTGAGCCCATCGATGCACTCGAATCGCGACGGCACCCTGCTGGCGCTTCGTGATCACCGCAGCCAATCCGGTGAGGACGTGGTCGTTCTCGATGGCAGCAGCGGCCGTGAACTGGTCCGCACCGTTGCCGCCTATGGCTGGACGTTCTCGCTCCGCACACTTCCCGACGGCAGGGACGTCATCGCCACGGTCGAGCCGGAGAACGGGGTGATGGACGGCTGTCGCCTCATCACCGTGCGAAACGCCCGCACCGGCGAGGTCGAGCGACGGTTGCAGGGGCACACTGCCCACGTCTTCTCGGTGGCCTTCTCCCCCGACGGGTCCAGGCTGGCCTCGGCGGGGCGCGACCGGCTGGTCCGGATCTGGGACACCGCCACCTGGGACCTGATCGCCTCGCTTCCCGGACCGACGTCCTATGTCTGGGCCGTCCGCTTTTCCGCCGACGGCGAGGTCCTGGCCACCAGCGGCGGCGATCGCGTCTACCGGATCTGGCGCGGACCGGCGAGGTAACGAAATCGGCGGATTCCTGTCGTGACACCCGAGGGCCAGACGGCTGGAGGCGGTCCGCCGCGCCGTGGGGAATCGTTCGTTCCATCCGGCAAAGGCGCGTTCATCAGGAAGGAAGACCTCCCATGCGTTTGCCCACCTTCATCGCCAGCACGTCCATTGCCCTTGCCGTGATGTCCGCGTCCTTTGGGGACGTTTCCATCACCGCCGTCAGCGATACCCGATCCGGCCTGATCAGCGCGAGCGACGGCATCGGCGGACAATCCGACGGGGGATTCGATGTCACGCCCGTCGTGAACGAGTTCCAGCCCATCGCCTTCAATCAGTGCGTCAGTTCGGGCGTCACCCAGGCGTGCATGAACATCAGCTCCTCCTACCTGGGTCTGGGTCCTGGACTCCTGACCGACGGCATGCAGGGCATCGGCACCATCAGCGCGAGCAAGCTGCCCGGGCCAGGATCGTCGAAGGCCTCGCTTTTCCATCGCTTCGGCATCCATGTCGCGGGCGTACCGGCCGGTGAGACCATTCCCTTCCAGTGGACCTGCTCCCTGAACGACGCGGGAGCAAACGCGACGCTGAAGCTGCAGGGGCCGGGCCTGAACATCGTGCTTGAGGGCAACGCGAGCTCGAACGAGATCATCGAGCTCGGGAACGGGACCTTCATCCTCAACGTCCAGGGCGTCGCCCCGGCAAGCGGCATTGGACCGATGACAAGCAGCATGGAGTTCCAGTTCGAGCTTGTCGCTATCGACCAGGTTCAGGCTTGTGGGCCGACCGCGGGCCCCTGCTTCGTCGCCCATGCGGGCGCCGGATGCAGCGACACCGCCTGCTGCACCGCGATCTGCCTCGTCGATCCGTCGTGCTGCGAGGCCCAGTGGGATACCGATTGCGCCGCCCAGGCAACCAATCAGTGCGGCCCTGCGTTCATCACCGGCTGGGTGCCGAACCCGCTCAACGGGCATCTCTACAGCGTTGTCACGCCCACATCGTTCGCCACCGCGAATGGTTTCGCCATCGACCACGACGTGAATCTCGTGTCGATATCGAGCCTCGCCGAGAACGAGTGGGTGCGCCGCAACCTCGCCAACAACATCCCGTTTTATCCCTCCTTTGACCTGCGCATCGGGTTGAACGATCAGATCCTCGAGGGCTTCCATCAGTGGACCAGCGGCGAGCCCACGACGTACCTCAACTGGAATCCCGGCGAACCGAACAACGTGGGGAACGAGGACGCGGTCGAGCTTCGGGCGTTCACGGGCCGCTGGAACGACGTCTCGGCGTACGTGGTGCAGCGCTCGGCCATGGAACAATCCTGGGGCCCGTGCGGCAGCGGCGGATCATGCTACTCAGAGCATGGGCCCGGATGCAATGACGAATCCTGCTGCAACGAGACGTGCTTCAAGGACCCCTACTGCTGCAACGCGGAATGGGATTCCTTCTGCGTGGACCACGCCGAGGAGTGGTGCGGAGCGGCGACCGTCGGTGCGCCCATTCCCAATCCGGTGACAGGGAGCCTGTATTACGTCCTGTCGAACGGCTCGTGGACCCAGGCCGAGCGCATCGCCCGCAACCTCGGAGGTCGGTTGGTCACGATCGAGACGGCCGCCGAGAACGAGTGGATTCGGCGCAACGTGAATACCGTGCCAGGCAGCCCGTTTCTCACGTTCATCGGCCTCAACGACTTCGTGATCGAAGGCACGTTCCAGTGGGTCAGCCACAAGCCAGTGACATTCACGAACTGGAAGCCCGGTGAGCTCGACGACGTCGGCGAATCAGAGGACGTTGTGGCGCTCCAGAGCGACGGCGCATGGGTGGATCTCGCGAACGACGACGCGATCGGGGCAGTCGTCGAAGTCTCCTGCAAAGGCGACCTCAACGGTGACGCCGAGGTGAACGCCGCAGACTTGGCAGTCCTCCTAGGCGCGTGGGGCGCGACCGACGGCCCGGCGGACCTGACCGGCAACCTCATCGTTGACGCCGCCGATCTTGCGGTGCTTCTTGGCAACTGGGGCACCTGCGTGGCGAGCAACGCTTGCTTCGGGCACGGCTTCCCCGGCTCAGACCAGCCGGGGTGCACAATTTGCGTCTGCGCTGCCGACCCCTTCTGCTGCGAATCCGCTTGGGACGGTCTCTGCGCCGTCGTCGCAGCCAATCAATGCAACGCTGCCTGCCAGTGCGGCGAGTGACGGGAAGAGAGTGTTCTGGCACGCGTGGGAAGCGGGGCGGCGCGATGCGCCGCCCCGCTTTCGTTCTTGGAACACAGCCGGCCCACACCCAACGTCCTCGAACCCTCGTCGCACATCAGGCACAACCTGGGTGCGACGAGCCTTCGCCAGTTCGAGGTCGAACGCCCGGCGATCGCCTCCTCCAGATCCCATCGAAAACCATGTCGGCCCGTGCGAACTCGCGACAGCCGAGGTCCGTGTGGCATTGCGCCCACCATCGCACCCAGCATCGCTTCCACGGGATTCTCACCATGCGCTCCACTCAGCTTGCCCTCGCCGCTTCGATCGGAATACCTCTCGTCAGCCCGTCGTTCGCCGGCACCATCACTGCCTCCTCGGATAACCGCTACGGGGCGGTGATCTACTTCGACGGCGGGACACAGCACTACTTGGACTTCGCCGTCGGCGAAGACGCCCCCCTTTACCAGCCCCTCCCCTTCGATGACTGTGTCGTCGGGCCGGCATGGCTGGCGTGCATGGAGGCGAACTCGAGCTACATCGACCTCGGCCCGGGCAACACGATCAAGGGCCTCACAGGAAGCGGCTCCCTGCACGCCCAGAAGTCAGCGGGGCCCGGCATGGCGTCGGCGTACGCGCACCTCTCCTTCGGCTTCACCATCAGCGGACTCGCTCCAGGCGAGGTGCAGCCCTTCTCGTGGACGGGCCAGTCGACCATTGACCATGGCGAGGTCTACGCGAAGATCGTCGGTCCGGACACCAACCTTGTGATCTCCGATCCAGCCGATTGGAACACGGTGGTGACGCTTCCCAACGGCTCCTACGTCATGGATTACCTGGCCCAGGCCGCCGGATTGGAGTTCCCCTTCTACAACGGCTCGGTTGACTTCTCCGTGACGCTGAGAGCGTTGCCTAATGCGTGCAGCGCCTCGGCCGGCAGTTGCTACATCGCCCACGCCGCCGCCGGCTGCAACGACTTCGCTTGCTGTGACCAGACCTGCGTAAGCGACCCTGCCTGCTGTACGACGGCATGGGACGATGCGTGCGTCGCCGCAGCCGGAGAATCCTGCGCCCCTGCATTTCTCACCGGCGAAGTGCCCAACCCGATCAACGGCCATCGCTATCGCGTCGTGCCACCGATGACCTACGACGAGTCGGTCGCGCATCTGGCAGCGAATGGCTACGACCTCGTCTCGATCACCAGCGGCGCCGAGGACGCATGGGTGCGGCACAACCTCCTGATGCACGTGCCGGGGCTCCCCGTGTACGACGGCCGCATCGGCCTCAACGACATCGCCACCGAGGGCACTTTCCTTTGGACGAGCGGTGAGCGGGCCAGCTTCCTTCGGTGGGCGCCGGGACAGCCCAACGGCGGCACCTCCGAGGACACGGTCCTCATCCGAGGAAGCGACGGGCGTTGGGAGGACGTGGAAGCGAACCGGCCGGTGATCGCCCTCGCGGAGACCTCGTTCGGAGTCTGCGGCGGCGGAGGTTCCTGCTTCGCGGTTCATGGCCCGGGATGCGACGATGAGAGTTGCTGCAACGAGATCTGCTTCCTCGACACCTTCTGTTGCGTGATCGAATGGGACCAAACCTGCGCGACCGGCGCGACATCGCTCTGCGCCGCCGCGCCCACGGGGCCGATCGTCACGAATCCTTCGACCGGCCATCGCTACCGCACTCTGACCGCTGGCTCGTGGCTCCAAGCAGAGAAGCTCGCCCGGTTGCTCGGGGGACATCTCGCCGTCATCGACAGCGCTGCCGAGAACGAGTGGATCCGGCTGAACATCCTGAGCCTCCCCGACAGCCCGAGCAATGCCTTCATCGGCCTGAGCGACCACGCCGTTGAGGGCACCTTCCAGTGGATCGATCGCGATCCTTCAACCTTCACGGCGTGGGCACCGGGCGAGCCGAACAACGACATGGGCGTTGAGGACGTCGCCACCATCATGACCAACGGGACATGGAACGACATTCCCGACACGCTTCTCCGTGCCGCGATCATCGAACTCCCCTGCGTCGGCGACTTGGACATGGACGCCAAGGTGACCGGTGCCGACCTCGCCATCCTCCTCGGCGCATGGGGAAGCGTCGGGCCGATCGGCGACATCAGCGGCGACGGAGCGGTCGACGGCGCGGACCTCGCGCTCCTGCTCGGCGCGTGGGGCGCCTGTCCAACGAGCAACGCGTGCTCCCCCCATAACACCCCTGGCTCGGACCAGCCCGGCTGCACCCAATGCGTCTGCTCGATCGACCCCTTCTGCTGCGCATCCAAGTGGGACGAACTTTGCGTCGACGAGGCGGGCGACGAGTGCGTCAACGCATGCCAGTGCGGCAATGGATGACCGATTTGACCTGACTTGGGACGTCCCCTCCGGCGAGCTCAACGCGAAAGGGCCATGCCCGATCTGATCGGGCATGGCCACCTTTCATCTCACAGCGTGTCACTCAGCCGCCCGACCCGCTGCAACCGCCCGCGGGGAGATGCTCATCGCGGAACCGGTTGACGATGGCACTGATCTCAACCAGCACATCGCTCGTGGGCGACGTGAAGCTGAAGGTGGCCGCGCGGGATTCGCCGTTGCCGAGGCTTCGGAACGCCGTCACCGTGGTGGTCGGGACATCCGAGACAATCGCCGCCGAGTCCTTCACGCCGAAGACGCCGGCCTTGCGGAGGTCGTGGGCGAGCGCCGTCACCGACTCCGGCGCCACGTAGGTGAAGCATGCGGCACCGTCGTCGCCGGCCCAGCCACCGTATGCGTAGGTCACGAGGCCGTTGCTGTAGATCGCCAATCGCTCGTGGATCGGACCGCCAAGGCCATAGCCAGCGACGTCCCAGAAGAGGACCGGCTCCTCGTCGATCGTCGTGACCGCGGGAAGGATGTCGGTCTGTCGATTGGCGCCTGCCAGCATGAATGCCGTCGCCGATAGGAGTGCACCGGCAACGAAGGACCATCCGCGACAGCAACCGGAGTGGGACATGAGGACACCTCGTGTGGAAGGAACGGGCGTTGGGCCGCGAACGGACGCGACCTCAACCGACGGCCTGATGAGGTCGTCGCGACGCCGAGCGGGACGTGCACTAACAGTTCGTCCATGGCGCGAGAGCTTCTACGCGGCGATCCGGGCCCCGTTGCACCATGACCAGGAATGTTCGCTCTCTTGCCCTCCGCGTCGCGTTAGCGCCGTGCCGACTCACCCTCCTTGGGCGTCGAGCGGGCGATGAAAGCACGGATGTCCGCGCTGGCCGTCGCGAGGTCCACCTTGCGGAGGTACATCATGTGGCCGCTTCGATAGCCCTTCCACGTCATGCGCTCCTGGAAGCGCCCCGCGGGATCCATGTTCCACATCGTGTACTTGGCGCTGAAATAGTCGGTCGCCCCGTCGTAGTAGCCAGACTGGACCATCACGTGGAGGAACGGGTTCGCACCCATCGCTTGGCGAAGCGCCTCGCCGGTGCGGTCACCGTCAAAGGGCCAAGGGCCGACCTGCCCGAAGATGGCATAGTCGAGATCAGTGCGATAGCCGAGCACCTCGCGCAGGTAGTGGTTGACCGCGGGTGCGAAGGCGTGGTTCCATGCGGCCATCGCCGCATCAAACTCCGGACTCGTGCCGGAATCCTGTCGGTCGATTCCCCTGTAGCGCGAGTCGAGGCGACCTATCGTCAGGCCTTGCTTGCGCAAGAGCTCCTTCCAGAAGAACCCGGCCGGGACCGCGCCGTTGTACTCGCGCACGACCGACGGATCGAGGCCGGCAAATCGCGCGTACGCGGCGATGAGCTCGTCGCGACGCTTCGGCTCCAGGGACCCACCGCGGGCAAGCGCGGGAATGAGCGAGTCGATGGTGAAGGCCTCGACCTCGGGCAACAACACGTCAAGGTCCTTCGCCAACAGGTCGGGCGCAAGGGCCTTGTGGTACCAGGCCGTCGCCGCGAAGTAGGGAAGCGTCAGGGCCTTGCCGACCGGCCCCTCGCGGGCGATGCCAAGCGAGGTCGGCGAAACCAGGATGACCCCATTGAGGTACATCCACTGCGTGTCCTGAAGCCGGGCCGCGAGTCCGGCCACGCGGGTCGTGCCGTAGCTCTCGCCGATCAGGTACTTCGGCGAGAGCCAGCGGCCCTTGCGCGTCACGAAGCCGCGAATCCACTGCGAGAGATAGTTGATGTCCTGGTCGACGCCGAAGAAGTTCGACCGATCGGCCTTCTCCAGGATGCGCGAGAAGCCGGTGTTGACGGGATCGACGAACACGATGTCGGCGACGTCGAGGATCGAGTGCGGATTCTCGACGATGCCGTAGGGCTGGATCGGAAAGCCCTCGTCGTCGATTCGCAGCATGCGCGGACCGGTGTAGGCCAAGTGCATCCACACCGACGCCGAGCCGGGTCCGCCGTTGAACGAAATCAGGAGCGGTCGCCTGGCCGGATCGGTGACATCGGTTCGCTCGTAGTAGGTGTAGAACACCGAGGCAATCGGCTTGTTCTCGGCATCCCAGACCGGCTGCGTCCCGACGTGCACGCGATAGGGCACGAGCTTCCCGTTGATGGTGACCGAGTCCTCCTTCGTCGTCTCGGCATCGGCCACGATCCGAATCGGCTGCGGCGTTGCGTCGGCCTTGTCTGAGTTCTTCTCAACTGGCTTCTCGGTTGCCTTCTCGGCCGTCTTCGGAAGCTCAGCCGGTCCGACCGGCGCTTGGGCAAGCGCGGCGGCGCTACCGACCAGCAATGCAAGAGTCGAAACGATAGCCGTGGTGGATTGCATGACGCCTCAGGTGTCGGAGTTCAAAGGTCGGCGAGTGTACCCCTTGACCACACCAGGACACCCGTCCCCTGCACCGTCGCTAGGATGCCCCTTCCAACCGTCTTCCATTCCCGGGGGTTCGCATGCCAAGCCGTCGAGACGTTCTTCACACCGCCGCAGTCGCCGCCGGTGCTCTCGTCACCGGTTCCTTCGCTTTCGGCTCCTCGTCCTTATCCTCACCCGCCTCTCGCCGAGGTCCCTTCCGCGGCAAGCTCTCCAAGCTCCAGATCCTCCAGGTCGGCGTCGGTGGCACGATCGCGCCAGCCGATCGCGAGCAGCTTGAGGGCCATCCTGATGTCGTCATCAGCGGGCTCTGCGACGTCGACTCGGATGCCCTAGCGAAGGTTGCGAAGGATCGCCCGCAGGCCTTTACCTGTCGCGACTTTCGCGAGGCCTTCGACCGGTACGCCGATCGCTTTGATGCGGTCCTGGTCTGCACACCCGACCACAACCACGCTCTCATCGACATCACTGCCCTCAAGGCCAACAAGCACGTCTACGGGCAGAAGCCGCTCGTGCAGCAGCTCTCCGAGGTCGCAGCGATCGAGCAGGCCCTGAAGGCACGGCCCGATCTCATCACTCAGGTTGGCAACCAGCGCATGGGCATGGCTGGTCGCCAGCACGCCGTTGACATCCTCAAGCGCGGACTGTTAGGCAAGGCCGTCGAGGCTCACGTCTGGGTAAGCGGCCCCAGCGACAAGGGCGATGGCTACTTCTATTACGGCGGCCTGAAGGAGCCGTCGCCGCCGCCGGCCAATCTCGACTGGAACCTCTGGCTCGGCGCCGCGGCCGAGGCTCCGTTCCGAGAGGGGCTCGCCCCGGTGCGGTGGCGCTCCTCCTGGGACTACGGCACCGGACAGCTTGGCGACTGGTGCACGCATCTCCTCGACGTCCTCTACTTCGCCTACGACCTTCCCTCCCCGATCGCCGTGCTTTCGCACACCCGCACCGCGAGCGACTTCTATCACGCCCAGCACGTCTCCTCGACCCTGACTTATGCGGGCTCGACTCGCCCCGATGGCGGCGAGCGCTTCGCGCGACCGGAGTTCGTGGTGCATTATCGCGACAAGGGGCAAGCGCCGTCACGGGCGGCGCTCGGACTGCCTCCCGGCAAGTTCGAGGGCTTCGGCTCGCTCGTCGTCTGCGAAGAGGGCGTGCTCTACGTGCGACCCGAGGGCGAGATCGAGGTCTGGCGCGACGGCAAGCCCGTCGATTGGAAGACGATTCCCGGACAAGGCACCGTTCACGAGCGCAACCATTGGCACTCGTGGGTGAACCGCATCCTCGATGTGCCGGACACGTTCGTGCAGACGCCCTTCGCAGTCGGCGCGGGCATGGCCGAGGCCGGACTTCTCTGCTCGAAGGCGGCCCGCTATCCCGGCGTTGAATTGCGTTGGGATCACGCCACGCTCACATTCACTAATCACGAGGAAGCGACCAAAGCGATCGTGCGGCGCGAGTATCGGGCCGGCTTTGAGCTTCCGACGATGAGCTCATCATGACCCGCTGAGGTCGCACTTGCACCCCGTCAGCGCGGGAGCTGCGCTTGCTGTTTGCGATTCGACTGGAATTGCTGCGAGACAGAAGCGGATCGCGACCAATCATGGCGCGTCATGCGGCGGACGCGCCCGCTGCGGTGCGTTTCCGTGGAGGAGTCTTGGCGCGCCCGTCAACGCAGGATGCAACACCGTTCGGCCTTCGCTGAATGGGAAGAGAGAGAGAATTCGCATGAGATTCATGAATGCCATCGGAGCTGTCGCGCGCGCCTGGGCCATTGCCGCCGCCGTTCTGTGCATCGAGCCACCGAGTGCCCACGCCGGCGCCGGTTGCGACGAATGGAACGCCGCGTACGGCGATCCTGGGCTGAACAACAGCGTGAATGCGATGGCGACGTTCTTCGGCCAGCCAACCGTCGGCGGCACATTCACAAACGCGGGCGGAACAGCGGCATCGCGTGTGGCCCGTTGGGATGGGGTCAATTGGCAGGCGCTCGGCTCTGGCGTTGGCGGGACCGTGCAGTCCATGCTCGTTTTCGAAGGCCAGCTCGTGGTCGCAGGGCAGTTCACCACGGCCGGCGGCATCACCGCCAACCGAATCGCCCGTTGGAACGGCACCACCTGGTCCGCCATGGGCGATGGCTTCGACAACACGGTCTTCGACCTCGCTATCTTCAACGGGCAATTGGTTGCGGTGGGTCAGTTCCAGAATTCCGGGGCCACACCGGCCCTTCGAATCGCAAAATGGAACGGCGTCAGTTGGGAGCCGATCGGTGCGGGCTTCAACAACACCACCCGAGCCGTCCTTGTCTGGGAGGGAGAGCTCTACGCAGCCGGCGTCTTCACCGCTTCCGGCGACCTGATCCGAACCCGCATCGCCCGTTGGGATGGCGCGCTGTGGCAGTCCCTTGGCAGTGGCCTCACCGGAACGCCCGAGGACCTCATCGAATTCGGCGGGAACCTGGTCGTCGCCGGAACCGTCAGCAACGCGGGCGGACTCGCGGTCAACAACATCGCCCAGTGGGACGGCGCCGCGTGGTCCCTCGTCGGAAGCGGCTTGGCGGGCGGAGTGAATGCGATGACCATCCATAACGGTTCGCTCATCGCGGGTGGAGCGTTCACGGCGTTAGGAGGCATGACCACCGGGATCATCGTGAATCGAATCGCCCGCTGGGATGGAACCGATTGGGGACCGATCGGTGGCGCTGCGATGAACGGAAGCGTCGATGCGGTCATGGACTTGGACGGGGACCTCATCGCCGCCGGCGCGTTCACGGCGGCAGGAACCCAACTCACCGGCCGCATCGCAAACCTCACCGAGGCAGGTGGCTCCTGCACGGGCGACCTGAACGGTGACGGTCAAGTCGGCGCCCCGGACCTTGCCCTCATGCTCGGTGCATGGGGGATCTGTCCTTGAGTGAGGCCACTCGCGCCGCGAAACCTCATGTGGGCGTGATACATGCAACCGAATGTCGGGCCGGCGTGCGCGAGCATGCCGGCCCTTCTCCTATCCGTTCCGGGCGCTCTGGGCGGCAACGCGGGTCACCGACACGTCGGATTTCACAGTGCTGCTTGGTGCGGACGGTTGATGCCGAAAGCGCAATGCCCTGCGGCTCACGTTGACGTAGGAGCGCCCGGCCCTGCGTTGCCGTCAGCCACGTGCCCGGTCGTCAGTTCGTTCCAGGATCGGCCCGCGACGACGAGCAGGACGACGCCGCCGATCGGCGGGACGAGCAAAAGGAGGACGTCGTTCACCATCGCCGGCACCTGCTCGGGGAGGCCGAGGCCCACGGCGTTCAGGAGCATCCACACGTAGCGTCGACCGGCCGTAACGAGCAGCGCCAAAGCGACGACGGTGACGACGCGGGAGAGGATGGGAGCGGATGTTCGCAGCACTGCACCGCCAGCGAGCAGGAAGAGCGCCGAGGCGACGAAGACCAGCGCGGAGAGGGTGGTCAGGATGGGCTCAACCGATTGGTCTGCTCCGAAGAGCGACCAGGCTGGTGCCGAGGCCAGACAGGCCATGCCGAGGAGAGCGGCGGCGAAGCGGGCCCGTCGCGCGGCCCCGCCGTCGAGGAACATCGTGCCTTCCGGCATCGGCGGCGACTCCTCTTGGGCAGTGCTCACCGGTGCCGGCGCACCGCTCCGCCGCGTGGGCTTGAGCAACGGGATCAGGCCCAGGCAGACCAGTCCCACCACGACATCGGCCATCATCGTCGCCGGATATCCCCATCGCTCGGCGACCTTCCCCTGCCAGACGGCTGAGTAGGAGATCGCGACGTTCGCCAGCGCCATGTACGCCGTGAACTGCGTTCCGGCCACCGCCGGGTTGGTGACGTCCATCATGATCGCCGACCGTGTTCCGTACATGAGTCCCTGGAACGCGGCGTAGACGATCGAAGCGACCCATAGCGCGGTAAAGAGCTCCTGCGGCACGGGCCATCGCGCGTCGGTCACGGGGTTGATCGGGAGGAACCAGCCGTGTTTCACCAGCACCGTCATCATGTACAGAACCGGCAGTCCCATCAGCGTGACGTATGCGAAGAGCGTCTTGCGTCGCCCCAGGCGATCGGAAAGGAAGCCGCCCAGCACGCAGAAGAGCGCGGAGGTGATGGTGCTTGCCACGTTGAGTCGACCGACCTCGTCGTCGTCCATGCCGAGTTCGACCGCGAGACTTGACTGGAGCGCCAGGCCCAGGCACATCGCGCCAGGCGGAAGGAGCGAGAAGAAGACGCCCGCGAACGCGCCCCGCGTGCCGAAGAATGAGCGAAAGGCGTTCACCGAGAAGGCGTGCATCTCTCCGAGCGCCACCTTGAGACGCGAGCCCTCCCCGATGTCGCGTTCGGGCATCGGCGGCTCGCGCATCAAGAGGAGCACGACGAGCGTCACCGCGAGAATCGTCCCTGTGACGAAATAAAACGTCACCGCAAAGGGCACGTAGCCCGAGAGGAGGAGAACCCCGCCACCGCCGAGCATCTGCCCGATATAGGCGCCCGAGAACATCATTCCGTTGGCGAGCCCCCGCTCCTCCTTCTTCAGGGTGTTGCAGGCAAGAGCGTCGATGGCGACGTCCTGCATGGCTCCGAAGACGTTGTGGACCAAGAGAATCGCCGTGAAGAGTCCCATCTGCTCGGGGAGCTTCAGGAGGACCGTCGACAGCAGCGTCGCCGACATCATCACTTGGGCAAGCACAATCCAGCCGCGCCGGTGACCCATCCTTCTCCAGCCGAATACGTCGATGATCGGACCAAGCGCCCACTTGAAGGCCCAGGGGAGATAGAAGAGCCCGACGAAGGCCCCAATCTCGGCCGGACCGACGCCCGAACGGCGAAGCTGGGTCGCAACGGCGGTCGCGGCAAAGCCGAGGGGAATGCCCTCGGTGACGTAGAGAAGGAAGAACGCAACCAGCCGCCCGGTCCGGGAGGCGAGGAGGTTGGGACGAACTGGAAACGAGAATTTCGTCAAGCGGGGTCCGGCGTCGATGGATCTCCCCGGACTCTGCTCGGGACGCGAGCCTCGGCGACCGCATCACGCTATCGGATCCGCGGCGAGGCTGGAGGGACCGGGGCGGCCCGGGCCATGCCTTCCCACCATCCCGCGGTCGGTGTGCCAACCCGTCCGCCCACCGGTTTGGCTGGCGGTCGTTTGATACCATTCGCCCCTTCGGCCCCCGCCTCGGTCAGCGTGCAGGCCCTCTCAGGCCGACCGCCCGCAGCATTTCGCAGTCGTCAGGCGTCGCGATGAACATCCTCGACATTCTTTCTTCCGACGCCATCAAGGTGCCGCTCGAGGCGACCCACAAGCAGGCCGCCATCGAGGAGCTTGTGGACCTCCTCAGCGCAAAGGGCATCGTCACCGACGGCCCGTCGCTCAAACGGGCTGTCTGGGAGCGCGAACAGCAGCGCTCGACCGGCATCGGCGAAGGACTCGCCATTCCCCACGGCAAGTCCACCAGCGCCCGCGCCCTGACCATGGCCATCGGGAAGCCGAAGGACGCGATCGAGTTCGGCTCGATCGACAGGAAGCCGGTCCGGATGATCATCCTCCTGGTCTCCCCCACCGACCGGATCGCCGAGCACATCCAGGCCCTCGGTAAGGTCAGCCGCCTGATGACCAACCAGCAGTTCCGGGCCGCCTGCTACGAGGCCGGTAGCTCCAACGACCTCTACGACCTCTTCCGCAAGGCGGAAGGCGGCGTCGCGACGCCGCAGGCCTGAAGCGGCGAGTTCGTCCGCGAGGCACGACGACCAGCAATAGCAGCCCGTGGCGCGACGCAGCCGCGGTGACGTCGGAGATTCTCTCACGGAGACCACGGAGTGCACGGAGAAGAGGGTCTGGAGGAAGTCCCTTCCCTCACCGCCGATCGCGCAACCCTGCGGCTTCTTTCATCAGCTCCGCGCCTTCGGCCTCCTTGCCGATTCCCATCAAGAGCTCTCCTAACGATTGGCGCAGCCGCCAGTCCTTCGGCGCGAGCCGCACCGCGTTGCGCAGGGCTTCCTCCGCCTCGGTCATGCGCTCCATGCGGGCGTAGCCGATGGCGAGGGCCCGGTAGGCGAAGGGGTTGTCCGGCTCGATCTCGAGCGTGCGCAGGGTGAGATCAATTCCCTCCTGGGTCTCGGCGCCGAAGCCATGCTCGGCGAGCACCAGCGAGAGTCGTCGCATGAGGAAGAGATCGATCGTCGCGTCAGCGCCCGCGGCACGGGCCCGCTCGAGACCCTTGCGGGCGGCGGCGATCGCCATAGGCTCGCGTCCTTCGGAGACGAGCCACTGGACATACTCGTCTTGGAGCTGCACCCAGAGCGGCTGGGCGGCGAGCGTTTCCTCGTACCAGCGGATGGCCGATTCGCCGCTGTCCTTGCGACGAAGGATTCGCCCCAGCCCGGCCGCATACGCCTCGTTCAGCCCATCGCGCCGGATTCCTTCGCGCAGCGTCGCCTCGGCCTCGTCATAACGGCCCAGTGCTGCCAGAAGCCACGCCTTTCGCTGCTCGATCGCCGGCTGGACCGGCGGGAAGATCCCGACGCCACCGCGACCGATGGTGCTGATGGCCTGATAGATGCCGAGTGCCCGCTCGGCTGAGATCCGCATCGGAGGATCGAGTTCGATCGGGTTCTCGGAGAAGACCACCGATGGCGGCGTCGTGACCCGATCGTCATGCCACGTAGCGACGAAGGCAACCGCGTTGATCGCCGCACTGTGCAAGGTGACGAGGAGGCAGAGGCCCGCCACGACCAGCCATGCGAGGCCGGCCGGCCGGAGCCTTCCGCGGAGCTTGAGTTGCCAGCGGTGAAAGCGTGCGTTCGGCCGTAGAACCGTGCGCCAGGCCTTGAAGGCGATGAAAACGACGCAGGCCGTCACACCCGAGGAAAAGAGAAGCGGCAGCGTGAAGCCGAAGGTCCCGCGCGTCGCCAGGAAGGCCAGCGCCGCAACGATCGCGAAGCCGACTTCCTCGCGAAGGCTCAGGTCGTAGGCCCGCGCCTTGGGCTCTCGTCCGCCGCGCGGCTTGGCGGCCACCGCCGGCGCTCCAAACGAGAATGAGAGCGCATCGTTTGGGCAGACGTTGACACAGTCCATGCACTTCATGCATCCCGGGTCGACGACCATGCCGTAGTCGCGCACCTCCTCATGGACACGCACATTCGAAGTACAGACCGCGGTGCAGTGGCCGCACTGCTCGCACTGGTCGTTCACGCGAATGCGGCCCACGGCGAACTCGTCCAGCGGCGCGAAGAAGCCGCCGTAAGGACAGGCGTAGGTGCAGTAGCCCTTGGTGCCGAGGAGGTAGACGATGAGGAACCCGCACACGAGGATGAACGGGATCGACAGCAGGACGCCCGGGAAGTTGGCCCAGTAGTCGTCAACGATGAGTCGCGTCGTGAATCCGGGCCACGTCAGTTCGGGTCGCGTGTAGGGCGCGATCGCCAGCCGGTAGAAGACCGGCCAGAGGAACATGTAGAGGGCCAGGATCAGCGGCACGAAGAGTAGGAGCCGCGAGCGGAAGGGCTTCGGCCGAATGCCGACCCGCTCCATGAGCCAGGCACACAGGTCCTGAAGCATGATGATGTGGCAGCCCCAGCCGCAGAACCAGCGACCCAGAATGAGCGTGGAGACGAGCCCGATGCCGAAGACGATGGTGCCGGCGTTGATAACGCCATCCTTGAAGGTCGCCATCGAGTCGCTCGGCTCGAGCGGGGCGACGCTGGTTCCGACCAGGAACCAATGCGCCACATGGGCGATCATCACCAACTGGATCGCGGCCAGGACGATCGCCCGGTACTTCCCGATGGTCGAATGGGGCTTGGGGTGAGGCGCATGGCCCGCTGGCCCCGCACCGTTCGCGAGGATGGTCAGCGAAACCGTCCGACCATCAGGTGCCTTCGTACGCCGCGCGTCGCAACTCATCGTGGTCGGCAGTGTAGGGCCCTGACGCTCGTGGCCAGCGTGTGGCACGACAACGCCCGACGCATGCCGCACCGTATACTGGCCTCGTCGATGCCGCGCGACTACTACGACGTCCTGGGTGTCTCCCGAACCGCCTCGCCGGATGAGATTCGGAAAGCGCATCGGAAGCTCGCCCGCAAGCTCCACCCCGACGTCAACAAGGCACCCGATGCCGCGGCCAAGTTCGCCGAGGCCCAAGAGGCCTACGACGTCCTCTCGGACACCGAGAAGCGGAAGCGTTACGACCAGTTCGGCCACGCCGGGGTGGGGGGAGCAACGGGTGGCGCAAGTGGAAGCGACCCCTTCGGCGGGCAGAATCCCTTCCGCGGCGGCCCGTTCTCGGGAACCGGCGGGCAGCAGCGTGGACGGCCAAACACCTGGTCGAGTGGCGACGGCGGCGGTTGGTCCGATGTCGACCCCGAGACCTTCGACACTGTCTTCGGCGACCTCTTCGGATCACGTCGGGGTGGTCGAGGCCAACGTCCCGGTGCCCGATCCGCGGCGGCTCCGTCGGTCGGCGAGGACCTCGAACACACCCTCACCATCCCTTTTGCGGTCGCCGCGCTCGGGGGAAGCGAATCGGTGCGCCTGACCCTTGGCGATGGCTCAACCCAGTCGATCGACGTGAAGATCCCGATCGGCATTCGTCCGGGCTCGAAACTGCGCATCAAGGGAAAAGGCAAGGGCGGCTCTCACGGCGGACCGCCCGGCGACCTCATCCTGATCATCAACGTTGGCGACCATCCCTGGTTCCGACGCGACGGGCTCGACCTCCTCTTGGATGTCCCAATCACCGTCGCCGAAGCGGCGCTGGGCACGATTCTCGAGGTGCCGCTACTGAAGGGCACGGTCAAGCTGAAGGTTCCGCCGGGAACCTCAAGCGGCGCGAAACTCCGGGCCAAGGGAAAGGGCCTGATCGACGCGAAGGGCGAAGCGGGCGATTTCTACGCCGTCATCAGGATCGTTGCACCCGAGGCGATCACCGCCGACGAAAAGAAACTGTTTGAGGCCCTTCAGGAGCGGCTGCCCAATCCGCGGGCCGCGACGCTGTGGGCCGAGGATGTCGGGCTCGGTTGATTCACCTGCCGGAAGGCGACCGCCCGAACGGAACCCCGGGCGACGCACCGGCTAGCTCGCACGGACACGCCTCATGCCGAATCTCACGCCCTCCACTCCGTCGAGACGACCGAAAGCGCCCGATGCGCCGATCACCCGAGTCGTCGTCGTGCGCGAGGGCGACCGAGCCTCCAAGCACGTGCGCGAGAACGAGCTTCCCTCGCACTTCGGGGCTCGCACCGGTTTCTGGTCAGCGATCGGCGCCGGGACCATCGTCTTCCTCTGGATCACCGGTCATCTCGGCGAGTCTCTTGGCTTTGCCCGCTCGCTGGGAATCGACGACCTGCTCACGTCCGCCGATCAGGGACTCGCCGCTGGCGTGCGCATGGTGCTCGCCGTACCCCTCCGGATCTTTGAGATGACGATGGTCGATCCCTTTCGACTCATCGCCGCGTGCGCCCTGATCGCCATTCCGGCGTCGGGCCTGGCCGTGTCGGCGCCGCGCGTGCCAGGCGGCCCCGCGCCGTCGAAACTGGCCCAAGGATTTTCGATCATGGGCCTCATCACGGCAGGCATCGTGTTCGCGATCCTCATCACCTGGATCGCCTGGCCCGGCCGCCGTGAGACGCTGGTGCTTGCCCCGTTCGATCGTGCCCAGTTCGGGCCGTGGCTCGCTAGCGTTCAGGCGGTCGCCGGCTTCGACGCTCTCGCCCTCGTCTCGGCGGTGCTCTGGCTCGTCCTGCTCTTCCGCCTTCCTCTGCCGCGCATCGCGATCTCCTTCGGGGCGGTGGCTGGCTTCATGGCCGCATTCGCAACTTGGACCGGGTTCGCGGTGAGTAACGGCATCGTCGACGGCTGCACCCGCGATCGACCGGTGATCATGACGCTCGTCGGCTTGGCGGCGACGCCTGCCGATCCTTCGTCAACGGGAGCCGCCCCAACCAGCCTTCTCCTGGGAACGGTGCACGGCAAGTCGACGGTCATGGGTTCGGGTGAGCGCCCGCAACCCTTGGCCTTGGACGCACCCGAGTTCGCGGTGAGCGAGCGGGCGACACTCGAGCGCTGGATGCGGCCGTTGCCGACCGAGTGACCGTGCGTCGCCGAGACGGACGGGCTCTTCACTGGCTCGGCGTTACTCCTCGTTTCCGCGAAGCTCGCTGACGCCGGCGATCGCCTGCGCCGGCTGCTCGCGGACACGCCAAGCGGCAACCCAGCGGTCGCCGTCCTCGATGTCCTTTGCGTCCAAGGCGTTGACGAGCATCGCTACACGATCGCAGGCAGTCTGGTCGCCTTGCGTTGCCGCCAAGCTGAACCAGCAGTACGCAAGCACGTGATTCTCCTCGACGCCCTGACCGCGGGCGTACATCAGGCCGAGGTTCGACTGGGCCATGGCAAGCCCGGCATCGGCGGCTCTGCGGAACCAGATCGCCGCCTGTTCGTCGTTCTGGGCAATGCACTCGCCCTTTAGGTACATCGTGCCGAGGTTCAACTGGGCGACGGCAAGTCCACCATCCGCGGCCCGTCGCATCCACGTGCCGGCCTCGACAAGATTGCGCGTCGTGCCGTCACCCTTCCACAGCATCCACGCGAGAGAGAACTGGGCTTCGGGAATGCCGCGGTCGGCCGCGCTTCGGAGCATGCGTTCCGGTTCGCCAGCATCGCGCGGCTGGGCCTCGCCAGCGATGAACATCGCCCCGAGATTCGCCTGGGCTTGCGGGAAGCCCTGATCGGCGGAAAGACGGTACAGGCGAGCGGCCTCTTCGCGATTTCGTTCCACTCCCCATCCCTGATAGTGCATCAGGCCGAGGTCGCACTGGGCGGCGGCCAGTCCCTGATCAGCGGCCTTGCGATAGAGCTCTGCGGCCCGCTCATACGACTGCTCGACACCACGGCCATTCTGGGTCAGGACGCCAAGACCGTACTGGGCTCGATCGAGTCCCTGGGCAGCTCCCTTCGCAAAGAGTCGGGCGGCCCGCTCGTCGCTCTGAACCACACCCGTTCCGTCGAGGTAGCACGTTCCAAGGAGGAACTGGGCGTTCGCGTCGCCGGCCCGGGCGGCCTTCGCAACAAGTTGGGTGGCCATCGCGTCGTTGCGAGCGACGCCGTTCCCATGCAAGTGCATGAGGGCGAGGTTGTACTGGGCGTTGGTGTGCCCCTGATCAGCAGCGAGGGCGTACCAATGCGCCGCGGCCTTGAGGTCGCACTCGACGCCGACACCGCTTTCATAAGCTTGGCCAAGGTTGTTCTGTGCCGGGGCGTAGCCCTGCTCGGCAGCACGGGCGTACCAACGGGCCGCCTCGACCGGATCGGCGGAAATGCCCTTCCCCTCGGCGTACATCACGCCAACACAGAACTGGGCTCGGGCGTCACCCTTCTCTGCAAGTGGCAGCCAGGTGTCCCGGGCTGCCATGAAGTTGCCTTCGTCGTAGGCCCGGGCGCCCGATCGGAGGGCTGTGCGGTTGCTGGCACAACCGGAGGCGACAAGGCCAACGAGGGCGATCGCCCCCAAGGAGAGGGTGCGGGCGACGAGGGTCCGATTTCGGTTCTTGAGGCGTGGCATACCTCCCTTCTGTCGGGAGAGTCACGCCGCGGGTTGAGCCGAGTAGCAAGCAACGCCGCGCATTTAGCAATCGGAGGGCACCGGCGCCCCTGCACCCCTCTTGCCACTCAGGCCCTAGACCGGGCGATTCGTTCAACCTGCTCAAGAAGCCGGGCCACATCGTCCCGGGGCTTGATCTCCTGGGCCCGCTTCAGGGCCGGGATCGCCTCCTTGTAGCGACCGGCGTCGATCATCACCTTGGCCATGCGGAGCTTCGCGTTGGCTTCGAAGCTGTCGATGCGGGCGGCCCGTTCGAAGTAGAGGATCGCCCGGTCGGTGTCGCTCTCCTTGGCGTAGTGCTGGCCGAGGAGCATGAGCGCCTCGCCGTCGAGCGGGTCCATCTCGACGATCTGTTCAAGCACCTTGGCCGCCTCGGCCGTTCCGGAACCACCCGCCATGGCAAGCCTCGCCTCGAGCTTCAGGAGCGAGCGAAGGTCGCCCTCCTCGATCCGCGACTCCCACGCCTGACGGATGTGCTTCGTCAGCGTGCTCGCCTCGGGGATCGCACCCCGTGATGCAAGCTGCTCCGCAGCACGCAACGGTCGCGTGACCGGCTGTTCCGCCTTCAGGTCGATCGCCTTGCCGTAGGCCCGCACGGCGAGGTCGTTCAGGCTCTCGGTGAGGTAGATGTCTCCGAGCGTGTAGAGACTGTCGAGGGTCGACGTCCCGAGGAGTTCGATCGCCTCAAGGTTCTCCGCCGCCTTGAGCGGCATCTTCATGCCCAAGTAGGTCTGAGCCTGGAGCAGCCAGAAGTCGGGCTTCTCGGGATAGCGCTCGATGAGGCCATCGAGGAGCGCCGCGGCATCCTGGAACTTGCCCTGGCGGAAGACGCAACGGGTCAGGCCGAGGCGCCATTCGTCGTTGACCGGATCGATCAGGAGGGCATTGCGATAGGAGGCCTCCGCCGCCTGGAAGTCCTGCTTGGCCGCGTAGGCGAAGCCGAGCAGTCCGTAGGAATAAGCGTCGCCGCCGCCGAGCTTGATCATTTCGGTGAAGGCGAGAATCGCCTCGTCGTACTTGCCGTCCCGGGCCTGAATGAGGCCGGTGTTGCGCCACGCTCGCCGGAAGCTCGGGAACTTCTTGGTCGCCGCCTGGTAGTGCACCAGGGCCTCGGCCATGTTGCCCTGCTGAAACTCCATGTTGCCGAGGTTGAAGTCGAAGATCGCCGTCGACTCGGGCTTCATGCCCTTGGTCATCATCGCCTTCGCCTCGGCGAACTGCTGCTTCTCCAGCAGCGGCCGGACCTTCTCAAGCAGCTTGAGCTCCGCCGGCGTGACCCGCGGCTCGATCTCGGCGTTGATGCCATAGCTCCCGATGAAGGCCTTCTGGAAGGCGGGATCGGCCCACATGGCCTCGATCGCCCGATCGCTCTCGACGGCGCGCCCCGACTCGCCTTGCGCAGCGCCCGAGAGGACGAGCACACCGATCGCGATCGTTCCGCGGGCCCATTGCTTCGCCCATTGATTCGCCCATGGCTTCGACTTCTTCATGCTGCTTGGTCCGTTTTGACTCATGACTCACCACTCGATCTTGCGTTCATGCCGGCGGGAAGCGGATCGAGATCCGCACCTTGCTGGCCACGCGCTCGCCGCCCCGCACGCCCGGCTCAAACTTCCACTTCTTCACCGCCGCGAGGGCCGGGCCCTCAAATGCCGTGTGCGAGGAGCTCTCGACCTTTGGGCTCTCGACCTTGCCGTTCTGATCGACGACGAAGATCAGCGTCACCACGCCCTCGACCTTCTTGCCGCGCATCTGGGTCGGGTAGGTCGGCGAGCTCTGGAACACGGCCCGGGCCTTTTGGTCGATGTCAGCCATCTCGAAGGCCGTTTCGATCGGATCCTCGCCGTCGGCACCGCGCTTGCCGGTGCCGCCGATGACGCCGCCGCCCTCGAGGCTGGTCGCCCCCGCGAAGAACTCGCCGCCCAATCCACCGCCGCCGTTCAACGCGTTAGCGATCTCGCTCAGCGATGCGTCATCAAGGGCCGGAGCCGCGTTGGTTGCGGGCTCCTCGAGGTTGCGGACGATGCTCTCGGCATCCGGCGGCGGCTCGTCGTTCTCGGCGACCTGCTCCTCCTGGTCCTTCGGATCTTCCTTCTTCTCGTCCTTCTTCTTGTCGTCCATGTTCGGGTCGAGGAGGTCAACCGGAATCGTCGACTTCGGCGGCCCCTCCTCCTTGAGGAAGAACCACCCGCCGAAGAGAAGGATGCCCGCATGGACGACCAGCGCCGCACCAAGGCCGAAGATGCCCATGAGAATCGACTTGGTGCGCATCACTTCTTCTCCGTGTTGATGCCGACCTTGCCGATGCCGACCCGTCGCACCTCATCGAGCACGGCGACGACGTTGCCGAAGTTCGCGCCGCCGTCGCTGTTGATGATGACCCTTGGGTCTTTCGCGGTGACCTTGAAGGTCTGAAGCTTCATGGGAAGCTGGGCGATGGTGATCTTCTCCTTATTGAAGAAGACGTCGCCCTTCTCGTTCACGCTGAGGGTCAGGGCCTTCTCCATCTCCTGCTGATCCCCGAGCGACGCCGCCGTGCCCGCCGTGGGCAGGGCGACGTTGACGCCCTGGTTCTTGGTCATCGAGAGCGAGACCATGATGAATGTGGCGAGGAGGAAGAAGATGATGTCGATCAGCGGAATGATCTCGATGCGAGCCTTCTTGCCGCCGCCTGAGGATGAGCCGTGCATGGGTGGTTCTCCGGTCGCGGGTGCGATCAGCTCGTCATGAGGGCGAGTGTGGTGGAGGGAATGCCGTTCTCCGAGACCGCGGCCGCGGCGGGCTTGGCCTCGATCGTCGCCGTCGGCTTGACGAGGAGTTCAAGCTGCGACGAAGCGGACTCGATCTCATGGCGGGCCTCGTCGATGCGGGCGTTCAGGTAGTTGAACGGCAGGAGCGCGGTGATGGCGATGCCGAGTCCGAACGCCGTGGCGATGAGGGCCTCGGCGATGCCGCCGGTGATGGCCCCTGGAGCGCTCAGTTCGCCGCCGATGAGCGAGAACGAACCCATCATGCCGGTGACCGTGCCGAGGAGTCCGAGGAGCGGGGCGAGGGTGATGACGGTGTCGAGGACCGAGATGCCGCGCCGGTAGCGCTTCATCTCCAGAGACTGGGCGTACAGCAAGGCGTTAGGCAGCGAACTCTCGCGGTGCGAGAGGGCGTACCCAAGCGCCCGCAACACCGGGAACTTCGAACCCTTCGCCACCGTCTCGGCGCCGGACAGGTCGCCGTGACCGACTGCCGCGAAGAAGCGCTCAAGTCGCTTCGGATCTCGGCGCAGCTTCTCGATCATGAGGAAGAGCAAACGCTCAAGGACGGTGCCGAGGGCCAAGACCGACGCCGCGAGCAGCGGCCACATGATCGGGCCGCCCTTCTCGAAGATGTGGATGATGTTGGTCTTCTGGACGAGAGCCTTGAGGGCGCCGCCGCGCGATGGGTCAAAGGGCAGAAGGCCGCTGCCACTCTGGACGAGCGAGGCCAGTCCGGCCTGAAGCGGTCCTTCCAGCGGGCGAATGAGCGGGTTGGTCGAGCCGGTCTGCGGAACGACAACGCCGGCCGTTTCGCCCGAGTCGGCGCGGAAGAGAGCGATCGGTCCAATGAGGGCGTACTGGCCCTTGACGACGTTACTCTGGAGATCTACGCCGACGCCGGCGAACTTCACGCCGCCGACCGCATCGAACAGTCTCCGGATCGACAGGCTCACGAATTCGGTCTGGCGGGCGAATCGGTCGTCCATCGAGAGCGTGGTGTTCTCGGTGGCCTGCTTCGCCTTCTCGATCGCCTCGCCGTAACTCTGAAGTTCGCTCACGTTGACCTTCGTCTCGAAGGTGCGGGCGTACTCGTCGAGGATGTTGCCGATATAGGTCAGCTCGTCCTGACGGAGCTTGTTCTGGTTCTTGATCGTGGCGATCTCGAGGTTGCCCGCGTCAACCAGGCGGGTGACCTGCTCATGCTCCTTGCGAAGGAGGGTGAGCTTCTCCTCGAGCCGGGTCAGTTCCTGGGCCAGCGGGAGCTTCTCGCCCGTGATCTGCGTGCGCAGGGCGTTAAGTTCCTCGACGCTCTTGGTGAGCTGCTCCTGGGCCGATCGCGAGACGACGGTCATCGCGGGGGTCGGTTCGGCGGCGGGTGGGGTCGCGTCGGACGGCGGCTCGGCCACCGCCACGGAACCGATGGCGGCGACGGACGCCGCGGCGAGAAGGAAGCGTCGCATGCGACGGTCACCGTGTGGGGGTTGGACGCTGTTCATTGGATGGTCACCGGAACCGGCACGAAGGCCGGAGTGTGCTTGCCCTGCATGATTTCGAGAGCCTTGAGGATGTCGTTGGAGATCGCGGTGGACGGCTCCCATGTCCAACCTTCGAGCGAGGGGCGTCCGATGCCTGCATCGCCGGCGGCGCTCACGAAGTAGGCCTGGGCCAAGCCGATGTAGATCGCCTGAACCTCGGCCGACTTTCCGTTGGCCAGCTCGTGGACCTCGTAGTTGATGGCGATGTCGCTGTTGGCCTTGTTGATCTCGTTGAGGATGCCCAACACGTTCTGAAACCGCTCGGCCGCCGTCACCTTGGTCGCGGCCGGGTCGGAGGGAATGCGGTCAGCGAGAGGCTGAAGCCGCTTCTTCACCGGATCGGGCATCGCCACCAGCAGTCGCCTGACTTCAGCCTCCATGGCCGAGACCTTCGAGGCGAGATCCGCCGTGGCGGCCTTGAGGCGATCGGCGTCAGCCGTCAGTTCGGCCTGCTTGGCGTCGGTCTCCTTCACGCTCGCCTTCGCGGTGGCGATCTTCTGTTCCAAGACCGCAATCTCGTCGCCGACGATCTTGACGCGCCCGGTCAGGATCTCCTTGCCCTGCTGCCAGTCGTTGCGTTCCTTGGAGATGATCTGCTGGGTCTCGATCCACTTGCCCATCACGAGCCGGGCCTCGTCGAGGGTGGGCTTGTCATCTTCCGCAGGCGACGATTGAACCGCCATGACGATGGACGTTCCGGCCAGCCCAAGGGCCAGTGCCCATTGCCTGGCCCGGCCGCGGTGTCGTGTGCTTGGCCGCGATGGAGTGTGATGGGGTTGCATGTGTGGTGTGGCGGTTGGGGCGAATTCAGAAGGTGATCGTGCAGCTCAGCGAGATCGAAAGGTCGATGCCCTTGGTGTAGGAGGTCTTCAGCACGTCGGCGCCGATGTATTGCGAGCGGTAGACCTCCTCGATCCGCGGATCGGTGAGGTTCTTCGCCTGGAACTGGAGCTTGAACCACTCGCCGAGCTTCTGCGAGATGCTCAGGTTCAGCGTGCCGTATTCCGTCGAATAGACACTGGGCACGAAGTTGGGCGGTGACGATCCGGCACCAGCGACAAGCGTGTCGCCCTGCAAGGTGTAGAAGAGACCAAGCTCGGTGCCGTAGTCACTGAGCTCATACGTGATATAGGCGTTGGCGAGATAGGACGGCGCCCCGGTCATGTCTCGGCTCGTCATCGGGGCGTTGATGTTGGGAAGGCTCAGCTCGGCGATGTCTTCCTCAGGAAGAAGCACCTTCGAACTGATCAGCGTCGCGTTCATGCCGACCGCCAGGCCATCCAGTTCTTCCATGAACGTCCCGAGATTCTGTCGAACCTCGAACTCCCAACCGCTGAGTTCCCCCTTCGGGTAGTTGACCGGCGTCGTGAACGTGAACGTGCCCGGCCGCTGCACGTACTCGATCGGCGCATCGACCTCCTTGTAGAACCACGACACCGAGACGAGGCTGCCGTCGCCGGGGTTCCAGTCGAGACGCAGGTCGTAGTTCTGAAGGGCGCTCATCCGCAGCGCCGGGTTGCCGATGAAGACCTCGCCGCCGAGGAACTCCTGCTGCTGGATGGGAGTGAGTTCCTTGTACGTCTGGCGCGCCACGGTCTCGCTGTAGGAGCTGCGCAGGGTCACGTTCTCGAGCGGCTTGATGAGCACCGAGAACGACGGCAGCAGGTCTTCCTGGGAGAAGAAGACGTCGGCGTCCCCGGGGGAGAGCGCGACCGGCGCCGACGATCCGGGGGGAAACCAGATCGCATTGACCTCGGGGCTGTTGACGATGCTCAGGTCGGTTGTCTCGTACCGCGCTCCACCGATCACGCTCAGGTATTCGGTGAGCGGAAGATCCACCATGCCGAAGACGGCGTTGATCTCCTGACGGCCCGAGTAGTCGACGTCGACGAAGGGCGGCCCGTCGGTGATCTCGTGTCCGGGCTCGTTGGGGAAGGCCGCCGACCAGTACTCGCTGAAGTCGCCCGCGAACTCGGCGTCGTTGTCGTTGAAGTTGCTGAAGGTGTCCTGGTTGAAGCGGCGCTTCGTTGCGTCATTGAAGACGCCGAACTTGAAGTAGCCCTCGTTGTCGGTCCACTGCTTGAACGGCACCTTCAGGTTGATGGCGTAGTCCTGGGCGCTTTCGTGGATGTCCTTCCAGATGCGCTGGAAGTTGCCGAGCGTGAAGTTCTCCGCCGGCTTGTAGGGCACCCAACCGCCCGGCACGCTGAAGGGCGGAATGAACGGCGGGAAGCCGGGATTGAGCGACTCGGGCAACCACAGCGCACCGAACTGCCGCTTGTCCGGCTGATACAGGTCCGCCTGGCTCGTCGAGATGGTCCAGTCCACCTCGGGCGAGCCAAACATCATGCCCTCCTCAAGCTCGAATTCATCCAACGCGAGCTTGTGGGAACCTCGTAGCTGGAACGTGCGGGTCGACCGCTCCGTGTACTCGAGCGTCTCGGTGCGGAGGTAAGGCGCCGCGTTGCGATTGGCGATGGAGTTGCCAGGCGAGGTGATGTCGTACGGGTCGTAGTTGGGGAAGTAGTACGCCTTGCCCCGCGTGTCCTCGGCCAGGATCGCGGTGTCCTCGGCGGTACGCGTCCCCAGGTAGGAGAGCGAGACCTTGTGCAGCTCGCTCTCGATGCCGAGCGTGCCAAGCCCGCCCCATGTGACCGTCTGCGACCCCTTGGTCACATCAAAGAGCTTCGTCTTGAACTCGCCGCTGCTCGGCGTGCCTTGGGTCGTCTCGGGCGTCATCGGGGCACCCGGTGTCGTCACCCAGTACGAGTCGTCGATACCGTTGTCGTGGAACGCGCTGTCGCGCTCGTAGTAGAAGTTGAGAAAGCCGCCGACACGGACGTCGTCGCCGAGATCCTCGCTGATGCCCGCGGCCAGTGACCACTTGTGGTCGATCGGGGCATCGTCGCGCGAGACGCCCGCAGCGCCCGTCCAGTTCTGGCCTAGGTTGTCGTACTGGATGCCCTTCGACGCGCCGCTGTCGGCCCACATCGGCAGGCCGCCGTCGCGGTAGGTCAGGAAGTCGCTCCGTCGTCCCGCCTGGGTGTTGAAGCCCACCTGGCTCGAGAACTGGATCGAGGTCTCGGTCGGAACGCCCTTCAGCCGCACGTTGACCGCGCCGCCCGAAGCGTCGCCCTGCTGGTCGGGCGTGAAGGTCTTGCTGACGACGATGCTGTCGATGACGTTGGTCGGAAACTGGTCAAGCTGCACCGCCCGCTTGTCCTCGTCGGCCGTCGGCAAGCGCATGCCGTTGAGCTGGGAGTTCACGTAGCGGTCGGGCAGTCCGCGTACCACCGCATACTTGCCGTCCTGCACGGTGGCACCGGCGACGAGCTTCAGGGCCTGGGCGGCATCGCCTGCAGCGGCCTTTCGCATGAGCTCGCTGCTGATCGAGTCGACCATCGACGCGCTGTCGAGGCGCAGCTTGAGAAGCGCCGCCTCGCCGCCGCCGACCTGGATGTCCTGGACGACGAACTCCTCCATCTCCTCGAAGGTGCCGTCGAGCCTGGTATCCATCTCGGCCATCTGTCCGGAGGCGACGACGATGCCGGACTTGACGAGACGGGTGTAGCCGTCCTTGGAGACGATGATGGTGTAGGTGCCGGCGTTGACCTGGGGAAAGACGAAGTTGCCTTCCGGCGTCGAGGTGGTGCGCTGCCCGGTCTCGACGATGAGGACCGTCGCCGATCCGAGCGGCATGTCGAAGTCGTTGTCGTAGACGACGCCTCGCAGGCCACCGACCTGCTGGACGCTCGCCGCCGCAGAGGCGATCCCCTCCGCGCAGCACAACCAAGGTGCGGTAGCTGCGACTGCCGCTGCGACGAGAAACCTCGTGGAAAGGGTCACCACGGGTCGCTCAAGCCTCCGGCGATCGCCGTGATGCGGATGCTGAGTTGCTCGTCAGGCTCCAGTCCGACGCGAGCCATGGACGCGCAGGTCAGGGCGAGATCCTCGGCCCGCGGTCGCGAATTCGGATTAGCAACGCCCTCTTCGACGGCCAGCCGATAGATTTCCATGGCTGCCGTTGCGCCGCTGATCTCAAAGACCGCCTCGGCCAACGGCCGAAGGGCGTCGGCACGATCGATGTTGATCATGCGCTCGCGCTCGGCCCGGAAGAGCGCCAGAGCACCTTCCGCCGCCGACTTCGCCAGGTCCGTCTCCCCTGCCCGATGCCGCATCAGCGCCAACCGGGCGACGACCGGGATCCGATCCTCCGGAAGCCAGTCGGCACCGTTCATCAGGGCCTCTGCCCGGGTGAGAATTGACCTCGCCGTCATTTGATCCTGGTGGCGAAGGGCCGAGCCAGCCAACATCGAGAGGACATCGATGCGCACCGTGACGGGCACCTTTCCCCACGAAGACTCGATCGTCTGGTCCACCAGCTTTCGGTTGGCTTCGTCGGCGTACACCTCGTCGTAGAGGGCTGCGCAGGCGTACAGCGCAACCCGAATCTGGTCGAAGTTGCCCTTCTCGGCGATGGGACCGACCTCGGAGAGTCGGCGCTCGATCTCGGCCCGATCCAGGACCGCCTTGGCGCTCGATGCGATGGCTGGTGTCTTCGAATCCGCTTCCCTTGCCGAATCGTCCGCTGCTTTCGCCTTCGCCACGGCAAGAAGCGCAGAGGACCGGGCGATCTTCTCCTTCACCCGGTCCTTGCGCCAATCCTCCGCCGAATCGGCAACCGTCGCGGCGAGCGCGAGGTAGCGCTCGGCGTCAGCCACCATGCCGCGCCCCGCGCAGTGGGACGCGAGGTCGGCGTAGGCGGAGCCGCGTCGCCAGTTCTCGATCCGATCGACGTAGCGAGCGGCGAGATCCGGCCGATCAAGTTCGAGGCAGGTCACCACGACCGCCTCCTGACAGCGCGAGCGGTCCTTGATGTGGGGAGCGACCGGAATGGCGCTGGCCACGGCAAAGGCCCGCTCAAGAAGCTCGATGCGGACCTGCGAGATCGCGGCCTGGGCGACCGGCTCGGGTCCTAACGTTTCGTTCATGCCGCCACGGGTCGCCTGGCACCCGAACGTCGCGGACGCGACGAGCAGAGCGGTAGCGCCGACGGAGAAGAAGATTCGGCGGGGTGTGCTGTCCATGGTCGATCCGTCGCGGTGCGGCGCCCGCAGCCGCAAGGCGGCGTGTGGGCGAGTCTGAGTCGGAGCCGATGGCGGGGGGCCACTCCCCCCGCCATCGGACTCCGTTTCATGCGCGAGAGTCAGTCAGCACGTGCGGTCAGCACGCGCCCCATGCTCCGAGGAGAATCGCGAGGTCGGCCGCGTCAACGCCGCCGCTCGAGTTCAGATCGGAAGCGCCACCGCCGACGCCCCAAGCGCCAAGCAGAATGGCAAGGTCCGCGGCGTCCACGCCGCCGCTGTTGTTGAGGTCCGCCGGGCAGCTCGCCTCGCAGGCATCGCCAACGCCGTTGCCGTTGGAATCGGCCTGGTCGGGGTTGGACACCTGCTCGCAGTTGTCGCAGACGTCGCCGACGCCGTCGCCGTCGAAGTCCTCCTGGCCGGGGTTGAAGCCGTTGACGCAGTTGTCGGCGGCGTTCTCAACACCATCGCCGTCCGCATCGGCCACCACGAGGCAGCTCGCCCCGGGGTGAATGACGAAGCCGAACGCATCGGCGGCGGTCCAGCCGCAGATCCAGATCTTGTTGGTCGGGAACGCACCGCGATACTGGGCTTGGGTGAAGAAGCCGTCGTTGGGGGCGGTGCCGACACTGAGGGCCGCATCGTTGTTCGGATCGGCCCGCGGGTCGATGCCGGTCACCGGCAGAACGGTCTTGCCGCCGGTCAGGCTCACCAGCGCGCCGCGGGTCAGGTCGCGAATCGGAAGGTCGGCCTCGGTCGGATCGTTGTCGCCGACGCGGACGTTGTTGTTGGCCGCGTCAAGCACGCCGCGGGTGATCGCCTCGTCGTAGGCCGTGGCGAAGAGGTTGCGATAGAAGACGCTGTCCTTGATCTCGTTCAGCTTGCCGTCGACCTGCGAGGTGTAGAAGGCGGCCGGGTTGCGGGGGGCATTCACGGAGGAGTAGACGTTGTAGTTCGTCGTCCACGTGTTGGCCCACGAGAGGGTGCCGTTGTTACCGTAGCCAGCGCCGCCGTCACCGTCGACGTTGTCGAAGCCGACAAGGCGCTCGCCGAGATCCATGAAGATCGAGTTGCGGATCTGCATGCGGCAGTTGTCGCGCCAGGCCGTGCCGTGATCGCCGCCCGAGGCGAGCGGGTTGCCGACGACGGTCAGGTTGTAGAGGACACCCGTCGTGACCGGCTGCCAATCGGACTGCTCGGCACCGTCCATCTCGATCGCGTTGTCGCCAAGGCCCGAGCCCTGGGCGGCGTTGGCCGAATAGCCCTGGACGATGAGGCCGAACTGGGCCTTGCCGCGCCATCCCTGGTCAATGTCGAGGCTGTCGTCGCCGACGTTCCAGATGTTGAAGTACTTGAGGTTGACGGTGCCGCCCCAGATCTCGATGCCGTCATCGACGTTGTTCATGATGTCGATGTGGTCGATGTCGGTTTCGCGGCCGATGCCACCGAGCGAGAGGCCGTTGAGCTCGTTGTTCAGGCCGATGACCTTTCCGCCGTAGCGGAACGAGCAGTAGCGGACCGTGCCGCTGTCGTCGTCATCGTCGCCACCGCCGTAAAGCACGTTCGGGTCGCCGGGAGCCGCGGCGACAAGTCCTTCCATCGGGGCGATGTTGTTCGCGTTCGGTGTGGCCGAGTTGCCAGCGACCGCGTTCTCGGAGACGTAGCCGCGTCCCATGATCGTGAGGTTGCCCCACTCGTTGGCGCCAACGCGCCACGTGCCGGTGGCCGGGTCGCCGCCAACCCAGGTGGCGACGTCGGCCTTGGAGGTGAAGATGATCGGGTTTTCGGCGGTGCCGGAAGCGATGATCTTCGCGCCGCGGGTCACCGCGAGGCTGCCGCCGAGGTTCGTGGTTGAGGCGATGACCGTGCCGGCCTCGATGGTGAGCGTCGCACCGGGGAGGACGTAGATCTGCTTCTGGAGGTTGTAGGTGTTGTTCGCGGTCCAGGTGACCGAGCCGTTGATGTCGTTGTTGACGAGGATCTCGGCACCGTTCGCGGCGCCGGCGACGATCGCCGAGCCGCAGAGGGAAATCAGGCTGGCGGCAAGCCGCACGGACGTGTTCCTTGACATGGGACTCTCTTCCTTTCTCGAAACCTCAGGGACGGGCGCTCCGACGCGCACTGCCCGGGCAAACACCGACGAGACCGACGAATCGCGCACTGACAGCGATGCGCCGGTCCGGCTCACGCAAGCCGCGACATCAACCCGGACAACCGTTGCCAGCAACCTACGCCACGCGCACGAGGGCCCGGTCAAGGACTCCTGTGCTCTCGGCCCAGACTCTGTTCAGGTCGTGTGGAGACACACGAACCTGACGGGCCGAACGCTATCCCCCAATTGTGTCGGTTGTGTTGCGGCTTCAAGAAGCATCGGTGTGCGCTGCACATTCGCCGGCGAATTGCTGTTCTGTGGCCCAACTCGACGGGGTATCTGCTTACCGTCTCGTGTACCGTTCGATCGCATCCGCAACGGTCCGCTGCACCTCGAAGGGATTCGCAACGTATTGCCACAACGCAATGAAGCTCGCCGCGCCGGCGGTCGCGAAGCAAAGCGTGCCGAGGAAGAAGACCCGCTCGCGCAGGCTCTGAAGCACCGCGGTCTGCTGCACGTTGCCGAGCGGGCACTCGAACACGCTGACCCGCACCACGCCCTTGCGCCGAATGATGCGCCGGTCGGTAAGGACATAGATCCGCGTGATCCACTCCAGCACCTGCCAGAGCAGGCGCACCGCGCCGCAGAGGATGCCCAAGGCGATGAACATGTGGTCCGAGCCAGGCAGCGCCGGAAAGCGGCGCTCGAGCCACGCGAAGAAGAAGGTCACCATCGCGATGCCCAGGAGCGATGAGACGGAAGCCAGCGGAACAAAGAGAAGGCTCGGCTTCAGGAGAAGAATCACTGTCTCGCCCGGTTGCAGCAGATGGGCGATGCCTGCCAGCTCTTCCTCAGCCGCCTCGACCGCGGGTGCGGACTGGGCGGCGCGCGGCTCCATCGTCGTGGGGCTCACGCCGCGCCTCCGTCCAGCACGCCGAGCACTCCAACATAGGGCAGGTTGCGGTAGAAGCCGTCGTAGTCGAGTCCATAGCCGACCACGAACGCGTCTGGAATCTCGAAGCCGACGTAATCGCAGGTGACCTCGCGGACTCTGCGGCATTCCTTCCGCAGGAAAACGCAGGTTCTCACCGAGCGCGGGTGTCGCTTCAGGATTTCGTCCTGCAGAAGGCCCAGCGTCTGTCCCGAGTCGAGGATGTCATCGACGATGAGGACGTCGCGTCCCTCGAGGTCCTTGGGAAGGACGCCCACCAGAGCCGCCCCCTTGCTCACCGTCGAGTCGCCGGGATAGCTCGAGACGGTGACCACCTCGATGCGGATCTTGTGGGGCAGGTCGCGCACCAAGTCGGCCAGGAACATGAAGGCCCCGGTCAGCACGGGAACGATGACCAATCGGGCCCCACCGTCTGCCTCGTAGTCGCGTGAGACGGTCTCGGCGATCTCCCGCACGCGGCGCTGGATCGCCTCCGAGGTGATCAGCACCTTGGTGACGTCGTCATGGACGGAATGGGGTCGGGAGGTCATCGGCGTTCCTAACGTTTCGCGAGCGTGGTGTTAGCTTCGGCCGACCCTTTCGCGGAGCTTCTGCTGGACGCTCTTGGCGTCAACCTTGCCGCCGGAGAGCTTCATGACGTGACCGACCAGTCGCCCGATGGCCGCTTCCTTGCCGGCGGCGAGGTCAGCGGCCGCCTGCGGCTGAGCCTCGATCGCCGCGGCGCACCAGGCGTCGAGCTGACCCTCGTCGCGAACCTGGATCAGTCCAAGACGCTCGGCCGTCTCCCGCGCCCCGACCGACTGATCGGGACGCTCGGTGAGGGCGACGAGCAGCGGATCGACCTGCTGGGCCGCGATCTCGCCCTTCTCCTTGATGATCGCGATCTCCGAGACCTGACGAGCGCTCAGTCCCAACTCGTCGATGGCCCGATTGAGCTCGTTGGCCCGCTTGGAGATGTTGTTGAGAAGGAGCTTGCCGATCGCGTACCCGGCGTCGGGCTCACTGGCGAAGCCGCCGGCGAGAACCGCCAGGCGCGTCGCCTCATCAAGGAGAAACGCCACATCGCGCTCCTCCACCAGCGACTGGGCGTCCTTCGGCGGAAGGTTGTAGTCCTCCATGTAACGACGCTTGCGCTGGATGGGCAGTTCGGGCAGCCCAGACCGGATCGACTCCAGCCACGACGAATCGACGACCACCGGCACCAGGTCGGGGTCGGGGAAGTAGCGGTAGTCGTGGGCGTCCTCCTTCTCGCGTTGGAGGACGGTGACCAGGTTGACGTCGTCCCAGCCGCGTGTGCTCTTCGCCCCGCGTCCCATCACCTTCCCCGTCTTCATCCACTCGTCGATCTGGCGGCGCTCCTCGAACTCGATCGCGCCCTTGACCGCCTTGAACGAGTTGAGGTTCTTGACCTCAACGATTGGCGTCGCGATGTGGTGACCGTCGGAGGTCTCGATGATGACATTGACGTTGGGCTCAAACCGCATGTGCCCCTTTTGCATGATGCCCTCGGTCACGCCAAGGAAGCGGCAGATGTTTCGAAGCTCGCGGGCGAAGGTGACGACGTCATCGGCCGAGTCGAAGTCCGGCGCGGTCACGATCTCGAGGAGGGGCGTACCGGCCCGATTGAGGTCGACAAGCGAGCCCGCGTAATGGCGACCGCCGGGAAGCTCGTGGCCGAGCTTGCCGGTGTCCTCCTCAAGATGGGCGCGGATGATCCCGATCCGCTTCGTCTCCTGGGCCGTCGGGATGTCGATCGCCCCGTCGCCGCAGAGAGGCAGGTCGTATTGCGAGATCTGGTAGCCCTTGGGCAGGTCGGGGTAGTAATAGTTCTTGCGGTCCCACTTCGAGTAGCGGGCGATGGAGCAGTTGAGGGCGAGGCCCACCATGATCGACATCTCGACCGCCCGGCGGTTCATGACTGGAAGGACCCCCGGAAGGGCCGCCACGACGGGGTCGACCAGCGAGTTCGGCTCGGCATCGAAGTTGGAGGGATGGGCCGCGTTGGCGACCCGCGTGAACATCTTCGTCCGCGTGGCCAGCTCGACGTGGATCTCGAGGCCGATTTTCAGTTGCGTTCGGACGATGGTGGCGTTGTGATGCGCGGCCGTCATGGGTCGCCAGTGTAAGAGCCCCACGCCTCCCGCGCTCTCATCGCTTGTCCCGGTCCATTGCCCATTCCGCTTGTCCCTTCTCCCGAAGGTCCGCACATGAAATCCGCCGCCATCGCCGCCTCACTTGTCATGACCGCATCCGTTGCCTCAGCCGAAGGCCTTTCCCTGCGGATTGACGGTCTCTTTCACGGCGTGAACAGGCCGATTCCCGCTGCGCTCGAGGGCGGCGGAAGTGATCAGACCTTCGAACTGCTGCTCTTGGATGCCAACGGCATCGAGCGGGGCCGGGCGGAAATCCCCGGCGGGGCGACCTTCAACCTGGCCGAGAGGCTTCCCGCGCTGAACGAGATACGCATTGCCCATTGGATCCAGCTATCGCGCGGCGGCGAGCCGATCGGCAGTCCATGGGTGGCCCAGCCGCTGATCAGCCGCCCGCCCTGCCGCACCGCCAAGGCACTTCGGCCTGACGGGAAGACCGAGTACACGCGCATCATCGGCTGGGGCGACCTCTTGCTCGAAGACACCGAGGAGTATCGCACCCTGAAGGCGGCGTGGCCGAAGCCCGATCCGATCGTCCCGAGCGGGCTTCGCGTCTATCCAGATCGCGATGTCCTGCTGCACACCGACCATGGTGACATCCGAGTCGCCCTTGCCCCCAACGTCGCACCGAATACAGCCTGGAACTTCCGCGAGCTTGCGGCCAACGGCCTGTATGACGGCACGCCGTTCCATCGCATCGTGAAGTACGACCGCGAGGGACGCCCCTTCGTCATTCAGGGCGGCGACCCGACCGGCACGGGCGACGGCAGCCCCGGCTACGACTTGCCGATGGAGCCGAGCGAACTGAAGCATGATTTCGGGGTGATCTCGATGGCCCGCAACGACGCTCCAGACACCGCGGGAAGCCAGTTCTTCTTCTGCCTCTCGCGCGAGGGAACGGCGCGACTCGACTGGCAATACTGCGCGTTCGGCTGGGCGGTCGAGGGCGCCGACGCGATCGCCACGATCGCCGACGCGGAGATCGCCGACCTAACAACTGGACGGCCCGCGACGCCGCCAATGGTCACGAAAGCGGAACTGGTTCCCGCCCCGCCGCGCGCGGTGGGCAAGGGACGACCGGATCGGCGCGTGACCACCACCTCGATCAGGCAACGCGACCTTCCCAAGCAACCCGACCGCTGATCGCATCCGACTGTTCGTGGCTAGACTCCGCGGATGCGCAGGCCGCTCTGGAATTCCGGATTTGTGTCGCTTCTGGCGACCCAGTTCTTCGAGGCGGCAAGCGACAACATCCTGAAGTCGCTGCTCACCTTCGCGGTCGCCACCGGCGGTCCGTGGGGCGGCCGGCTTGGCGAAGGCGGACAGGGCTGGATCGGATTTGCGTTCACGGCGCCGTTCGTCCTGCTCAGCGCCTTCGGTGGGCGCATGGCCGATCGGCTGAGCAAGAGCAGCACCACCGTTGGGCTCAAGATCGCCTCGGTGGTGGTGGCCGTGCTCGCCAGCGTCGCATTCCATGCCGACAGCGCGACGATGGCTGTCGGCGCACTGATCGCCTTTGCCGTCGTGTCGAGCTTTTTCGGCCCGGTGAAGTACGGAATGATCGCTGAGGTCGTCGACCGCAACCAGATCGGCCGCGCCAACGGCATCGTCAACATGGCAACCAACCTCGCGGTGATCACCGGCATGATCATCGGCGGCGTCGTGGCCGAGCGCTTCCGCCACGCCCACGGGGGCGGCGATTCCTTCGGCTTCTGGCTCCCCGGCCTCACCATGCTCGCGTTCGTGCTGGGCGGTCTGCTTACCGCTCTGACCCTTCCGCGCCTCGCGCCACAGAAGCCGGACCTGCCTCTCGATCCGAATCCCTTCTCGACGTATTGGCAGGCCCTGAGCAGCATGTCGCGCGGACCGCTCCTGGTCGTCGCCCTCGCGTGGACCTTCTTCTATTTCCTCGCAGCGACGGTCCTCCTCATCATTCCCGACTACGTCTCGCTCCTCTCCATCACCGAGACCGAATCAGGCCTGCTCTCCGCCGCCATGGCCGTTGCCATCGGCGTTGGGTGCATCAGCGCGGCGTGGATCTCAGGCGACCGACAGAAGCCCTCGCTCGTGCCGCTCGGCGCGGCGGGCCTCACCGCGTTCTTCTTTCTCCTGGGTCTCGCCCCGCGCAACCCGTGGGTCGTCGGTGCCCTGCTCTCCGCGATGGGACTCGTTGCAGGCTTCTACATCATTCCGCTCCAGTCGATGCTCCAGGCGCTCTCACCTGATGCCGAGCGGGGTCGCTTCCTCGGCACCGCCAACGCGATGAGCTTTGTCATGGGCGGCGTGGGGTCGCTCCTCTTCGTCGGTGTGAGGAATCTCGGACTGGCGAGCGATCGGGCGTTCCTCGTCCTAGCGGCGCTCACGGCCATCGTTGGGGTGCTGCTCGCCTGGTGGCTGCGTGCGCGACGTGAGCAACTCGAATTGGCTACACTCCCCACCCCTCATCCAACCGACTGATTGGCCCGCGCGGGGCCGAGGAACACCATGACCGCCTATCCGACCGCAACCGTTGAAACCGATCTGGGCACCTTCACCGTCGAACTCTGGAACGACGTGGCCCCGAATCACGCCGAGAACTTCCTCAAGCTCGCCCGCAAGGGCTTCTACGACGGCATCGCGTTTCATCGGATTCTCCCGGGCTTCGTGATTCAAGGCGGCTGCCCGAAGGGCGACGGCACCGGCGGACCGGGCTGGACGGTCAAGGCTGAATTCAACGAGCGCAAGCACGAGCCGGGCGTCCTCTCGATGGCCCGCTCCGCCGATCCCAACAGCGCCGGCAGCCAGTTCTTCGTCTGTCTCACCCGCGAGAACTGCCAACACCTCGACCGCCAGTACACCGCGTTCGGAAAGGTGACGAGCGGGATGGATGTTGTGAAGAAGATCGCCGAGGTCCCGGTCGACCGCAGCAGCGGCAAGCCCACCGGCAAGGCGCCGCGAATGATCAAGGTGACCGAGGTCGCGAAGGCCTAACAACTCGTCAATGCAGGCGGCGGCTCCGGGCGGTCGGTGAGCATCACCTGGTAGAAGGCCACGTCATGCCATGCGCCGAGCTTCCAGCCGGCGCGGGCGAAGGTGGCCACGCGCCGGAAACCTAACGATTCGTGCAAGGCGCAGGAGGCGTCGTTGGGAAGCGTGATGCCGCCCACGAGCGATTGGAATCCCCGCTCGCGGCAGGCATCGATGAGGGCCTGATAGAGCCGTCGCCCCACGCCCTTTCCCTGGACATCAGCCTCAACGTAGATCCCGACCTCGGCGGTCCACTGGTACGCGGTGCGCTCGCGCCAAGACCCCGCCTTCGCGTAGCCGAGAAACCTGCCCGCGGCGTCTTCCGCAATCAGGAAGGGGTATCGCTCGCGCTTCGGCCACCATGCGGATCGCAACTCGTCGCCACTGACCGGGTCGTAGCCGAAGTGAACGGCCGTCCCGTTGATGTAGACGTTGGTGAGTCGCGCCACCGCGTCCCAGTCGCGATCCTCGACCTCGCGGATGCGAAGCGGATCGGCCGGCGCGGCCGTCACGGGTTGATGCCCTTTCCGCCGCGGGCCGCGCGGAAGATCGTCGGTAGGAGATAGACACGCCCCTCAAAGACCGTGGTGGTTCCGGTCACGACCAGCGGCAGGGAAACGTCACTCTGGCGCACCATCGTCTCAACCCGCTCCAGCGCAAGGCACGGCAGGACGGGCATTGACGGCTCACCCCCATCGGGCAACTGGCCGTCGAAAACGAAACGCCAGCCACCGGTCGCGTTGTCGCGAAGAAGCTGGCCGCGCCGACTCTGGATGCGCGTGTCGCCTCGCATCGGGGCCGTCTTCGAGGAAGCCGCTTCGTTGCCCGCACCCGGCGAGACAACGACGGCCGTGGCATTTGCCGGCGCCTGCGACGGCGGAGTGACCGGCGCCTTGGGCAAGCGATCGATGCGCTCGGCGAGCTTTCGCTCGAGCTCGTTGGCGATCGCCTCTTCATCCGCCGGCGCCGCGGGCTTCGCCGTTGCGTCGGCCTTCGGCTGGGCTTTCGCCGTGGGAACGCTTGCCGCAGTCGGCGGCGCTTCACTCGGAACCACGAACGGCGTCATGAGCGACGGAAGAAGGTAGTTGCGTCCGCGATAGATGAAGACCTCACCCGATACCTCGAAGCCGATCGGGGAGGGCGCCAATCGTGCGGTGCGGACCGCTTCGCCAAGCGGTTCGTTCGGCAGGAGGATGAACTCGCGGCGAAGTCCGCTTCGGTCGGCGGCATCTGGCGTGAAGGTCCATTCGTGACGCTTCGAATCCTCGCGCACCACACCAGCCGCGCGCGTGAGAAAGGTGCCCTCGCGCAGGAGCGCCGGGACCTTCTTCGCGGTGCTTTCTAATCCGGGGAGGGCCTTTATCTCCGGCGCCTCACCAGTCGGCGGCGATGATGGTGTGTCCTGCATCGCCGCGAGCGAAGGGCCGGCGACGACCGTCAAGCCAATGAGGGCCGCGCCCCAAAGGCTCGCGGGAGGGAGGCCAACCGGTGTATTTGGGGTCATCGAGCTTCTCACCTTGGGGTTCGCTCACGAACCGAGTGCTGCGTCGGGGTTATCCGCCACTGTAGCTCTGAGCTGATCAGGGCAGAGGTAAAAGGGACCATCGCTCGACGCACAGGGAGGGTACCCGGTCCCGTTCGCTTCGGGCAGCCCATGGTCCGGGAGCGCAACGTCGTGACAGCGACTTCATCCATCGGCGATTGCGGGCTGCCGCGCCCCGCATTTCCCCCAACCGTACTCGGAGAGTCCCTTCACCCGTGGGGCACCGGCGAACACGTTGTGGAGGGTGTGTGCGTCGAGCCTGTGACGGTCGCACCTGTCGTCTGAAGGTCCCGATCGGGTCCCTGAGGACGCTTCTGGCGAGAAGTGCTGATTCGCGGTTTGACGCTGGCCGACACCTTTGCCAAGATGTCGGCTCTCGTCGACGGCCGGATACCCAAGTGGCCTAAGGGAACGGATTGCAAATCCGTGATTCGCGGGTTCAAATCCCGCTCCGGCCTTTTTCGGACGCATCGCATTCCGCGACGTCCATAACGCGAAACGTGAAGAGACGCATCGCCCGCGGCCAGTCCAACACTGGCTCGGATCGATGACGTTCCTTCACGTTGCGCTTCTCGCGTCGAGTTTGACGATTTGCAGCAAGCCCCAGCCGAGGGACTGCGTCGGACTCACGCATCGCACATCGCAACGCGGTGAACAACGCGACTTCCATGCGTGTGCATCGAGTGGGTTCGGGCGAATCGCCTCGTCAAGAGCGCATCGCCGAACACCAGGCCTGTGCCAGTCCTGTCTCGGATTCGTCGGCGATAGCGATGCCTTTGGAGGATTGTCATGACATCTCGCCTTGGAATGTTCACGACCAGCCTTGCTGTTGGGCTGATCGGCAGTGCGGCGTTGGCTATGTCCGCTCTCTCCCCGCAAGACGCCCCGCCACCCCCGCGCGAGGAGGGGCGCAACACGAACGCACCGCGTTCCGAAGTACCCGAAGAGTTGCGGGAACAACTCACCCGCTACATTCGCGAACGAGCCGAGGGCGGCGCGTCGTTTGAAGAGATTCGGGATTCACTCTGGCAAGCGCTGCCGGAGCGATTCCAGAACGTCGCTCGCGAGCGGATGGGCCGCATGCGCGATGGAGGCGGACCACAGCAGGGTCGCCCCATGCAGCCCGATCTCGTTCGGCCCGATCGACTGGGACCCAGCGGACCAGTTGCAGGCCCAGACGCCGGTCCAGACGCCGGTCCGAAGGCCCGCAACGGCCAAGCCGACGGCGCCAAGAAGCAGAAGGGCAAGGCCCAAAGGAAAGGCCAGGCCGGACGAAGACCTGGGGAAATGAACGACCGGCGCGGCGAATTCGATGGGCGCAAGGGCCCTGCAAGGCAAGGAATGTCCCGGGACCAGATGCGCGGCGCGATGCGCGACAGGTTTCGGGATGGATTTCGGGACAAGCTCCGGGACCGGGTTCGTGATCAAGTCCGGGACGGCGTCCGCGACGACGCCAAAGCTGGGCGAGGCCCGCAAGGGCGGCGTCTGCAAGGCCAGCCGATGCCCGGACAAGGCCCGCGTCAGCTTGGCATGAACGAAGACCTCGGTCGCCGCGGCCCGGGCTGGCGAGGCCAAGCCCCCCAATTCGGGCCACAGGCCGGGCCTCAGGCCATGGGTCCCGGCGGCCGCCGGCCCGACGCCGATCGCCCCGCTCAGGGTAGTCGTCGCCAAGGGCCGGGAGCTCGGGGCGGCGAAGGCGGACCGGCTGACCGACCGATGCCGCGTCGTCGGCCTGCCAACTAAGCCTCGGAGTGCCTGATTCTGATCGCTCAGAACCGAATCCGAGACACCACCTTCGAAAGCGAGCAGATTCGGGCTTACCCGAAACGCACGTCAAATGGTTGGGAACCCGCAGCCGCCTCCAAAGTGAGGCGGCTGCGGTGTTGTTCCGACGACTCGAACCCAAGCAATCTGGTGAACTGGTCGAAACGCGGCAACTCTTTTTGTGGCAACTCTCTCCATCCGGAATGGAGTCGACCCCGCTAGCGTCGTAGGTTCGTGTGATGGCTTTGTCTCGCCCTTCGCGCGGGACGTCGCCATCGTTCGGTGCCATCTCGTTTCGAGGTATTTCCGTGGACACTCCTGCCCAGACTCCCCTGAGCGCTTCCGCTCGCCATGCCCTGAACGCGGCTCCGTTGCTGGCGCTGGTGACGACGCTCTTGGCTCCGTCGTTTATCGCCACCACGGCCACGGCGGATCCGGCCAACAAGGGCATTCCAGCGGTGGTCATCGCTGCGGCTGGCGGTGAAGAGGCGCTGGCAGCAGACCGATCAGGGGGCCGCGAGAACGATCGCGGCGTTGATAGGGGTCGAAACAACCCATCACCCCCGAGCCGACCGAACACCCCCAGCCGGGGCAACGCGAATCCGCCACGCCAATCACCCTCTGCTCCGGCCGAGCGAAGTCGCCCGAGCACCCCTCCATCGAAGCCAAGCGTTCGGGAGACTGTGAAGGCACCGCCCCCGTCGAGTCCGAGCCGTACCCCGTCCGGTCGATCGCCGGCTGACGCCCAAGCTCCTTCGCGGCCTTCCAGCGATCCGAGTTCACCCAGTGTCGCGCCGCCATCGCGACCTTCGGCACCTCCGAGCCGCCCCTCGACGCCTCCATCCAGCTCGCCCTCGAACCGGCCTTCGGTCGATCCCCCGTCACGGCCGAGCCCTCCGCCGTCGAAGCCTCCCGTTGCCCCGCCGAGCCGCCCTTCTGTGCAACCGCCGGCGACAAAGCCCTCGCGACCGACAACCGAGCGTCCGTCGGGAGATCGGCCTTCCTCTGATCGGCCGGCCCCTGCGAACCCTTCGCGGCCTTCGTCGCCGTCGCGCCCGAACGACTCTGACGTGAAGCGGCCGACGTTGCCTCCGATTCCACCCCAACGACCCAGCGAGCGCCCCAACTCAGGCAGCAAGGCAGATCAGAAGGGCCGCCCCTCCTCGCCGTCCGTTCGTCCGTCCATCCCCTCGCGTCCGGCTGACGTGAAGCGTCCCGAGGGACGCACTCCATCCGTCAGCACTCCCTCCAGCGGTCGTCCCTTCACGCGCCCGAACTCGCCTGAACGGCCTTCAGTCGAACGCCCCACCTCAACGCCCAACAAGGGCGATGGCGATTCGATTCGCGATCCGCTGGGCGATGATTTCGGTCGCAAGCCGACGGCGCGGCCGCGACCTGGCTCGGGCGAGCGCTCGCCAATCATCTCCGATCTCAACAAGTCCGATCGACGCGACCGCTCACGACGCGACCTGATCTCGACCGACTCGAACCCGATCAGCCCGAAGCTGAACGGCGATCGGATCGGCGGCGTGAAGATGAAGCCTGCCAAGGCCGAGTCGGTGGTTGTCTCTGGCAGCACGACCATCGTCAACGACAACAGCGTCAACTACATCACCAACATCACCTACAAGAACGCCTCGTGGGGCGGACATCACCACAAGAAGCACTGGTCCAAGCCTTGGCATGGCGGATGGTGCGCCCCTGTGTGGGGCCCCGGCGCCTGCTGGAATGGGTGGGACCACGACGGCTTCTCGTTCGGCCTGGGCTTCGGCAGTGGCGGCTTCTCGTTCAGCCTCTTCTACAGCAACTGGGGCGCGCCCCTTCACAGCAGCTACTGCGACCCGTGGTGGGACGGCTGGTGCGGAAGCGTCGTCGTCCACTGCCCGCCGCGATACCGGTGGTGTCGCCCCTGCTGGTCGCCCTGCGGCTCGTGGTACACCAACTACGTCACGTACCGTCACGTTCCGGCAAGCTGGTGCACGCCGGTCTACGCGTGGACGCCGACCTGTGCGGTCCCGGCGGTCACGACCATCAACAACAACTACTACTACGACACCACGCCTGCTGTGACGAGCACCGTTTACGTCGACCCGCAGCCGGCGACCACCGTCGTCACCAGCCTCCCCCCGACATCGACGGCCGAAGTCGAGGCGTGGGACCTTCTCTCCAACGGCTTCCCGCGATCGTCAGCCGATTCCTTCGCCCAGCTTCACGATGCCAATCCAAACAACTCGCGAGCCCTCGTTGGTTACGCGATTTCGCTTGCGATGCTCGAAGACATCGGCGGGGCGTCCACGGTCATGCGACAGGCCTTGGCCGAGGATCCCAGCCTCGTCGCGGTCCTCCCGCTCAGCCAACAGCTCATCGAGCGCGTTCGACTGCTGGAGAACAGCGCCGAGGTGGCCGCCCGCCAGAACTCGATGGCCCGAGATGCACTCTTCCTCTTGGGCTCATGGCGAGCAATGCAAGGCCGCTTCACCGAAGCCCATCTGGCCATCCTCAACGCCCAGGCGTCCGGCGAGGACAGTCTCGCCGCAGCTCGCCTGCGAAGCTGGCTCGAGGGCCGGATGACCTACATGACGCCCCGAACCTGACGGCGTCTTGCGAGGCGAGAACAAGGCAACCGCCCCGACGAAGGGGCGGTTGCGTTCTTTCGGCGATATGTTCGCCCACTCGCGTCGCGTATCGATCAGACCGTCCACTCGCCCAACAGGATCGCCAGATCAGCCGCGTCGACCGTGCCTGACTCGTCGAGATCGGCCGCACCCGGCGTGCCCCAAGAGCCAAGAAGGACACCCAAGTCCATGCCATCAACCATGCCGTCGCTGGTCAGGTCGCCAAGGACGGGTATGGGAGGCTCGAAGGTGACCGTCAACTTCGGCGAGGTCGCGCCACCCGGAATCTCCTTGCTGTCAAACTTCTTGACCGACTTGAGCGTCGTCTCGTTGCCCTGGACGAGCCAACCGAAGTTCGTGGCCGGACCGTCGATCCAGCCCTGTACATCCTCAACGAGCGTTGCCGTTGATAGCCATGTGTACCAACCAGTGCCGGCGACGTTGCGCGTCGCGCTCGCAGTGGTGACGAAGTCTCCGCCGACGGTCGACCAAAAGACATTCGGGTAATAGCGATGGATCCACGTCGCATCGCCCGGCGTGGACTGCGCTCCGCCACCGCCAAAGCCGAACGAGGTCCCCTGTCCCCAAGAACTTGTCATCCGCTTGAGCGCGATGGGAAACGAGGTCGACAGTCCGGCACCCGAGCAGTAGAGCTGAAGTGACACCGCGGTGATGGTGGAGCCCGCCGGTATTGCGGAGAAGTCAAACTGAATCACCCCACGCCGCTTGGTGCCCTCGCCGTTCGTTCCGACTCGCCCGGCAAAGAAGTTGTAGGACAGCGCGTGCGAATAGGCGCCGCTAGACTCTTCGATCAGCGTGTTGTCCTTGGACGTGGTGATGGTGATCGTGTCGGCGCAGACTCCCGCCGCAGGGCAGAGCGCAGCGACGAGGAGGGCAACCGCAAGGGAACGGAATGTGGTCATCGGAGAGATGGCTCGCGGAGACGTGCGTCAGCGTGGGTTGGGGCGTGGGCGATGACATGGAGCCGACGGCAGCCCTCGCCGTGTTACCCAACCCGTCATAACCAAGCACCAAGCAGGATGGCCAGGTCGGCTCCATCAACGTTACCGCTGCCGTCGAGGTCGGCGGTCCCGTTGCTTCCCCATTGTCCAAGAAGGATGGCCAGGTCGGCTCCATTCACGGACCCGTTCCCATCGAGGTCCGCAGGGTTGAGCGCGGATTCGAGCGTCACCGAAAGCGTCACCGAAATCTGGGCTGATCCGGAACCCGGAATGTCCTCGTCGCTGACGCTGATGGCCACGACCTTCGAGTAGGTTCCCGCCGGCTTGCCCGTCGCATTGAAGGTGAACTGGAGCGTCGCGGGCCTGCCACCGATGCCGCTGGTCAGTCCGCTCACAAGGGAGAAGCCGTCCCCGAGTCCGCCGATCAGGTCGATGTCCAGAAGCGCCTGCGACAGGTCATATCCGAAGTTGTGGACGGGAACCGACAAGGGGACGGACGACACGCCGACCTCGTCGGTCTCTGAGACCGTGGTCGCATTGGTGTCAACGGCCGGGCTGAAGCTCGCGTTCGATGCCCGCACGACCTGGCCGCTGGTGCTCAGGAGAAAGCTCGCGTTCTGTGCAGCTTCGGAGAGCGCCGTCACGGTCGCGCCGCCGCTCACGAATCCGACCTGCGATGTGTTTACGCTCAGCGGTATCGATGCCAGAAGTGGCGCCAGCGGCGCAACCGTCGTTCCTGACCCGATCAGGGCACCCGTCCCGACGGCTTGCACGTCGAGTGAATCGATGCCCGCCGGAACGCCGGCGGCGGTGTTCTGAACCAGAGCCGAGACGCTGACCACCGCTCCCTGAATCACCTTCCCGAAGTTCGGCGTCATCGCCGCGCTCAGCACACCCGGCACCTGATAGTCAACGATGATCGGAATGTGGTCGCTCGCGTCGAAGAGGAGGTCGGCGAGCGCGTTCGAGCCCGGGACATCGCCCGGCCAATAGGTGTTGTTGCCGGAGTTGATCGCGACGTTGTAGTGCTGTCCGTCGTTGCCGAACGAGCGATACGTTCCGGCAATCATCGAGAGACCATTGCCGTCCTGGAACTCGCCACTGGAGAGCTGGAAGTCGAAGCGGTCGTCCATCGCGCCGCCGACGAGACCGCCTGCGGAGATGTCTCGCGGCGACTGCGAATGCTTGATCGCGTTGCCCGCACCACCCCACGATCCGGTCCCTAACGGATCGCTCGCCTGACCGTTGCCCAGCGAGAGGAACTCGTCGTACGCGGGCTCGCCATTCGAATAGAGATTGAAATCGCCGCAATAGATGATGTGCGTCCCTTGGGCGAGGGCATCGCTGTTGTTGCGGATGACCTGTGCCCCGAAGAGCCGCTCGTCCTCGTTGGCCGCCCCGGTGCTGGCCTTGAGGTGTGACGCGTAGACGAAGAACTTGGCAGCCGCCGACGAGTACCCGACGAGCTGGAACTGCCAGCGGTCGCTCTTGCGTCCCGCGCCGGTGTCAAGATCCACATGCAGGGCGGGAATCTCGGTGACGACGCTGCTCCGGTAGAAGACCGCCTGGGCGCCTCCTGCGGCGTCCTCGGAGGAAGAGGTCGTGAAGGTGCCGCGCGTGTAGTTGATGCCCGGGATGGCGGCATCGACGAGGGCCTCCAGCGCATTGATGTCGTCGGCGTGAACCTCCTGGAACACCAGAATGGCCGGTGCGACGGCGAAGCCGGCCTTGTCGTCCTCGGAGGCCATGCCAACCACGTCCCGAATGGCATTGGGATCGCCCTTGATGCTGGCGACGTTCCAGTTCATCACCCGAAGCTGTGCCTGGGCGGCCCCCGCGATCGCGCAGACGGTCACGCCCGCGGCGAACAGCCGGCTGGAGAGAAGAGTCGAGTTCTGCATGAGGCCCGATAGCTCCCAGCAGGTTTGCCGGGTCCAAGTGGAAGTTCCGTCGCGAACGCCCTCCGGGCGATCCTCGCGCAGGCTACCCCCGCAATCTAGCCCAGATTCGCGGCAACGGAAGAGAACCCAGCCGCATCAAGGTCAATTGCGTCCTGTATAAAGTCCTTCCCCCGCGCCACCTTGCGATCGTGGGGGAATCGCCTTCCCCCGACCGTTCTTCACCGGTTCGTGGCCCGCTGGGTTCGGACCGGTCCTTCAGGAGTACCCCGATGCGCTTCTTCTCACCCGCGGCGATCGCGGTCACGCTCGTGACCCTTATTGCCCCGGCCGTCCATGCCCAGAAGGTCGAGGTCGAGACCCTCACCCTCGACAACGGCATGGAGTTCCTGCTCGTACCCCGTCACGACCAGCCGAACACGATTTCTGCCGGCTGGCTCGCCAAGGTCGGAAGCGTCAACGAGCGCCCCGGCATCACCGGCATCAGCCACTTCTTTGAACACATGATGTTCAAGGGAACGAACACGATCGGCACGCTCGATGCAAAGCGCGATGCCGAGTACCGGGCACGGCAGAAGGACCTGCGCGACCAGATCAACCAGCTCACCTGGACCGAGCAGTACGGCAGGTACTTCCGCGGCGAGATCGATGACCCGTGGAATCCGACCAACGACACGCCGAAGCTCAAGGAGTTGCGGGCCGAGCTGAAGAAGCTGATGGACTCGCAGCAGGGCCGCGCCTTCGGCGATGAGATCGCCAAGAGGAAGTCCGAGCTCGCGAAGATCGATCGCTCCACCGAGGCCGGCAAGTCGCAAGCCGCCGAAGCGGAGAAGGCGATCCTCGAGCTGGAGGCCGAGCAGAAGGGGAAGGCGTCCATCGTCAAGGACGAGTTCGACCAGATCTACACCAAGGCCGGCGGCTCGGGCATGAATGCCTTCACCGGCTACGACCAGACCTTCTTCTTCATCAACGTCCCGAGCAACAAGTTCGAGATGTGGGCGTGGATGGAGTCCGATCGCCTCAACGACTCGGTGTTCCGCGAGTTCTACGCCGAGCGCGACGTCGTCCACGAGGAGCGTCGCCTGCGCACCGAGAGCACGCCGACCGGCGTCTTCCAGGAGCAGTTCGACTCGATGTTCTGGATGTCGAGCGGCTACTCCTGGCCGGTGATCGGTTGGACCAGCGACCTCAACTCCTACACGATGGAGGAGTCGCTGCGGTACTGGGACCTCTACTACCGGCCGAACAACCTGGTCGGCGTCATCGTCGGCGACTTCAACGCCGCGGACGTGAAGCCGGTGATTCGCGAGTACTTTGGCCGGCTCAAGCCCGGCAAGACGCCGCCGCCGCCAGTCATCACGCTCGAGCACAAGACCTCGGCCGAGATGCGCATGAACGCCGCGGTCGACGCCCAACCCTCGGTCGAGATGCGCTGGCACACGGTGCCCTTCCGTCACCGCGACAGCTACGCCCTCGACGTGATGGCCTCGATCCTCAACGGCCGCACCGGTCGCCTCTACAAGACGATGGTGGAAGGCAGCGAGATCTCCTCCGGCGCCAGCGCCCAGACCGACACCCGCAAGTACGCCGGGGCGTTCTCGATCAGCGCCGAAACCAAGGGCGACTCGACCCCGCAGCAGCTCGAGGCTGCGATCGCCGCGGAGATCAAGCGTCTCCAGAGCGAGCCCGTCACCGACCGCGAGCTTCAGAAGGTCAAGAACCAGAACGCTGCCGAGCAGTATCGCCGTCTCCAGAGCAACTTCTTCCTGATGATCCAGTTGGCCGTCCTTGAGTCCATGGGCGGTTGGGAGGAGATCAACGAGGAGAGCGCGAAGATCCAGGCGGTCACCGCCTCCGACATCCAGCGCGTCGCCCAAACCTACTTCAAGGACGAGAATCGGGCGGTCGCGATCTACACACGCAAGTCAAGCGAAGAGAGCGCGGCCCCGGGCAAGTCCGGTGAGGCCGGTGAGGCGCCCGCCGTGGCCGAGGATCCCGAGTTCCTGGCCCTGCCCGCCCCGATGCAGGCGATGCTGAAGCCGCAGCTTCAGAAGCTCGCCACCGCAACCGACGCCGAGAAGCTCAAGGCTGGCCTCGAGCGAATGAGCGCTGACCTCGATGGCGGCAGCGTTCCGGCCGAGATGCGGCAGGTCGTCGAGTATCTCAAGAAGAAGATCGAGCAGCGTCTCAGCGAACTCGAGGCCTCGAAGTAAGGCCCCGCACCACCTCACACCATGACACTCCCCGCCGGTCACGGCGGCTCAAGGACCTAACACCATGCGCACCCAGCGCCTTTTTTCGATCAGCGCCGCCGCCGGGCTTCTCCTCGGCGCGGCTCTCCCCGCCGCCGCGGCGATCCCGCCGCGCCCCGAGGACCTGACCTTCGCACCCCTGAGTTTCACGCCTCCCGAGGCGAAGAGCTTCCGCCACACCCTCAAGGACGGCACCGTCGTCTACATGGCCCCGAGCAAGGAGTTCCCGCTCGTCTCGGTCACCCTTACCTTCCGGGGAGGCGACTATCTCGATCCGGCGGACGCGACCGGTCTCGCATCGATGACCGGGGCCATGATGCGGGCCGGTGGCACGGCCTCCATGAAACCGGCCGACCTGGACGAGCAGCTCGACTTCCTCGCTACGCGTGTTGGCGTGCGGGTCGGTGCGACCTCTGCCTCGGCCTCACTCAACTGCCTCAAGGCCAACCTCGACGAGAGCATGCGTCTCTTCGTCGATGTCCTCCGCAACCCTGGCTTCGACGCCGAGCGACTCAAGGTGCAGATGGACGAGGCCCTCGAAGGCCTCAAGCAGCGGAACGACTCCGCCGACGCGATCCTCGACCGCGAATGGGCGATGCTCCTCTACGGGGCCGACCACTTCGAGGCCCGCCAGCCGACCGGTGCCTCGCTGAACGCGATCACCCAGGAACGCCTGCGCGAGATGCACAAGCGGATCTTCCATCCCGGCAACGTGATCGTCGCGGTCAGCGGCGATTTCGATCCCGCCGACATGACCGCCCGGCTCGAGAAGGCCTTCGACGGCTGGGCGAAGGGCGAGACGGTGCCGGAGCCGCCGGCCCCCACCGCCACCCTCACCCCCGGCGTCTATCACGTGCCGAAGGACATTCCCCAGGGGAAGGTCTACATCGGGCTCCGCGGCATCAAGCGCGACGATCCCGACTACTTCCCGATGCTCGTCATGAACGATGTCCTCGGCGGCGGCGGCTTCACCAGCCGCATCATGCAGAGCGTGCGCAGCAATGAGGGATTGGCGTATTCGGCCGGATCGCGGCTCGATGCGAACCCGTATTACCCGGGCGAGGTTCGGGCCCTCTTCCAGAGCAAGAACCCGACCGTCGCCCTGGCCATCAAGCTCATCGACGATGAGTTCAACCGGATCCGGACCGAGCCGGTCTCCGCCTCGGAGCTAGAGACCGCGAAGAACTCCTTCGTCGAGACCTTCCCGCAGAACTTCGCCAGCAAGGAGGCGATGCTCAGCATCTTCGTAAGCGACGAGCTCACCCATCGCCCTGACGGCTATTGGAAGAGCTACCGCGACAACGTGATGAAGGTCTCGCCCGAGGACATCCAGCGGGTCGCGACGAAGTACCTCGACCCAAAGAACATGGCGATCATGGTCGTGGGCAACTGGGACCAGATCTACGAGGGCAACGAACGGGCGTCCATGAAGGACTTCTTCAACGGAGACGTAACGCACATTCCGTTGCGCGACCCGGTCACGCTCGAGCCGACCCTCAAGCCGAGCAAGTAAGCGAGTCGGCCGAAACGTCACGGGACGGCGTCGAACTTCCAAAGCAACCCAAGGGCCGCGGCCATCGCCGCGGCCCTTGTCATTCTGCACTTCCGCTACCCTACCCGCCGTGTTGCCCGACCCAGAGCACAGCCGTCGGCGACTGTTCGCCCTGTCAACCCTGTCGGCCCTCGTTGCGCTGTTCGCGGCGCGCATCCTCGCCCCAAGCGACCTCTGGGGGCAGACCCAGCCGCGCACCATCGCCTACACCGCCGACATGCTGGCCCGTGGCGGCGAGGCGTGGGTCCTGGCCCGTGACGCCGAGGGCCTCTACGCGACGAAGCCCCCGCTCTACAACTGGCTGGCCGCACCGTTCGTTGCCCTGGCCGGAAGCAGCAGCGAACTCGCCCACCGACTCCCCAGCCTGTTGGTGACGTGTGCGATCGTCCTTCTGCTCGTTCGCTGGGGCGAGCGAATCGGGCGAGGCATCGGATGGCTCGCGGCCCTCTCTTGGCTGGCGATGTTCCCGACGCTCAAGCTCGGCTACCTCGCCCGCCCGGACATGTTGCTTTGCCTTCTCCTGTTGGTCGGTTGGTACGCGGCAACGCGACTGATCCTCGATGCCCGGTCGGGGCGGCCGTCGTCGCTCTCCCAGGCGATCCTCTTCTGGCTCGCCTTCGCCCTATCGGCCTGGACCAAGGGCCCTGCCGCACTGGTCCTGCCCGCGTACGCCGTCGCCGGCACGTGGCTCATCTCAGGCTCACCGTCCACCCTCCTCCGCTTCCGCCCGTTCACCGTGGGTGTTGCGGGCATGGTGCTTGCGTCGCTTTGGTACGTCATCGCCGCCTCGATCGCCCCAGAGCACTTCTGGGACACGCTCGTCTACGGCGAGGTCGTCGGGCGCATGACCGGCAACGGTCCGGAAGGCGGCAAGGGCGGGCCGCTGATGATCCTTCTTGGCCTGCCAGTGATGCTCTTCTACTTTCTTGTCCGCTTCGCTCCATGGTCGATTCCCGCAACGCTCGGGGCACTCGCCCTGGGCTTGCGCGGAAGAGGAAATGAACCGCTCTGGAGGCGACCGGCCGGCCTGGTGACAGGCGACATCACTGGAGCGGAGAATCTCCGCTCTGACCATCGAGCCTTCCTTTGGGCAGCGGTCCTCTGGACTGCCACGATCATCGTTCTCTACTCCCTCTCCAGCGGGAAGCGAGCCGACTACATCGCTCCGGTCTACGCACCGGCCGCCCTGGTTGGCGCCTGGTGGATGGTGGCGGACCGAAACTCTCCCATCCGAAACCACGCTTGGCTCGCGCCGCTCGCCGCGACGATCGGCCTTTCGATCCACATAGCCGTCGACCACCGGGGCACGGTCCTCACCCGCGCGACGATGCACCACCTTTCCTCGATCGTCGATCGTGTTCTTGCCGAGCGAGCCCCCAACGATGCGACCACAACGCTGGTCCTTGCCCCGCAGCTTCCGCATATCACGGTCCTATGCGCCGATCCGGCCCCCAGCGACAACACCATGCGACGCCTGCGAAGCGCGATTGCCAGCCAGGAGCGGACCCTCGTTCTGGTGGGACTTCGCAACGAGCCGGCAGCCCTCAGCGAACTGGTCACGGCCGGTCGGGCGCGGATCCTCTGGTCAATGCCCATGCCCGACGACGCAGCGAAGGCCGAGATCACCTATGGCGTGACGATGTACGAGATCGACGCGGCCGCGACGACCCCCAGCGCGACGGATTCGTAGTAGGCTCCGCTCGTGGTCGATGCCACCGCCACCTCCGGCCAGCCCTGCGACCTTTGCGGAAGCGCGTCGTTCGAGCAGATCTCCTCGCGCGACCGGCACGGCAAGCCGCTCGCGACGAGCGTCTGCCTCGCCTGCGGCCTCGTCGCTCACGCGGCGATCCCCTCCGAAGAGGATCTTGATCGCTACTACACCAGCGACTATCGCCAGGACTACCACGGCGAACTGACACCATCGCCGCGGCGGGTCATGCGAGCCTGGCTCAACGGCGAGCGGATCCACGCCCAACTGAAGCCTTACCTTCCCGAAGGCCGGCGACTGCTCGAGATCGGGGCCGGCATCGGCTGCACCGTGAAGGTCTTTGAGCGGGCCGGCTGGAACGCCCGAGGGATCGATCCCAACGTTGGCTTCCTGAACTACTCGAGGGAGCGGCTGCATTCACAAGTCACGGTCGGGGGCATCCAGTCGCTCGCCGAGTCGGAGTCCACCGACGTGGTCCTGCTCGTCCACGTCATCGAGCACTTCCGCTCGCCGCACGCAGCACTCACCCGCATCCGCTCGCTCCTCCCCCGCGGGGGGCATCTCTACGTCGAGTGCCCGAACCTGGCCGCTCCATTCGCCCCGTTCCCGAAGCTCTTCCACTTCGCTCACATCCATAACTTTACGCCCATCACGCTCGAGCGCATGGCGGCTGTGTGTGGCTTCCGCCTGGTCCAGCGTTTCGGCGACGCCCGCGACCCGAACCTCCAGATGCTCTTCGCCGCCGACTCCGCCGCAACCGTCGACTTCGCCGGCGGCCTTGCCGCAACGCGCGAATCGTTAGGCCGTGCCGCTCCGATCGCCTATCACCTGCGGCCCAGTTACCTTGTCGGCCGGACCAAGAAGGTTCTCGGCTACCTTCGCGAGCATCTCTCGGCCCGGGCGTTCGTCGGCGAGATTGAAGCTCGCTGCGCCGCGAGCTGATGAGCACTCAGACGGTGTCGTCGAACCACCGGTCGAACTCAATCTCGTCGCGGATTGGGATGTCATCGATCCCCAACTTCGGATACTCGGGCTTGATCATCCGCACCCGGTCGACGATTCCCCTGTGCAGGTGGGCGAACCGCCAGCCGCGGCGCTGGTAGAAGCGCATGGCGTGGGTGTTGTCATTGGTGGTGGTCAGGAAGATGCGCCGGCATCCGCGCTCGACGGCGTATCCCTCGGCGGCGGCAAGAAGCCTCGAACCGATGCCAGGCTCGGTCCCGCGGCTGCTCAGCGTGATGACCTCGCACTGCCATCCGCCAGCATCCGGGTGAATCGTGATGAACCCCGCGAACGCACCGTTCGCCTCGGCCACGAAGCCCGAAAGCCGGTCGGCGTGATGAAGTCGCCCAAGCGACCAGATCTCGGTCGAACCCCAATGCTTGATGGATTCGGTCCGGATCTCCGCCATGTCGCGCGGTTCGATGGGACGGATGACAATTGTCATGGCTTGCGCAGGATGAAGAGGTAGTTGAAACCGCGGAGGAAGAAGTTCTGCTCCTCCGCGGCCTTGTGCCAGTTGCCCTTGCCGAGTTTCGCGTTGTGTCGGACGACCGCCACGATGTCGCATGGCTCGAAGCGCCGCGAGAGCAGGCCGAAGAGCTCAAACCCGATCGGCATGAAGGCTCCCTCGCCCGGCGCGCCGCCACGGGTCTTGCGCCAGGAGTCGCTCACGTAGAGGGCCATGTGACGCCCCGGCCGGAGCACGCGATCGATCTCGCTGATCACGCGGTCCATCGCCTCGTAATACGCCCGGCCACCGTCGTCGCCGCCGGCGTCGAGCCGTCCGATGCAGCGGGGATCGTCGGAGTAGTCGACGTGGGTTGAATAGGGCGGATCGATGAAGACGAAGTCGGCGCTCGCGCTGGGGAGCGGCAGCGAGCGGGCATCGGCCTTCTCGATCTCCCGGCGCTGCGGATTGAGGTCGAACCCACGGCCCTTCCGTTTCAGGTCGTGACAGACGTCCAGCGTGGTGCCGCTCCCGCACATCGGGTCGACCACCAGCTCACCCGGCTTCGTGTAGCGCATCAGGACCTGCCAGATCACCCACGACGGGGTCGCACCGACATAGTCCTTGTCGCCCTGCATGAAGCGGGTGCGACCCTCGACGATTTCCTCGGGAGTGAGGTCCCGATCAGAGGTGTAGTGCTGGCTCGGATACTCCCAGAGTGTCGTCGTGAAGATGCCCAGTTTCGGCCGCTGCGACGGGCGCATTGGCTGCTTGGGTCCGGGCTTCTCGCGCGGGACGTTCGGATCGCGCGGAGCGAAGAACTGCTTCTTTGCTGGTCGTCCTTCTGGTCGGCCTTCTGGTCGGCCTTCTGGTCGATTTGGCCGCGGCTGGGTCATCGCAGCACTGTATCAGGGCGTCGAGCGAAGCCGCCGATGCGCTCAGGCCAGCCGCAACGCGCCGCGGCTGTCGCCGAAGCGGTCGAGCGAAACGTCCATGCGCTGTGCAATCGAAAGGAAGAGGTCACAGAGCGGCCGATCGCCGTCGGTCGCGACGTAGCGGCCATGCGCAGCGGCGAGGGAGTCCTCCTTCGTACCGCCGGCAACGACGATCGGAAGGTCGCGATGGTCATGTCGGTCGCCGTCGCCGATCGCGCCGCCGTAGACCAGGAGCGTCGAGTCGAGGAGTGGCGTTCCCTGTTCATCATGCGTCTCGGCAAGCCGATCCATGAGGTAGGCAAACTGCTCCGCGTGCAGCAGGTTGATCCGCGCGTAGTCACTGATCTTCGACTCGTCGCGGGCATGATGGCTCACGTCGTGGTGGCCGGCCCGAACGCCGATGTCCGGATAGGGCCGGTTCGAGCCCTCGTTGGCGAGCATGAAGGTGGCGACGCGCGTCGCATCGGTCCGGAAGGCCAGCACCAGAAGGTCGGCCATCAGCCTGGCGTGGTCGGCCCAAGCCGCAGGGACGCCGGCCGGGCGCGACGGCATGTCGGCGATCGCCTCGCCGGCGTCGGATCGCTCGGCAACCTCGATTCGCCGCTCGATCGAGCGGACCCCGTCAAGGTACTCGTCGAGCTTGCGCCGGTCGCTCCCGCCTAACGATTCGCGCAGCGCTTTGGCCTGCTCGCGGGCCCCGTCGAGAATGGACTTTCGTGCGGCAAGCCGACGGGCCCGGGCCGCGTCGCTCTCGCCTGCTGGCCCCACCGCGAAGAGACGCTCGAAGAGAACGCGCGGGTCGTGTTCCTTGGCCATCGGCGTGTGCGGCGTCCGCCAGGAGATGTTGGCCGAGTAGGCACAGGAGTACCCCGAGTCGCAGTTGCCAGCGGTCATGCCGGGCTCCAGCCCGAGCTCGAGCGAGTCGAACCGCGTGCGCCCGGCGAGGCGCTGGGCGATGAGCTGATCGATCGAGACGCCGTTGGTGATGTCGCTGCCGCTGGTCTTCTTGGGATGGGCGCCGGTCAGGAAGCACGCCGCGGAACGGGCGTGATCGCCGGGGCCGTCGCCGAGTGCCTCGGCGTTCACGTGGGCCAGGCCGCTGATCAGGGTGAGTCGCGAACGATGCGCCGCAAGCGGGGCGAGCGTCGCGGGCAGTTCGGTCGCGACCTCGGAGAGCGCCCCGGCCGCGCCGGGAAACCACGCCGGGCGATGTACGCCGTTTGGAAAGAAGACGAACGCGGTTCGCTTGGGGCTGGGCGCGGCGGCCGTCGCCCCGAAACTTGCCTTGCCCATCGCCTCGAGCCACGGCAGCGCGATCATGCAACCGAGGCCGCGAATCGCCGTCCGACGGGACATCTGGAATCGGGTCATCGGTGGGTCTCCGCGCTGGCGCTTGCGGATTCATCTGCCGGCGACCGCCGCCGGAACTGGTCGCTCGCCACGATACCGCGGACGACCTGCCGAAACGTCGGCTTTTCGTCGAGTTCGCGGGTGATGCGATCGACCACGAGCTGGTCCTCCTCGCGTAGCGGACGACCCAGGGCGTACACAAGGAGGTGCCGCACCAGCGATCGGATCAGCGCCGGATCGCGGGCCAGAATGGCCGCCAACTCGTGTGGCCCGTCGAACCGCCGTCCGTCGGGAAGGTCGCCGACGGTCTCAATCGGCGTCTCGCCGTCGTGGGTGCGCCAGCGCCCCACCGCATCGAGCGGCTCGAGCGCGAGTCCGATCGCATCCATCTGCCGATGGCAACCGGCGCAGGCCGGATCGGCGCGATGCCGCTCAAGCATGGCCCGCACCGACGGGCGCCCCGCATCGTGGGCCACCTCCGGCAGGAGCGGCACGCCGGGCGGCGGAGGCGGAGGCGCGGCGTCGAGCATCGCCTCGAGCACCCACTTGCCCCGCTTCACCGGGCTCGTGCGGGTCGGATTGCTGGTGGCCACGAGCACGCTGCCGTGACCTAACAGTCCGCGCACCCGGGCCTGGCCGAAGCGCACGCGCCGAAGCCAATCGCCGTCGACGCCGCCGATGCCGTAGTGGTCCGCAAGCCGCCCATTCAGGAAGGTCCAGTCCGCGGTGAGCAGTTCGGTGACCGGGCGGTCCTCGCGGAGGAGCGCGTCGACGAAGAGCGTGGTTTCGGCCCGCATGTCGGCGAGGAGGCGGCCATCGACGCCGGGGAAGAGCGTCGGATCGGGCTGACGCTCATCGACCGATCGGATGAAGAGCCATTGTTGGGCGAACTGTTCGGCGATGGCGATCGATCGGGGATCGTCCAACAGGCGATCCGCGGCTTGCCACACGCCCTCGACGGTGGCGAGACTACCGCGCTGTGCCTCAAGGGCCAGGTCCCCATCGGGCATCGACCGCCATAGGAACGAGGCGAGCCGCGCCGCGAGCTCATGGCCATCCAGATCGCGATCGCCGCCGCCCACCGGAGCGTCCGCTTCGATGTGGAAGAGGAAGCGCGGATCGACCAGCACCGAGGTGATCGCGGCCCTCGCCTGCTGCGGCCAGGTGGCCTGTGGCCCCGCTGCGGAGACGACGCGAGCGACGAACTCAAGGACGGCCTTCTCGTCAGGCGGCCGTCGGAAGGCCCGGCCGAGAAGGGCACGGACGAATTCCGGCAGCGACGGGGCATCGCCCGCCAGAGCCCGCACGACGGCGGTCGGCTCCACGTGATCGATCGGGCCGATGACGCCGATCGACAGGACGTGCAGGTTTCGATCGCGATCGCCCTGTGGCCTTGACTCGTCGTAGTAGTCGTTCAGGAACTCGATCCCGATCCGCTGCACGCCGCCGGTCAGCGTCACGCTGGTCGTTCGCGTACCGGGCTCGCGACGACGCTCGGGAATATCGAAATGGGCAAGGCGCAAGCGCTCGTCACGTACCGCGACCTTCACGGGCTCCTCGCCCGCCTGATCGCCGAAGGCGCGGAAGGTCACCCGGTAGAGGCCGTCGCGGGGAAGCTCGCATTCGATGTACGCGGCCCCGGCCGACCAGACGTTGGCGCCGGCCTGGTTTACCTGGCCCCCGCCGCGTAGCTTCAGTTCCGTTCCGCTGGCGCTGGCCTCGAATGCCGCGCCCGTGTCGGGCCAGGCCCGCAACGCGGCCCGTTCGGCGACATCGAGATACTTCTCCAGCAGCGTCGGGGCCATCGAGAGGACGTCGCCGATATGGTCGAATCCCTCGCCCACATCGTCGGCGGGCAGGGCCGAGCGGACTTCCACGTCGACACCTAACAGTTCGTGCACCGAGTTGCGATACTCGACGCGATTGAGCCGCCGCACCGTTGGGCGTCCGGCCCGGACTGCCGGCTCGCGCCTGCGCAGTTCGGCGGAGATCGCCGAAGCCATCGCCTTCCGCTCTGCCTCGCTTGGCTGGGCCTCGTCCTCGGGCGGCATCTCCCCGCTCACGATCCGATCGCGAGCCAGGCGAAGCGAACGCAGCGTCGCGGAGGACGGGTTATCCACGAGAGGTCGAAGGTCAAGTCCGGCTTTCTTGGAGTGCCCACCGTGACAGTCGACACAGTACGTGTCGATGGTCGCACCTGGCGGGTCCCCCAAGGCGGTACCCGTCCCGGCGATGGCTACGGCGATGGCCACAGCCCAAGCATGATTCGATGGGCGGCGTTGGACGGGCGGCATGGCTCAGCGTCGCCTGGCTGGTGTCACCTCAACCGGATCCGTACGGAACGGCCCGGCCGGAAGACCCGCCCCGTTCACCAGGTTTGCGCCTTCCGGATTGTTGTGCCAGGCATAGCGGACCTGGGTCGGAGCCGCAATCTCCTTGCTTCGGACGATCACGTGTCCACCGTCGATCGTGGCTTCGGCCCACACGAACTTGCCATCGGCGCCGGCGATCGCAAATCCGCCAAGCGGCTTTCCGTCGCGGGTGGCGAGCCCATCAGCATGATCGAAGCTGAGGATCATCGCGCCGTCCTTCACCGTCGACGTCGTCAGGACAGGACCGCTGTATTCGACCTTCTCACCATAGGCGTGCGCCCGCGCCCAGAGGGCAAGCCGGCGCGCCGCCTCGGCCTTACGGGCCGGATGGATGTCATTGGCATCGCCGATGTCAAGAAGGACGATCAGGCCCGCCTGTGCGGCGACAGCTCCACCCCGCTGCGATTCCCGAAGATCCGCCCATCCGGGTTCGACCGGCAGGTCCGGGCGATACTGCATGAACGAGGCGAGCTGAAACACCGCAAACGGAAGCGACTTGTTGCCGAATGCCTTGCGCCATGCCTCGATCAGAAGAGGCAACGAGCGACGGTAACGCGGGGCGTTGCCGGCATTCGATTCACCCTGGTACCAAGCGACGCCCTTGATGTGCACGTTCGAGAACGGTGCGACCATCGCGTTCCACATGGTCGTCGGGGTCTCTTGGCTCAGCGGTTCGTTCTTGTCGGTTCGATTTCGAAGTGCGTTGTACTCGCCCATGATCTCAAGATCGCGGCGCACACCATCAAGCGGAATCCACGGCTCGATTTTGGTGCCGCCCCACGACAGGTCGAGAATCCCGATCGGCACGTGCTGCGAATCCCTGAGCTCGCGCGCAAAGAAGTAGCCGATGGCCGTGCATCCGCGAACGGCCTCGCCCGTCGCGACCGTCCACGAGCCCTCCGCTGTCGTGCGCGGCGACCAGTCGAGTGCGTGAGGAGTCTTGAGGATGCGTATCTGCGGGTCGGTGGCCGCCGCAACGGTCGCCGTCGCCTCGGGAAGGGAGCCCACCGTCCATTCCATGTTCGACTGGCCCGAACAGAGCCATACGTCGCCGACGAGGATGTCGCTTACCGACACCCGGTTCTTTCCCTGGACCACGAGTTCTCGGGGAATCGCCGAGGCCGGCTGGGCCGGGAGCTCGATCGAGAAGATGCCGGCCGAGGTCGCCGTCCCCCGACCGACGACATCCCCAAAAAGAACCTGAACCTCCTCCCCCGGCCTCGCCCTGCCGGAGACCGTGATCGGCTGGTCGCGTTGAAGGACTGCGTGATCGCGGAACGCGGGAGAGAGCGTGACGTCGGCCGCCGCGAACGGGACGAGGAAGAGGGCAAGGAATGACGAGAGAAGGCGCCGGAGCATGGGTCCATCATCCTCATGAGAGTCAAGTGCCGCAATGAGGCAATGGCCTTTTCCGGCCACACCCCGGAGCCGACGGAGAAGTCCCTGAGGAATCTTCCAACCATCAGGAGCGAACCGCCGATGACGCGGGACGATGTGCGGAATTGCGATCGTTGCGGCCGTTCGTGGCAAGACCCCCTCCGTCTCGCCCGAGCGAGTTCAGGACATGCGTGACCTGCTCACCGCACGCGGTCCGGACGATGCCGGATTCTGGTCGGACGGACAGGTGCACATCGGCCATCGCCGGCTCGCCATCAACACGCCCGGCCACAATCGTCAGCCGTGGCTTCTCGACGGGAATGAGCCGCTCGTCCTGGCCTTCAACGGTGAGCTCTACGGCTGCGATCGTCTCCGTGTCGAGCTCGAGCGGGCGGGACGACGGATCACCGTCGGATCCGACACCGAGCTTCTGGCCCACGCGATCGCCGAATGGGGTGCCGACGCCCCACGTCGCGTCCGCGGCATGTTCGCCTACGTCGCGTGGTTGCCCTGTCGTCAACGGTTGCTGGTCGCGCGCGACGCGTTAGGCGTGATCCCGCTCTACCTGGCCGTGACCGCGGGAGAGGTCATCATCGCCAGCGAGCCGCGGGCGATCCTCGGTCATCCCTCGATGCCGATCGAGCCCGACTGGGCCTCAGTCACGAACTATCTCAACTCGCTGCGCACGACGCGCGAGCAGTTCACCCTTTTCGCCGGCATGGAGTGCATCCGCCCCGGCGAACGAGCGACGATCGAGCTCGACGGTGAGTCACCGATCGTCCGTCGGACCACCTGGTGGACGCCGCCCGCGGAAGATCCATCCATCGACGAACACGACGCCGCCGGCCTGGTCCGCGAGACGGTCGAAGGGTCGGTGTCGGCGCATCTGGTCAGCGATGTGCCGCTCTGCGCACTTCTCTCCGGCGGCGTCGACAGCACGATCATCACGGCCCTCGCCCTTCGTCGCCATCCCGGACTGCGGACCTTCTGCGCAGGCACCGAACTGGAGGGCGACGAGCCAGGCGACCTGACCATCGCCCGAGCCGTCGCCGCAGAACTCGGCAGCGATCACCGCAGCGTGCCCATTGCGAAGGACCGTTTTCTGGAAGCGTGGCCATCGATGGTGCACGCGTTGGGCGTTCCGCTCAGCACGCCGAACGAGGTCGCGATCCACGCCGTCGCCCAAGCCCTGCGTCCGCACGCCAAGGTCACGATGAGTGGCGAGGGCGCGGACGAGCTGTTTGCCGGTTACGGCCCGCCGCTCGTCGAGGCTGAACGCTGGATCGCCCAGTCGCGCGAAGGCGCGGCTCCGCCCGTCGAAGAGTGGCACACCGCAACGTTCGGATGGGTCGCCCCCTCGATGTTCGAGGTCCTGCTGGATCCGGCGGTGCTACAAGCAAGCGGCGGCGCTGAGCTCTGTCGCGCTTCCGTCCGATCCGCGTTCTGGCGTTGCGGCGACCCGATGCGCCTCCGCACCCACCTTGATCTCCAGCGCTCGCTCAACCTTGCGTCGCTCCTGCAGCGGCTCAACACGGCAACGATGTTGGCCAGCGTCGAGGGACGGACTCCCTTCGCCGACGTGCGCGTCGCCGAACTCGCCGCGCGGCTCCCGCTTGCCCTTCACTACCCGGCGGATCTCCCGCCCGCCCCGCACGGTTCACTGCAGACCGCGACGCTCCCTCGAACCAAACGTCTCCTTCGTCAGGCTTTCGCCGACGTGGTTCCGCGTGCGGCGCTGATCCGTCCGAAGGCGAGCTTCCCGCTTCCCTTCGAACGGTGGATCACCGACGCAACCGCGGCCCACGAGGCGCTTCAATGCGACTCGGCGCGGACGGTCTTGCGAGCCGGTGCCATCGAGTTCGTCCGCACGCGAACCACCGAGCATTGGCGACTCTCGTGGCCGGTCATGAATCTCGCCCTTTGGCTGCGCCGATGGTGGGGCTGATACTCAGTCTCAATACCGATCGGCGGTGACAACACGAGCCGCGAAGACCTGCGGCTCCGCGCGACCACGCCGTACAATCGGCGGCCCTTTCGCCCATGACTTCCATCGCCAGCCCGATTGCCGCGACTCCCGCCTCGAGCCACTCCCAGCCCCTGCTCGCCCGTTTCTCGTGGCTGGCCGTTCCGGCACTGAGTGGAGCGGCCTTGGCGGTGGGCTTCGCGCTGGAGACCTCTGGCGCGCCGGCCTGGGCGTGGCTGATCGCCTACGCGATCTGCTTCGTCGTGGCAGGTGCCCATCCTGTGCTCGAGGGGCTCGGCCAACTGCTGAAGCTGCGACTGGACATCGACTTCCTTATGATCGTCGCGGCACTCGGCGCCGCCGCGATCGGCGAGGTCGCCGAGGGCGGCCTTCTCCTGGTTCTCTTCGCGATCGGTCATGCCCTCGAGGATCACGCGATGGGCTCTGCCCGCAGCGCGATCAAGGCGTTAGGTCAGATCGCCCCAAGAACCGCTCACCTTCGCCGCGACGGCATCGAACGCGAGGTGCCCGTCGAAGAACTTCGGATCGGCGACCTGGTCACGGTTCGTCCCGCGGAGCGTGTCCCCGCCGACGGCGCGGTCTCTCAGGGCACCTCCGAGATCGATCAGAGCCCGATCACCGGCGAAAGCGTGCCGGTGCCGAAGTCGCTAGGCGACCCCGTATTTGCCGGCTCACTCAACGGCGATGGCGGGCTCATCATCGAAGTCCGCAAGCTGGCCAGCGAGTCGACCATGGCCCGCATGGCCAGACTGGTCGCCGAGGCCGAAGCCCAGAAGGCGCCAACGCAGCGGACCGCCGAGAAGTTCACTCGCGTGTACGTGCCGTGCGTCGTCGTCGCAACGATTCTCGTGGCCGTGGTGCCGCCGCAACTCGGCTGGCTCAGCGGAAGCGAGGCGTTTCTTCGGGCGATGACTCTCCTTGTCGGTGCGTCGCCCTGTGCGCTTGGCCTCTCAACGCCCGCGGCCATGCTTGCGGCGATCGCCCGCGGCGCGCGGCAGGGTGTCCTCATCAAGGGCGGCGCATCGCTCGAGCGACTGGCCGATGTACACGCCGTTGCGATGGACAAGACTGGAACGATCACCACCGGTCGGCCGACCGTCCTCGATGTCATCGCACTGCCCGGCTCAAGCGAACAGGAGCTGCTCGAACTGACCGCCGCCGTCGAAACGCTTTCCACCCATCCGATCGCCAATGCCATCCGCGCCGAGGCCGCGAAGCGCGGCATTCGTCCGAACGCAGCAGTCGAGGCGACACAGAAGAAGGGCAAGGGAATCGCCGCCAACGTCGACGGCAAACGCGTGATCGTGGCGAGCCCACGCTCCTTCGAGGAGGGTGAGGGGCCGCGGGCGAACACCCAGATGCGCGAGGAAGCCGCCCGGCTCGAGGCGCTCGGACGTACCGTGGTCGTCGTGACCTGCGACGACCGCTTTGTGGGACTCTTCGGCGTGCAGGACCGACCCCGCAAGGAGGCCAAGGAGGCCTTTGCGGCGCTTCGGGCAACCGGCGTGAAAGCGGTCGCGATGCTCACCGGCGACAACCGCAAGGTCGCCGAGCTGATCGGCCGCGAGGTGGGCGTCGACGAGATCGAGGCCGAGTTGCTGCCCGAAGCGAAGATCGCCAGCGTGAAGGCATTGCAGAAGCGCTACGGCGTGGTCGCGATGATCGGCGACGGCGTGAACGACGCACCGGCGCTCGCTAGCGCCGATGTCGGAATCGCCATGGGTGCGGGCGGGACGGACGTCGCCCTTGAGGCGGCCGATGCGGCCCTCATGAACGACGATCTGCGGAAGCTGCCTTTCGCCATCGGGCTGAGCCGC
>JAEUIU010000064.1 GCA_016795065.1 Phycisphaerae bacterium
GTCCCGGTCTCGGCCGGGATGGAGGCAATGGTGAAATACCACCCTGTTTACGCTTGTGGCCTAACCCCGATTCCCGTGAAGCCGGGCGGGGGACAGTGGGCGCTGGGCAGTTTGACTGGGGCGGTCTCCTCCTAAAGAGTAACGGAGGAGCGCAAAGGTCGGCTCAGCGCGGATGGAAACCGCGTGACGAGTGTAAGAGCACAAGCCGGCTTTACTGTGAGACCGACGGGTCGAACAGTCTCGAAAGAGGGCTCTAGTGATCCTGCGATCCCGTGTGGAAGGGTCGTAGCTCATCGGATAAAAGGTACCCCGGGGATAACAGGCTGATCGCGCCCGAGCGTCCATAGCGGCGGCGCGGTTTGGCACCTCGATGTCGGCTCTTCGCATCCTGGGGCTGAAGGCGGTCCCAAGGGTTCGGCTGTTCGCCGATTAAAGCGGAACGCGAGCTGGGTTCAGACCGGCGTGAGCCAGGTCGGTCCCTATCTGTCGTGGGCGTTGCAGATTTGAGAGGAGTTCTCCCTAGTACGAGAGGATTGGGAGGGACCCACCCCTGGTGATCCTGTTGGCACGCTCGTGCCATCGCAGGGTAGCTAAGTGGGGCAGGGATAACCGCTGAAAGCATCTAAGCGGGAAGCCCACCTCAAGATAAGTACTGCTAGTCGCAAGACGAGAGACCCCCGGAAGACTACCGGGTTGATAGGCCGGACGTGTAAGCAGAGAAATCTGTTCAGCGAACCGGTACTAACGGTCAAAGACTTGGTCCCCCCTACCGACTGCCGCTCGGAAACGAGTGGCGGGTTTTGGGGGTAGTCGCTCGAACGTTCGCCTGATGGGCGAGTGTTCTGCTGAGCATCAATTTTCGGGTTGTCCGGTCAGTTGACCGGCTCGACGCTTCCCTCATGACGACATATTCCCCGCCATCGGCGAAAGCCGCTGGCGGGATTTGTCGGTGAATATAGGCAAGGGGTCACACCTGTACCCATTCCGAACACAGAAGTTAAGACCTTGCCGCCGATGATACTGCTATGCGGGAAAGTAGGTGATCGCCGACTTTATGAGCCCCGCTGGGTCACACCAGCGGGGCTCGTCTTTTTTGAATCTTGCATTTCGATGTCTCAGCTTCATTGTCACCCGAAGGCGTCGGATCACTTGCGAATCGCTGATCGACATTGACGCTCATGATGCGAAGCGGCACGACTTCGGATGATCTGCGCTCAGTCCCGGACCTTGTCGGTATGGAGGTCAGCTGGATTGACCGAGCGGTGAGCTCCAAGTCGATTCACAACAGTCTCAAGGACCCTGGCAGCCCGTGGCGAGAGTGCTTCGGTGGCGAGGGCGGAGGGAAAGGCAGAGTTCGAGAAGCTGCAACGAAGCAGTATCCGCAGCGATACGAGCGAGTTGCGGCGACGAAGAAATCTGCCTTTCCCTTCGTGCGCAGCCCGAATGACTTTCGCCACGGGCCGCTCGTGTGGTGTCCCGGAGATTCGCGAACAGTGCGGCGCGCCATGTTCGCGGCTGGCCCAACCCAAATGGGGAGCCGCGACGAGCCGTATTGGGTGATACCGCGAAGAGCCGCGACGCAGCCCGACGCGAACAGGGCCGCCGCAATGGAAGCGCATTTCTGGAACGCCACACTTTGCGCCACACTTTGGGGCTGTCGAAGGCACTTCCGATCGAGACCTTCTGCCTGGAGATTGCGCGCAATGCGCACACTCGGGGCTGACGGGATGAGCTGCACAACGGCCGGTGTTCTGTGAACTGGGTGAAGATGACCTAACGAGCCCGCCTGTTCAGGTTGCCGCTTTGAGGTTTGCTGTGACTTGGGTGGTTGTGTTCGTGAACCGAGCGGAACCAACCGGAGCTGATCGCGCCGATGTTTGCGCACCTCCACACAAGCATGCCGTTCAGAAGCTCCATTCGGCCTGCGGGCGACCCTGATGGGACATCCGCGGCGTCGATGCGACTCGCGGTGTTTCGCCCAACATCGCTTCGTCGCATCTCCTCGCGGCTGAGCCAGCAGGATCAGCACGACCGGCAGGATCACCCTCGCCATCGAATCGAGTTCCTTAGCGACTTGCTAGGTCCATGTCGGTGCCGGACCATGTGCGGTCGCCACGGTGCCATGCCTCTCGGGAAACAGGGCATGGCCTACACCTTCCTGGGCGAACGTGGCTCGTGGCAGAAGCTCGACGTCCACTCCCAGAAGTCGGCCCGATCCCGACACAATCCGCGACGCTGGGCCTAATCTCCGGTACGCTACCGGTCGACGGCTCGTAGATCCCCCTCGGGGTTTTCGCCGGTCCTCTGGCACGTTCCTATGGTGATGGCGGGAAGTTGTGATCTCGCCCCATGTCGGTGCCGGAATGCGTCGCATGTCGTTCGATCGGTGTATATGGAGAGTGTGGCATCGGTGCGACGGCGGCCCGTGTCGGCGACTTCAAGGTTCGCAGATCATGTTCAAGATCTACGTCGGTAACCTCGACTACAAGGTGAAGATCGAGCAGCTTCGCGAGCTCTTCACGGTGTATGCGCCGATCGAGGATCTCGTCATCCCCACTGATCCGGAGACGAACCGGGCGAAGGGGTTTGCCATCGTGATGATTCGAGATCCGGAGCTTGGCCAGGCCGCCGTGAAGGCAATGCAAGGCAAGAGGCTCATGGGTCGCGAGCTCGTCGTGAATGAGGCCGTGAAGAAGAAGAAGGCCACGCCCGCACCGTCGAAGGCAGACCTGATTCGAAACGGCCCGTTCGGCCCGCGAATGAATCGATTTGGTGATCCTCGCACCTCTGGTGGACAACGGCCCAGTCGGAATCCCCGGCGTTCGATGGGGAGCACTCGGGGATCAGGCCCGGTCGGTTCGGGACCGGCAGGACAGGGCGGAGCCTCCGGCAGCTTGCCGCCGAGCACACGTCCTTCTGGCATGACTCCTGGTGGATCCGCCTCGGGGTCATCGCTTACAGGTGGTACCTTGCCACCGGCGTCTCGTGGCTCCAACGCGGCTTCAATGGGCGGAACAACCGGCTCCACTGGTGTTCCCAGCAAATCGTCAAACCCGCCATCATCGGTTCGACCAACTCAGGGGAGCTCAGCGGGGAGCGGAGCTCCGAAAGATCGAGGCAGCCCGGCCTCGAGGAACTTGCCTGCTGCCGGATCGGCTTCCCCAACGACCGAGCCAGATCGATCTGCCAGCGCTTCGGCTGCGGCAACCCCACGGCCTAAGGCGCAGAAACTCGCCAGTCCGAAGCGGATCCAGGACGAGACCGACACGACACCTCCCAAGCCGCCGGCTTGATCTGCGTCATCGTTCTTGGGCCCAAGAAAGCGGTTCTGGGGTCGTCCGGCCAGTTGCGGATTTGCGCCTGTCCAATCGCGCATCGACGCGAAGTCAGAAGGCTTGGGCGATTTCCGTGTGAAAATCCTTGAACAGGTGCTTGCCTTTTTTGGCGGGCAGGTACGATGGGCCGTTGCTGGCACCTTCTGTGCCAGTCGCAGGAACGGTCTCTGTGGCCGCGTATCCGGCGGGGTGGCGTGACGACGCCTGCGGTTTGCATCGCACGTCGTCCAGTCGTTCCGAACGGATACCTATGTCCCGGATCACTGTCCGGGCGTGGATTGACCCGGGGTGCAGGCGGTGTTCGCTTGCACGTCTGGCCCCTGTGGGCCAATCGGGCCAATCGGAATGATTAGGTTCGGTCGCGAGCGTGGAACACCTGATCGGTTCAGGTTTCGCACAAGGCTCGGCACCGGAAAGGGCGACTCAGTGTTCAAGATCTATGTCGGAAATCTGAATTACCGCACAACTGACGACGCGCTGCGCGAAGCCTTCGCAGCGTATGGGGAAGTGCTCGACGTTTTCGTCGGCACCGATCGTGAAACCGGCCGCTCGCGCGGATTTGGTTTCGTCACGATGGCTGACAAGGATGCCGGCAACGCCGCGATCACGGCGTTGAACGGTAAGGAACTCGAGGGTCGCCCGCTCGTTGTGAACGAAGCTCAGCCCCGCGCTCCCCGTCCCGCCGGTGGCGGCTTCGGTGGTGGCGGTGGTGGCGGTGGCCGTGGCGGCTACGGTGGCGGCGGCGGCGGTGGCCGCGGTGGCTACGGTGGCGGTGGCGGTGGTGGCGGCGGCGGATTCTCCAAGGGAGGATTCGGCGGCAAGGGTGGCGGTCGCAGTGGCGATCGTCCCTTCAAGGGTGACCGTCGCAGCCGCGACGACGAGTGGTGATCCTTTAGCGGCTTCGGTCGCTGAACGATCACGACGCACCTGCTGATGTGGATTCCGCACCAGCCTGCCAATCAGCTCGAACTTGAGGGCTCACCAATCGGTGAGCCCTTTTTCGTGCGATGCGATGGCGAAGTGCACGAACAAAATGATGAGCCTGATCCCTTGCATCCGGGCTGCTCACCGATGCCGTACCGACGGTGAGGCCGCGATTGCGATCCGCTCGTCACTCTCTCACCGACACGCAGCGACGTTCTCGCGGTTACCCGATCGCGCGTCACGGCGGCACATGCCCACCACATACAAACGACGGAACGAGTGCCGAATGGAGTGTTAGAATCGGCCGTTCTCCAATGCCCTTCCTTGAGGTCAAGTCGCCACACGGCAGCAAACGAGTTGAACTCGACAGCGATCCCATTTCTATCGGGAGGCTGCCGGACAACCAGTTGCACATCCCCGACGAGGGCCTCTCTCGGAACCACGCGGTCATTGAGCCTTATGGCGAAGGATGGCGGATTCGCGACCTTGGCAGCCGAAATGGAACGAAGGTGAACGGCGGGAAGGTCTCAGAGGCCCGTCTTCGCAACGGTGACGTCGTCCGACTCGGGGGGGTCGAGATTCGGTACATCGACCCGCAGGAGCTCGACGCCCCGAAGCGGCAGACGCCGGACTTTGCAGCGATCGCCGAGATGCAGCGGCGGCGTGCCTATGACCAAAAGACCATTGACGTCGACCTCTCGGAGGTGATTGCCTCAAGCGTCCAGACCGGATACGAGAAGCGGCTGCGCGAGATCATCGACGCTGGGCCCGACAAGACCTTTAGCGAGCACGACATCGCACTTGTCGATTCACGAGGCGTCACCGTGCACGCGGCGACGGCTGCAGGCGTCGAGGCGGGCAAGGACGAGGAGTCGGCCGAGTCGATCCGTACCTTTCGGCTGTTGCTCCTGGCATGCTTCCGCTCGCGTGCGACGGACCTTCATTTGGAGCCGCGAGTCGACCAATCGGTTGTGCGACTCCGCGTCGACGGCTTCATGGTGAAGGCGGTCGAACTCTCGCCGCAGATCGCCAAGCGGGTGCTTGGCGTGATCAAGATTCTCTGCCAGATCGACACATCCCAGAAGGTAGCCGTTCAGGACGGCCACTTCAGCGTGATGGTCAAGGGCAGGCGCGTCGACTACCGCATCAGCCTCACTCCGAGCGTCCACGGCCAGAAGCTCGTGATTCGTGTCCTTGACAGTGCCAACGCCCCCAGTCGCTTGCATGAGCTTGGCCTTGTCCCATGGATGTACGAACGATTGCGGCTAATCGCAACCAAGGACGCAGGCATGCTGTTGGCATGCGGTCCGACCGGCTCGGGCAAGACGACCACGCTCTACTCCTGCCTCCGTGAAATCGACGTCGAGCAGCGCAACGCGATCACGATCGAGGATCCTGTCGAGTACCACCTCGAAGGCTGCACGCAGATCCCAATCGATCACAAGCAGGGGAACACGTTCGCGACGATCCTCCGTTCGGTCCTCCGGCAGGATCCGGACGTGATCTTCGTCGGCGAGATTCGCGACATTGAAACCGCCAACGTCGCTATGCAGGCCGCGATGACAGGGCACTTGGTCTATTCGACTGTTCACGCCAAGGACTCGATCGGTGCGATCTTCCGCCTCCTCGACCTCGGCGTCGAGAGCTACCTGGTTGCCAACGCGATCAACCTGATCATCGCCCAGCGATTGGTCCGGATGCTCTGCGACAATTGTAAGAAGGCGGTCACCCCGACCCCGGGCCAGACCATGCGAATGGGACGTGCGGTCGAGGGGATCGGCCGAATCTACGTACCGCAGGCGTGCACGATCTGTCTCGGTACGGGCTTCATCGGCCGTCGGGCACTGTTCGAACTCCTTGAGTTCACCGACGGGTTGCGGGACGTCGTCCTTCGCAAGCCAACCATTTCGGACATTCGAGCGATCCTCGCCCAAGGGCTTTTCACCAGCCTCCAGGGATATGGTTGGCAGTTGGTCGCCCAAGGGCTGACAAACGTCGAGGAGATCGAACGTGTCGCAACCAGCGACTGACGATCCTTTCCGGACGCTCGGGCTGCCGTATTCCTTCCGCCTCGATGCCGAGAGGCTGCGCTCCGCGCACCTGCGATTGTTGGGATCGCTGCATCCTGATCGGGTCGGATCCGGACTGGCTGGCGGCGAGCCTGACATCGCCCGAAAGGCTGCGGTTGTGAATGCCGCCCAGCGAATCCTCGCCGATCCTCTTGCCCGAGGACGAGCCCTCCTGGCCGCTCTCGGAGGTGTCGCCACCGAGCGCCTTTCACCCTCGTTTCTGGCCGAAGCCATGGAGCTTCGCGAGGCATTGGACGAGGCAATCGGCTCCGACGACAGAGAGGGGATTGCCACGTTGCGTGCCACAGCGGTCCAGCGACGCGAGGTCGAGACGGAGGCGATCGCGAAGGCATTTGATTTGGCGGCGGCGACCTCCGGTGCGGATCGCGCTCCACTGTTATCCCAGGCCGCCGACGCCATCGCGAGGCTGCGGTACGTCACCCGATTGATCGAACGCTGCGACGGCGGCACGGACTCTCAGACGGATGGAGCCTGACCGATGGCGATGGGGGCCCCTGAATGGACGCTGGCCGCGCTGATGCCTCCCTTGCTCGTGGCCAGCGCCTTCTGCTCCTCGGCAGAGACCGCCATTTTCGGGCTCTCGGCCGACGACCGAACGGGATTGCGACACTCCTCCCCGACGGCGTCACGCGCGGTCGAGGCGCTTCTCGCCGAGCCTCGTCAACTGCTGATCACGGTGCTCTTGGGCAACATGAGCGTCAACACGCTCTACTTCGTCATCAGCTCGATGTTGATTGCCCGGGCCGGATTCGGGTTCGGCGGGAACATCGCCTTCGGAGCCTTCACGCTCCTCTTCGTTGTTCTTGGAGCCGAAGTCCTTCCGAAGCTCCTGGCCGACGCCCGTCGCGCGAGTGCCGTTCCGCTCTTGGCTCCGGCACTCCTCGTCATCCATCGAGCCATAGCACCGCTGAGGCTCGGCCTCGACCGGGCCATCATCGCCCCGCTTTCGCGACTGACCGCTCCTCGCGACGCGCCGCCCCGCTTGAGTCCGGCGGAATTGGCGGCCATGCTCGAGCAGTCGGGGGCCGCGGGCGTGATCGACGCCGACGAGCAGCGTGTGTTGCGAGGGGTCTTCGAGCTTCGGCGGCTCCGTGTCCGCGATGTGATGACGCCGCGCGTCGACATGGCCTGGGTGGAATCGAATGCGACGCGGGCCGAAATTCTTGAGCTTGTCCGCGTCCATCGACTGACCCGCATCCCCGTCGTCGGGAAGGGGGTCGACGACGTCGTCGGTATCGTGCACGTCAAGCGTTATCTCCTCGACCCGCGGCGGGACGCGACGCCCATCACCGACTACGTCCGACGACCTCGCTTCGTTCCTGAGCTTGCCTCGGTCGAGCAACTCCTCAGTGAGTTTCGCGGCCATCGGAGTGATCTGGCGATTGTGGTCGATGAGTATGGCGGGACTGCTGGAGTGGTGGCCCTTGAGGATGTCGTCGAGGAGATCGTCGGCGACATTGTGAGCCCCGAGGAGACGCCGGAACTGCCGCCACAAGAAACGAGCCCGGGAGTGTGGGCGGTCGCCGGCGACACGAATCTTCAGCGTTGGGCAGATGCCTTCGGTGAGCGATTCTTGAACTCGAGGGCCAGCACGCTCGGTGGCTTTCTCTTGGAGCGGATCGGTCGACCCGCCCAGGTGGGCGACATCGTCCGGCTCGCCAACCTTCGGCTGACGGTGGAGAGCGTGGTCGGCAATCGCGTACGGCGCATCACGGTCACTTTGGAAGACGATTCCGACAGACCAGAGCGTGAGGGAGGGGAGTCGTGATTCTCTTCCTGCTCGGTCAAACGCTCCTCGCCGCAATGGGTGTCGTCTTGACGGCCCTCTTCGCTGGCATCGAGACCGGTTGCTACACCCTCAATCGGATCGCCCTGTCTGTACGTGTCGGGAGAGGTGAGCGGCGGGCTCAGATTCTTGATGCTGAAATGGCTCGCCCCGACCGCGTGATCGCCACGCTGCTCATCGGGAACAACATCGCCCACTACCTGAGTGGTCTCGGCATCGCAGCGGTCCTCGAGTTCTTTGGGTTCGGACCGGTAGCCAGCGTCGTCATCAACTTGGCTGTCCTCCTCCCGGTGATCTTCATTCTCGCGGAGACGCTCCCGAAAGACCTTTTCCGCACCTACACCGATGTATGGACCTATGCCTTCGCCCGTTACCTGCGAGCGTGGCGGCTGATCCTGACGGCCATCCCCCTTGTTCCGGCGGTTGCGTTCATCGCCGATCTCGCGAAGCGTTGGGTGGGCGGAAGCGAACAGGCCGGATTGGTCGAGCCGCGCCAACGGATGGCGAAGCTCATCCAAGAGGGGGTCCACGCCGGTGTGTTGAGCGAGGGCCAAACGACCCTCGCATCCCGGGCCCTGTCGATCAGGGAATTGACTGTCGCCGGCGAAATGACGGTATGGGGGCGAGTCGTCTCGATCCCCCTCGATGCTCCGCCGGACGAACGTCGGGCCATCCTCGCCCGCTCTGGGGCTAGCCGCTTTCCGGTCGTGGCCCGCAACGGTCGGGTGGTAGGGGTGCTGGCGGCACTCGACGCCATCCTCGACCCGACCCAGGCGACTGCGACGCTGATGCGGTCGCCGATGACGTTCCCGCCGACCGAACCGGCCTTTGCGGCCCTCCGAACGCTACGCTCGACCCGGAATCGGCTTGGAGTCGTCGTCGATCCTTCAAGCGGCCAGCCGCTCGGCGTGGTCGCCATCAAGGATCTTGTCGAGCCAGTAACGGGGAGCCTGAGCGGTTCGTGACGCCTAACCGATCCACCCCTCAACCGGGCGACGGTGATGGGTCATGTGGCTGGTCGGGACCGACCACCAGTCCCTCAACTCGTGGCCGGGGCGAAGCCAGCAGCCTCAAGGAAATGCCGGATCGCCACGATCTCATCGCGGCTCTTGATGGTGTGTTCGTGGTGCGGGATTCCGAAGGACTTTTCCCGCCCGTTGAGCTTGACCTTGAGCTGCCCGTGCCGGGTATGGTCGAGCTCGCCGCCCAAGGCCTCAAACATGTGAATGACATCGCGCCAGGCGATGTTCATGTCGATGGGATGGGCGAAGATCTTGCTGACGGTCGTCAGGTGCTTGTTGGACATCGCTGCCCTTTCGTAGGTCGGTATCGCCAGTCCTAGTGTCGGCTGTCCATGCGGCTGAAGTCAATGATTCGGTTCCGGTAAACGGACAAACCCCCGGCGATCGCGTCGGCGACCATGCTCTGCGAGCGTTCTCCGCCCGCTGGCACCATGGGCGGCTTGTGCTACACTCTCCACCCCGTTGCGAATGGTCCCCGAAGGGCCGTCCGTGGACACTCCGGGCGAATAGCTCAGCTGGCTAGAGCACACCCCTGATAAGGGTGAGGTCGGAGGTTCGAGTCCTCTTTCGCCCATTGCCCCGTTCCGACCGTGCCGAGCGTGCGAGTCCGGACCGGGGCGTTTTCATTGGGCCTCGATTTTCATGCCATCGCGTTCCACGGAGCGCCTTCGCCGGAGCCGTTTCAATGGCCGAATCTGCGCAAGCGATCATGCAGCGGGCGATCTCAGCGTTCACGGTCGGCGACCTCGCGACTGCAGGCCAGCTTTCGGATCGTCTCATCGCGATGGTCCCTGGAGATGTGAACGCCTGGCTCTTGCGCGGACGCATTGCGGCACGTACAAGCCGATGGGAACAGGCCGAGGAGGCACTCAATCGGGCGGCGAAGATCTCCCCGAACGAAGGCGAAATCCCGTTCGCGCGGGCGATGATCCGGATGAGGCAGGGGCGGATGGCCGAAGCCGCGGAGCTCCTGGCGAAGGCTGAGCAACTCAAGCCCAATCATCCGGAAGCGAAGAGTGCTCGGGCGGAGTGCTATCGCCAATTGGGTCAGCCGAAGAAGGCCCTCGACATCCTCGGCCGCACGCCCTCGACGCCTTCGCAGGCCGTCACGGTCAGCGAGGCGATGGTCGATCTGGGTGATCTGGCCGGTGCCGAGAAGGTCCTTCGCGATGCCATGGGCTGGGAGATGCGGAATACCACGCCGAGGCAGCACATGATGCGGCGCCTTGGCGAGATCAAGGAACAGCAGGGAGATTTCGCCGAGGCCTTCGACTGCTATCGCCGTTGCCGCGAGGGGCTTCGGGTGAACTTCTCCTTCGACGAAGCCCGTCGTGAACTCGGTCGCATGGTCGACACCTTTTCCGCCGACATGATGGCAGCGATGCCCAAGCCGAGCGTCCGGTCGCGACGGCCGATTTTCATCGTGGGCATGCCGCGCTCCGGCACGACGCTCCTGGAGAAGATGATCGCCGCCCATCCGATGGGATCCGGGGGGGGCGAAACGCCGGCCATGAGGACCCAAATCCTCCGGTTCGCGAATCCACCCGAGGCGGAACGCCGCTGGCCGGAGGTCGCTCGCCTGATGACCTCCGCGGATCTTGACGGCATCGCCAACGCCTATCTCGCGGCGACCGAGCAGTACGTCACTTCGGGTGTGGAGCGCGTCGCCGACAAGCACCTTCAGAACTGGATGTTCGCCGGCATCATTGCGGCGACCTTCCCGGACGCCACGATGGTCCACCTCGAGCGAGATCCCTTCGATGCCGGCATCAGTTGCTTTGAGCGGCTCGTCCCAGCCGCCATGCCGTGGTGCTGTCGATTGGAGTGGGTGGGCCAGATGCTGGCCATCAACGAGTGGCTCATGCAGCACTGGCACCGGGTCATGCCTGGTCGCATGATCCGGATCCGCTACGAGGATCTGGCTCGCGAGCCGGCCAAGACCCTCGCCCCGATTCTCGAGTCCGCAGGGTTGCCTTGGGACGACGCATGTCTTCGCCACCACGAGCGTGCCCACGCCGGTCTCCGCGAACCGCCGCCCACGCTCTCCGCCGACCAGGTCAAGCGGCCGGTTTACGACTCGTCCATCGGTCGGGCCGGACGGTTCGGCGAGGCGCTGGAGCCGATGCGCATGGCGTACCGAACGACCCGCACGACACTCGGACTCGGCTAACAGTTCGTTCAGTCAGTCGCCCATGTCGCGTACGGCAACAGGCTGGGCGTCGGGGCCATGCCGTGGCAGCGCAACCGAGAGGGCCGCTGCGGCGGCGATGCACGCACTGGAGATCCACAGGCATGCTTCCAGCCCGTTCGAACCCAACCCGAACGCCTGGAATGCCCAGCCCGAGAGCACCGTTCCGGCAAGGCGTCCCATCGCGTTGGACATGTAATAGAAGCCGACGTCGAGTGACACACCGTCTTCCGCCGCGTAAGACACGATGAGGTAACTGTGCAGTGCCGAGTTGACGGCGAAGAGGAGACCGAAGAGCGCAAGTCCGCCGACGACCGCGATCGTCGGTGCGAGTCCGGCAGAGAGTGCGATGGCGATTCCGGCGGGCACACCGGCAAGGGCGACGGCCCAGCCGAGCGCCGTGCGGCCGTCGGGAAGCGTGGATCGCTTCTGGGTCGCCGCAAGTCCGGTCACGTAGGGAGCGACGGTTTGGACGGCCCCGTAGCCGATCACCCACGCCGCGAGAAACCCGCCGACAGCCCAGAACCCCCATCCCAGAGCATCGCTGAGGAAGACCGGAAGCGCGACCACGAACCAGACGTCGCGCGCGGCAAAGAGAAAGAGCCGTGCGGCGGAGAGCACGTTCACGGCCCTGCTCTTGGAGAGGATGTCACGGAACTTCGGCTTCCTTTTGGCCTTGCCTAGGTCGCGGCGAAGAAGAACGACGCTCGCGGCCCAGACGAGAAGGAGCGCCGAGACCATTCCCAGCAACGCGCCGCGGAACCCGAAGGTCGCCAACAGAGCAGCGCCGAGGAAGAAGCCGACTCCCTTGAGCGCGTTCTTCGAGCCGGTCAGGGCCGCGATCCAACGATAGAGTTGAGCGCCGCGGTCGTCGCCTCCCGACGGAACCAGCAGCTTGATGGCGCTCTTCGCGCTCATCTTGTTCAGGTCCTTCGCGATCCCCGAAAGGGCCTGGGCCGCCATGACCCACGGCACCGTCAGCCACGCGTTGGGTACCGCGAGCAGGGCCAGCGCCGCCACCTGCAGGGCGAGGCCGATGTTCATCGTGCGGTTGAGGCCGATGCGTGCGCCGAGGTAGCCGCCGACCAGGTTGGTCACGACGCCGAAGATCTCGTAGAGGAGGAAAAGCGACGCGATCGCCAGCGGCGAGTGGCCGAGGGTGTGAAAGTGCAGGACGACCAGCATCCGTAGGGCCCCATCGGTCAGCGTGAACGCCCAGTAGTTTCCGGTGATGAGGGCGTACTGACGGAGTTGTTCGGCGTCGTGCCTCATCGCTTCGAAGGCGGGGGGGGCGGGGGGCAGGGGTAGCGAGTTGTTAGGGAGCCAATCCGACAAGCCGGGCGAGTTCGACGGTGCGGTTGGCGTAGCCCCACTCGTTGTCGTACCACGCGTAGATCTTCACGTGGGTCCCGTTGACGACCATGGTTGAGAGAGCATCCACGATCGACGATCGCGGATCGGTCCGGTAGTCGATCGAGACGAGCGGGCGCTCCTCGTAGCCCAGGATGCCGCGCAGCGGTCCGTCGGCTGCGGCCCGCAGCAGGGCGTTGACCGCCTCGGCCGTCGTGGCCCGTTCGACTTCGAAGACGCAGTCGGTCAGCGAGGCGTTCGCGAGCGGGACGCGCACCGCATGGCCGTTCAGGCGGCCCTTGAGCTCGGGGAAGATCTCGGTGATCGCGGTCGCCGATCCGGTGGTCGTCGGAATGAGACTCATGCCCGAGGCGCGGGCCCGGCGCAGGTCCTTGTGCGGCTGGTCGAGGATGCTCTGAGTGTTGGTTAGGTCATGGATCGTGGTGATCGACCCGTGGCGAATGCCGAGTCCCTCGTGGACGACCTTGACCACCGGGGCGAGGCAGTTGGTCGTGCACGATGCCGCGGTCACGATCCGATGCCGCGCCGGGTCGAAGCGGTCGTGGTTCACCCCAAGGACGACGTTGAGTGCGCCCGGTTCCTTGACCGGCGCCGTCACCACGACCCGTTTGACACCTTGGGCGAGATAGGCCTCCAGCACGGCAACCGTCTTCATCTTCCCGCTGGCCTCGATCACGACGTCGCAGTCCCGCCAATCGGTCTCGGCGATGGCCTTGTTGGTCGTGACCGCGATCGAGCGCCCGTCGATGTGCATCCGACCGGCCTCGGCACGCGCCTCGCGGTTCCATCGCCCGTGGACCGAATCGAAGTTCAGGAGGTGCGCATATGTCGCGGCATCGGCTGCGGGATCGTTGAGGCGCACGAACTCGAATTCGGGCCACTCCCACGCCGCGCGGAGCGCAAGCCGTCCGATGCGACCGAAGCCGTTGATGCCGATGCGGATGCCCATGGGTGCCTCACAGCCGATGGCGAGCGTCCTTCGCGTCGCCGATCTGCGGGGAGGATCCTAACACGATCACGGGCCGCGCCCCCGCAACGAAAGCCGTCTCATGGCCTGCTGCGACCATGCTCCCGAGTGGGCGCGGAGAAGTTCGTGAACGTCTTGCCGTCGTAGCGGCACGCGCCCGCGTCGACGCTCCCGAACCAGATGTTGCCGGCCCTGTCCTCCAGCATGCAATAGACGTTGGTGCTGTTGAGGCCGTCCTCTTTTGTGAAATGCGTGAACGATGTGCCGTCGAAGCGGGAGGCGCCGCCTCCAAGGCCCTCGCGCGAGGCACCCGGATGCCCAAACCAGATGTTCCCCGCCCGGTCGAGGATCATCGAGCCGACGAAGTCTTCGAGCAATCCGTCGTTCGCAAGAGGAACGGCGGTGGAGCGGTAGGAAGTCAGGGTGGTGCCGTTGTAGCGGAACGCCCCTTGCTGACCGCCGAACCACACGTTGCCTGAACGGTCTGTTAGCACGGCGCGAACATTTGCAAACGACCGCCCTACCCGGTCGGCCAGGTTGGAGAACGACGTGCCGTCATAGGAACACACTCCACCTTGCGTGCCGAACCAGATTCGCCCCGCCTCATCCTGCGCGATCGCGTACACCGCGTTGTCGACAAGTCCGTCGTCGGTGGTGAAGTTCACCATCGACTTCCCGTCGTAGCGCGTGGCGCCATTCCCGGTGCCCAGCCAGATGTTGCCGTCGCGATCCTCGAAGATCCACGTGACGTCGTTGTTTCCGAGGCCATCCGTCTCGGTGAATCGGTTGAACGAATGCCCGTCGTAACGCGAAGCGCCGCCAGTGATCGAACCGAACCAGAGCGCGCCGGTGCGATCCTCGAGGAGCGAGAAGATGCGCCGGTTGGCGAGACCGACCTCCTCGCCGAAGCTTGTGAACGTCGCCCCGTCATAGCGAATCGGTCCGCCGAAGGTGGCGAACCAGATGTTGCCGGCTCGGTCCTCGCGGATGTTGCGGATGATCACGCGCGGCATGAGCGGCGACGTCTTGCCGCTAAGCGGCATGAAGTAGGGATCGGGCGGAGCACTCGCGGTTGGTGTCGGCGCTGGCACGAGCGCCGTGTGGCGCAGGTCGAGGAGCGGCGTGCCTTCCGTGTTCGGGGCGGACCAGACGCGCTGCCGCAGCGTTCCATCGCTCTCGAACTCGATGCGAACCGTTCGTTGCAGGGTGTGTCCACCTTCGTCGCCCTGCAGATCGAGGCGCAACGAGCCGTCGTCGCGAACTGTTAGGTCGCCCTCGTAGACGCCGCCGCTCGACAGGGCGAGACATCGAACGGCGTTGGACCCCGTGTGGTGATAGAGGTAGGCATCGATCAGGTGCTCCGGCTCGCCGCTATGGCCGGTACGGATGACGCGAGCGTAGATGCCCGCGGCGAGCGGAACCCACTCGAGCGTGGTCTGAAAGCCTGTGGTCTGCCAGGTGCGCCCGAGCAGCGGCTTCAACGGCTGAAGGGGCTCGGGGATATCGAGCGCGGCGCTTTCCGGAAGCGGCGACATCGGCGCGAGCGTCGTGGATCGTGTGATCTCCCAGGAGGTCAACGGGACGATCGTGTCGGGAGCGGTCCGCTCCAGGAGTTCAGAGCGGAAACTGTCCGGCCCTTCGAAGTTTACGCGCCAAATCACCCTGCGGTGGACGCCTGTCTGATAGAGATCGTCGATGGCCTCCCACCCGTTCTCGCGAGCCGTGATGACGCCTTCGCTCACGCCGTTGGCGAATGGGCTGAGGCCGAGTGTGCGCACCTCGTTCCGCCCGGGATCCCAGTAGGCGACCTCAAGCTCACGCCATGGGCTGCCATCCGCCGCGAAGCCATGTGTCATGGTGCGCACGGAGTGCCTGCCGGGCCCCCAGTGCGAGGTGCTGTACATGCTTGTTCCGCTTGTGGCCGTCATCACCCACTCGCCGCCGATCAGGCGTCCAAGGTCGATCATCGGATCGGCAACCTCGGCGGAAACGGACTCGTGCGCTGGCTTCCCCTCGCCTTCATCGTTGCGCACCGAGGTGCATGCGAGCGGAGTGACGACGGGCAGCACAAGGAGGATGGCGTGAAGAAGTCGCATGTTGGCCTTCGCACACTAGCGGCGAATCGCGTCACGCAGCAGTAACAGCCGGTTCGCAATGCGCGATGTCAAGGGCTTCCCACTCCAACTGATCGCAGCTTAGGCGAGCCAGGAGAGGGCGAGATTCGTCTTGAGCGTGAGGTACACGCCGATCCCAATCAGGGTGTATGCGGTGAGGCGGCGGAGCCAATACTCGACCTGTTGGGTTCGTTGGAAGATGCTGCCGATGCGCTGACTTCCGCCGGCAAGGAGGAGGGCGAACAGCAGCACCGGCGCCCCGGTGGCGATGCCGTAGGTGACCGGTACCAGAACGATCGAGTCGCTCTGCGTCGCGAGTGGCAGGAGGGCTCCGAAGAAGATCGCCGCGGATGAAGGGCAGAAGGACATCGCGAAGACGCCGCCCAAGAGCATCGCGCCGACGAAGTCACCGCGCTTGCCCAAGCGTTCGACAAGTCCCGCCGAGGAGCCGCCGAACGAGGGCATCGGAAGCAGTTCGGCCATCAGCACGCCAGCGACGATGAGGGCCGGGCCGAGCAAGAGGACGACGATGCGGCTGAGCACTCCCGACGTCTGCACGACGGCGAGCAGGCCATAGGCCAGAAGCGCAGCGAGAGCGGTGTAACAGACCGTCCGGCCAAGAACGTAGAAGATGCCGGCGAAGAGGGCCCGACGCGGCCGAGCGGCGTGGCGTCCAAGGAAGCCGACCGCCGCGACGTTGGTCGCCAGAGGGCAGGGACTCACCGCGGTCAGGATGCCAAGCCATGCGGCCGTCAGAAGGGGGGCAATCATGAGGCGGGTCGGGCAGCGGGAAGGTGGCTGCGCACGCCGTTGACGACGTACTCGTCAAACGCGTCCGGCTCGCCGTCAATCAGGGTCCAGACGTCGTTGAGGCACTCCCATTCGCCGTCGCCCGGCCTGGCGACAACCACCGCGCCGAAGGAGAGAATGAACTTCTCGCGGTAGTGGAGATACCGCGGCTCGTCGAAGTCGAGGCTCACGAAGACCAGTCGCCCCGACGCGAGGTCGTCGGCGAACACGCGATGGACGACGTCGGAGGTCTGCCGCTCGATCGCCAGGCAGGTGTCGCAGCGGGTATGGCCGTGAAAGTAGTAGACGATCGCTGACTTCGGGTGGGCTGCGGCAATGTCCTCGCGGACCGAATCGGGCGAGGCACGCAACTCGCGGAACGCGCCGACCGCCAGCCCGGCGATGGCGAAGGCGACGAGGATCGCGCCCAGCAGGCGCGACAGGCGTTCGGAGATCGGTTTGCCTGCAGCTTGTTCCATCACGCCCCCGCGTCCTTGAGGAGCTTCTCGACGTCGGACTTTCCGAGCGATCGCCCCGTCGACACCGTCTTTCCGTTGATGGCAAGGGCAGGCGTCATCATGATCCCGCGGCGGATGATCTCACCCATGTCCGCTACCTTGACCACCTCGCAGGTCAGCCCAAGGCTCCGGACCGCATCGGTCGCGACACCTTCAAGAGCCTTGCATTTCGGACAGCCGGGACCGATCACTTCGACCTTGCTGATGCTCATCGGGTCGTCTTCTTTCGTGTGGGCCTCTTGGAGGAAGCGTTGCCGGCGCGATGGACTTTCGTCGAGGCCGGCTTCGGCGTCGACATCGCACAGCAACAACTGCACTCGGCCGACGGCGGCATGTTCGGGCACCACTCCTCGACGGCGGCCACGATGTCCCTCAGCCGTTGGCAGAGTTCATCGCAGCGCACCCGATAGCTCACCGTGCGGCCCTGCTTGCTTACCTCGGCGAGTCCCGCGGCGGCAAGCCCCCGCAGGTGACGTGCCACGACCGAGAAATCGACGCGACAGGCCTCCGCGACCTCGGTCACGCTGCATGCCCGTCCGCACTTGATCAGGCAGGCCACGATCGAGGCCCGGGTCGGATCGCCGAACGCCCGGAAGAGCTCGGGGCTGAGCAGGCGGTCGATCGCCGCCCGGCGCCGGCTGGCCTTCAGCGGGGTCGACGGATGTTGGCATGGAGACGCCACTATGCTAGTGTACGTCAGGCGGCAGGGCAGTCAAGCGTGACTCGCGCCGTCGGGTCGAACCTGCATGTTCAGCGATATCGCTACCTGGCTCCTCTTTGACCTCATCGGGCTCGATCCCGATCGCCACTGGGCTCAGTCACTTCACTTCTTCGTCTACGACTCGCTCAAGATCGTCTCGCTCCTCTTCGCGATGGTCTTCGCGATGGGGATCGTGAATTCCTACATTCCGGTCGAGCGGATCCGGGCGTGGCTCAGGTCGCGGCGCTGGTACGGGCTCGATCACCTGCTTGGGGCCCTCTTCGGGGCGATCACTCCCTTCTGCTCCTGTTCGTCGATCCCGCTCTTCATCGGCTTCGTCCGCGGCGGCATCCCCCTCGGCGTCACGTTCAGCTTCCTCATCACTTCGCCGCTGGTGAACGAGGCTGCGATCGCCGTATTCATCGGCGTCTTCGGTTGGAAGACCACCGTCATCGACGTCACCTCTGGGGTCGCCATGGGCACCCTCGTCGGGGCGATCCTCGGACGAATGCGTCTCGAGCGACTGGTCGAACCCTGGGTCTGGGAGATCCAAGCGGGCGACGGCGATGGGGGCGCAGATCGGCAGTCGTTTCTGCGGCGTCTCCCGGGCATTCTTCGCGACACCCTTGCGACGGTGCGGCGCGTGACGCCCTATGTACTCGCGGGCATCGCGGTCGGAGCGATTCTGCATGGCTTCGTGCCGGCGAACTACTTTGAGCGCTACATCAGCAAGGAGAATCCCTTCGCCGTGCCGGTCGCTGTGCTGGTCGGCGTGCCGATGTACGCCAATGCCACCAGCGTGATTCCGGTCGTCGAGCAGCTCGTCGAGAAGGGCATCGCCCTCGGCACGGCCCTCGCCTTCATGATGGCGGTGGTAGGCCTGTCCATACCCGAGGCGCTCTTGCTGCGTCGCGTGCTGAAGCCCAAGCTCCTGGCCATCCTCTTCGGAAGCGTCGCGCTTGCAATCATCGCCTTGGGCTATCTCTTCAATGCGGTGCTGAACGCGTCGTGATCGATTCGGGTCGGTAGAAGAACCGCCGCCCCGGCTTTCGCCGGGGCGGCGGTCGCATCGTCTGCGCGTGAGATGCTGCAGATCCTCTCCGAGAGTCGATCAGTTGGTCCAAGCGCCGAGCAGGATTGCAAGGTCAGCCGCGTCGGTGGTGCCGTCGCGGTTGATGTCGGTACGGCCCGAGCCTGCCCAGCCGCCGAGCAGGATTGCGAGGTCCGCGCCATTGACGGCGCCATCGAGCGGAGTCGAGAGATCGCTGCGCGAGCTTCCGACCGCTTCCGGAGCGAAGAAGGCGTAGAGCTGGCCGCCTTCGACGAGCGGATTGGGAAGGGGATAGTGCCCCTGCGTGTTGCCGAAGAACCAACCCAGACCGAGAGTCTCGCGGGCATCGATGACGCCCGAGTTCTCCTCGTCCTGCGTGAACGGAGCGGTCGCCGGGACGCCGATGTCGCCGAAGCGAGCGGAATCGGACTTGAGGATCACCTCGAGGCTGTCGTTGGCGACGGTATAGAGAAGCGTCTTGGCGCTGTGCGGGTGGTTGCCTGTGTCCTCCTGGATGATCACGCGCGTGCCGCCCTGGAGATCATTGAAGACGCAGAGGTTGTCGCCCATCTCCATCACGTCGGTGCCGTCCAGGAGGGCTTCGATCGTGCCGCCAGCAAGGACGTTGTTGGCGTCGCTGAAGCGAAGCCTGAAGAGTCGGCTCGCGTGCGACTGCGGCGCGCCGCCCGAGGTGGTGCTCATGCGATCGGTGCAGACAAAGTAGAAGTCGTTGGGGTTCGCCGGATCCCACGCTCCGTCTTCGGGCCGAAGGAAAGACGTGCCCGCGGCGGTCGCGCCGGGAGCGAAGGTGAAGGTGCCGCTGAATACCGGCGTACCGGAGCCGAAGCAGAAGTCGCGGGTCTCAGCGGCGACATTGACGCCATCGACCTGGACAACGATGCCGTAGCCGGTGCCGTTCATAAGGCCCGCACGCTCGATCGAATTGCCGGTGTCCTGCTTGGTGCCGACGTAGAGGAAGACACGGTTCGCGCCGCCGTCCGAAAGGCCGATGACGACCGTGTCGTCGCTCTCGAAGGGACGGGCCACGCCGTTCTCCCAGCCGCCAAGGAGCGGATCAAACGCCGGAAGCTGGTAGAGCTCGCCGGTTCCCAGGTCGGTAGCAGTCATGCGGCCGTTCGAGCCGGTTTCCTCACCGACGGTATAGATCCGGGCGAGCGTGCCCTTGCCGGTGGCGCTGTTGAAGTAGGCGCTCTGGGCCGCGATGTCAGCGGAGCAGAAGCGGCCGAACTGAAAGAGCGTTCCGCCGCCATTGCTGAGCGTGTTGGCGACGAGGATCGCCTCGGCACCGGAGTTCACGCGAAGGAAGTCCGGGCCCGGCTGGGTGCTGAGATTCCAGCGCGAGATGTACGCCCCTCCGACAACCCCTCGTGGCTGGAAGGCGTGGTGGACGCCGCCAGCCGTCGCGACCATCTCGTAGTTGACGAAGAGGTCCGAGGAGCCGGCATCAAAGGGAAGCGCGCCCATGCCGTCCGGCAGACCGGCCAGGATGTAGCCATCAATGTTGTCGCCGACGGTGAGGATCGAGATGACGTCGGTGACGACGTCACTACCGGGCATGGCGAGCACATAGGGGGTCGCCGACGACGACGGCCCGGTGGTGCTGTAGGACTGGGCCGAGGCGAGACTCGAGACAAGGAGCGTCGCCGCGCTGGCGACGGCGAGGGTGATGCGGGACATGAACGACAACCTCCAGGAGAGCAACGAAACAGGTCATGCCGGCGAACGAACCGGCAGAGGCTGCATGCTCACGGCCGAGCGCGAAGCTCAGGCGAGGAACGGGTCAATCCTCGGGCAACGATCCATCACGCTGGAATGTGGGGGGCGTTACGACCGCGTCGACGTTCTGTGTGCATCGAATCGCCATCGCGTTGCCCCGATCTGCTGTACGAGCCCATCCAGCGCATCGGCGAGTCGGCGCCGGCGCCGTGTGTCAGCCTTGACGCCTTGCTCCCACCACGGCCCGCGCACGCTGAGCGTCTCGGCGGCACGATCGAACTTCGGATCGATGCGCCCGATGAGCCGATCACCCTCGAGGATCGGCAGGACGTAGTAGCCGTAGACGCGTTTCGGCGCCGGCACGAAGGCCTCGAAGCGATAGTCGAAGCCGAAGAGGCGCTCGACGCGATCGCGCTCGCGGATCACCGGATCGAATGGGCAGAGGAGCATCAGACGCTCCTCGTCCGGCGCCTTCGCCAGGCGCTTCCAATCAGGCAATGCGAATGCTCGCACTGGCTTTCCGCCGCGCTCGGGTGCGACGAGCACATCGACCAGCTCACCGCGCCGAACAGCCTCGGCGCACCAGGATCGCGCTTCCGCGATCGAAATCGCGTGGAAGAAGTGGGCCACTTCCTTGGCGCTGCCGATGCCGATGCGGTGGATCGCCTCGCGGCATGCCCAGGCGTGGTGCTCCTCTGTCTCGCTCGCCTGCATGCCGTGCAGGTCGGGAAACGCCCGCTCGGTCAGGTCGTAGACCTTCTCGAAACGTTCGCGCCGCACGATGGCCAGTTCGCCCGAGCGCCAGAGGTGTTCCAGGGCGGCCTTCTCGGGATGCCACTCCCACCAGCCGCCGCTCTCGTGGTCGTGCGGAGGCTCAAAGTCGCGGGCCCGCAGCGGACCTTCGCTTCGGATGCGCTCGAGCGTCCGCCGAATTGTCTCCTCGGGATTGCCTCGGAATCGGCCCTGCCACCACGCATTTCGCCGCACCCGATCGCCATATCGCGCGAACCGGTGCCGCCAGTGGGCGAACCACTTGCTCGGAATCGCGCAGGCGTCGTGGGTCCAGTGTTCGAAGAGCGATCGGTTCTTCTCCAGCGCATGGGCCAGATGACTTTGGCGGTAGCCCTCGAGCCGCGTCCCGAGGATCAGGTGATGGGCCCGTTCAACGACGTTGATCGAGTCGATCTGGACGTAGCCGAGCTTTTCCACCAACGTCTGCACAGCCTTCGGCGACGACCGCTTCGGCGGCGTCGAGAGGCCTTGGAGGTGCAGTAGGACCCGCCGGGCGTCTTCGGCACGCAGCGGCACCGGCGACGGTGTCGTTGAGGAGGGCCTGGTGCGGGCGACCTTGTCTGCGCGTGCCCTTGATGTTGGGGAAGGCGATTGCATCCTGTTAAGAAGCTGGGCGCTCCGAGCCGGGTTCCGAATTCGGCACGATTGGGCGCACCGGTGGCGCCGACATGGGTGTCGTCGC
>JAEUIU010000083.1 GCA_016795065.1 Phycisphaerae bacterium
ATCTTGAACGGCAGCGACGGATTCACCGGGACGTAGCCATTGTTTGGGGCGTAGTTCCCCTGCTCGTTGGAGCCGTCGACGAGCCCGGCCGCGAGGATCACGGACGCGATTCGGTTGCCGATCGCGGCGGGGGTGTTGCCCACGGTCGAGGTGAAGTTCTTGTCGTAGCCAAGTTGGAGGAAGAGCGAATCCAGGTTGGCCTGGATCGTCGCCACGTTCGGGCCGTTGCCGGCGACGAAGCGAGCCTTCAGGACGCGATACGCGGCGTAGCTGATCGTCTCGTGGCGGGCTGCATCCACATCGCCGGCGGTGTGCTTCTCGGTGAAGAAGACGCCCTTGGCGGTCGCGTCGTAGGCCGCCCACCCGTCGTACATCGCGGCCGACGTGTGATAGAGATTCCGGGCGTGGACCGGGGGACGGGGGGTAGCGATGCGAATCGCATCGAGCATTTCCTCATCCCACTGACGGGCGATCGACCATTCGGGATTCACGCCGCCTGCAAGGGCAGATGGCACCGCCATCGATGCCACCGCCGCAGCGAGTGCCATTGGGAGCTTCCCCGCACGCAGGAGCCTTCCAGTGTTCGACATGTGCAACTCTCTCTTCTTTGGTGCGCCGTTCCGCTGGACTGGAACGACGCAGGACACGTCCCCAAGAGGACCCCGCGCACGCGGACCGCTGGACGCGACCGTGCGCGGTGACAAGCCCCCCCGATAGGAACTGGTCCGATTGTTACACCAAGTCCTGCGAATGCCAGAAGTTCGCCGGGTGATTCACCTGAGTCGTGAGTGCGGCATAAACCCCTGAGTTATCCTGACCCTCCTTCCCATGTTCATCGAGCGTCTTTTCATCTTGGCAGCTGCCACAGTGCTTGTTTCGACGGTCGGATCCCTCCCTCCGGCGCCGCCGGCCGCCTCGAGGCCAACCCGCCCGGCGGGATCCGCAGACCAATCGCCTGCCTTCCCATCCACCTGGAAGGGGCGTTGGGTTGGCGAAGCGGTGAACGACAACGGCGTCGACCCGGTCCAGCGATTCACGATGGAACTGGTGGTTGGGGAACTCTCGTCGCCGCAGGTGCCCAGTGAACCTGCGGCCTGCGAGTGGACCATCCTCTATAGGGGGGGTGCCGTCACGGCCCCATCAACAGAGAGTCCGGTCCAGGAGCGCCGATACCGGCTCTTGGTGCGTGACGCCGCCAAAGGCGAGTTCGCTATCGACGAGCGTAATGGCATCGTCATTGAGGCTCGCCTCCTGAATGGTGCTCTCTACTCCCATTTCGTCGTGCAGGGAACGCGCATCACGACGCGCGAGAAGTTGGAAGGCGTCGGCACGAAGGACGAACGCATCGAGGTGGAGATGCTGGTGACACGGGACGAATTGGCTGTGGTCTCAGGCGGCGTCGAGTCCGTTCCCGAAGTGCGTTCGTGGGTGCCGCGGTCCATTCAGCGGGCAACCCTGCGTCGCAGCCCAATGAAAAGCCCCGACCCCGCCAGGTGATGGGGGGGTCGGGGCATTGTGCTGCGCGAACGATCCAGTTCAATCCAAGTTGCGCAGGTGAACCGCTCCTTAGTTGCCCCACGCTCCGAGCAGGATCGCGAGGTCGGCGGCGCTCACGGTGCCGTCACCGTCGAAGTCGGCACCGCTGAAGGCGTTGCCGCCCCATTGGCCAAGGAAGGTGGCCAGATCCACGGCATTCACGACGCCGTCTGCGTTCAGGTCCGGGGAGTGCTGCAGGCCTTCAAAGAGGGCGAAAGCGCGAGCCACCGCGTTCTTGCCAACGATCGAGCCTGACACGCGACCAGGAAGGTCGTCCGCCCGGGGGTGGATGCCGCCGTAGATGCGCGAAATTCCGGCATCGTCCGCCGCGTCGTAATAGGTCGCGTACTCCAGAACGATGTCCTCTGACGGTCCGTCTTCAAACTTCAGCCAGCCTGCCGGAATCAGCTCTGCGTCGATGCCACCTGGGAAGAACGCGCTGCCCGTGAAGAGGGTCATCGCTTCGGCCGCCGAGCGGCTGTACGTGCTGTGTCCAGAGGTGTAGCCGGGGAAGGGCGGAGTCACGAAGTTGGAAGCCTGATAGGTCATCCAACGCTCGCCGAGCATCCAACCCACACCGTAGAGCTGGTTCTGTGAGTTGTCCGGCCCAAGCGTCGGGGCGCCAAGGTAGATGCCGACCGAGCCGCTCTTGCGACGCAGGCCGATCTTGTCAACCACCGAGGTCCACGGTGTCACGTCGATGATGCCGTCGTCGAACCAGTCCAATTCCTGGCCGGCGTATCCGGTGAAGCCGGAGACGAGGGCGTGGGTGCAGTTTCCGATCTGCCGCAATGCGAAGTGGGTGGTCAGGTCCGCAAGACCCAACGAGTAGTTGTTCTTCGCGATGACGAAGACACCATCCGGTCCAAGGTTCTGGCCGTTGAGGTCGATGACCGTTTGGACGCGGCCTTGGGCGTCCGGCACCTTGGTCTGAACCTCGTCGCCGATGACGATGTAAGTCAACCCGTCGAGTGAGGCGTTCGCCGGGCCGGTGATCTCGATGTACTGGTCAGTGTCGGTGCCGGTCTGGTCGAGCCGCACTTCATTGATCTGAATGTTGCGGGGCAGGCGGGCCTGATTTGGATTCAGGGCGCCGGGCGTGTCATCGGCCCCAAGCGTGAAGCTTCCGATCAACCAGGCGTTGCCCTTGCCACGATAGATGTGCCCCGGGATCGGACCAGTCGCGGAGACACCAGAGGTTGTTCCGGCGTAGAAGCCACCGAGCCAACTCTTCACCGCAAGCTTGTTGACGTGCGTGTTGGTGCCGGTCGGCTCGCCAGTCAGGGGCTCGTAAACGAGTTCCGGGAAGTCCTCGAACCGACCACCGGGGAGAACATCGTCTGCAGTGACGAGTTCAATGAGTCCGGGGATAAGTGGTAAGCCCGCCGCGTTGTAGTGGGGCAGCTTGGGATCGGTGGACTGTCCGAGTTCAGCGAGGTAGCGGACGAAGGAGATCGGTCGAGCCGAGTCGTAATAGCCCTTCATGCCCCACGAGGTCACGGCCGCGTCGTGGTTGGCGCCGCCCACGGTGAGGTACATCTTGACGTCCCATTGGAGACGGTCGACTTCTGGACCGACTCCCCCAACTCGGTGCTCGAGGTCCGGATGGTCCGAGACCTTGTTTGCCACGACGTGCCAGTGGCCGGGCGGGGTCTCTGAGTCCGGGCCGTCGGCCCAGTACTCGGCAAGCACGCGCGAGTAATCGGCAAGCTTGACCACGTTGGACTGGTAGGGCTCATTGGTGACGGGGTTCACCGCGTAACCGTCGTGGTCGTAGGAGCCGAGAGGCGAGTTGTGGAAGACGTTGAGACCGATGTCGATCGTCTCGGGAAGCGTCTGGTCCATGACCGAGCTCTTGGCGATCATGTCCACAGCGTCATCGATATGTTCGGGTTCGCCGAGCGTCGGCGGGCCGCCCTGGTCGAAATACAAGTTGTTGGAGGGGTTGCGATCTGGCTGGGTGAGACCGAAGGGCTTCACGCCGTTCCAGTGAGGACAGATCGCGGACTGAATCGACGCGCCGACGATCTCGCCGTTCTGAAGCACCAGGAAGTCAAACGCCAGCGGCTGCCAGCGGTTCGGGTTGTTCATGATGCAGCCCGGGATCTTGAAGGGCATCGACGGGTTGGTCGGAACGTAGCCGTTGTTCGGGGCATAGTTCGCCGCCTCATTCGCTCCGTCCGCCAAACCCGCCGCGAGGATCACCGACGCGATGCGGTTGCCGATCGCTGCCGGCGTGTTGCCGACGGTCGAGGTGAAGTTCTTGTCGTACCCGAGCTCGAGGAAGAGGGCGTCGAGATTGGCCTGAATCGCGGCGATGTTCGGGCCGTTGCCGGTGACAAAGCGGGCCTTGAGAATGCGATACGCCGCGTAGCTGATCGCGGCGCGACGGTCGGCGTCGATATCGCCAGCGGTGTGCTTCTCGAAGAAGTACACGCCACGAGCGGTGGCGTCGTAGGTCGCCCACGCGTCGTACATCGCTGCCGACATGTGATAGAGGTTGCGGGCGTGGACGGGCGGACGCGGGGTCGAGATCCGGATCGCCTGGAGGATCTCTTCGTCCCACTGGCGTGCGATCGACCACTCAGGATTGACGCCGCCGGCCATCGCGGACGACACCGCGGTCGCGGCAACGGTTGCCGCGAGCACGCCGAATCCACTCAAGCGACTGAACATAGAACGGGCTTGCCTCACGAGTCACCTCTCTTCCTGCTGAACACAGGCGTTAGATCGGGCTCGGAGTTGAGCCCGGGGGAGCGTTCAAGGTGTCCGCGCTGACGCATGCATCGCGCGCAGACACCGAAGGCCCCCCCCGGGGTTGTCGAGAGTGTGGTCCGTCTGCCGGTGGATGCCAATCGGGCCCCGCGAGAAAGAGTCAAGTTGTCGAGCGAATACCTGAGCCTATTGCGATCGCAGAAAGCCAGCACTGGCTCACGCTGGCCCGATGACCTCAAGGCGGCACAGGACTTGTTTCACCAGGTCGACTCGGCGTTCGCGCGAATACTCCTGCCAGACTCGCGGGTGCGACATGTTGAAGGCGAAAACGTGGGTGCGACCATCAGGCCTCTCGACAAAACCCACCAGCCAGCCAATCTGGAGGCCGATCTCCGGAACCGCAGTCCCGGTCTTTCCGCTGAGCCGGTAGCCCGGCGTTTCCTCGATGACCATGATGGACCGCATCGCCTCGACGGTCGAAGGCCGCAGGGGAAGTCGTCCGCCGACGAAGCGTTCGAGAAAGTCGACCTGTTCCAACGCCGAGATTCGAATCGCCCCGTCAAGCCAGAACCGGTCCAGGCCTCCTTCGGTCGACCGGTTTCCGTAGTCCAGACGCCGCAGCCACTCGCTCATCCGCTCAGCGCCGATGCGCCGGGCGAGTTCGCGGTAGTACCAGACCACCGAGTGGCGAAACGCCGTGCGCAAGGTCTGGTCGGCCTTCCACGCCTCCGGCCATCCGTCCGACGCGGGATCGCGCTGTCGATCCCAGGCGATCGCGAACTCGCTGCCATCGGCCACGCCGGTCTCGAGCGCGATCATCGAGTTCGGGATCTTGAAGGTCGACGCCGGGATGAAGCCGGTGGCCGCCCGGTCCGGTCGGTAGATGCGCGTCGCGCCGGTCGAACAGTCGCGCAGCACAAACGTCGCGTCCAAGTCACCGAGTTCGCTCGTCAGGTCGACCACCTCGGGCGCTGAGCGCGCCGGTGTGGCGGAGCAAGCGGTCAGGAGAAGGATGCAACAGAGCGCGACAAGCGCTCCGCAGAGGCTGCGGGCGAAGGAGGCGATGACCATGAGCTGCTTTCGAGGTGCGGAGGCGACAACGCGCCGAGATGCACAGCGACGCGCGAGCCGTGTCAATCGGCTCGCGCGTCGCATGGACTTCGAATTCGTTTGAACTCGATTCGGTCAGTCGAAGCTGCGATCAGGCGCGCCCTCACTCACCCGAAACTTGCCCAACAGATCGCGCAGCGTGCTCGTCTGCGAAGCGGTTTCTTCGGCGGCCGCAGCGAGCTCTTCCGAGCTGGCTGCGTTGGACTGAGTGACCTTGTCGAGTTCGGCGACGCCGGTCGAAATCTGCTCCAGACCGACGGTCTGGTCGGTGCTGGCCTTGGCGATCTCGTCAAGCTGCTCGTTGACGTCGGTCGTTGCGGTCAGGATTTGGTCGAGCGCCGTGCCGACGTCGCTGCAGATCGCATCCGCGCGATGGGCCCGTTGGGTCGACTCCTCGACCATCTGGGCGGTTTCGCGGGCGGCGCTGGCCGACCGTTGGGCGAGACTTCGGACCTCCTCGGCAACGACCGCGAATCCCTTGCCCGCCTCGCCGGCTCGGGCGGCCTCGACCGCGGCGTTGAGGGCGAGGAGGTTGGTCTGAAAGGCGATCTCGTCGATGACGCGCAAGACCTTCGCGATCCGATCCGACGACTCCTTGATCTCGCCCATCGCCGTCGACATCCGGGCCATGCGCTCCTTGCAGGTTGAGGCGGCTTCGCCGCTGCGCTGGGAGAGTTCGACCGAATGTTGGGCGCTCTGGGCGTTCGTCGCGGTGCGGTCGACCAGTTCGCGCAGGTTGGCGCTGATCTGTTCAAGGCTGGCCGCCTGCTGGGTCGCTCCGCTGGCGAGGGCATGGCTCGAACCGCTCACGTGCGAGGTGCCAGTGTCGATCTGCTCGGTGCCGCTGCGGATCTCGGCAATCGTCCCCTCGATCTGATCGAGGAAGCGGTTGAGGGACGTGCCCATGTGTCCCATCTCATCGGACGTGCGGATCATGATCCGGTTGGTCAGGTCGCCGGCGGCCAGGTGGTCGACGGCGGTGACGACGTCATTGATCGGTCGGGTGATGCGGCGAGCGAGGAAAAGGCCGGTCACGATGAGGGTGACCGTGGCGAGTCCCACCACCAGAAGGACGCCGCGGCGGGCAGCGAAAGCGGCCGAAGCGACGTCGGCGAGCGGCACGCGCACCAGGACGTTCCACTTCATCCCCGGGAAGCCGAGGGCACCGTTGAGCGGCGCGAAGCCTGCGCACTGCTCGACCTTGGTGAGGGGATCTCTCATCGATGCGAGGTAGCCCGACTCGCCCTTGATGACTTTCGCCGCGGCTTCGACGCCGGCCGACGCGAGGTTCTGGCTCATGACCACACCAAGGTCGCGGGCGGCGGTCTCGGCGCTGGAGGCATTCATGTCGACGACGACGGTACCGCTGTCATCGATCAGGGTGAGCTGGGCTGACGCGAGGCCTTGAGCCTTGAGATCGGCGCATGTCGACTGGAAGACCTCTTCGATGACCGCGAGCTTGGTCACGTTCTTCCAGACGCCGATCATCGGACCGGCCGGGTCGTAGACGGGTGCGGCGAATCCCAGGGCGAGTCCGTCATCCTTATAGACGCGCTTGGCGAGGTCGTCGACGTAGGCGTGCTCGACGACGGTTCCGGTGAAGAGGCCGTCGGCCGAACTGTAGAAGTTGCCGTTGATGACGTCCTTGAACCAGGTCGCGTCCTTGAAGGACGTCTCGTAGATCCAAGCGGTGTCGACGTCGTTGTGTTCGGCGTCGGAGCTGTTCACCGCGACGACCTTGCCCTCGAGGTCGACCAGGATCGTCAGGTAGAAGATGTCGTACTTGTCGACGTAGTCGTTCATCGCTCGCACGATTGCCGAGTCCTTGGCCCTGGACTTCCAGCTCTCCTCGTCGTGGACGGAGAGATCGACGCCAAAGGTCTGCGGATCGCTGTAACGCTCGAAGCAGGTCCGGTCGATTCGGTCGGCGACGCTCTTGGCGATCGTGTAGGCCTGGGCCGCTGCGGCGTCGATGCTGCGGGCGGTCGCTCCCCACGTCACCCACGAGAGGATGAGAGCCGGGGTGAGTCCGAGGATGAGGAAGCAGAGGACAAGCTTCTTTCCGATGGTCATGCGCATGGCGTGGCTCCGGGCGTGCGGGATCGCAGTGGGCTGAGGTGTTCGGGGGCAGGGGCGGCGGGCGTCGGAGTCGGCCGTTGGTGAGGTGGTCTTGCGGAGCGATCGCTCGATGGGCGAGGTTGGCGGCACGTTTGGGACCTCGACGTTCGGAAAGGCAATCGCCATGAACGAGGCGCCCCACTGCCAGAGGAAAGCGGCGCCGAAGAGAGCGCCAGCGGCGGGGATGGCCATCGCGAGCATTCCGCCGATGCCCGAAAGTCGGGATCCCCACCAGAGGCCGGCGTCGGCGAGAAAGGCCAAGAGTGGCGTGCAGGCGATCGCCGCCCGTACTGCGCGGGCCTTCGGTGAGAGCCCGTTGCGACGGCCCGACCAGAGATAGAGGCCGCCGACCAGAAGCGCCAACGGCGGAATCGCCAGCAGGTGGGTGTGGGTGACGAGGGTGAGCTTCCGCCAACTCGTCGGCTCGCTGTGCGGCTCCTCCGGGGGAGCGGTGAACTTCGAGACGAGTTCGAAATCGGCGGACGCGGTCGTGCGACCGAAGGGCGACACCGAGCCGATCGCCTCGCCGCTGTTCGTGGCATGGCATGGGAGGCAATTGGTCTCGAGAACGGCTTTGGGCGTTGGAGCGTCACCGGAGTCAAACGCTTCCTTCGTCGCGCCGCTGGAGAGCCAGTGGTCGACGATGGCGAACTCCGCGTCGCTGGCGAAGTTCGGGCGCATGACGCCGCGAGCCATCTCTTGCAAGCGCGACGGCTTGGGGCCTTCCGGATCGGCCCGCGGTCCGCCCGCGAACTTGGCCCGCAGGTCGCGCTGGTCAAGACCAGGGCGTCCGTCGGCGAGTTCGTTCTGGGCGTAGACATTCAGGGCCGCAAAGCCGTAGCCGAGTCCCAGCACTACCAGGAAGGAGAGCAGGAGGGCTCGCCAGGCGCCGTCCAACTCTTGGGGACGCGGAAGGCGCCAAGTTGGTGCTTGGGCGAAGGCGGGGGCGGCGGCTCGAGCGCCGTTGGAATCGATCGACATGCGTTTCACTCCCAATCGCAGCAGCGGTCCGCCTCGGGCCCGCGCCCTTTCGCGGCGCGGGCCCGAGGCGCGAAATCACTCCGGCTCGTTGGCCGGGGCGTCATCGACTGCCGTCAGCACCTGAATGCCAGGCACGCTTCCGGTGAGCGACTTAAGGAAGGCGACGAGGTCGGTCTTTTCACTCGCGGTGAGGTTCAACGGCTGCATGAGTTCGGACTTCTTGGGGTCCGAGCCACCGCCAGCGTTGTAGTAGTCGACGACCTCCTCCAACGTGGCCAGCCGACCGTCGTGCATGTACGGACCGGTCAGGTCGACACTTCGGCACGTAGCGGTCTTAAACGCGCCGCGGTCCTTCTCGTCCTTTGAGATGCCGTAGCGGCCGAGATCCTCGGTCGGCGTCGAGCCGTGGCCACCGAGGTTGTGGTACTTGTTGTCGCTGAAGTTGGGACCGCTGTGGCATTGCGTGCAGGACGCCTTGCCGAAGAAGAGGATCAGGCCGCGCTTCTCGCTATCGGTGAGGGCCTTCTTGTCGCCCTTGCAGTAGGCGTCAAAGCGCGAGTCGGTCGAAATGACGGTGCGCTCGAAAGCGGCGATCGCCTTGCCGACGTCAGCCAGCGTCGGGGCCGACCCGAAGACCTTCTGGAAGCGGTCGCGATAGTCCTTCGACGCACTGAGCCGCTCGATGACCTCGGCTTCGCTTGCCGAGTTCATTTCGCCCGTGGCCATGATCGGCCCAATCGCCTGAGCCTCGAGGTCGGGCGCGCGGCCATCCCAGAACTGGGCGCTATTGAAGGCGGCGTTCAGAACGGTCGGCGAGTGTCGCCCAAGGACCTTCCCTCCGAAGCCCTGAGCGAGCGGTCGACCGTCTGCCCAACCCTTGTTGGGATCGTGGCAGGTGGCGCAGCTCATCGAGTGATCGCGAGAAAGCCGGGTGTCGAAGAAGAGCATGTTGCCCAGCTCGACCTTCTCCGGCGTGGTGGGGTTGTTCGGGTTGTCGACCGACGCCGGGAGGGCACCGAGCTCGCCAGGGAGCGACGGAAGCTGGTCGAGCATCTCGATCGTGAACTGGAACTCGCTCGAGCTTCCGCCGTCGGTGTTTTCGGGGGCCGGTTGGGTGGTGAACGCAAGGCCGGAACCGGTTAGCGCCACGGCAAGACCGGAGAGTATGAATCGGGTTCGTGTGCTGGTCATGAATGGTCCTCGTCAGTCGGAATGGGCGCGGCGACATCGTGCCTAGACAGTCAGTCGAGGATGGCGCGATTCCACACGCATGCGAATGCGCTGGTCTCGTTACTTCTTCGCGGTCAACGCAACCGTCGCGGTGGCGTCACCCTGCTCGGGCACCGTGATCTCTTGGGAGAACTCGCCGCAGTCCTTGTGGAAGGCCTTCAGCGTGTAGGTGCCAGGCTTGAGATCGGGAATCTTGAATGCGCCGTCCTCGCCAACCTTGGCGAAGTGCTCGTTGGGAACGACGTAGATGATGGCGCTCATCTGCCGATGCATCGAGCAAAGAAGGTCGACGCGGCCGGTCTTCTCAAAGCTGACGTCCTTCGACTCTCCCTTCGGATAGACGCCCAGGTTGAAGGACTTGGTAGGCGACTTCGAATAGACGTTGTGAGCGGTGTTATCGTCGTTGGGCATGTCGACCTTCTGGCCGACGACCGCCACCGAGAACCGCGGCGTGAACTGCGTCCCCTTCTGGGAGATGGTCACGGTGTCCGAAGGGACCTGCGGGGTGATCGGGCTGGCTTCGGTGCCTTCGATCCAGACCAGGGCGGTGGCCGTCTCGTCGGTCTTGCCGTCCTTGGTTTGACCTGGCTTGACGCCTTCGGGAAGTGTGAGCGTTCCGGTCACGTTGCCAGCATTCGCGGCGGTCAACGGAACGAGAACCAGTGCAGCGGCGAGCCAGCCGTGGCTTCGCCGGAGCGTGTGGGAATCCGACATCAGTGTTGCCTCCTGTTCGCAGTCAGCTATGCGGCGCACCCGCATCAGCGTGGCAGACGATCGGCGACCTTCGACGACGAATACATCGCCCGAATCGGTATTGGCGACGGTTACCCATTGAACCCTGAAGGCTGTGCAGGGGAGGCAACTTGTGCGGGCTGTTGATGAGTGGCGGTCAACCGCAGATGCGAAATCGTGCCCACATCCATGTGTCAACGGCTAGTCCTGGGCGGGTTACGCTGGCTTCATGACCATCCGAACGCTCGTTTGCCTAGGGATTCTGACAGCACTGACGGCGTGTGCATCCCCTGTTCAAAGCACCTCCGAAGGCCACTCAACAACGAGCTTGGCAGACGCTGGCGCCCTTCGCCACGCTCGTGTAGCGATTTCTCGAGAGAAGAACGGACCTCGCCAAGAGTCGCTCGTGTACCTCGCGCGAGAGATGTCCGCCGAGCAGATAGCGGCCCTGTCCGCCGTCGCCCCAGGCGTGCGCATCGTCACCGGTCTTTCGCGTGAGGAGGCCGTCGCGCGTGCCGCCGAGTTTCACGCCGTCGATGCCTTCTATGCCACGCCGGCGCTCCTTCGCGCCGCGCCGCGCCTCCGCTGGGTGGCGGCCCATTCCGCTGGCGTGGATCGCTACGTGACCATTCCCGAACTTCGAGACCGCGACGAGGTCGTTCTGACCAACTTCCGTGCCGTGCATGGACCGGCCATCGCCGACCACACTTTTGCCATGCTCTTGAGCCTCACCCGCGGGCTCCGAGCATCGGACGCGGCTCAGCGAAACGCGGAATGGAATCGCGCCGAGGACGTGAATCGCATCGCCCTCGACGGACGCACGATGCTCGTGGTCGGCCTTGGCGGCATCGGCACCGAGATCGCGAAGCGGGCCCACGGCTTCAGCATGCGCGTGATCGCCACGCGTCGAGGAAGCGACCCGGCGCCTGATTGCGTCGAGCGGGTTGGGAGGCCATCAGACCTTCTTACGATGCTTGGCGAAGCCGATGTCGTCGCCGTCGCGGTGCCGCTGACGGCAGAGACCGAGGGCCTCTTCGATGGGAAGGCATTCGCCGCGATGAAGCGGGGGAGCTACTTCCTCAACATCGCCCGAGGCAAGGTGGTCATCACCGAGGCCCTGATGGAGGCGCTTCGGAGCGGCCAACTGGCCGGCGCCGGCCTGGACGTCACCGACCCCGAACCGCTGCCGGCGGGGCATCCTCTCTGGTCCATTCCGAATGCCCTTATCACGGCTCATATCGCAGCCGACGCGGAACTGACCGTCGAGCGCGGATGGGCACTCGAGCAAGAGAACGTCCGCCGTTTTGATGCAGGCGAGCCGCTTCTTAATGTTGTCGACAAGCGGCTGGGATACTGAGTCGAAAGGGCTCTTACGCGATCGGATCGCTCGGCGTCTCGTTGCGCTTCGCGCGGACGCGCTCGGGACTCGGCAGACGAATGCTCTTGGCCAGTCCCAGAAGAGCCAGGGTGCGGATCACCAGATAGCTCAGATCAAACTGCCACCAGAAGAGACCGTGCCGGGCCGAGGTCGGGAAGGCGTGGTGGTTGTTATGCCAACCCTCGCCGAACGCGAGGATGCCGAAGACCGGGTTGTTGCGGCTCTCGTCGCCTGAGTCAAAAGGCTGGGCGCCCCAGATGTGGCAGGCCGAGTTGATGCTCCAGGTGATGTGGTGCAGGCAAAAGACGCGAGCCAATCCACCCCAGAGGAAGCCAAGCAGGACGCCCATCCAGGACATCGTGAGGAGTCCGCCGAGCACGGCCGGCAGCACGAGCCCCAGCGCGACCCACAGCACGAAGAGATTGCTCGTGCGGCGGATGCCCGGGTCCTTTCGCAGATCGGCTGAGTAGCGGGCGATGTCGCGTGGACGGCGGAGAAAGAGCCAGCCGCAGTGGGCGTGCACGAAGCCGCGGAGGAAACCCATCATGGTGTCGCCGTGACCGTGGGGCGAGTGAGGATCGTCAACTTCGTCGCTGTGCTGGTGATGGCGACGATGCGTCGCGACCCATTCAATCAGCGGTCCCTGCACGGCCATCGAGCCGAGGATCGCAAGGAGATAGACGATCGGACGCGGCGTCTCGAAGGAACGATGCGTGAAGAGCCGGTGATAGCCGACGGTGATGCCGAGCCCGGAAAGGAGCACGCCACCCACCAGCATCACAAGATAGATCCAACTGAACGCGGTGCCCCACAGGAGGATCATCGCGGCGAGGAGTCCGAGGAACGGAATCACCATCGCGAGGAAGTTGATGACCCGCACCTTGAGGGGTGCCAAATGGGAACGAACGCGAACGCCCGATTGGCTCGTCGGCGGGCTCGTGATTGACGGAAGCGCCGCCGCGGCAGATTGTGAATCGGGCATGTGCCGCAATCGTACGGCAAGGCGAGACGAGCAACCGACACAAGCGAGCGAATCTCCAACTTCGATCGAAGAGTGTTCAGCGGTGTTCCGTGGTCTTCACCGGGAGTGGCGTTGCTGATGGTCTCCCCCATGTTTGCCCCATGTTTGCCGGTTGTATTCGTCGGAACCGCCGCGCGGAATCGTAATCGTTGCCCAGTGATCCCCTGCGTGGATTCTCGCAACGTGCACGATCTGGCCGACGTGATAGCTGATGTGGGAGAGGGCTCGCGTGAGGGCAAGGGCAACCGTGTGGATTTCGCCCCGAATCGAAATCTCGCGGGTCAGGTCCTCGGGCTGCAACGCATCAAGCGACGCGAAAAGGACCGACCAGCCCTGTTCCCAGTCCGCGAGGATCTCCTCGCGCGAGCCATAGCGGTCGACGAATTCATCATCCCGGTTGCGCCACGGCTTCTCACCATCGCTGCTGAGGAGATCGGTGAAACGCGACCGAAGATTGCCCGCGACGTGCTTCATGATCACTGCGATCGAGTTGACGTTTGGGTCCGGCTGGCGGCGCAACGACTCCGCGCTCGACTGGGCGATGGCCTTGTCGGCGAGCCGCTTGGTGGAGCGGAAGGTGGCACGGATCGAGTCCAGGACAAGCGCGGCGAGCGAATCGTTAGGCATGGTGAGTTTCTTTCACAGAGCGCTGGGCCATCACGATGATGCAGTCGTCCTGCGGCGAGGTGTCGCGGTGAGCGCGCAGCGCGGCGAGGAACGACTCCGGCGTTTGGCATTCGGGCTCGCCCAGGCGTTGGGCGACGCCTTCGATGTCCCACATCGCCCCGCTTGGCGAACGGGTCTCGGTGAGCCCATCCGTATACAACAACAGCCGATCATCGGATCCGAACGGGGCCGTCTCCGCTGCGGCTTCGAAGCAGTCGCCGGGTAGCGCGCCCAGAACGCAGGCCGTTGAGGGCAGTCGGTGGACGCGTCCATCAGGCGACCGCACCAGCAGATCCGGATGAGCGGCGCTGGCATAGCGAAGGCTGCCGCTGTTGGGATCAAGCCGAACGATGGCTGCGGTTGCGTACATCGAGTCGCGGGAGGTGGTCAGCAGGAGGTAGTCATTGAGAAGGGTGAGCACACGCTCCGGCGCCGGGTCGTCGTCGCTCCCGGTGATGCGAAGAAGTTCGCCATGCAACCGATTGACCAGAAGGGCTGCGGCGATGCCGTGTCCGGTGACGTCGAGAACGACGATGTGCACCGCGCCATTCCGCGACCGGTGCAGAACGAGAAGGTCACCACCGATCTCGCGCATCGGTTCATACGCGAAGCGGACCGTGAAGAGGGCATCGTCGATCGGCTCGGGCAAGAGGCGGTCGTGGATACGGCGGGCGACATCGAGGTCCTCGCGCAACTCTAGATAGCGGTCGCGCACGGCGTTGGCGAGACTCGCTCGACGAAAGCGGAGCTCGCGGAAGAGGCAGACCAGCGCCCCTGGTACGGCGGTGCCGAGCAGAATCGAGAAGGCAAGAAGCGCGTTGTTCACCCGCACGTCAACCGGATCGACGATCAGGATCGCCACCACGGTCACGAGCGAGAAGGGGAGAATCGGTATGACAGCCTCGCCGACCCGCAGCGGCAACAGAAGGCAGGCGACCAGGTGCGCGGCCAGGGCGAGGAGAAACGGAGCGACGCCGACGCCCTCGAGAGGAAACCCGATGGCGCTCATGAGCGCCGAGGATGTCAGGCGAAACTCGGGGAGAAGGAGCAGCGAAACGAACGGGAAGAGGGCGATCAGGCGGACGATGTGACGCTCGATGCGCCAGCCGCTTGCCTGCGTTGGGGCCCGACCGGACGCCATTCGCCAGCGGGGAATGAAGGTGATAAGCGCGATGCACCCTAGCCCGATGAGCAGTCGAACGAAGGTGCTCGGGAGCTTCAGCCCGGGCGGATGCGGGGTCGCATGCGAGAAAACCGCGGCAGTGAGCATCGCCCCCGTGCCGATGCAGCCGATGATGGCGAGGGCGAGGCGACCTCGCTGCACGCTGCGGATGAGGGCGAGCCGACGCAACTCCAGGTCGAAATCGGCAGCGAGCGAGTCGGAGCGGAACGGGGAGGACATAGGGGCATGGGTGTCAGGCGCGGGGCGATCGGGAGCGCTTCGTCGGGGAAGGCGACGTGCTGGCCTTCGTCTTCACCTTGGAAGTCGCCTTCTTGATGACCTTTTTGGAGGCCGCGCGTACGCCACTCTTCACGGCCTTGGCGGCGTCCGGTGATGTCGGCCGTTTGTTCGCCGGCAGAGCCGCCAAGTACGTCGCGAGATAGCGATCGAGGGTCAGCCGCCGTACTGCTTCGGCCACGACCTCAAGGGGCACCTCGTCGATGGACTTGAACCGGATGCAGGCCTTACCCATGTCAAGCCGCTTGCCGGTCGCCTTCCATGCCTCGGTGAACCAACGGTGGAACGTCGGCTCGGCGTAGCAGCCCATGAGGTAGAAGGACATGTGCTGCTTCTGCGAAGCCAGCCCCGCAAAGGGGAGGGGTTGCTTCGGATCGCAGTGGTAGCCGGCCGGAAACACGCTGTGCGGCACGAAGTAACCGATCATCCCGTACTGCATGCCCTCCTCGATCTTCTTGTCGAGGTTCTTGAGGATGACGGCGCGAACCGCCTCGATCGCCTTGCGCCGATCGGCCGGGAGACTGGCGAGGTACGCACGGACGGTGCTGGCCTTACTCTGCATGCGGGCACGGTATCGCCACGCAGACGGCCATGCGAGCGTTCAGCACGATCATTTGCCGGCGATCCATCGCAGGGCGGGAAGCCCGTCGAGACTCGTCGCGTTCTTCTTCTCCTGATACTCGCGCAGGCCGTCGGCGCCCTTTCGGTCGCACCAATCGGTCAGTTCGGAGCGTTCCCCGACGTAGCTGTAGAGCGGCACGCCGAATCCACAGGAAACGGCCACACGCGTGACGTGCAGTCGGATGATCGCCCGACCCGCGAACTCCGGCGGGAAGTGGTCGCGGAGCGCCGCGAACTGGGGGTCGTGGGGCTCGATCGCCTCTCCACGGCCGTAGAGACGGAGGATCTTCGGTCCGCCGTCGAAGGAACAGAACATGATCGTCATCCGGCCGTTCTCGCGGAGGTGGGCGATCGTCTCGGCGCCGCTGCCGACGAAATCGAAATAGGCGACCGTGCGATCATCGAGGATGCGCAGTGTGTCGAGCCCCTTCGGTGAAAGGTTGACGTGACCGTCGCCTGAAAGCGGCGCGCTGGCGACGAAGAACATCCGCTGTGCGAGGATGAAGTCCCGGATCTCCGGCTCGATGCTGGTCTTCGCGCTGCCCATGGTGGCAGGCTACCGCGCTTGGCCGACCGCGCCGTTCAGCCCGGTGCACGCTCGGTCGCCGGCCGCTTGAGTTCATACAGCGTGAACCATTCGCCCTGGCGAACGACTGTGGCGTCCGCCGGGATCGGGGCGAGGGCCATGCGGGAAGTCGGTCCACCTCGCTGCCGGTCGTTTCTGCGATTGCGGTCCCATCGACCTTCCCGAGGCATCGGCGGTTCGCGAGGATCCATGCCCTCAAGCGTTGAGCGGGTCTCCTTCAAGACGTAGACATGCTCGTAGCGATCGAAGTCGCTCGCTCTCGCCTCGGACATGCGCACCGCGCTGCCAAGGGCGAAGCCGGTCCACCACTCCAAACCATGACGGGCGACCACCACGGTGCGGAAATCGGTCGCCAACTCGGAACGCCACTGCCGCAGTTCTTCGAGCCCGCCAGCCGTGATCATCGGCGGCATCCGAAACACGGCGGACCCCATCGTGCTGTTGAGGGACGCGCCGAGCACGCCAAGGATCACCACCCATCGGCAAAGGCTCGGCCAGGGCGAACGGCCCAGTTCGATCCTCACTGTGGTTAGGAAGTAGGTGACGATGAGTAGGAGCGGTGTGAAGGCGATCAGTCCGAGGCGCAGGACGTATTCCCCTGGGAGGAGAGGCGAGGTGACAACGGCGATGACCACGAGCATCCCAAGGGCGAAAGCGGCGTCGGCGGGCGATGTGTCGCGGCACAGGGAGGCTCGACGCACCATCGCGAATCCGACGACGCCGAAGACGATCAGGACGGCCGCATACACGATCATTCCGCGCCAGCCTTGGGTCAAGGGGCTCGGAGGACCATCCATGCCATCCTCGGAGTAGAAGGAGAATGGCTTGGCAACCAACGCGACGGCCTTCGCCGGGGCGACGCTCCACATCCCCAGCCACGCCAATCCCAGGAGCGCCAGCACGCCGATCGCCACGGGGAGCCAGCGATGGACGGGCGTGCGCCCCAACCACATTCGGGCAAACAGCATCGCGACACAGCCGATCGCAGCGGCGCCGAAGGTGCCGACGTGGGTGAAGGCCGTGGCCAGAAGGAACGCCGAAGCGAGTGCGCCCCGTCTCCACGCCACGCTGCGACTCGAGGCCCGCAGAGCTCCCCACGTCGCAAGCCACGCGAGCGCACTCAGGGCCAAGGCCATCGACTGCTTCTGAAAGTCGCCGATCATGTCAAGGACTGGTCGAACCGTGATCGCCGAGATCGCCATCACCGCGCTTGCCGCGAGGGCCTGACGGCTCGCTACCGGTTTCCCCGCTGCAGAACCCGACCAGATGTAGCCCGCGACCATGATGGGCACCGCAACGATCGGCAAGGTCATGCTGTCGACAGCCCGCGAGATCCAGAGCGTCGCGTTGTCCACCGAACTGCCGGTCAGCAGCATGATGGCCTTGGCAAGGACGGCGTCGAGCAGGAAGCGCAACGGCACATCGTCGTAGGCAAGGCGGCCAAGTTCGAGAAGCGTCCGCGACTGGTAGGGGTAGTAGCCGGCGTCGACACCGGGGGGCACGGCTGTTCGGAAGAGAAGCCACGCCCGCAGGGAAACACCCATGCCGACGACGGCCAAGGTCACGAGCGCCCACAGGCGTCGAACGCCGTTCCTCGGGCTGCTTGGGTCAGGCGTCCCCATCAGGTTCGTTCGGGGACGGGGTCAAGCTTCGCCGCCGCGTCCAACAGTTCGCGCACCGTGCGTCCGAGTGTCACGAAGGAGAACGGCTTCTGGAGGAACGCGCTCTGCGAGCCAATCGACCCACGGCGGGACGTGGCATCATCGCTGTGCCCGCTGATGAAGAGGACTGGGATGCGCGGTAACGCCAGTTGCATCTCGTCCGCGAGTTCGCGCCCCCCGATGCTCGCCATAACCATGTCGGTGATCAGGAGCCGAATCGGACCGTGCGAGCCGCTGACGATCCGGCGTGCCTCGTCGGCTGAGGAGGCCTCGAGAACGACATAACCCGCATCGCGCAGGTACTTCGAGACCAGCTTGCGAACTGAATCCTCGTCCTCGACGAAGAGGACGATCTCGTTGCCGGACTTCGGGAGGGGCTCATCCGAAGCACCGCCAGCATCGCGTGGGGGAATCGCAATGCTGTGTTTCACCAGAGGCCAGCGGATCGTGAAGGTGGAGCCTTCGCCCTCGCGGGACTCAACCGTGATCTCGCCGCCGCTTTCCTGTACCGCGCCGTACACGGTGGCCAATCCCAGTCCGGTGCCCTTGCCGGGGCCCTTGGTCGTGAAGAATGGCTCGAAGATCCGGTCCCGCACCTCGGGTGTCATGCCTTCGCCGGTGTCGCGGACGATCAGACGCATCACCGGCTGCTCCGCCGAAGTTGCGGTTGGGGATTCCGATTCGGCCGCGTCGGTGCGCACGGTCACCGTTCCCCCATGTGGCATGGCATCCTTGGCGTTGATGACGAGGTTCATCACAATCTGCTGAAGCTGCGTCGGGTCGATGCGGATCGTGGCGTTGGGCGCGGTGAGTTCAAATTGGAGGCGCACCGTCGGTGGGAGCAACTCCCCGAGCGTCGCTTGCATCTGCCTCAGTTCGGCATGCAGGTCCAGCACCTTCGGCTCGACGGTTTGCCTCCGGCTGAAGGTTAGGAGTTGCCGGGTGAGCATCGCCGCCCTGCGTCCGGCCTCGAGCATGCTCTCAACGCACTGCCGGTGTGACGGAATCCGATCATCAAGCTCGCGGAGCAGGAGCTCGCCGTAGCCGTTGATGATAAAGAGGAGGTTGTTGAAGTCATGAGCGATCCCGCCGGCGAGTTGGCCGATCGCCTGAAGCTTCTGTGATTGCCGCAACGCCTCTTCGGCCTTCCTCTGGCGGGTGATGTCGACATCCATGCAGACGAAACAGAGCGAGGAGTTCTCGCCCGGAACGGCGAAGACCGTGGAGATGCAGACGCCCTGCTCGCCGTTCTTGCGGCGAAACGGGAACTCCGCCGGACCGACCGGCCGGCCAGATTCGGCAATCGAACCAAGCAGGTTCAGGAAGTCCGCAGCGTCATGAGGAGTGTGGATGAGTTGGTCGAGGGTCCTTCCCATCGCCTCTTCAGCAGCGAAGCCGAACATCGCTTCCGATGCGCGGTTCCACAGGACGACACGACCGTTATGGTCATACCACTGAACCGCAACGCCGGGCGAGTTCTGAATGACCGCCTGGAGTCGCGACTCGCTCTCACGCAGCGAGCGATCCGCGGCTGCCCGCTCCAGTTCCGCACCAGCGCGCCCGGCGATCGCCCGCAACGCCCGCTCGGCGTGGACGGGATCCGGCAACCGCTGATGACCCAGCAGGGTAATGAGCCCAATCGGAATGCCCGTGACGCCCCGCAGGGCGATCGCCATGTAGCTTTCGATTCGGAGATCGCGCAGGAAGGGGTCCGCAGGGAACTTCTCCGCGACACCGGTGGTGTGGTGGCAAAAACCGCCGGTGATCACATCATGGCAAGGGGTGCCATGAAGCGAATACGAAACGGCTGGAAGGAGCCTTCCCTTCGAAATGTAGGCAACGGTGCGAGCGACGGGACTTTCGGAGGTCGCCGAGACCGAGACTTCAGAGATCGCCACGAAGTCGGCGCCGCAGGACTCGGCGAGCTGCCTGGCGACGGACTCAAAAAAGCCCGGACCTGTTGTCGTCGCGCAGAGGCCGAGGAGCTCGTCCATAGCCCGATGCAGTTGCATGTCGCGAGCCTGGCTTGCCGCAGCATTGTGGCGGGCTTGGCGAAGGAGCGATTCCGCGCGACGGAAGGTCCTCTCGCGCAGAATGGCGAGGAGAACGAGGCATCCGGTGATCCCACCGAGGATCAGGCCGTGGCCGATGAACGGGCCGATCGAGAAGTCGAGGAGGATCAGGGCGAAGCCGACCAAGGCAATCGCCAGCGTTGTCACGCTGATCTTCCGAAGACGAGCCGCCATCGCGGCGACGCTTTGTTCCCAGTCCAGAGACTTGGTTTCGTTGGACGAGCCAAGTGGTAGGTGGGTCTGGTCTTCCATCTCAGTGATGGCGATGGGGTGATGGCGTTGGGGCAACTCGTTGGCGGATGGTCTGCGGCGGGCGTCCCGCTGGTGATTTCCACAGTGTATCGAGGGCAGGTCGCAGCCGCACGATTCTCGGGAGAAGCTGCGGCTCTCGCCGATTCGGCATCAACTGCTCGCCAACTCCTCCACCTTGAACAGGTTGCGCCTGCTCAGTCCCGTTACTGAACCAGGCCCTTCGTCAGGCGCATGAATGCGGTTTCCAGGTTGACCTGTTCTTGGGCCATCGAGGAGAGTCGGAAGCCATTGGCGATGAGTCGGCTGGGGATTTCGCTTGCCCGGAAACCGCTCTCAGGATCGACCGCCACGTCGATGCGTTGGCCCCCTTCGGCCTCGACAACGTCAACCCGATTCACTCCCTTGACCTTCGCGAGGAGCTCGGCAGCCTCGTTGGCCCGCTCGTCGACCATGATCTGGATGACCATCCCCGCGCTGGTCCGCCGCATGACGTCGGCGACCGAGCCGGAATAGACCAGCTTGCCGCGTTCGACGATTCCGACCACGTTGCAGAGCTCAGCCAGCTCGTGGAGGAAGTGGCTGGAGATGATGATCGTCTTCCCCATGCGACGAAGCTCCTTGAGGAGTTCGCGCATCTCGATGCGGGCCCGGGGATCGAGGCCTGACGCCGGCTCGTCCATCAGGAGGACCTTCGGGTCGTGAAGAAGGACACGGGCAACGGCGAGCCGCTGCTGCATGCCGCGGGAGAGGCCGTTCACCTCCGAGTTGGCCTTATAGGAAAGGTCGGTGAGGTCGAGGACATCCCGGACGACCTGCTCGCGCTTCTTGCCGTGAATGCCGTAGCAGGCGGCGAAGAACTCGAGGTACTCGGTGACCACCATGTCCTCGTAGGCGCCCATGAAGTCGGGGACGTAGCCGATGATCGGCCGGATGAGGTGGTTCTGGTAGCCGACGACCTTGCCGTCGATTCGGGCTTCGCCCCAGCTCGGCTTCAGGAGCGTTGCCAGGATCTTGATGGTGGTCGTCTTGCCGGCGCCGTTTGGACCGATGAAGCCGAAGCAATCGCCTTCCTCGATGGTGAGGTTCAGATGGTCAAGCGCCACGAACTCACCGTACTTCTTGGTCAGGTTGATCGTCTCGATCATCGGCATCGCTGGGGATCTCGGCGGGAAAGCGGGCGGTGAGGGCGAAGTGGTTGCGTGAAGTCAGTTCGGGCGACGCCGGCCGGGTGCCGGTACGGCGCGAGGCGGATTCGGTGAGGACGGCGTGGTTGCGGTCGCCGGATCGACGTTCTCTTCCGTCGGCTCTGTGGCTGGCGGCGTCGGGGCGTCGGGAACGCTTGCCGAGGCCGATGTGCCGACATCCGAGCGAGGATCGGGCACGACCATGTCTTGGTACCGCTTGTCGATTTCCCAGCCGAATCCATCGAGCGGGAGGATCCAGCGGTACATGGTCGTTCCCTCGCTGGCGACCTCATCACCATCGATGGTGAGCGGGACCGGTGTTGGGGCGTCCTCAAGGAAGCCCATCACAATGATGCACGGCCGCGTAAACCACGCACTGAGATCAATCTCGCGGGCATGTTCTCGCTCGGCGCGGTACGCCTCGACCTGGCTACCCGAGCCGCGAAGCAGCCACTCGGGTGGGGAAAGCATCGAATAGAGGCTCAGCGACTCGAGATAGCGACGGCGGGCCTCGCTGGTCTGGCTTTCGCCAGTGAAGTTGACGAAGGTCTTGCCGATCGGCTCGCGGTAGAGCCGAGCCATGGCGCGGGAGAGTTCCGTGGTACCGACCCCGATGTTTGGGAGCATCCCGTTCTGGATCGGAGTGCCGCCCTCTTGGGCGGAACTCATGATCGTTTCGAGGCTGAGCGGGACGCCCGGCGCCCACTCGCTCAGCCCAAAGAAATAGCCATAGAGAGGCATTTCGCCAGACCGGTCCACAGCGGGCATCGGCTGCTTCGCATTTGCCGGAATCAGGGCCAAGGGGCGTCGTCGCGGCGTGACCACGATGACCTTCACCTGCTCCAGCCTGGCTGGCAAGGCATGCTGGATAGTGCCCACGAGCTGGAATTGGACCCCGGCGCCGTCACGCACAGGTCGCAACTCCACCGGGGTGCGCATGTGGATGATCTCGCCCCAATCGGTGGACACCGAACCCATCCACCGGGCCACGAAGTCGGCGCTCGTGGACCGCGAGGGGACCTGATAGCTGCCTGGCGTCAGCCCGCGAGGCGTGTCCTTTTCGGAGGGCACGATGTAGCGAAGCTTGTTCGGATAGGTGTCGCCGGAACCTGACGGCGGCTTCGACCAGGAGTCGAGGGTGTTGTTTGGGTTGTCGCCGCCGACGGTGATGAGCTTCTCGTTGTAGTTGGGAAGGTAGGCCGAGAAATAGCAGACGGCACGCTGCGGCGGCACCCCGCTCGACGGGTCGCTCTGGCTGGGATCGACGGCAAGCTGATCGATGATGGTGAGGTGCTTGATCGACGGGGTCGTACTGCCAAGGACCACGCCACCGATCCACGCCACCGCCGTGAACACGAAGGCGAAGACGACGAAGAGCATCCACGAGTGACGTTGCCGCTTGAACTGCTTGAGGGCGAGGAAGCCCAACGGACCTGAGAAGAGCCAATAGAAGATGAAGAGGGCCGCCGCGCCCAACACCGCGGCGCCGGCCTTGCTCTGCATGCCGATGTACTCCGACATCGTCGAGCCGCTGCCCAGCGATGACGTGTACTGGATGGCGGCGATTCGCTGCGACTCCTCGAGCTCCTGGCGCTGGATGGAGTTCAGGGTGTCGCCGCGACGGCCGAGGATCGGATTCCAGAAGACGTCGGCCTGCGGGAATGAACCACCCGGGAGATTCCGCTGGTTGATGCCGTCAACGTCGATGCCCAAGACGATGACCTGGCCGTGCCCGTAATTGCGCTGCACGCCGACGACCGCGCCGGCGAGGGCGTTGGCGGGATTGGTCGCGTTCGGTTCGCGCACCGCATAACCAGTGCTGGCGTCCTTGCGGGCAGGAATCGCCACCAGTGGTCGGTAGCCGCGATCGAGTTGCTTTGGATCGAAGCTGTAGAGGCGGGTCGTCGCCCGCGATTCGCGAAGCGGGGTCTTTGAGATGAGCTCTTCGATGAGCGAAAGCGGCACGCCTTCGTGGCGGGTGGGGGCGACACTTGGCAGGAGATCGGAGAGGGCCGGCGGGTCAGCCTTCCCGATGCCCCACGCGTCGGCGGCGAGGTCGGCGGCCAGGCCGATCACCAGCGTATTGCCGCGGCGGATCCACTCGCGGATCGCCTCGACTTGGACGTTGTCGAGTTTCCCAGGCCCATGGCGCCCATCGCACCAGAAGATCATGCTGTAGGGCGAGAGTCCCTTCCAGTCATCGCAGATGCTGTCGGGGGTCGCGCCGTCGATCGTGGCCAGAATCGAATTGAGGGACGGAGGCACGCCAGCGCCGGCGAGACCCGCGCCGCCATCGTAGCCCTCGAGCCCGAGGCGGGAGTCGCCGATCACCAAGGCGAGGTCGGCTAACTGGTCGATGGGGAAGCTGGCTGTCTCGGCATCGGCGCCAGACATCGGCTGTGAGTAGAGATCGGCGATGCGATTGTGCTTCGCATCGACCTCGTAAAGCCGCACTTGGTAGGCGGCCTGAGTGACGACCTGTGCGGGGCTGGAATTGGGGGGCAGGCGACCATAGATCCATCGCTCGACTCGCCCGTTCGGGGCCACGTTGACGATGCGGCTGTACTCAATCGGGTCACCGTCGGCGTTGGGGACGACCCAGACAATCTCCACCGTCTTGACTTCGGTCGACGTACTCACCACCGCCACGCGGACCGCGATTCCGTCGCCCGGGCGAGCGGCGTTGCCGACACCGAAGTTGCGAAGCTCGTACTTGATCTCCTGACCGAGGGCCGCCTGGGGCAGGGTCAGGAGCATCGCGAGAGCGAGAAAGAGGAAGCGAAGGGTGCCGACGATGGTCAGGCATGACCTTCCCAGATGGGGTCGGCAGGGGGGCAGCTCGCTCGTCCGACGGGAACGCTCTGCGGGTTCACCGCCTGCTTCGCCATCGGGGCTTCGATCCGCCTTGCGGGTGGCCGCGTTCCTCATGCCTGCACGTGCCTCCGGTCGCTCGCCCCGAAGGGCTGGTTGGGAAGTGTAACGAGCTAGAAGCCGGTGGCGAACGTCATCCCGGCTTTCGTCCGCGGAGCACGTTCGCCACGAGTTGCCAGTCGTTAGGAAAATCGCGAACCCATTGCCAAATCGCCATGAAGTCAAGCCGCGGCAACGCCGACCACTTCGGCATGTCGTGGATCGAGCCTCACCACTGGCTTTCGCTCCTGGTTGCCGTCGGGTTCGCCGGATTCTCGGCGTGCGCGGCCATAGCGTTCGCGCTGGACACCGTCGCCCGCGTCGCGGACCTTCGCGTCGACGCCCGGCGCATGCAGCTTCGGGCCATGCGGGAGCGAGTCAAGCGACTGAATCGTTAGTGGGAGACGACGTTCGCGAACTCCGCCAGCATCGCTGCGTGTGAGCGGATGCCGTTACGGAAGCAGGCCAACTCGAACTTCTCATTGGGGCTGTGGACCCGGTCGTCATCGAGACCGAAGCCGACCAGGAGAGAGTCGATCCCAAGCTCGCGCTGAAGCAGGCCGACGGCGGGAATGCTGCCGCCGGTGCCGATCACCGCAGCTTCCTTCCCGAACACCTTGGCCAGACCGCGCTGAGCTGCCCGCAGCCAAGCCGAATCGGCGGGGACGGCGATGGCCGGGCTCATGCCGTGACTCTCAATCTCGATCCGGCACCCGGGCGGGCAACGGTCCTGGAAGAAGCGGCTGATGCCTGCGAAGACCTTCTCCGGCGACTGGTTCGCCACCAGGCGGCAGGAAAGCTTTACCGTCGCATGGGCCCCGATGACGGTCTTCGCGCCCTTGCCGGTGTACCCGCCGAAGATCCCGTTGCAATCACAGGTCGGCCGCGACCACATCCGTTCCATCGTCGAGTAGTTCTTCTCGCCGAAGGGGACGCTCACGCCCGCCTCGCCGAGGTATTCCTTCTCATCGAAACCGAGCTTCGACCATTGATCCCTGATCGAGGCTGGCAGCGGGGCGACATCGTCGTAGAAACCGGGGATCTGGACACGCCGATCGCCATCGTGCAGTTGGCCAATGATCGTGGCCAACGCGTTGATCGGGTTGACCAGCGTGCCGCCGTACATCCCCGAGTGGAGATCGTGGCTTGGTCCGTGCAGGGTGACTTCGACATACACCAGCCCGCGCAGCATGGTGGTAATGGCAGGCGTGGTGATGTCCCACATTCCGGTATCGCTGACCACGCAAATGTCGGCGGCCAAGGCCTTGGCGTATTCCTTGACGAAGGGGTCGAGACTCTTGCTGCCCGATTCCTCCTCGCCTTCGAGCATGACCGTCACGGCGCAGGGCAGCGTTCCGTGGGTGGTGTGCCAGGCGCGGAATGCCTCGATGAAGCTCATGACCTGGCCCTTGTCGTCGACGGCGCCACGGGCCACGATGCGCTGGCCCTTCGGTCCGTCCTTCTTCCCGTTGATAGGGTGACCCTCGACGATGACCGGTTCAAAGGCCGGCGATGTCCAGAGTTCAAGCGGATCGGCCGGCTGCACGTCGTAGTGGCCGTAATAGAGGATGCGAGGGCTGCCTGAAGCGCCCTTGGGGCCATCGTGATGGGCCAGGACCATCGGGTGGCCCTTGGTGTTCACGACCTCGACGCGGAAGCCGATCTCGCGAAGCTGTGCCGCTGCCCATTCCGCGGCCCGTCGCGTCTCGCCAGCGAACGCAGGGTCCGTCGAGACGCTGGGGATCCGGAGGAAGGCCTTCAGCCGTTCGATCGCGTCATGGTCAAGGCGCTGAACGGTGTCGAGAACGGGGGCGAGGTCGAGCGACGCTTGGGCGGCTGGCATGGGACATCTCCAACGCACGGGACTGGTTGTCCACGGCGAAGCGCAGTGTACGGCCTGTCGCGATTCGTCAGCCGTTCGCGGCAGGAGCCATCAGTTGGGCGACCAGCCCGAGCGTGGCGGCGACGGCGAGGGCGAGGAAGAAGAGGAACGCGAGCCAACGTTCGACCACCTTCGCCTCCATGAGTCGAATGTCGCCTGGGGAGAGCGGTTGCTGGCGACTGCCCAACGTCAGATCATCCCAGCTAGGATCGATCAGGTTGAGCCCTTCCATCTCGGCGTACGAGCGAGGTGGCCGCGAGGAGAAGTCACACCCACAGCGAGGGCAGTGGGCTCCGCCGGCCTTGGCCCGTTCGGGGCCGAGCTGAGAGAAGTGACCGCAGTACCCGCACGCACAGCATCGGCGAAGGCCTAGCGCTGCGCGTCGTGCTGTCGTGCGACCGAGCATGCCTCTACAGTATCACCGCTTCCCGCTCATCCAAGCATTTCGATGGTGAGTTTCAAAGGCTTGGGTGGTTGAACGCGCGAGGCAATCGGCGATGCGAACCAATCGTGGATCAACACCAACTCTGGAAGATTGGGCCCATCACCTGCAGACGCTCGGGAGCCGAGGGCGACCTGTCGACGGCGGGCAGGCCGACTTCCCGTCCGCTTGGCCGCCACTTTGGGCCGTTCGCCCGACCCACGGCCTGCCCCCGGAACGGGGAACGTCTCCTCCCCGGGGGGACGGCGAGGTCCGCCTCTGGCGCACGCTCGAGCGGGCCTCGATCGGCGAAGCCTGCGCCCGACTGACCGAGAACGATCTCGAGGTCGACTTGGCCGCTTCTGGGCCGCTCTGGGGAAGAGACCAATGGGACGCGATCGAGGTGTGGACCGAAGCGGAGCTTTGCTCCCTTCATGCACTCGGTCGGGCGATGCGGGTTGTTCCGCACCTTGCGCCGTTGATTCGTCAGCGCATGGTCCAAGCGATCGTCTGGCATTTGGAGCATACCCAGCCCGACAATGCCACCAATCGGCCGTGGGCAGCCCACATCTTCTTCCTCCATGATGTGCAAAACGGCGTGCCTGAGGCTCGGCTCTATGCCGAGACCCTTGTTCACAACGCCCAGGCCCAAGGGTTAGCCGATCCGGTGAGCCGCTGGGTTCTTGCTGACGCAGGTCGGGAACTGGAGCTTTGGTCCGCCCCGGCGTCGCCCGACCGAGGCTAGGGAGGTGATAGCATCGCGGCCATGTCGAATGCCCCGAGCAGTCACCCGGCAGTGGTGAGCGTCGGCCTGGGTCCGGCCTCGCAGGCGGATCGGTCAACGGTCGTTGGCGGGCTTGCCTACGTCTTCCAAGGGCTGTTGCCAGCCCTCGCCCCGGCCAGGCTCCTGGTGGCGTTTCTGCTGGCGGCGGTCATTGCCGTTGGCGGATGGACCTTTGACTGGGGCTATCTCGCGTTGGGAGGGGCGTCCGCACCGCCAGCCAACGCTCCGGCCCGAACCGAGAACCGGACCGAGAACCCGCGGATAGAGGCAGAGCGATTCGCACGAGCCAGCGCGGCCAGTTTCATCGGCGGCACCGCGTTCGCGGTTCAAGTCACCTCGGAGTCGACGCTCGATGCGCTGAGCGCCGCCGTCGACGGCGCCGGCCGCGAGCGGTTGGCGAACATGACCGACCCGACGAAGCGACCGGCGATTCTGCTGCAATGGGATCGAGCGAAGGCGGCGATCGAGCGGGCCCGCCCGCGCGGACCGGCCGAGCAACTCGCCACTGGCACCGGTGACTCGGTTCGCCGGCTGGTCAGCGGTGTGCTTGGGCTTTCCATCAGCGAAATCGGCGCGGCCACCGTCGACGGTCTGGTGCGGACCCCGGGGACCGCCTTCCGCACCTCCGTCGTCGGAACGAGCCTCTGGCTCTTGGCCTGCTGCATCGCCTTCTCCGTCTTCGGCGGCGCCCTCGCCCGAATGAGCGCGATCGAAGCCGCCCGCGGCGAGAAGATCACCTCGATGGAGGCCTTCGCCTGGCTTCGCCGAGCTTGGCTGCGGCTTCTGGCGCTCCCGATCGCGCCGCTCGCCTTGGTCCTTGGGCTCTTCTTGGTCGTCCTCTTCGTGGGTCTCTTGCTTCGCGTGCCCGGACTGAACTTGCTTGGCGGCCTTTTCTACTTCATTGCGATGGCAGCCATGGCCCTCGCCATCTCGATGGCGGCCGCGGCCGTGATTGGCCTGCCGATGTCGATCGCAGCGGTTGCTTGTGGCGATGCGGACGCGATGGATGCCGGCGTGCGAAGCGCGTCCTATTTCTTTCGTTCGCCCTTGCGAGCCATTGGTGTCGTGCTTGCTTCGCTCGTCTCGATCGGAGCCGGCACACTTCTCATCGCCACCCTCGCGGCGCTGACGATCGGCCTGACCGCATGGGGCGTTGGACTGGTCGGCGGAGAGGGGGCTGCCAGCGCCGGTGGGGCGAGTTCGCTTTTGGGCGACGGCGGTCAGGCCTTCGGTGCGATCTCAGGCCGGTTGAGCGGAGTTGCCGAGCGCCCTGCCGCTGCGGTGATTGACCTATGGGAAGAAGTTGTGGCGCTCCTCGTGATCGCCTACGTCTTCAGTGTTCTCGTCGAAGCCTTCACGCGAAGCTACATCGTGCTGCGATTGGCCTGCGATGGCGAGGACGTTTCGGCCATTGACGGTGTCCCGCTCGGGCGGCCAGCGGCACCGCCAGCAACGTCCACGATCTGGTAGGGCCTGTCGAGGTGTCAGGCTCCAAGCGATCGCTTGAGCGCCTCGAACTGCTCAGCAAGTTCGGCGATGCGCGCCTCCAGAGCCTCGATGCGGGCCTCGAGCCGATCACTTCCGCCCGCTGAGGAAGGCGAACCCCCTTCGTGCGAGGCAGCCGGAGCATCCAGCGGGTGAAGTGACGGGCAGAGCAACTGAGCCCAGCGCGGGGCCCGAGAGCCGGGTGACGGAGGAAGCTCGCGCACCAGCGGCGGCTCGGCCTTTGCCATCTCGGCAAGCACGGCTTCGACGGCCTCAAGGGACTCGAAGCTGACCATGCGCGAGCCGTGGGTGCGCAGCTCACCGACGGTTTGCGGGCCGCGAAGCATGAGCTCGGTGAGGAGGACGAGTTCGTTGGTGCCTGCCCCGATCGCTTCACGGGCGACGTGGCGGAATTTCTCGACCCGCGAGCCGGACATCGAGACCTCTCGCACCAGACCCTTTGACCGCAGGCCGTCCAAGGCCCGGAGGGCCCGCAGTTCATCGATCGTGATCACCGGCCAGCGGTTGCTCTTTTGGTTGACGCCGGTGACCAGCGAGTTAAGCGTCAGCGGGTATTGGTTCGGAGTGGTCTGGGCCTTCTCGATGAGCGTGCCCAAGACGCGGCATTCGTCGGGATTGAGGTCCGGTCGCATGGCTGCAAGTGTACGGGGCGGATCGAGGTCAGCGCTGACGGTCGCTCTCCGTCGAAGCAGTCGGAACGCCCAGCAACGGTGTCTCTCCATACACTCGTCGCGTGACTCGACAGCTCTCGAATGCCAGACGTGACGAGGTCGCCCGCGATGCAGCCCGGCTCCTCCGCGATGGTCGCGCGCAGGACATCCACTCCGCCGTCCGGGCTGCACTTCGGGGCAACCCCGGGGCCGACGAAGTGACGGCCGGCATGGTTCGGGAGCATGCCCGTGGACTCGCCCTCGAAGAGCTCGGGGCGAGCGGTTATCGCCAGCATGTCGCGGAGGTGTTGGAGCGGGCAGAGGAAACCATGACCCTTCTTGCCACCCAGTTGGGGAATTCGACGTCGGGCTGGGTCGGCGAGACGCCGGTCGCCCTCATCGGTCGGGCCGCCCGCGGCTTGGTCGACGCCGATCCTGTTTGTCGCATTCGCGTGGTCAGCGATGCCCCGGTCGGAGACATCGCGGCCATTCTCGTGGCGGCAGGCGTCGAAGAGCCGTCGTTCTCGACCATGGAGACTCGTTTCGGACGTCTTGATCGACTGACCTTCGATGACGCGGGGGTGGAGACCAAGATTCTCCGTCTGCCACCGGCGATGCGCATCCCCTTGCATGCCGACCTCCAATCCGACCGCCCGACGGCATCGGTCCCGGCGATCGACCTCGTTGGAGTGAGGCGGTTGTTGTCCGCCTTGCGTGGCGACGTCGCCTCTGGCTCAGCCTAGTACGTCCTACTCACGGCCCTCGCGTCGGTGTCGGGCGAGGGTTGCGTGGGAGTCACCATTTGTGGTGAGCCAGTACGTGATCGGCTCGTGTCGTGAGCGCGAGCGACCGACGTTGGCGTCGGGACTTCACGCTGTTGGCGTCCCGATCGGGCACATCTATCGATGGGACGAACATGCTTCACGCGCTTCGAGAACGCACGCGGACCTGGGGACTTGGACGCAGAGTGCTTCTGATGACGACGGTCTCGCTTGCGGGCGCATTGGTCGTGAACTACGCCGTCGTGATCGGGGCGTATCGCGAAGCGGCAGAGCGGTCGATGTTTGAGAAGGCAGCCGCCCTGACTGCAGTCGCCGATGAGGCGAAGGCCAATGCCAGCGCGATGCACGCCAACGGTTCGATCGACGCGGCAACACTCCTGGTCGAGGCAAAGGCGGCGATCGAGGGCGGCGAGGACTACACCAAGACGAAGTTCTTCAGCACCGTGCCCGTGGTGGTCGGTTGGACGGCCGCCCAGCAGGCCGCCGAGAAGGAAGGCATCGAATTCCGCGTCGTCGCCTTCGAAGCCCGAAACAAGGAACACTCGCCCGAAGCGGGCTCGTTCCGCGAGACGCTTCTCCGGGATCTTGAAAAGCAAGTCGCAGCCGGCGGCAGTCGTCAGATCGCCCGCATCGACGAGGCCAGCAAGTCCTACCACTACATGCGTTCGATCGTGCTCGAGGAAAGTTGCCTCGCTTGCCACGGTGACCCGAAAGGTACGTATGACCCCGACGGTGACGGGAAGGACGCTCTTGGCTTCGGCATGGAAGGCTGGAAGGTCGGCATGACTCACGGCGCCTACGAGGTCGTTGTTCCGCTGGCACCGATGGAAGCGGCGGTGGCTTCGTTTGTGACCCGCGGAGCACTCTGGTCGATTCCGATCGTTGGCGTCTTGCTTGGCCTCTTCGCACTCATGCTCAACAAGTCGCTGCGTCGTCCGATCAACGACATGATCGCCAAGATCCACGCCATCGCCGAGGGCGATCTCCGCCAGCGCGTCGATGAGACGGCCGTCGGGGAGCTCGGCACGATGTCGCGATGGTTCAACGGGCTTCTTGAGAAGCTCGAGGCGACCTTCGTCCAGTTCCGCGAAGGCTCCAACCAGATTGACGCGGGCTCGGGCCAAGTCAGTTCCACCAGCCAAGCGCTTGCGTCGAGTTCGACCGAGCAGGCCTCGAGCCTCGAGCGCATCAACGACAGCCTTGCGGCCCTCACCGGCCGCACCGCGAAGAGTGCTGACGGCGCCCGAAATGCGGCGGCGCTGACCGAGGCCAGCCGCACCTGTGCGATCGAGTGCCATGGCCAGATGCAACAGATGAGCGACGCGATGTCCGAAGTGAAGCGTTCAAGCGACGCGATCGCCAAGGTGCTGAAGGTCATTGACGAGATCGCCTTCCAGACCAACCTGCTTGCCCTCAACGCCGCGGTCGAGGCCGCCCGCGCAGGAGAGGCGGGCAAGGGATTCGCGGTGGTCGCCGAGGAGGTGCGGAACCTCGCCCGGCGCTCCGCAGAGGCGGCGCAGGAAACCGCATCCATGGTGGACCAGTCGACCGGCCGCGCGGAACGGGCGGTTCACCTGAGCGAACGAGTTGCTGGCTCGCTTGAGAAGATCGTTGGGGCAACGAAATCCGTGGACGAACTGGTCCGGGATATCGCGAGCTCAAACGAATCGCAGGCTCAAGAGGCCGGAGCGATCAGCGAAAGCGTTGGCGAACTCGATCGGGCAACGCAGCAAAACGCCGCCAGCGCCGAGGAACTCGCGGCGGCTGCGGAGGAAACCTCGTCCCAGGCGGGGACGTTCCGGGATCGGATCTCCCAGTTCCGCGTGCGAGGAGATTGACCGTTCGGGGCATGACATCGCCGACCCTCATTCCGCATTGAGTCGATGTGCTCATGCGGTAGAAATCTAGGCCATGTGACTCCACTGCCTTCTGTGATTCGCCGACCAACTGTTCAACCGTGATGGTCAGGGGCTTGAGTCTGCGGCCCCAGACCATCACGTGGAACACGTCACGAACACGGGGGGCCGGCGATGGGCGCATGGGCGGAACGAACACGAAACTGGGGTCTTGGACGTCGGGTGTTGGTCCTGACCACACTGACCGTCGTTGTCGCCCTCGGTGTGACCTACGCGGTGGTGATCACCGCGTTTCGTCACTCCGCCGAAGCGTCGCTCTTTGAGAAGGCAGCCACGCTGACGGCGGTCGCCGAAGAGGCGAAGGCCAATGCCAGCGCGATGCACGCCAGGGGTGCGATCGATGCCGAGCGCCTGCTTGCCGAGGCGAAGCAGGAGATTGCGGCCGGCAAGGATTACACCGAAACGACATTCTTTTCGACGGTGCCTGTCGTGGTCGGTTGGACAGCGGCGCAAGCTGCGGCCAAGCGAGAGGGAATCGACTTCGGCATCGTCGCCTTTGATGCCCGCAATCGGGAGCACACGCCAGAACCGGGATCCTTCCGCGAGGCGCTCCTCCGAGATCTCGAGCGGCAAGTCGCAGACGGCGGAAGCGAGCAGATCGCCCGCATTGACGAGGCCTCAGGCAACTACCACTACATGCGGTGTATTCGGCTCGAGGCAAGCTGCCTCACCTGCCACGGTACGCCCGATGCCAAGAACGATCCGGACGGCGACGGGAAGGATCCGATCGGCTTCGCCATGGAAGGCTGGTCCGCTGGTGGAACGCACGGTGCCTATGAGGTTGTTCTGCCGCTAGCGCCGATGCAGGCTGCGGTCGGGTCGTTCGTCACTCGCGGTCTCGCTTGGTCGCTTCCGTTCGTGGCGATCATGTTGGGTGTCTTCGCATTCGTCCTTCATCGCGGGTTCAAGCGGCCGATCGTGGACATGATCGGGAAGATCCATGCGATCTCCGAGGGGGACCTTCGGTTGCGGGTCGACCGTCAGGCGATCGGCGAACTCGGGCAGATGTCGACCTGGTTCAACGGATTCCTCGAGACGCTGGAGTCGACCTTCGTCCACATTCGAGAGGGATCGCACCAGATTGACGCCGGCTCGGGACAGGTGAGCGCGACGAGCCAATCCCTCGCTTCGAGCTCAACGCAACAGGCCGCCAACCTCGAACGAATCAACGAGAGCCTCTCGGAACTCACCGGTCGCACGACGCGCAGCGCCGAAAGCGCCCGGCATGCGGCCGAACTCACCGAACGAAGCCGTCAATCGGTGGTCACCTGCCAGGGGCAGATGAATCAGATGAGTGACGCGATGAGCGAAGTGAAGCGCTCCAGCGACGCCATCTCCAAGGTGCTGAAGGTCATCGACGAGATCGCCTTCCAGACCAACCTTCTCGCCCTCAACGCCGCCGTGGAAGCGGCGCGGGCTGGGGAAGCGGGGAAGGGCTTCGCGGTCGTGGCGGAGGAGGTCCGCAATCTGGCCCAGCGTTCCGCCGAGGCCGCTCGCGAGACGGCCGCGATGGCGGAAGAGTCGACCTCGCGGGCCGAACGTGCTGTCTCCCTCAGCGGCCAAGTGGCCGAATCGTTAGCCACGATCGTCAAGACGGCGCAAACCGTTGACGAACTCGTCAACGAGATCGCCACCTCCAATGAAGCTCAGGCGCACGAGGCCAGCGCCATCAGTGAAAACGTCAGTGAACTGGATCGGGCGACGCAGCAAAACGCGGCAAGCGCCGAAGAACTGGCGGCTGCGGCCGAGCAAACCTCGTCCCAAGCCGGCGTCTTCCGCGACCGCATCGCCCAATTCCAGGTGCGTGACGGGTAGCGACTCGTTCCGACGGGGCGCAAGCGAACGGGGTGGCTTCCAGCATGCTGGGGCCACCCCGTTCTCGCTTCCGACGATTGTTGGTCGTTCCGAGGGGGAACGATCGTTGCTCGATGAGGTCGGACTTATCCGAGTCCGCCCTTCAGTTCTGGCTGGTTCGACTTGCCGCCCATGCGGGCCTTGAGCTTGCGCATGCCCGGATCTTCCTCGCGCGGCGAGTTTCTGTCCGAGTCCTGGCCGGGACGGCCCGGGCGACCCGGGCGTTCTGGCGCGCTCTGAAGCGCCTTGAGGCTCAAGCTGATTCGCTTCTTACCTGGATCGACCTGCAGGATCTTGCAGGTGATGACCTCGTCGCGCTTCAGGACCTTGTCGACGGTCGGGATCCGCTCGTGGCTCACCTCGCTGATGTGGACGAGGCCTTCCACGCCTGGCGCAAGTTCGACAAACGCGCCAAACTCGGCGAGGCGAGTGACCTTCCCGGTCACCGTGTCGCCCACATTGAATGAGGTCAGCGCCTGGGCCAACGGATCATTCATCGTGTCCTTGCGTGAAAGCGAGATCTTCACCGGCTCCTGGTCACGATCGATCTTCTTGATCTTGACCTGGACGATCTCGCCTTCCTTCACGGTCTCGGACGGGTGCTTGATTCGCTCGTGCGAAAGGTCGCTGATGTGGATCAGCCCGTCGACGCCGCCAAGATCGGCGAAGGCACCGTATGGCTGGATCGAGATGATCGTGGCGGGCCGGATCTGGCCGACTTCAAGTTGAGCTAACAGTTCGTCCCGCTTTTCCGCCCGCTCGGAGACCAGCACCGCCTTGCGGCTGAGAATCAGGCGGTTCTTGTCCTTGTTGAGTTCGACGATCTCGCAGGGGAACTTCTCACCGATGAAGACGGAGATGTCCGGGATGTGCCGGAGGTCGACCATGCCAGCGGGCATGAAGCCCTTGTGGTGGGCGACTTCCATCTCGAGTCCGCCCTTGTTCATGCCAATGCAGCGGGCCTCGACAACCTGACCGATCTCAAGGTTGCCCCAATCAGCCTTCTGGACAGCACCCGGCCGCGACAGGACCAAAAGCCCTTCAAAGGCATCGAGTCGTTCCACCACGAACTCAAGGTCGGAGCCGACGGCTGGGGGTTCAGGAAACTGAGCGAGCGGGCAGACGCCTTGGGATCTTGGGCCGAATTCGACAAAGACATCGCCGCCGTGGATCCGGAATACACGGCCGGTTCGAAGCTGCCGGCCACCTCGGTTGCCGCCGCCCCCTTGGCCACCTGGGGCCTTGGGGCGAGGCTTTTCCTCAAGAAGGTCCTCGACGCTCATGTCGCCAAGAGCGGCCGAAATTTCGGCTTCCAGCGAGTTGTGCAGGTCGGCGTCGCGTGCGCTTCCGCGGGCGGCCGAACCGAATGCCTGCCCGGAATTACCTCGGGAGGGTGAGTCGGTCCCGGTCGCTTCGGAGCTACCGGTGCTTGAGTCAGACGCGGAGGAGGCGGGACCGCTGTTCGGATCCGTGGTCATGTGAAGTGGTCGAAATGAGCCGCGCGGGGACCGCGCCGAGGGGGAACGAAGACACGACAGCGTACCCTCGGACCAGTCCGATGTGAGTCGTCACATCCTTCGAATTCGCCGGATTCACGCGGCCCACGCCGTCGTCGCCGGCCATGCGGCAGCGGTCATTCACGCAGTTCCTGCATCCTTTCGACCCCGAAGCATCTGTCGCAGTTCGGATTCGTATGGACTCGCGGAACCTCGATGAGTGACCGGCTGCTGATGCACGGGTGCGGGGCACGCTCCCAACCCGAGCTGACGGCGACTCCCTCAGCGACCGCCCTGTTTGGGTACCGAGTGATGCGGTGGGCTTGGGGTACGACTGTTTGACATCCCGATAGGCGTCAAATCGGTGGGGGAGTGGACGATCGTGGTGGGGTCGTTCGCGTGCTAGGGTTTGTGCCCTAGAGGTTCCCGGAAATTCGGAAGCCTGTGCGAACGGCTGAGTTATAGTGCGACCCCCGCGCGTGCGGGAGTCGGCAGAGTTGGCAGCGGGTTCCCGGGCGTCCGGGCAGTCCCCTGCGCACACATTGGACACCACCACCTGACGCTCCCCGCGGGCCGCGCGACTTGCCCGGGGTGAGCCCTTGAGGGCGACCATGGCTTCATTCAAGGCGGCCTGGGGCATCGAAGTTGGCGCGTATGCAATCAAGGCCATCCGGCTTGAACGCGTTGGAGACGAGGCAAAACTCACCGATTTCGCGGTGATTCCGCACAAGAAGGTGCTCACCACGCCTGACCTGGACCAGGACGAGATGATCCGTCTCGGGCTGGGGCAGTTTGTGAGTCAGAAGAAAGTGGAAGGCGAGCACTGCGTCATTTCGGTGCCTGGAAACACCGCTTTCGCACGATTCGCAAAGCTGCCGCCGGTCGAGCCCCGTAAGGTCCCCGACATCGTCAAGTTCGAAGCGGTGCAGCAGATCCCCTTCCCGATCGAGGAAGTGGAATGGGACTACGAGACCTTCGAGGCGAGTGATAGCCCCGAAATCGAAGTCGGCATCTTCGCCATCACCAAGGAACGCCTGAACCAGCGGCTCGCCCTCTATGCCGAGCTCGGCATCAACGCCGACATCGTCACGATCAGCCCGCTCGCGGTCTTCAACGCCCTCAGTTTCGATCTGGACCTGGGCCCGCAGTCCAAGCCGATCGTCTTCCTTGACATCGGCACCAGTTCGACGGATCTGATCGTCGCGGACGAGGGTCGCTGCTGGATTCGTACCTTCCCGGTCGGCGGAACCAGCTTCACCGACGCCATCGCCGAGAGCTTCAAGCTCAACTACGGCAAGGCCGATGCTCTGAAGCAGGAGTCTGCGACCAGCAAGTACGCCAAGCAAATCATGCAGGCGATGCGCCCGGTCTTCACCGACCTCCTGACGGACGTGCAGAAGTCGCTCAACTATTACCAGCAGTTGCACCGCGGCGTGCACGTCGAGCAGATCATTGGGCTTGGGTCGACCTTCAAGATCCCCGGTTTGCGCAAGTTCCTTGGGCAGCAACTCAACCTCGAGGTTGTGCGTCACGACGAGTTCCGCAAGATCCGGATCGAAGGTCGGGAGGCTGCAGATTTTGCGGCAAATACCGTCAATATGGCGACCGCCTATGGGCTCGCGCTGCAGAGCATCGGACTTGCGCCGATTGACGTGAACCTCGCTCCCGTGAAGGCCCTTCGTGACCAGATGTGGGCCGCGAAGACCAAGTGGTTCGCCGGCGCCGCCGCGGTGGCCGTGGCCGCTGCGGGCCTCATGTTCGTCTCGCCGATCATGAGTGATGCGGCTCTCGAAAGCGCCGAGGCAAAGCAGACCGATCAGCTCATCGCTTCGGTCCTGGCACAAGGCAAGAAGTTCCAGAGCGAATACCGGCAACTTGAGACCGACGCGAACCTGGGCTTTCGGGCTGAGAACCTCCGTCGGTTGACTGACGACCGGCGGGTATGGCCGGCCCTTGTGGATGACGTCGCAAGTTCTCTCGCGGCCGCCCGTCCGCAACTGGAGCTTCTCGGCGAGAGCGCTGAACTCATCCAGAACATCCCGTCCGGCGAGCGACGGAACATCACCCTTGAGAACCTAGCCGGCGCCTACTCCTTCCCGAATGGCGCACGCCGCATCAAGGTCACGATGGACGTGACGTTCACCAACGCGGGTCGACAGGACTTCCTCAACGACACGGTCGTTGCCTACTTCCGCGAACTGCGCGGCAAAGACCGCCCGGACGTTCCATACAAGGTCATTTCCGAACCAGTCTTCGAGGTGCGAAGCGCCATCGTTGGCGACGACGGGACGATCAAGATGCCGGAGATGCCGAGCACGCCAACCCAGCGGGACGAACCGCAGCGGCCACCGGAAGGAGAGGCTCCGCCTGAAGATGGTGGTGGAGGCGGACGCGGACTGGGTGGCGGAAACAAGCCCGGCAAGCGAACGACCGGGGAGAACGTCATTGCACGTCCGGGAGCCGGCCTCGGCTTCGGCAACAGCGACGAAGAAGCCGGCAGCAGCAACGCAACGCGTGGAGAAGATGGGGTCGGCGGTGGTGGTGCCAACGACGGCATTCGCCGTGGCGGCAGCACTGGTGCCAACGAACCCTTGAAGTTCGACGTTGACGGGCTTGCCCCGGTGCCGTCCTCTCCCTCGCTCGTGAAGAAGGGCGATACCGTTTTCCGCGGAGTCGTCACGTTTGAGATCGAACTCGCGCCGGTGTCCGGCGCCCCAGCCGATGGCCAGGAGCAACCACAGCAATGAAGCCAGTCCTTGATTGGGTGAAGTCCAACGTTCTCGTGGTGGTCCTTGGAGTTGTCGCGATCGGCTCGCTAGCCGCCGGCTGGTTCTTTTCAGGCTCGATGGCCGAAGCCTCGCGCACGAAGCTCGATGCTCGCGTCAAGAAGCTGAATGATCTGGCCAGCATCGAGAAGGGCAATATCAGCCTCGCGATTCCCGGCCGGGAGCCGACGGCTCGGCAAGTAGTGGTCAATCAGACCGTCCTTGACGAGTACAAGCGCATCACCGACCTGTTGAAGGGCGACGCGGACCAGGTACACAAGCTCTCACTCGAGCGAAACCGCCGCGATCACAAGCCGGTGATCGAGAACGTCTTCCCGCAGCCTGCTGCCGACAAGAAGGATGTCATTGCGTTTGCTGTCCACAAGGAGCTCATGGCCGCCTACCAGCGACTCCTGAAGGACGTGAATGCAGGTGCTCCACCGGCGCCTGAAGCGGTTGCTGAAACGCTGGCTCGACGCGACAGTCAGTACATCGAGTCGACGCTGAAGAAGGCCTCGCGTGCTCAGCTGGATCCGAAGGAACTGAGCGACCTGACCGAGGACCTGACTCGAAGCCGGCTCGCGGTTTACGGGGAGCAGGCCCAGAAGATCACGGTCTATGCCGGAATGGATGCTCTGGACCTTCCGCCGTCACCCGAGCTGAAGAAGCCCACCCTGGGCCAGCTCTACGATTGGCAATGGAAGTTCTGGCTGACCAAGGACATCTTTGAGGCGATCGCAGACGCGAGCTCCAAGAGTGGCGACGGCGGCACCGCCAGCGTCCTGAAGGGGCCCGTGAAGCGAGTCCTGTCGATCCGGATTCCTGACATGGCGTTCGTCGCCAAGTCCGCACCGCAATCGGGGTCCTTCGGTGGCATGAACAGCGGATTCGGTGCGAATGCCGATGGCACGCAGCCACCGGCGGACGCTGCTCCTGCTGCCGATCCGGCCGCCGCTGCTGCACCTGTGATCGACCTCACCCAAGAGGCGACTCGCGACTACAAGCGTAGTTTCACCGGTCGCGTGAGCAACCCAATCTATGACGTCCGATCCGCCAAAGTGGTGTTGGTCGTTGAGACGGCCCGGTTGCCTGAGCTCTTTGATGCTCTGGCCCGGCGCAACTTCATGACCGTTCTCGAGACGGCCGTGCGTCCCGCGGACCCGTTTGCCGCGGCTCGCGATGGTTTCATCTATGGCAAGGCCCACGTTTCCGAAGTCACCCTGATGGTCGAGTCAATCTGGCTACGGGAATGGACCGTTCCCATGATGCCGAGCGAGGTGCGGACCGCACTCGGTGTTGGCGCTCCGGTCGCGGATCCCGCGGCGGCTGCGCCGGCAGGCTAACCGTCAAACGCTGGCGTCCAACCGCCGAGAACCCACACTGGCAGAGGAGCGCCGTCCGACGGAACGTCGACGCGGCAACCAACGAACAACCGCTGATCACGAGCGATTTCGCGAAGGGACAGGCACATGAAGATCAAGGGCATCCCGTTCTGGGAACAGCACATCGAGAAGTTCATCCTTGGCGGCTTTGGCGTCGTCCTTCTGGGCGTCGGAGCAATGCAGGTGATCATGCGCCCGACTGATGTGACGCTTGAAAACAGGCCGGCCGGCCCCGATGAAGTCGAGAAGGCACTAAAGGCCCGTGCCGATGCGGTCGCCGCGAAGCTAGCGGCGAGCGCCACCTCCGCTCCCCTGGTTGAGGGCGAGGTGCCCCTCGCCATGAAGACCTTCCCCAACGCTTTGGACGGCGGAGTCTCTCCCCGTACGACGTTACCGATCACGGCACCGTCGCTTGCTGCGGCGATCCTCCCAAGCGAGGCGTCAGTGGCTGCGGCCCGCTACTACGAGCCGAGGATGCTCGCCCCCCGAATGGTGACCGTCCGGCAGGAGTCCGACACGCTCGATGAGACAGTGCTCAACCAGCATCCGGATCTGGCCACCGTCTTCCATTTCGAGCCAGGCCAGCCTCACGACATCACATGGTTCGTTCCGGTCGCTGAAGTGAGTGTGGCGATGATGGTGGATGAACTCCATCGAGCGATGGAGAACGACAAGCCACCGCTCCTTGCAATCCCGACCCTCTGGTACAACGACGCCCTCTGGGTCGTCGACGTAGTTTTTGAGCGACAGGAGCTTCAGGAGGATGGCTCGTGGGGAGCTCCGGCCGTCGTGGCGGTCCTTCCCGATCAGTTCTCGTTCCGTGCGGAGATCGAGAAGGCTGGCATCGACCTGCGCGACGAGATGTTCCGGCTGCTCGCCCAGAAGGACAAGGTCCTCTCCATTCTTCAGCCGGATTTCCTTCCGACCAAGGGGAACACCTTTTCGGCGGGCTTGATTCTCAATGCCGACGAACCAACGGAGAAGGTGACGAGCGGGCAGACGGATCCCGAGGCTCGCAAGCTCAACAGCCTCAAGCAGTCGCACTCCCGCAAGCTCACCGAGAGAGATCGCCTTGCCGAGCAGGTCAAGGAACTCGGGGGCCCATGCGAGCCCACTAAGCCTGACGAGCGGGACCGAAACAAGAAGGAAGGGGCTGAGGGCGGCGGCGATGGTGGCAGCGGATCTCCCAAGGCACCCGGTGGAGGTGGTTTGGGCGGAGGCATGTCGGGCGGCAAGAACAAGGGCCAGCCCCGCGAGAAGGAAGACCTTGACAAGTGCATTCGCCTGACGCGCCGTCTGAAGAACCTTGAGAACGAGATTGAGAAGCTTGAGGATGACATCAAGCGACTCGCCCCGGCCGAAACACTCGACGGAGGGAAGGACGTTCTTGACCTCGCGAAGGACAAGAAGATCCTCGTTTGGGCACATGACATCTGGGTAAAGCCAGGTGAGACCTACCGCTACACCTGTCGGATCGACTCCTACAACCCGTTCTTCGCCCGACGGCGGCAGTTGGTCCCCGAGCAACAGCGGCTTTCAGACCCCTTTGCCTTGGCGTCAGCGGTGAGCGAACCGAGCAAGCCAGTTACGGTCGAGCCCCCGGTTGCAATTTTCGTGACCGAGGCCCAGCCCAACGGCGGAACGCTCGGACTCGGACGGGCCACGGTCGAGCTGTACCGATTCTTCGACGGCGCTAGGCGAGCCGAGAAGATCAGCAATGTCCAGCCGGGAGACCGTATCGGGCGGGTCTCTGAGAAGCGACGCGATGGCTCGCCATCGATTGACTTCACCACTGACTGGTTCGTCGTCGACATCGTCGAAGATGGGGCCAGTGAGGGCAAGGGGAGCGTCCGGGTGCTCCTGAGACGCATAGACGAGGATCGCATTGTGGTGCGGGACCCCATGTCTGACGAAGCGTCCTCTGACCGGGCTCGTTTCGACGATGAGGTGGAGGCCGCCAAGAACGCCCCAGCAAAGCCTGCGAACCAAGAGGGAGGGGAGGAGGGCGCTCCGGAACTCCCGCAGATTCCAGGCTCGGGATCAGGCCCAGGCGGCAAGTAACTTCGCGGGTGGCTTGTGGATAAGCCGTTGGAATTTCGCCTTGAAAGCCGCTCGGCTCCAAGGCACGAGGCTGGCTCCAAAAACCTGCCTGTGCCTCGGCAGGTCCACCCCGATTATTGGGCAAAACGTCAGCACATCTCAAAAAGGCGGCGATGAATGCAGCCGAAGCAGTTGACATCTCCGCGAGGATCGCTATCTTTCGCGGTCTGCACCTGAGACGGACCTCCGATCGCGGTGCAGCCGGTGACCCGGAAGTGACTGCCAGCGGCCAAGCCCGAGTGGGAAACCACGAACGGCAGGGCAGCGGCGATCGCGACCTTTACCGGTCGGCTCTTTGACAAGTCATGAGTTTATAGTGAAGCGTCGCGGATCCGAGCGCGAAGCGTGTGTACGTCTCTGACGTGCCTGCGTCGAGCGGATCGGATCGCAACACCGAGATGATGAGCAGCTTGAGCGACTGCTTGGCGGGCTGAGTGATCAGCACGCTGAGTTCCTGGGGCCGCCGAAAGAAAAACGGCGGGTATGCAACCCTGGGATGGCCCTCAGCTTCCGAACACAGACGGATAGCAATCCGATCGGCGTTCGGTAGGTGAGACCAAGTCATTAAGGGCAGATGACGGATGTCTTGGCGTCAAGAGGCGATGAAGGACGTAGGAACCTGCGATAAGCCTAGAGGAGCTGGTAACCGAGCTTTGATTCTAGGATCTCCGAATGGGGCAACCCGACCCTTTGGGTCATCGATATCTGAATGTATAGGGTATCGAAGCGAACCTAGCGAACTGAAACATCTTAGTAGCTAGAGGAAAGGAAAGCAACCGCGACTCCGTTAGTAGCGCCGAGCGAAAGCGGATCAGCCAGATTGCGGCGTGAACGAGCTGTGAAAGCTCGACCATAGAAGGTGATAGTCCTGTAATGCCGTTGCTGGTGAGGCCTTGAGTAGAGTCGGACTCGTGAAATCCGGCTTGAACATGGGGGGACCACCCTCCAAGCCTAAGTACTACTTGACGACCGATAGTGAACCAGTAAGGCGACTGAACGATGAAAAGTACCCCGATAAGGGGAGTGAAAAGTACCTGAAATCATCTGCCTACACAGCGGTCGGAGCCCCTTCGGGGGTGACGGCGTGCCTTTTGCATAATGAGCTGGCGAGTTACTCTTTGCGGCAAGACTAAGCCGAATCCCGGCGGAGTCGTAGGGAAACCGAGTCTTAAAAGGGCGCCGAGTCGCAGGGGGTAGACGCGAAACCGGTTGATCTACCCATGGGCAGGTTGAAGGGAGGGTAATGCCTCCTGGAGGACCGAAGCCGTGAACGTTGAAAAGTTCTGGCATGA